>CAYYUP010000002.1:0-222682 GCA_964474905.1 uncultured Nannocystis sp. | reverse complement strand
CGCCGCCTGGTGCTTCTTCGCCGCCTGGTGCTTCTTCGCCGCCCGGTGCTTCTTCTGGCGCAGTCTCTTCTAGCGCTGCCACTGGATCCTCGCTGCGAATCTCCTCTACCGGAGCGGGCGCGGGACGCCGGACCACCTTCGGCTGCCCCTCGATCTGTGGGACCTTTGCCATCGCCGCATCGATCGCCTCCTGTGGGTACTCGTAATCGGAGAGTTCCCCCCGATTGTAGGCGTCGTAGGCGGCCATATCGAAGTGCCCATGACCGCAGAGGTTGAAGAGAATCGTCCGCTTCTCCCCCGCTTCCTTGGCCGCGAGTGCCTCGCGGATCACCGCGGCAATCGCATGCGAGGGCTCCGGTGCCGGAACAATGCCCTCCGAGCGCAGGAACTTAAGCGCCGCGCCAAAGACCTCGAGCTGCGGTAGCGCCAGCGCCTCGATCAGGTCTTGATCCAGGAGTTCGCTGATGATGCTCGCCATACCGTGATAGCGCAGACCGCCGGCATGCAGCGGCGCGGGCACAAAGCTCGCACCGAGGGTATGCATCTTAACCACCGGTGCCATACCCGCCGTATCACCGTAGTCATACGTATATGACCCTCGGGTCAGGGTTGGGCAGGCGGCGGGCTCAACCGCAACAATACGGGTGTTGGTGCCGTGGTTGAGGTTGTTACGGATGAATGGGAAAGCGATGCCCGCGAAGTTTGATCCGCCACCGGTACAACCGATGACCACATCAGGATACGCATCCGCCCGACGCAGCTGCAAAAGCGCCTCCTGGCCGATTACCGTCTGATGCATCAGCACGTGGTTGAGCACCGACCCAAGCGCGTACTTGTACTTGCCACCGCTAGTAACGGCGACCTCGACGGCCTCTGAGATCGCCATGCCCAGCGAACCAGTGCTATCCGGATCCTCGGCGAGGAAGCGCCGGCCAGCCTCCGTGGTGTCGCTCGGGCTCGGCGTGACGTTGGCACCGAACGACTGGATGATCGCCCGCCGGTAGGGCTTTTGCTGGTAGCTCACCTTGACCATGTAAACGATGCACTCGAGATCAAAGAAGCTCGTAGCGATCGAAAGCGCCGTGCCCCACTGGCCTGCACCTGTCTCTGTGGTCAGGCCTTGTACGCCCTCCAATTTGTTGTAGTAGGCCTGGGGAACAGCCGTATTCAGCTTGTGTGAGCCGCTCGGAGAGCCCCCCTCGTATTTGAAGTAGATATGCGCCGGGGTATCGAGCGCCTTCTCCAAACGTCGGGCCCGGATAAGTGGCGTCGGCCGCCAGAGTTTGTAGATCTCACGGACCTCCTCCGGGATCTCGATGAAGCGCTCCGTCGAGACTTCCTGTTCGATCAAGGCCTTCGGAAAGAGCGGCGCGAGGTCCTCTGGCCCGACCGGCTTGTAGGTTGCAGGATGGAGCACCGGCGGCAAAGGCCGCGGGAGATCCGCCTGAATGTTGTACCAACGCGTCGGGATAGCCGACTGCGGCAGATCAAAGCGAATGGTCTCGTCACTCATAAATGCCCTCCCATGTCTCAGCTCCAACCATGTGACCACGGGAGTCTGACACAGGTTATGGGGGGTCGATCAATGGTCCTATTTGTCCGTTCGATGCCGCGAGCACGCGCGCGAACCCGGCATTCACCCGCCAACGATCCGCGCCTCTAGTTGGCGCTGCTTCGCGCCGCAAACATAGCTCTCACGCGTTCAAGACACAGGTCGTTCCCGCAAAACCCCGAGCTGTGTACCCACATGCATGCACCCTCGGCCATCTCTGCTCGGCCTCTCTAATATGCACATGTGATCACCCTGGTGCGGATCCGCGTGATCAAAGGTCAATACTCCGAGAGCGGTTTATCCCGGTACAAATATGCTCGCCCGCTGCCGGCTCAAGGGCCGCGCCGCTGGAGATTCCTCAATCGCCGATCCTCGCTCGGCATCGCCTACTCCGACATGCCGGCGGTCGCCGACTTTGACAGCGACGGCATGCCTGAAATCCTACCCGCAGGCACAGTGCTCGACGGTCAAAGCGACGCCGTCAAGGCGACGTTCCCGGTGAAGTACTCGCCGAGTTGGTGGCGCGAGGTGCTCGCTGCCGACATCGATGATGACGGCACCCTCGAGATCGTCAGCGCAACCCGAGCCTTCGAAGCCGACTGCACGATGATCGCCGACACCGGACTCTCCGGCACCTTTCCCGCGATCGCCGGCCTGGACCTGGACGGCAAGTACGTACGTACACGACCTTCACCTCTGGCGTTACGACACCGAAGCCAAGAAGGCGGTCGTCATCCGGCAAAACGTAAACATCAACGGCACGCTCAACCCATCGCTCTGCGCGTCCAACTCAAACGGCGACTCTGGCGGTGGCGGACCGCCGACCGTGGCCCAGTTCAACGGCGACGGCAAACCCGATGTCGGCGTCGCTGGCGGTGTCGGCTATGCGGTCTTCAACGGTGCCAAGTTGGTCGATGAGAACATCGCTAATGCTGGCACTCTGCTCTGGACCTTCTTGATGGATCTGAACTCGGCTTCGCCGTCGTCAACGCAAATACAAAATGGTTAGAGTACCGACCGAATAGTAATACGGCCGGGGGCACCGGACTCTGCGAGTAAGTCGACCCGCCCCCCGATCTTGCCCTCTGCAGGCTTCGACGACAGAGCCCTGAGTGGCTCCGTCCGCAGGCAGCTGCCGGTATGCCGGCCCGCCAAGCCGAGCTCGTCGGTATTGCTCTCGATCAACCTGATGGAGAACCAATAAGAGAGGGGAGCCCACTGGGCTCCCCCCTTGTACTCGGTCGTACTGCTACTGACCGATACCGCAGACACCGACGTTCTCGTACCCGGGCGGCTCGGTGCCCGGCTCGTACCAAGGGATGCAGTCCTGGGTCTCACCGGGGCACTGGTCAGGATCCTCTGTGATGTCGCAGAAGGGCGAGCAACAACCCGCCGCCTGGCAGCCCTCGACGTACTCCGGGTTGAGGCAGTACAGCCCCGCATCGCAGGCGTTCGCGAACTCGCAGGGATCCGCGTAAGCGCCGCCCTCACCGGAGGCATCTAGCACGCAGATGAAGAGATCGCCGCCCGGCTGTGGGATGCAGAGATCGCCGTTTTCGCAGTCCTGGGCGAGCGGATCGCAGCCCGGAAGGCAGAGGATGAGCACACCATCATTGGCGATCGTGCAGCCGAAGCCAGGAGAACACATTGGGTCCTCGGCCGATCCCTCGCAGAAGGCGACGCAGGTGCCAACATTGGTCTCTGCATCGACATTCCAGCACATCGAGGACTTGACGCAGTTATCAAGGCCGCTGACGCCACCCTCGGCAGAGCAAACATCACCGGGCTGCTGCGGTGCCGGATCGATCGGCGTGCACTTGGTCGCGTTCCACGATGAGCCGCCGTCGTCCGCCCAAGGCATGCACTTTTCGCCCTCGGGACAGTCCTGCGCCCAGATATCACACTGGGTGACCGGGCCATCGCCGCCGTCGTCGCAGTCGATGAAGGAACAGCCGGTCGTATCGCCCGTCGGATCGCCCGTTGGATCGCCCGTTGGATCGCCCGTTGGATCGCCCGTTGGGTCACCCGTTGGCCCAGAGGTTCCGTTGGAGTCGCTCATGGAACCAGACCCAGAATCGCTCTCTGTCCCGCTGGAAGTGCTGCCGTCCGACATGCTCGCACCGGTCGGATCGGTGGTCGAAACGGTCTCTAACGGATTTTTGGGCGTGCAGGCCGCCAGAACCATGGCGCTGGAGATGATAGCTCCGGAAAGAATCCCTGTGATTTTCATGCTTGTCCCTCGTGTTAATGGTGTCGCGGATGAAGCGGATGGACAGCTTGGGCTCGGATCCTCGGTGCCATCGCTATGTTCAGGGCCGATGCTCAAAACTGCACCTTGTGAGGTATTCGCCCCATAGGAGGAGTGTGAGTCCCGACTCGCTCGGAAGCATTGCATACCCGACGATCCCAGCGCAACTACTTATTGCCTGTTCCATCTAGCAAAGCCAACATTTCCACCATCGCTCGACAGGCCGTCAACGCGCATCACCCGGAGCGAGCGGCCATCCTAGCAGCTCGACCGGGTGAAATCGAAGTGACCTCCGCATACATTTAATCAGTGGACGGATGCGAGCAGGCGTCGGAGGTGATGATCGTACATGACGATCCCTGCGATCGAAACGCCGCCCTCGAGGTTCGCGGCACCCTGCTCCCGGGCCGAAGCCAGCCCAAGCCGGTTGATCATTGCCTGCACATCCTCACCCTCGACAACCCGCACCATTCGTCGCAGATGCTCATTGAGATGACGCAGCAACGCCTCCGCTGCCGGCCCCTCCCAGCGCGAGCGATAAACCATATGTGCCAGTCCCTCTTGGAGTTGATCGAGGTTCATGACCCGCGCGATTTCGAGACGTAGACGCATGATCTCCCGCGGCGACCGCTCGGTCCCCCGAGCCATCGCGACCGACTCGAGGATCGCCGGGAGGTAGCTGAGTCTCGCGACCCGAAGCGCGGTCTTTTTGGGGATACCCAGCGCCTCGAACTCTTGCACACGAGCGGTCAATGTCGAGAGCTGCGACTTTGGGAGCAACGCCTCAACATCCTCCAAGAGTGGCCTCACCGCAGCGATGCCCCCCTCTGGAATCTCCATCTTGCCGCACTCCAGGAGGAAGAACGTCGAAGCCTCGATCGCATCCTGAATCGCGTCCATCGCGACGTAAATCGCCTCTTGGCGGTGCTTATCCTCGAGCCCGTAGAGTTCGTGCGTGAGCGCCTCGATGTTGCCGGCCTTCAAGACTCGAAAGTAGGCCTCGGCGACAGCTCGCGCCGATCGACCGGTGCCCAACATGAGCTCCGGAAAGAAGGTCGCGCCAGCATTGTCGATAATCCGATTGACGGCCATCGTCGTCGCGATTTCGCGGTGCAGGAGATGATGCTCGACAGCCTCTCCGGCGACATCGACGATCGCCGGCGGGAAGTAGGCGCGCACGAGCGAGGTCGCCAACACTTCGGAGAGCTTGTCGTCCTCCAAGAGTTCGCGGTAGACGAGCATCTTTGAGTGGGCGCAGATCGCCGCCGCCTCGCACTTGTGCAGCCCCTGCCCCTTGCGCAAGCGCTGCTCGAGTTCGTCATCGCTGGGCAGCGCAAAGGCCTCCGACGAGAAGGGTACGCGCCGCGTGAGGTACTCCAGCGTCCGGCTGTAACGGTAGATATCCCGCTGACTCCGCCTGCAGTCAAAAGAGACCATGCGGCTCTGCGAGCGGTTGTTGTCGAGCACGATCTCACAGACCTCATCGGTGCACTGGAGAAGCAGCTCGTTGCGCCGCTCGCGGGAGACCGCCCCGCTCGCCAACAACGGCGCAAAAAGAATCTTGATGTTGACCTCGTGATCCGAGGTGTCCACGCCCCCCGAGTTGTCGAGGTACGAGGTGTAGACCGAGCCGCCCCTCTTCGCGAAGTCAGCACGACCCCGATCGGTGATCGCGAGGTTGGCCCCCTCCGCCAGAATCCGGCACCGGAGCTTATGCGCGTCGATGCGCACAAAGTCGTTGGCCTTGTCACCGACGTCAGCGTGGCTCTCGGCGCGGCTCTTGATGTAAGTGCCGATCCCGCCCATCCACAGGAGATCGACGTGCACCATGAGCAACGCTCGCACGACATCCTCACCGCTGACAATTTCCTCAGCACCGATGCCGAGAAGCTGTCGAGCCTCGATCGGCAGATCGATCTTTTTTGCGGTCCGCGACCAGACACCGCCACCCGGCGAAATCAGCTCGGGGTTGTAGTCGCTCCACTGCGATCGACCCAGATCGAAGACCCGCTGGCGCTCCACAAAGCTGACCTCTGGATCCGGTGTCGGATCGATAAAAATGTGCATGTGGTTAAAGGCGCCCTGCAGCTTGATCGTGCGGCTGCGGAGGAGACCATTGCCAAAGACATCACCGCTCATATCGCCGACGCCGACGACGCTGATCTCGTCCACCTCTGGATCGATGCCTAGCTCCCTGAAGTTGCGCTTGGTGGTCTCCCAGGCACCTCTGGCGGTGATTCCCGTCGCCTTATGGTCGTAGCCGTTGGAGCCCCCGGAGGCGAATGCGTCGTCGAGCCAAAAACCGCGCTCCATCGAGATCGCGTTGGCTGTGTCGGAGAGATGCGCGGTGCCCTTGTCGGCTGCGACAACCAAGTAGGGATCCTCGCTCTCCTGGTAGACGACGATGCCCTCGGGCGTGGTCGTTGTGCCCTTGACGACGTTGTCGGTCACCGAGAGCAGGGCCCGAATAAAGACCTGGTAGATGCGATCGCCGGCGGCTCGCAGGGCGTCCCGGCCGGTCGGCGGCTCGCGGAGCGCAAAGCCTCCCTTTGCCCCCATCGGCACGATCAGGACATTTTTGACCATTTGGGTGGTCATCAAGCCGTGAATCTCGGTGCGGAAATCGTCGAAGCGATCGCTGAAGCGAAGACCGCCGCGAGCGACCCGACCACCTCGCAGATGCACGCCCTGGAACTCCCGATGAAAGACCCAGATCTCGCGCCAGGGTTTGGGCTCGGGACCAAAGGGAACCTCGCTCGCGGCGATCTTAAAGGCCAATGCTTCGCCGCCGTGGCGATCGGCGATGAAGGCATTCGTCCTCCGAGTCGCGCGCACGACCTCCGCGACCGCCTGCAGTACACGATCCGCAGTGTAATCCGAGACCGCGCGGAGTTCCGCTGCGAGTGCGTCTTCGGAGGCCTTGAGCCCCGCAGCGTCGACCTTGCTGGCCGGATCAAAACGACAGGCGAGCCAGGCGATCAGCGCCTGTGTGACCGTCGGATGCTTGCAGAGAACCCGGCGGATCAAACGGGTCGCGTAGGGACATCGGAGCTGATGGAGGTAGGCGACATAGGATCGGAGAATCTCGACCTCGAGCGCCGTCATCGAGGTCTGAATCACCAGCTGATTGAGACTGTCGCGGCCGAGCGTGCCGCCAAAGACTTCGCGCATCGCCGCCCGAAAGTTGTCCTTGCGAGCCATGATCGCCGGGATCCGTGAGGCCCTTACGTCGAGGCGGAAGTTGTCCATCTCGAAGGGCTGCAAGTGGCGAACATTGACCGGGCGCACGTACTCGTCGATGACGCGCAGACCGAACGAGGTGATCAGCGGCAGCTCCTCCGAAAGGCCGAGCGCCTGCCGACGAAAGACCCGAAGATTGAGCGAACCCGGGTGATCGCCGGTGGTCGAGACAAAGAGGTCGCAGTCGAAGTCCGCGCCCTTGCGCAGGTTCTCGAGGCAGGCGAGATCACCGAGGAGACGGAGATCGCCGGCGCGACGTTTGTGATCGTCGGTGAATGCGTCTTGGTAGCGATCGAAGAGCGCATCGACCTCGCCCTCGCCGACCAGCTCCCCGAGCGCCTCGCGGAGGCGTTCGTTCCAGCTCTTCGCCAGGGCGAGCACCTGCGTCCGCACCTTCTCAGTGTCGATCTTGGCGAAGGTCGCCGGCCCCGTCAGGTAGTAGTGGATGATCGCGTTGTCGTAGCGATCCATGTAGACACCGAAGTCAGCGTACGTAGCCCCGCACTCCCGCATCAGGAGTTCCTGGACCTGCAGACGCAACGCCTCGGAGAACTGCTCGCGCGGCAGCGAGACAAAGGCAAAGATCGACTGACGATCCTCGCCGACCCGAATGTGCACATCGCTCTCGCCCGCGGCCTCTGCCCGGAGCACCCGATCGGTGAGTTCCCAGATGCTCTCTGGGGTCTCGGTGAGCATGAACTCCAGGGGCAACGAGTTAAACGCGTTGGTGATGTTCTTGCCGCGGTGGCTGTCGAGCGAGACGTTGCGATCCACGAGCATGCCGCGCAGCACTACCCTGAGATGCGGAATTTCCTCCGGAGGCGTGTGCAGGGCCCGGTAGGTGAAGAGACCGTTGACCAAGGTCGTGCCGACGATCTCGCCGCCGCGATCGACCCTTGTGACGATGAAATGACCAGGGCGACCCGCGCGGTGGACTGGCGACTCGTCGTTGCTCCGGCGGTAGCGAACCGTGCGCTCGAGCTCGGCGGCAAAACACGCCATGCGCTCCTGATCACGCACCGGCTGCAGAACCGATGAGATGCCGAGATGCGAAACCATCGTGCCCTCGAGGTCAAATTCCTCGACCGCGAGCAAGACAAAGTTCTCCTCGCAGAGCCAGCGGATGATGCCCTCGGTCTCGCGAAAGACCACCGAACGCTCGGCGTCGACGGCGACGGAGGCCTTCAGATAGGTGTCTGCGAGTTCCTGCAGACCCCGCCGCATCGGCTGGAAATCGCGGACCATCGACTGCACCAGGCAAAGCCGCTGCCGATAGCCGTCGAGCAACTCATCGGACACAGACTCGACGTCGAGAACGATGCGAATGATCGACTCGCTCGGCCCCTTGCCGACCGCAGTGATCGCCCCTGAAGCGTCACGACGGATCCGGACCACCGCGTTGACAACAGAGAGCGCACGCAGATCCTTCGCAGCCAACCAGGCGCGCACCGAGGAGACCAGGAAGGGCTGGTCCTCCATGCAACTCTCGATCACAAAACGACCGTCAAACTCGCGGACAGCGACGCAGATGTCCCCCTTGGCGCGTTTCATGATCGTCGCCAGCAACGACTCGTATTGATGAACGAGCTCGTCGCTGCTTACCCGCGCCAGATCGCGAACATCGACCGAGTTGAGCACGGCCTGCGCCAGTGCCCCGAGAAGACTCAGATCAGTCCCTTTTATCGACGGGCTGTACGAGGCGAGAACCGTCTGGACCTCTCGGATCCGTTGCGCGCTCAGCTTATGCGGTGCCATCGCCACAACGATCCGGCAGGCGACGCGCAGACGCAATATCAATGGGCGCTGCGCAATCATCTACACACCTCCGCGAAGCCAGAGGTGACGGCCCCCGAGCATCTGCCTATTCTCAAGCACGTGCACACCCTCACGACGATCTCGAACCCCGACGCGTATCGCCAACGAAGAGCACGCCTGGCCGCGCGCATGGAAACGGGGAGCGCTCTTCTCCTCCACGGCGGCCTCCTGCAAACCCGCTCGAACGACACCCAGTTCCGCTTTCGACCGGACTCCAATTTTCACTACTTATGCGGCCTCGCCGAGCCGGGATCGCTCCTTCTCTTTCGCCCAGGAATGGACCCAGAATTCGCGCTCTTTGTGCGTCCGCGCGATCCCGAGGCTGAGATCTGGAGCGGGCGACGAACCGGTCCAGAGGGCGCAACATCGATCTACGGCGCTGATGCAGCCTGGCCGATCGAACAGGCTGCAAAGCACCTGGCTGAACTCCTCAACGGCACCTCGACTGTCTACGTTCCCCTCGGCGCCGACAACCGCGACATGCGGACGCTCCTAGACAGCACGATCGACAACCTGCGGCGCCGCGATCGCTACGGCGCCCAGGCCCCCGAGACCCTTCTCGACGCACGAGTGCTGCTCGGAGAGGAGCGCCTGCTCAAGGACGATGCGGCGCTCGCTAGCCTGCGACGCGCCGTCGACATCAGCGCCACGGGTCACCTGGCGGCGATCCGCGCGACCCGGCCAGGACTCTGCGAATACGAGATCGAGGCCCTCCTCGAATTTCACTTTCGCAGGCAGGGCTCCAGCGGTCCCGGCTACGGCAGCATCGTCGGCGGAGGCGACAACGCGACGATCCTCCACTACATCGACAACTCGGCGGAACTCGGCGACGGCGACCTCCTCCTGATCGACGCTGGCGCGGAGTGGGACTACTTCACCGGCGACATCACCCGAACGCTACCGATCAACGGCCGCTTTTCGCCCGCCCAACGGGACCTCTACTCGATCGTCCTAGAGGCCAACCTGGCAGGCATCGCCCACGCCGTAGTCGACTCCACGATCGATTCGATCTACGACGTATGCCTGCGCAGCCTCCTCCAGGGGCTCAAGGATCTGAAACTCGTCGATGGATCGATCGACGCCCTGCTCGCGGACGAATCCTCCTACAGCCGGTACACCCGCCACCGTCACAGCCACTGGCTCGGCGCCGACGTTCACGATGTCGGCCACTACTGCCTCGATCGCAAGTCACGGGCGCTAAGGCCCGGCTATGTGCTAACCGTCGAACCGGGGCTCTACATCGCTGCCGATGACGAGTGTGCTCCGCCCGAGCTGCGCGGGCTGGGCATTCGCATCGAGGACGATATCCTGGTCTCAGAGACAGGTCCGGAGGTGCTCTCGGATGCGGTGCCAAAGTCGATCGATGCGATCGAGGCGCTCATCGGCAGCGAGCCCTTCCCCTGTCGCTGATCGCCGCTCCAACGGCTCGGATCAGCGACCCCGCACCCTTGCTTCGAGTGATTGCGCCGTGTCCTCTAGGACAGCTCGGAACTCCGGCGGCACAAAGTCGATTTGACGGCGAAGGTAGGGCAGAAGCTCGGGATTGTTGATCTCGGAGATCGCCGCGCCCGCGAGGCGGACAAAGGGCTCCTCCCCCTCGCGGAGGCGATCGCAAAGAAAATCGAGGGCCTCGACAGTGCCTATTTTGCCGATCGCTCGCAGCGCTGCGACCCGAACGGACTCGGGCTCGAGCAGATCCCGCGCCTCAAAGATCCGCCGAAGCGGCTCGAAGGCGTGGGGGAAGATCAGATGGGCGATCGCCGAAGCCGAAGCCCCACGCACCGTTGCCTCGTCATCGCGAAGACCTCGAGCGAGCAGCGTGAAGGATCGCTTAAAACGCAGCGACCCCATCGCCGACGCGACCGCCTCCCGCAACTCTGCGTTGCCCCGACGAAAGAGCTGCTCTAAGGCGTCGATCACCGGGTAGGCGCGGATCGATTCGAGGCGCCGCACGACCTCGAGATCACCTAGCTCTGCCCCTCGGCGCTCGGCCTCGAGTACCAGCAGCAGGGCGTGGCGACGCACGTAGTCGGGAAAGCGACGGTCGGCCATCACCCCGGCAGCGGTCAACGCCGGCTCACCGCCGAGCTCCCACTCGGCGAGGTCGACGTACCAGACCTCCTCGTACTCCGGGAGCTGCTTGAGGAAGTCAGGCACCGGTGTCGGCCGCGGCGGATCCGCGGGTGCCTCGCTCAGCCTCCCGAGGATCCGCTCGCAACGCTCGCGGCTTTTGCTCGGCAGCTCGAGGGCAGAGATCCGGCGGTAGACCTCGGCCACCTGACGAAACGCTCGGACCGACGCCAGGGCCTCAGCTGCCGCGAGATAGGCATTTTCGACGATCTGCTGGGGATGGCCCGCTCCCAGGGCCTCGGCTCCCGATTTCATCCAAGCGTCGGCCGATCGCAGGCGGAGATCATCCGCGTAGGGCAACCCCGAACGGGTACAAAACTCGGCCGCTTCGCGCAGGATCGTCGCCACCGCGTGGTGCTCACCGGCCGCACGCGCGTGGGCGACAAAGGCCTCGTAAAGGCGGAGCGCATCGAGTTTGAGACCATCGTCCTTGAGGATGCGAACGCTGTTGAGATAGCCCTCGGCGATGTTCTCGAAGGCATCCGTTTGCAGGCCGACCCGCGCGAGCAACTGGTAACAGTCGAAGGCCCGCTCCCTCAGACCTGCGGCCTCAAAGCCGTCTGCGACCTCTTCGACGGCGGTCGTCGCCTCCGCGAGTGCTGCACGGGCGCGCTCATGGCCGAGTCGATTGAGGCAGAGGCCGTAGTTGATCCGGGCGAGCGCTCGCTCGTAGGGACAATCGCGCAGCCTCTCGCCGGCCAGCAGCGACGCCCAACGATCGGCGGCCAGGCGATCCGCCCCCGCGCGCTCGAGTTCGATCGCGTGGTGCACCTCCATGCGAGCCGCGGCAAAGCACTCCGCGGACTGAGGGTGCTGCCCTGCGCGTGAGAGGTAGATGCCGATCAACTGAAAACCCCGCCTCGCGTCCTCAGATCCCGCCTGCACCGCCTCTAGTTGCGAGTTTAGGAGCTCCGGCGGCGGCAAGTCCTTGACCCCGAGGTAGGCGGCGCAGGCCATCGATTCGCGGAGGCGACCGACCTGCCGCATGCATTCGCTGAGCGCCCGTAGCCAGTCTTCGTACTCAAAGTCGATCCGATCGACGACCTCCACCAGTTGGCGCAGATGCACGATCGCGTCGTCAAAACGACGGGCTCGCATGGCCGTCTCGGCACGGACCCAGAGCAACGCGGTGTCGATCATCTGCGCCTGCCTCGTTGACCCCGGGTATCGGCCTCGACATCCTGGATGATCTCGCGGGCTCGATCCGCTCGCTTACCTATCATCAATGAGTCGCGATCGATCACATGCACGCGGTGAAGGTGCTCTAAATAGGGAAGCTCAAGGCCGGCGCTCGGCAAAATAAAGACACCGTAAAGCGGCGCCCTTGAGGCGAGAATCTGGACCTCCTCGGTCGGCAATTGACACTCCCCATGGGTCAAGAAGTAGATCAAAAGCTTGCCACCAGAGCGCCGCGGCCCCGCGAGTTCGCCGTTTAGCTGACGGATCACCCGGGCGTAGTTGCGGCCGCGCTCCGCCCTGAATTGGAGCACATAGGGGACCTCTCCGTGGCTATCGGCGCCGACCTCAACACCCTCGTAAAGACGCGAATCAAAGAAGCGCAGCACCACCCGCTCGCCGAGCAGCGCCAGGCGTTTGCAGAGCGCCAGCGCGAGACCACGGGCGAAGACCTCGCGAACGCCGCGCATCGATGCGGAGCCGTCGACGAGCACCATATGCGTGCGCTCTTCGTTCTCGACCTGTTTCTCGTGAGTGAAATAGAAGAGCTCGTTGTCGACCAACTTTTGCTCAAAAATATCTTCGTCGAGCGCCAGCTGCGAGAGCACCAGATCGTCGAGGTTGCCGCGACGCTCGATCGAGGCGTAACCGTCGATCGAGAACGCCTGCTGACCTGCATCACGCCGGACCTCGAGCAGCGAAGGCAGGAGTTCCATCGAGAAGTCGATGACATCGGTGAGCGCCGGCGAGATCATCACCGAGTAGAGATCGGCGAGATCAACCCCACTAGCGGCCTCTCCAGGGCCTCCGCGAAAGAGTCCGAAGAGGCGTAGAGCGTCGACATCGAGCTGCTCGACGGCGAGGATCGGCAGCAGACGCAGACGCACCATGGTCTCGATCCACGCGATCGCCTGGCCCGGATCGTAGCGGTTGAAGGCGGTGCGCGGATCGATGCGCAGGTAGAGGGCCGCATCCGCCGGCAACTCGACCGGCCGCAGCACACGAATAGCCTCGGGCAGCTGGGGCGTCATCGAAGAGAGGAGACGCGCGAGCACGACGCCAACCATCGAGTCGCGATGCTTCCACGCCGCCTGCGAAGTCACTAGATCGGAGCCGGCGATCTCGCGAAGCAGCCCCCGCCAACCGTCACAGAGTTCGCGCTCGGCGATGCCGCGGACGTGGGTCGCCGGAATCCCCAAACCGACGACTAGGCAGCCGAGATCGTGAACCACGACCAAGGGCACGGCGTAGCCGAGACGGGCGAGGATGGCGTGCCAGGCGACAGAACGCATCAGCGCCAACGAGCCCGCGCCTTCGATCTGGGAGAGCGCGAGAGTGCCGATCTGACGCTCGATCTCTGGCCCCGGAGAGGCCCGCCGACTCTCCTCGCTCACGGGCACCCTGCCCGGCCGCCCACGGCTGCTTCACCGCGGACCTGCCCTTGCACAGCGACTGCGATGGCCGACGATCCTCCGACAAGCTCAGGCCATCGCGCACAGGCTCGCATCGACCCGCAGGGGCCTGAGAGCTGAGGATCTAGCGGGGCGAAACGCACGATCACCTAGACAAATCGACTCGACGCAAACATGGCCTCGAGGAGCTTATCGACCTCGCCTGTCATGCGCTCAGCTGCGGGGTTGTCAGGCATACGCTGGAGCGCGGCCTTGATGTCGCCGAGGTTGCGGAGCTGGGAGAAGAGCTGCATGTCCGAGAGCACCTCGGAGCCCGCAAGCGTCTCGCGGATGATCCGCAGCTCCTCTAGCAGATCCTGCAAGCTGGTCGGGGTGACGCCGATCCGCGCCTTGTCGGGGTGTGCGTCGTACCAGCGATCGAGCACGGGACCGACGATCTCCTGCAACAGCTCTTCCTGCTCGGGCGTATTCCAAACGTGGCGGAGCACGAAGAAATCCGCGTCGTGGGCTTCGCTGCGACCGTCAAAGATCGCCGACGCCGCGAACATCTTGAGCAGCTTGACCACACGTCGATCCGAGAGGCCGATGCCCTCCGAACGGATCTGAAACACCAAGCCCTTAAACGTCGCGAGAAAATCCTCGCTGAAGCGCATGAAGTCGCCGAAGTGCTGCTGCAAGCCGAGCAACTCCTTCGCCGAAGTGACCTGCCGCGCGTGCGCACTTTTACCTGCTCCTTCGGACATCTGACGGGTCTCGATGTCGATGCCTTTTTGCAGGAGGCCGCGGAAGTGATAGGAGTCGAGGTAGTCGCAGTGCACCCGCAGGAGGAAGCGGTCAAAGAGCGCCGACAGGGCCTCATCACCCGGCACCTCGTTGCTCGCCGCGAAGAGCGAGATCAGCGGTACATTGACCGTAGTGGTGCCGTGGGTGTAGCGACGAGCGTTTAGGATCGTCAGCAGGCTGTTGAGAATCGCCGAGTTGGCCTTGAAGATCTCGTCTAAGAAGACAACCTCGGCTTCGGGCAACATTTTCTCGATGCGGCGGCGGTAGGTGCCCTCCCGAAAGGCACGGATGTCGACCGGGCCAAAGATCTCATTGGGCTCGGTGAAACGCGTCAGCAGGTAGTCAAAATAGCGGGCATCGATGACCTCGGAAAAGGCCCGTAGCAGGGCGCTCTTCGCCGTGCCCGGTGGGCCCACCATCACCAGGTGTTCACCGGCGAGGGCAGCGATGAAGAGGAGACGGATGATCTCCTCTTTTCCGAGGAACTGTTGCTCGAGCTGACGGGCGCCGTCTTGAAGACGACGGGAGAGCTCGGCGAGCGACACGCCCGTGGGCGATGGCGGCGAGAATGCGCTCATGGGGTCGGTTCTTTCAGGATGCGTGGTACCAGGGTCTCCCGCAGGTTTTCAACCACATCACGCGGGAGCACGTCGGCGAGGTGATCAGAGTATTCGGTCCAGCGGCGGGCAACCTGGCCGTCAAAGCCGGTGCTCCGCTCCGGGGGTACCATTGGCGCGCCAAGAAAGTCCTCGAGTTCACGGGCGATCAGCGGCAACCCGAGAAAGAGCCTCATCGCGCGCTTTCGAGTGGCGGTCGCGACCCCCAAGCGAGCCCCGAGCTCCAGGACCTTGACGAAGTGGAGATGGATGAGAGCCGCCGTGATCGCCCCGATCTCGACCGGCCCCGCGTTAAAGCTGCTACCCGCCAGCGCCAAGGGCGACGGCCCTGCTGCCAACGCGAGCTGCTCACCGGTCGCCCGATCGCCTTCATTTAGTGGCACCGATGCGGGCGCTGGCGCGATCGAGGCCATCATGCCCTCCATGATCGCGCCCCCGGCCTCGATCCAATCGGCACAGCCCGCCCAGGCGTAGGTGACCGCACGAGCGAAGGCTCGCTCCGCGAGGAATGGCGCGGCGATCAGCGGCGACCAGCCTGCGGGAGCGAGCGCCGGCCGCAACATGCAGGTGATCGGGCTGACCCAGAGGACATCCGGCACCAACTGTGCGACCTCGTGGTTGTGACCATCGTCGAGCCAGGTGACGAGCTCGTCGCGACGACCGTAGCGGAGCCGACGACGGGGCACCGGCTGGCCGATGTAGCGCTCTTCGCCCTCTAACGTGAGGATGACGATATCGCGGCGAACAAGCTCGAGGAAGGGGCCGACCGCAACATGACGAGCCAGGGCCTCCGCGAACGATCCCGCCTGGCCGAGGGTCAGAAAAGTCCGCGATGCCGCCTCGAGACGACGCCAGGTGATCCGCCGAGTCCAAACCCGCGGCCTCTCCGGATGATCCAAAAGCAGCATGTTGTAGAGCGCCGCCCAGAGGCCGAGTTCGTCGACGCTGGCCTCCTCTAAGAGGGGCTCAGAGACGACGCTTCGTGCCTGCCGAAGACGCAGATACTCGAGGTCGAGGACCGGCGCTCGCATGAGTTCCTCGCCCATCGCCCGGACCTCGCTCGGGCGCACGGGCGCACCGACCATCAGCTGCCCGCCGCCTAAGAGCGGCAAGACAAAGCGATCGAGGAAATCACTCAGGTTCCAGCTCACGCTCGACCTCGATGCCACGACCGTAGCCCCAAAGGGCAAAACGACCGAGGTGCTGGTTGACGATCGATGGCGGGCCCATGGCCATCAGCTCCTCGGGTAGTTCGCGCCCTTCGCCGAGTTCGAGGCGACCAACGACGGCCGCGTCGAGAGGCGCGAGGTGTTCGGGACGCAGGCGCAGAGGCTCGAGATCAGGGCCTCGAAAGAGCGCCAGTTGGCCGCTCTCGAGGCCGAGCAGCTCGCGCAGAAGCTCGGGGCGGACCCGCGGCCAAAGTTCGTACCCGTCGGGCACAAGCACGCCGGGCGCGACCTCGCAGATGCGCGTGCCCAGGGGCATCAACGCCGCCGCACCGACGCCCGCAACACTCGCCGCACCAGTGCCGCCGATCACCGCACCGGTGAGCACCAGCACCCCCTCTTCGAGTAGGGCGAGGCGAGCCTGCGCCAATGAACCTGGCGGTACCACGTAGATCAAACGGCGGAGGAGTTCGCTCTGCTCCCAGGGGATGAGCGCCCCCCTGGGCTCGCGTGCGGCGCTCGTCGGCCGGAGCCGGAGAGGGATCCGCAAGGGCTCAAAGCCCAAG
This sequence comes from uncultured Nannocystis sp., assembly GCA_964474905.1. Lineage (GTDB taxonomy): Bacteria > Myxococcota_A > Polyangia > Nannocystales > Nannocystaceae > JADJRG01. The sequence continues at coordinate 205,977 of CAYYUP010000002.1, read as the reverse complement.
CTGCGAGCGTCACCGGGCTCACGTACCGAGCCGCCCTGCAGATCCGCGGAGACGAGGTGGCGCCCCTCGATGAAACGCGGCGCCCCTTCGAGACGTTCGACACGGGCCGTGCGTCCGCGAAAGAGGTACATCTCGTCACCCGGCAGACAGGTCGACGCCGACCCGAGCTGGATCGGATGACGATAGCCAACCTCGACCGCGGCGCGCGGGGACACAGGTGCGAGCAGCTCGACCCCGGGAATGCCGCGGAGTACCTCAAGAATACGCGCCGAGGGGCTGCGCAAGCGCAGTAGGAGGCTCGCCCGACGTTCACCGGCGAGGGCAACCCGCACTCCCCCCATCTCGACCTTGGCCCGCCACAGGTAGGCGAGCACGCGCTCCGAGAGACCCGGCGCGACCAGGACCAACGCCATCTCGAGCATGCCGCAGAGCTTTGAATCCTCGCCGATTCCGGCGATCGGTAGCGGTACCTGGCGCAGCGAAAGACGCTGGATCAGCTCCACCGGATCGAGGCGATCCGTGACCTTGTAACGGCCGACAAAGTCGACGTCGACGGCGACGATGTCGTCAGATCCGGCGACGGTGGGTTCACTCAGATCGTAGCCAAAGGGCGCTGCACGCTCGCGATAGCGGATAAAAAGGGTGCCGCCTCCGACGTAGAGAACGCCGCGCACAGAGATCGTCAGCCGCATCAGCCGGTCGAGGGCGTAGGAGTCGGCACCTGCACAACGGACCAGGATCGCATGACCGCCGCTGCTTCGCCGCGCTCGCTCGATCGTCATCGTCGGGATCAAGTCGTCGAGACTCGACTCTTCACTGTAGGCACCGAGAAAGGCGACGAGTCGATCGAGCGCCGGAAAGATCAGCAAGGTCTCGCGCCCGACCGCGACCCCGCGTGCGTCGGGCGCCAGGCCCTGCATGCGAAAGCGGGTCTGTCCCGCCGCGATCGGCTCGAGCAGCGTTTTCGCCATGGCGCGCAGTCTAGCCTGGATCGTCGGGGGTGAAAGGGTTGCCGACACTCGCCCTCCGCCTCCTGTGCCCCAGGTCGCGAATGCAGAGCGATCGATGCCGGTCGGGGCGATGCCAATCGGGGAGAGATCCTGCGGCACCATGCTAGGATGGCCGACCGTGGACGACCCGCTGAAGCCGCCCGCTGAGGGCCCTCCTCCGGCCTCCTCCAGCCTCCTCCGCAGCCAACTCGGCGATCCCGGGGGGCGACCCGAGCTGGTCACAGCACTCGCCCTCCTCGATCGCGGCAATCTCCGAGGAGCTGCCCGCGTGCTCGAAACCTCCGGTGCGCACGCGGTCGCCGCGGTGATCCGCCTCGAGCACGCCACCGGCCCCAACCAGAGCAACCTCCGTCGGATCTCCATGCTCCGCGAGGGCTGTGCGCAAAACCCCGGCGATACCGACGAGGGCAAAGCTCTCCACCGTGCGCTCGCCGAGGCCCTCCTGCGACAGGCCGAGACCCTAGCCGACGGCGCCCCTAGGCGAGCGCTGCTGATCGAGGCCGCCCGCGCCCTCGATGATGCCGAACGCGGCGGCGAAGCAGGCATGATCTACGAGCAGCTCGGCCTCTGGCGCCGGGCTGCCCAGGCCTACGAGGCCGCCGGTGCGATCTCAAATCTCGAGTACACGCTCGAGATCATCGAGCGCCAAGAGGCCGCCGAAGCAGCGATCGAGGCCACCGAAAGAGCCGTCGACGAGGCCCTCCGATACGGCCACCGACGCCTCGCTCTGAGCTTGCTCAGCGAACATACAAGCGATCGCTTCTTGCCGACCGAGCAACGAACTCGCCTACCTCGCCTCGGCCTCGTGCGGCGAATGGGTGCCCTCGAGGACGCACTGCCCCGCGGGCATCGCCTGCACCTCGCCTGGCCCCGCGGAGCACGCGTCACCATCCTGCACAGCGCCAGCACCCTGCGGATCGGCCGGGCGCCTGATGCCGAGCTTTCCCTGGCCGCACCGACGCTCTCCCGCGATCACGTTCACCTGCAACTGGCGCCCCGCCTGCCCCCAGCGCCCCCCGGTGTTGCCCTGTTGGCGTTTGATCAGGGATCCCGGGTCGGTACCTTTTGGCAAGGCCAAGCCCTCGAGGCCGGCCTGCCAGAACCACTCACAACCACCGGTGAACTCGGCCTCGGCTTCACGTCGACGATCGAGATCCACCCCCTCGGTAGCGATGGCGACACCCGCGGGGCCCTCCTCCAAGTCGTCGGCGACCCGACCTGGCACCTCTTTCTGCCCGAGGGCGGACCGTTGCAGCTCGCCCCCGACGAAGAGCTGCCCGCGACCCTCAGCTGGGCCCCGCCCTTCCTGGAGATCACCGCCAACCCTGACTGCCAGTTGCGGCTCAATTCGACCCTGCTGGGACCCGGAGCACGGATCGAGGCGCTGCTCGGCGATCGCATCGAATTCATGCCGCTTTCAGGCCCTGGCACCGGACCGACCCGGAGCATCGAACTCCTGCGCTGAGCGGCGACCGAGGGTGGTCTTCGCCGAACCGCTGACCTACGATTGCGACCCGTAGATGAACATTCTGCTCGAATCCGAGGGCCCCACCAGCGTTCTCGACGAGGCGCTCCGCGACGTGCTCGACCACTTCTCTGTCGGCGCAACCTTGCCGATGGAGCACCGCACCCTGGCGGAGCTCACCGAGAACCTGCGTCGCCTGCTTCCACTGACCCTGATCGAACGCCAACTTCGTCAGCTCAGCCACGACGGTTTCCTCCGCGGCGCAGTGGTGGCCATCGCATCCGATCTTCGCCAGCGAGTACGAGCCGACCTCGCACTCCTGCTCGCCCGCGAGCTGGTCGACGCGCTCGCGCCCAGTCTCGGGATCACGGTCGCTCGGGCGCTGCTCACCCTGCCGAGCGTCGACGCCGGCCGCCGCCTCCTCGGGGGGCCGTTCACAGCGGCTAATCTCCTGCTCGGAGAGGCCCTCGCCGAGAGCCACGATCCGGCGGCCGCATTGCGCCACTTCGAAGCCGTGCTCGCGACCGATATCGACAATAATCAAGCGCTGAGGGGCTGGCGCGAGGCTGTCCGGGCCCTCGAACGTCGCGGCCTCTCCCCCCGCCAACGCAGCCGTGGCCTCGCCCTTTTAGACGGCCTCGCCGAAATCGAGATCGCCGACGGTCTCGGCTCGGATCGCTACGAACTCGGACGCCCACTCGGACGCGGGCGGCACGCAGTGGTCTACCAAGCGTTCGATCGCCGAGTCGGCCGCGAGGTCGCGCTCAAGCGCCTCCTGATCGGCAACCGCGATCGTCTGCTCCGAACCCGCTTCTTTGACGAGGCTCGGACGCTGGCGCAGGTGCGCTCGCCCTACGTCATCGCCCTGCTCGACGCCCAGCCCGAGCACTCCTTTATCGCCCTCTCACTCTGCCGCGGCGGCAACCTGCGCCTCGCCCTGCGACGAAGTCAGGTCAGCGCCGCCGACCTGCCACGGATCGGCAGCGAACTCGCCGCGGCCCTCCGAGCGGTGCACGACGTGGGCGCGGTTCACCGCGACGTCAAGCCGGCGAATATTCTGGTTCGAGGCACCGATCCCGGATCACCGATCGCTCTCGGCGACTTCGGACTCGCCCTTCCAGGCAGCCGCCACGGGGAAGTCCGCAATGTCGGTACTCTCCGCTACCTCGCCCCCGAGCTTCGCCACGGCCACGGCCACACCCGCGCCACCCATGCCTGTGATGTTTTCAGCGCCGGCGTCGTGCTTCTCGAGATCGCCATCGCACCGTCACCGCTGGCCGCCGAATTCGATCGCGTCAGCGATGAACTCAACGCCGCATTCTTCGTGCCAAATGACCTGCCTGGAGACTGGAGCGAACACCTCCGGGCAATGCTGGCGATCGATCCAGAGCAGCGCAGGCTACCCAAGACGACGCCGCTCGTCGGCGCTGCGCAACCGTATCGATGAGCGCGGCGGATCCATCGCAGGCGTCCTCTCGCGTTATGCTTGGAGGGCGATGACACACGCCAAGTCCTTCATCCTGCCGGCCGGCGCCGCGCTCATCTTGATCGGCTATTACCTGTGGCAATCGGGTACGGACAAGACCGAGTCAGCGGACGTCACAGCGGTTACGGAAAAGGCGGAGAGGGAGCCGACGCGGCGGAGCCCAAGCGCTGCCCCGAGGACCGAGCACGAGCCAACGCCCGCCCGTCCTGAGACCCAAAGAGCGACTCCGCCAAAGCGCCTTCGGGTCCGCTCGCAGGCGGCCCGCGAACGCGAGCGCGCCGAGCGAGAGGCGCTGCTGCAGCGGATCCAGCAGGCCCAGCGGACGCGGCTGCAACGTCCCGAAAGCGAGCCCATCGAGCCCGGAGCGCTGGGCTCCCTCAGCCGCGACTACATCCGGGATCGCATCGCCGAGGATCTCGTGCCGCTGGCCGAGGAGTGCTACGAACTCGCCCTCAGCGACAGCCCCGATCTCCAGGGGCGCCTGGCGCTGCACTTCCGCATCGAAGGCGAGCCCGATGCCGGCGGCCTGGTCGTCGAGGCCGAGCCCACCGACGACAGCGAGATCCAACACCCAGGTCTCGTCGAGTGCATGCGCGAATCGATGATGAGCGTCAGCTTTGATCCTCCAGAGAACGGCGGCGCGATCGAGGTCACCTATCCCTTCGTTTTTGAGCCCGAGGCTCCCTGATTCATGCACACCAAAGCTCCCGCTCTTATGCTTTTCTTTGCCGGTCTCGCTTGCGCCGAGGAGCCACGGACCTACAGCACCCCAGGCGCCGGTGCTGCGCCGATCTTCAGCGATAACTTCGACGGCGAGAGGCTCTCCGACAATTGGCGGGTTACCGGTGCGGGGGCCAAAATCGACTCCGGTGCCCTCGTGGTCGAAGGCCTGCACAACCACCCAGTCTGGCTCGCGACCGAGCTACCCGATGACATCCGGGTCGAGTTCGACGCGATCGCCGAGGGCGAAGAGGGCGACATCAAGGTCGAGATCGCCGGCGACGGCACCTCCTTCGCCAAAACCGCGAGCTACACAGCCTCTGGCTACGTCGTGATCTTTGGCGGCTGGAACAACACGATCAACGCGATCGCCAGGCGCGACGAACACGGCCGCGACCGCAGGACCACGAGCAAACCCAAGGTCGAAGCCGACCGTCGCTACCACTTCACACTGATCCGCCAACACGGTGCCCTGCGCTGGGAACTCGACGGTCAAGAGGTGCTGGCCTTCGAAGACAAGGCCCCCCTAGTCGGCGCCGGTCACAACCACTTCGCTTTCAATAATTGGGAATCACGGGTGCGCTTTGACAACTTGGTCATCTACGCGCTCTAGCTGCCACAGAGCACACCGGAGCATTCATCTAGTGCCCTAAACGTGGTCTTCGTGACAGCTCGCTCAGGCGATGATGTGGTCCATCGGTCGGCTCACACGCTCAAGACTTGCCGAGACGCCAGCGAGACGCCACCTTTCGCCCGAGCTGATGACCGCCCTCCCTCAACAATTCGGCCGCTACACCCTGCACCGCAAGATCGGTGAGGGTGGCATGGCTGAGGTCTATTCGGCGACTGTCGCCGTCGCCGAGGGGCTCGCGAAGCGCCTGGTCGTCAAGAAGATCCGCCGCGATTGCGCCGACCAGCCGGAGTACGCTCGCATGTTTGTCGACGAGGCAAAGATCGCCCTCGGCCTCAATCACGCGAACATCGTCCAGGTCTTCGACTTTGGCCAGGTACAGGACGATCTCTACCTGGCGATGGAGCTGGTCGAGGGCGTCGATCTGATGCGGCTGATCCACACGGTGCACAGCCGCGACGAGCGGGTCCCGCCGGTGATCGCCGCCTACATCGCCCACCAGGTCGCGGCCGGCCTCGCCTACGCCCATCAAAAACGCGACGACTTCGACGCGCCGATCGGCATCGTGCACCGCGACATCAGTCCGCATAACATCATGCTCTCCTTCGCCGGCACCGTGAAGGTGCTCGACTTCGGGATCGCCCGGCCAGCACCTGATTCCAGCGCCCTCCCCCGTCACCGCCTGCCCTATGGAGCAGGTGTCCTCGAAGACATGACCATTCAGGGCAAGGTGGCCTATATGGCGCCCGAGCAGGCGATGGGCAAACGGGTCGATCCGCGAGCCGACATCTACGCCCTCGGCGTCGTGCTCTACGAAATGCTCACCGGCACTCTGGTCTTCCGCGGTAAGAGCCCTACCCAGCTCTTAGAGGAGGTGCGGACCCGGCCGCTCAAGCCACTCGCAGAGGCCGAACCTGGACTATCTGCACCGCTCATCGCGGTTGTCGACAGGGCTCTCGCGCGCACTCCCGATCGACGCTGGGAGAGCGCCCGGGCGATGCAATCAGCGCTGGCCGCCTTCCTTCACCGAGCGGACCCCGTCGTCGACGACGAGGTGCTCAGCGATTACGTCGCCCGCTACCACAGGCGACCTTCGGTCGACCGCGCCGAGTTCAAGGTCGAAGATAAAGACGCAACCCGCGAGTTCAGCGAGGCCGACGGAGAGCATGCCCTGCCCGCACGCCGCGAGAGTCTCGACGTCGTCGTCTTGCACGCCCACCTCGCCCCCACCGAGGATGCAGAGGTCGACCGCGACCGCTTTCTCCTGCTCGCCCGCGATATTGCCTACAAGGGTGGCGCCCACGTGATCCAGATCGACGCGGCCGCGCTGGTCTTTGCCTTCGGTGTTCTCGCGATCACCCGGAGCCCCGCCGAGCAGGCCGTGCAGATCGCCCAGGCACTGCGCGAGGCGATCGGTGACGCAGCCCCCGGTCTCGGTATCGGGGTTGCGCTCGCCGAACTCCGCGTCAAACTCCACCGAATCGCCGGCGCCCCCCTTGCCGTCGAAATCGACCCGGTCAGCGAATGTCGAATGCGACAGGTCGCAAAGGCCGCCCTGGATGGCCCCGTGATGCTCGTCGGCGATCCTCCCGAGGGGCTCGCCAGACGCTGGCGGCTCGGTGAGCCCGAACTCATCGATCCCGACGACGACGGGGAACTCGCGCCCGCCGAACTCGATCACGCCTGCCCGCTGCTCGGCCCAGCCCAGGCCAGCGAGCGGCGGATCCACCACGCCCCAGGTGCCCGTGCGGTCCTCTACGGCCGCGAACTCGAGCTCCGAACCCTGCGCGAGTGTTTCGCCGAGGCGATCCGAGCGCGCGCTGTCCGGGCTGTGCTCATCACCAGCGCCCCAGGTCTCGGCAAGCGCACGCTCGTCGAACGTTTTGTCACCAGCATCCCCCGCCGCTCCGCCGAGGTCCTGCGCTTCAGCGGCCAATGGCGCCGCCGCAACGTCTCTCTCGGAGCGCTGCTCCGCCTCCTCCAGGGCACCCTCGGCATCCACACCAAAACCACCTACGAAGAGCTCACACAGCGCCTCACCAAACTTCGGATCAGCGACCCCGAAGCACTCGCTGGAGCCCTCGGCGACGCCCTCGATCTAGCGGGCGCCCCCCCCCACAAGACGCCGCCGAGCGCCCGTCGCGAGGCCATCAGTAGGCTCTTCCGACGCCTCGTTCGGGTGCTCGCAGAGCGCCGCCCGGTGCTCGTCGTTTTAGAGAACCTGCACTTCGCCGACGCCCACAGCCTCGCACTCCTTGGAGAGTGGCTCGGTCGCCAACCGGCGCACCCACTACTGGTGGTCATGACCACACGCCCAAGCCCGCGCATCGGCCCTCTGCGCGCACTGCCGGGGCTCATCGAACTCGACCTCAGCGAGCTCGACGCCCGCGCCCGTCGCGAATTGATCATCCGCCGCTTCGCCGATCCGGGCGCAGCGGCAGAACTCGCCGACGCGATCCTCGCCCGCACCTCCGGCAATCCGCTCTTTATCGAAGAAACACTCGCTCACCTCCTCCGCCAAGGTGTGATCGCCTGGGATGCCCGCGGTCGTTTCCTCGAAGTGCGTCAGCGCGGAGCGACGATCCAAGTCCCGCGGAGCGTCGAGGCCGCCCTGCACGCACACCTCGATGCCCTCCGGCCGGGCGAACGAGAGGTCGTCGAGGCGGCCGCGATCCTCGGCCAGAGCTTCCGGCCCGAAGAAGTCGCTCGCCTCGTCGAGCGGGAGGTTGCCCGCGACGTCGACCGCCTGCGCAGCCTCGGCGTCTTTGAGTCCGACCCCAACAACAACCCGCTGCGCTTCACCAGCATCAGCCTGCACGAACTCTGCAAAGAGACCACCGCACGAGAACTCTCCCGCAGGCTTCATGCCCGCGCGGTCGCGATTAAACACAGCCGCAGCGATTACTCACCGGGTCGTGATGACGGGCCCATCGCCGAGCATCTGCTCGAGGCTGGGCGCACTCTGGAGGCGGTCGAGCCCGCCCTCCGAGCGGCGTCTGCAGCCCGCGATCTCGGCGGCAGCCGTGAGGCCCACTACTTCCTGAGCCTCGCCCTCAAGGCACTACCAAGTACCGACAGACGGCGCTTTGCGATCCTCGGCGATCGCGAGTCAATCCTTCGCGCCTGGGGTCGCAGGCGCCTCCAAGGGGCCGATCTTCGGCAGATGATCGACCTCGCGAGCAGCGACGACGATGCAGAGCGAGAGGTCGAGGCGTCGCTGCGGCTGCTCCGCTTCTACCTCGATTGCGGCCGAATCCAGCACGCGGAACAGCTCATCCCCCGCCTCATCGCTCGGATCACCGCGCTCGACGACCCCTCCCCCGCACGCGCGACCCTCGGCGAGCTGCACTCGGACCTTCTCCTCGCTCAGGGAGCCCCGCGTTTAGCCGAAGACATCGCCCGCGAGGCCCTCCAGGCCTGCCCCAACGAAAAGGGTCGCCACCAACGCGCGAAGCTCCTCCTCAGGATCGGCCGCGCCGAACTCGACGACTGCCGACTCGTCGGAGCTCGCACCACATTAAACGAAGTCCTGACGATCGCCCGAGCGCTCAACGACAGGCGGATTCAAGCCGACGCGCTCACCCATTTAGGCGAGGTCGCCCGTCGCAGCACTCGCTACCAGCGGGCCATCGACTGCTTCCTCGAGGCCCTGGAGATCGACCGAGAACTCGGCGATCGGGTCGGGACCGGCACCAAACTCGCCAACCTCGGGATCACCTACAGCGCCATCGGCCTCCATCGCCGCGCCGAACGCTACCTCCGCAAGGCCCTAGAGCTGCACGAAGCACTCGGCCATACGGGGCTTCTCGGCGAGGTCGTCGTGCACCTGGGCGAAGTCGTCGCAGAGCTGGGCGAAGCCGACGCAGCGAGCTCACTGCTCACCGATGCCGCCGCGATCGCCAATGCCCGCGGTGATCTACGCACCGAACTCCGAGCGCGCGCTCGCCAGGCCCGCATCGTCCTCAACAGCGCCCGCGAGGGCTCGATCGACAAAGCGAGTGCACTCGCCACGAAAGTACTCCAACAGGCCCGCGAGCACTCGCTTCCCAGCGCGATGGCCCACGCGCTGCACATCCTCAGCTGTGCCGCCGAGCTTCGGGGGGACCCTCAACAGGCGATCCGTAGCGAGCGTGAGGCAGTCGAACTCGTCGAAGCCGGCGCAGCCCCAGTCGACGGTCTGCTTTCGGTCTTCCACCTCGGCCAAGTGCTCACCGGCAGCGGAGATCCAGAGGGCGAGCGTTGGCTCAACCGCGCCGCCGAGCTGACGCAAGCCCGACTCGACGACCTCCAAAGCCCCGAACTCCGCCGCAGCTACCTCGCTCAACGCCAGGTCCAAAAGCTGCTCCAACGCGACTGGCGCGACATGCGCGAACGCTCAAATAGTGCGCCATAGCTCTCTAACGGCACTCCCGGCCCCTTTGACCACAGAAGCGATCTAGCCCACGCAAAGGCCTGCGCGCGGTGTCACCGGCGGACTCTCGCGCTATGCTTGGCTCGTGATGCGCTTCCATCGACATCTGGGTCTCTTCGCAGCTGTGCTCCTCGTGCCGCTCGCGTGCGCCCCCCGGGGAGAGCTGGTCGCAGCCGATGGAAGCCACCGACAGGCAGCCATCGACCCCGCCTCCAAGCTCTCTGTAGTCCTCACCACCGGGGCCTGGGAGGGTGATCCCTACTACTTCGACGAAGACACAACCGTGATCCACGCGGTCATCGCCAACATGGGCAACAAACCCATCCGCCTAGCTCCTGGCGACATCGACCTCTTCGACGAACGCGGCTTCCAGCACGAACTGCTCGACGCCGGCGGCACCTTCGCGCTCTCGGGTAAGCGCGCCAACGGCTACAGCACCGGGCGCTCCAACGACTTCACGAGGATCTCCTCCTACGGTGATATCGGCGCCTCCGCGCTGCCTTGGGGCATGCTTCAGCCCGGTACAACCATGCGGGGCTATATCTACTTCAAGCGCGTCGACGGCACCGCAAATGCAGCCCGCCTGACCTGGCATTTCCACGAGTCCACGGGCAGCCCGGTTGTCGATATCCACTTCGACTTCTACGTCGCTGACATCGGCGCCTAGGCACCCCGGGTTTCCGGGGCTAGCGTTCGCCGCTCTCTGAGCGCGATCGCTGGCTGACGGGGGCCGTGTGCAAGAAGAGTCGTAGACAGGCACGTTTTCGCCGATCCGGCTCTCTGAGAACGCCGAAGGCGAGGCACCTGCCCCGCCTTCGATCACCCACATTCTGGGTTCGTGCTCAGCCGCCAGTGGAGCCACCGGTACCGGTACCGGTGCCATCGGTATCCCCACCGGTGCTCTCTTCGCTCTCTTCGTCGTAGCACATCGGCTGCGCCGCAATGATCCCGGCCTGGATCTGGTCGAGCGCGTAGGTCCCGTTGCAGTACTTGCCCGCTTCGGCGAAGAGCCGACCGTTCTCGTTGACGTAGGGCTCATTGTCCGGGTCGAAAGCAAAGGGACAGAGGTCGCAGATGTCACCAATACCGTCAAAGTCCTGGTCGAGCTGCGGCAACGTGCAGCGGTTATCCCAGAGAGCGGCCTCGCTATCGACGTCCGCAAGCGCCAGGCGCGTCGCGTAGACCTTGTTTGCCGGATCGTAGCCAGCGTCGATCAGTGCCCCTTCGCAACCGGGTGGAAGCGCGACCATGCCGGGCTTTCCTAGCACCTCGTCGGGGATTTTGCGGCAGGTCGGATCTTCTGCGTCCGGACAATCGACGGTCAACAGGCGACCTCCGCCGACGATCGTAACCGACCCGTCTTCAGCCTGCACGACCTCGTAGGGCTCGCGGGGAGCCCGGGTCTTGCTCAGTTCATCAAGGGCGACCGTACAGCACCAACCGTTGGCCTGAACGTCGTAGAACGAGTACGGACGCGGATCGAAGCGCTTGTAGCATTCGGCGTTGGTCTCACAATCGCGGCCAACAAAATCGCCATCCGCATCGTCATCTTGGATCCCGCCATCGGCGATCTGTGAGGGGTTCAGATCAAAGGGACAGGTGTCACAGAAGTCACCGACCTTGTCACCATCACTGTCGCTGTGATTGCAGAGGTTGTTGGTGCACTTGGAGTCTGGACACTCGTCGTCGCCAGTACAGGACAGCCCCTCCACGGGGAGACGCGGGCAGTAATCCTCGACGTTGACGATCCCGTCGCCATCAAAGTCGTCGTCGTTGCCAAAGCCCACCGGCCCGGCAGCCCCGGGGAAGGTGATCGGCGCACCGTTTTCGACGCAGGCATCACCGATCATCTTGAAGCCATCGATGTCGGTCTGGCAGATGTTCGTGTCGTTGACCGGCACAACATCGCCGATCACGTAGGGCGTAAGCCCAGCGGTATTGCCGAAGTCCGCACAGTTCGACAACTGGACGCAGTTGTCGCAGGCATCACCGATGCCGTCCCCATCCGCATCGCTCTGGTACGGCGTATTGAAGACCATCATGTTGGGCGGAACGCCCGCCATGCCAGCTTCCTTGTTGTAGGTAGTTGGCTGCTTGACGCAGGTATCACACTCGTTACCAACCCCGTCCTTATCGCTGTCCGCCGTGTTGATCGCGGTCGCGATCGTCGGGCAGAGATCGTAGACATCGCCAAAGCCGTCCAGGTCGCTGTCCACTTGATCGGGGTTGTAGTGATCGGGCGCGTTATCACAGCTGAACTGCACCCCGTCGCCGAGCCGATCGCACATCAAGCCATCATCACCAGGAAGTCCGGAGAGGCCGAGAACGCCGTCTTTGTCCTCCTTGGCCTTTGGCGGATCGACGGTAAAGTCGAAGTAGTGGTCGGGCTCTGAGGCTCCGCCGATGATCAAGGGCATGCCACAGGCGTCCATGAAGACGCTTCGGTAGGCCTCTTCGGCCGCTGCTGGATCGCTGCTGTAGAAGTCCTGGAAGTCCTTGTAGGAGTTGATCGGAACCCCATTGATGACGCTCAGGCCCGGCACCTTGAGCCGGTACGTTCGTCCTGTGCGAAGCACCTGACCGAAGTCCTTTGGATTGGCCTGCACTCCGACCTTGCCGACATTCTGGCTGGAGACGTCGGCTGTCAGGCAGGGCGGCGAGGAGGCGCTCACGGCATCTGGATCATCGGTGCAGTTAAGACCACCAGCGACCACTGCAACCTCGTTGCTGAGTTCATCGAGCTCGACGATCTGCAGCTTGCGGAGGTTTTGCGGGCTCATGTCGTATTTGTTTGAGAACCCGATCGCAAAGCTGTCGCAAGCGCCGATCCGCAGGTTGTCTGCGGGGAAACCGCTGCCCGGCACGATATGGAAGTCTGGCGTCGTAAATTTGTACGAACGGCGACCCGCGAGCGTATTGCCAACCTTGTCCTTGAGGTACTGGCCGCCATCGTCGCTCGGGACCGCAAAGACGATTTCGTACTCGGAACTCGAACACATCGCCCGGTCGAAGTTCTCATCCGACTCGGCGCCATTGTCGTTCGCCCGCCAGCCGTCCTTGATGTTGAAGCCACCGATGTTCTTCGCACCCGTCGCACAAAACTCAGCCCGCGCACGACCGACCGTACCGCGATCCGCTGCCCGGAACTGGAGCCCCTTGAGGGCCGGATCGTAGATGACACCGCCGACCTTTGTCACAAAGCGCATCGCGTACTGGTTGGCCTTGGACTCGATGAGCTTGCCACCATCGTCGCGACAGAGCCTGTCGATCACATCCTTGCACTCGGGATCGTTGTCGATCCGCGACGCGTAGTTGCTCTCGCTAGTCGGGCACACACAGTCTCGGGCCTGTTCGGGCAGGCTTTTCTTGCGATCGTAGACGGCGATCGGCGTCGACCAGGACCGGTCAAATGGATCGCAAACGACGCCCTGGCCACAACCCTCGTCCGCCTCGATGAGGCCGTTCTCGTCGAGGTCCGTGAACGCGAGCCGGCGACCTCCGGAGACGTTCTTGACGTTGCCCTCCTCGAGGGCATCGTTGTAGGCGACCACATCATTGTTGAGTGTGAAACAACCAGCGACGCCCTTCTCCTCGAAGCGCTTGTCCACACAGCGCCCGCCGAGCTGCGTCGTCTCGCAGGAGATGAACCACTCGGCGACACACCGACGATTGATGCAGTCTTCGTTCTCGGCGTCTTGGCTGCAGGCGACACCGCTGTCCGCAAGTTCGCCGACGCACTCGGAACCGGGCAGGTTGAGGTCGGTCGGCGTCGTGCAGTCCGTCGTCGTCTGACAGGGTGCGTTCTTTTGCTCCGAGCCCGCGGGGCGATCGGCCGGATGCGTCTCGCGCAACCGATCGGCGAAGGGAATCGATGAACTCACCAGCTCGCCGTTCCAGTTGAACTGGTAGCGGTTCCCATCCTCAGCGCTGCGATCAACTTCGGACGCGATGTCGCGGCAAACGATGAATTTGTCGTCGTTCGCGGGATCGCAGGAGAGCGCGTTTGAGGCGTCATGACCCGCGCCGTAGCGCGAGATGTTGACCGAAAGCTCGTAGTCGCAGGAGGTGCAGCATGTGTCCGCACCATCTGTCAGCGCGTCGCAGGAGTTCGCCGTGCTCCGCCAATCCAACTTGCCGCCCGCCGCCTTGACCTCCTGGGTCAGGCGGGTGCGGAGCGGCCAGATGCCTCCGTCAGCTTGATAGAGCCCGTCGCAGGTGTTGTTCTCGATCGACGTGTGATCGAAGGGCACGCTCAGGTCGGCGAGATTTTCGATGCACGAGAGGTTTACCGCGCGCGTGACCAAGTCCGGGTTCTGGCTCGAACCCCGAAGATAGTCGCCGTTGTAGCGGGTGTTCGGCCCCTTGATCTTGACGATCCGTGTGCGCCAATCGTAGACCTCGAAGAGCTGAGGGTTTACCGGCTGCTTACGGACCAGCTCGATCGACTGTGGATCGAGGAGGTTGTTAAAAACGAAGTTGATGCCGGTTCCGACGATCAGCGGTGAGATCTTGCACCACTCTGCGGCACCTCTGCGGGCCTTCTCGGAGTCGACGGCATCGTCGCTCATCTCGCACGGACCGATGGTATTGACGTAGTACTTCGCCTCGCTCAGCGCCTCCGGACACTCCTCCCCCTTGCACTCGGGCGAGAGCAGAAAGATCTGCTTGCCGGCGTAGTTCGAGGCGGAGATCGTCTCGAGGATAAGGTTCTCCGGATCGCAGATGGCGCAATCGGGATCGGTGATGCATCCCGGCATCGCTGTCGCTGCAGCGAGCAGTGCGGTCGCTACGAGCGATCCTCTAACAATACCCATCGATGCTTCCTGCTTGGAGTCGGCGCTACGCATGTTTCTCAAGTCCTACTAGTGAGATCGTCAGGGATCTGTGGGTCGGGTTCGCTACCTGGTCGGCAGCTTGTCTGGGGTGGGCCGATCCTTGCGCTTCATGACACCCAGCACCTCGGCGCCCGAGGTCTTCGCCATGTCGAGGATTTCGACCGCGTCGCCGTACTTCGCGTCATCATCAAAGTCGACGAAGACGACCTTTTTGTCGCGAAATTCGAGCTGCTTTTTGAGCGCATCTCGAAGCACCGTCTTCTCCATCGGGTTTCGATTGAGGGAGACCGTACCGTCCTTGGTCATGCCGATCACCAGGGTGTCCTGGGTCGGTGGCGCCTTGTTGCGCTGCTTGCTCTCCGGTGGCACACGCACCGAAATTTCGGGGACCTGCTTGGGGATCATCACCATGAAGATGATGAGAAGGACCAAACAGATGTCTACGAGCGGGGTGACGTTGATGTCAGCCGCAGCCCCAGAACCCTTATGTCCAGTTGACATGCCCATGGAAGAACACTCCTCCGCCTACGCTCGTTGAGCGAGAGACTACGCCACGACGGGCGGTACGAACAGGAAAAACAAATTCGCGCACAAAGCGCCTGGGTCATCTACGACTCCTCGGGGGTATTGCTACTCCCCGAGATCGACGACCAGAGCGACGTCTTGGATCATCGACTCACTCGATGTGATCCATTCGAGGACGATGCGCACCTGGCCGTAATCCGTGTCCCGATCCCCCTTCAAGAAGAGAAGCGGGCCGGTGTACCCATTGGCCGCAGCCTTGCCAGAGGCGACCTTCAGGCTCTCGTCGAGGGCGGTCATGAAGTCGCCCTTGCTGAGATAGAGGTCCTGCTCAATCCACGCTCCATCGTCGTTGATTGAGACAAAAACCTGATCCCCCTCCTTGTGCTGCTCGGCATCTGCGAGTTTGGGCAGGATGACGGCCTTGCCGCGCCCGAGCATGGGTGTGACCACCATGAAGATGATCAGGAGCACAAGGCAGACGTCGACCAGCGGCGTGACGTTGATCTCAGCCGCTGGCGGCTCGTGGTGGATCGACTCGGTCTTGTAGGGGACCCGTCGGGTCTGCTTCCCTCGGCGCTGGTGACGCGCGCTGGACATCCTAGTAACGGCCTTCCTTGAGCACAAAGTCGACGAGCTCGGAAGCGACGTCGTTCATATCGATCTGGAAGAGCTCGATCCGGGCGTTGAAGTAGTTGAAGAAGACAACCGCCGGAATCGCGACCATCAGGCCGACCGCGGTGGCCACAAGGGCCTCCGAGATGCCGCCTGCAACCGAGGAGAGGCCGCCGCCGCCGTCCGAGGAGATTCCCTGGAAGGAGTTGATGATACCGGTGACGGTACCAAACAGGCCGACAAACACGGCCGTTGAGCCGATGGTGGCGAGCACTGTCAGGCCGCGCTTGAGGTTGGCGGTCTCGCGCTCCTTGGCGCGCTCGAGCTGACGGTTGACAGCATCGACCAGGTCGAAGTCACCGACATCGTCGGGTCCCTCTTCGTGGAGGGCGTCCATGCCCTGGATGTACTCGCTGAGACCCGCACCGACGACCTTGGCGATCGGCGACTCTTTGTGGGTCCCGGCCGCAGTGACGGCATCTTGGAGTTTGCGCTCCTGCAGGAAGGTGCGGAGCATCATGATGTAGCGGATCGACTGGCCGCGGGCTCGCGAGAAGACCCTCGCCCGCTCAATCGTGACAGCGAGCATGATGAGGAACATGATTCCGAGGAGAATCATCACCAGCTTGGCGACAATGCCCATCTGCGCCCACATGCCCGCGAGGCTGAAGTCGACACCGGAATTGGCGAGTATCGTTGTGAAATCCATCAGGGGGGGCCTTTTGCTTTCTTCGCTTCGGTCGTACGTGAGTGAGTCGACGGGTCGGGCGGCGTTCTCGCCTCCCCAAGCCCACGGCTACTTGTTGAACTTCAGATCGAACTGAACTGTGCTGCAGGTCTTTTGTGGCTTGCCGGCGACAATGAATGGCTTGAAACGCCATTTTTTCACCGTTTCGCGGCAGATTTCATTGACCTTCGGGTCGTAACACTTCTTCTTGGTCCGGACATCGATGGTCTTGCCGGTCTTGCTGACGCAGAAGTAGGTCTTGTTGCTGCACGATCGCTTGTCGAACATGCCGGCCTTGGTCTTGGCCAGCTTGCCCCGGTCGGGATCTGGCGTGTAGACGCTCTGCGACATGACTGCGTTGATCGGCTTTGGCGCCGCCGCCTGTGTCGGCTCGCGCTTGGTCGCGACACCTCCGAGCTGGCCGCCGAGCTGACCGCCCAAGACGCCGCCAACAACACCGCCCGGAACCCCGCCCGGCACTCCACCTGGCACTCCACCCGGCACTTTGCTGCCTTTACCCGGGCTCTTTTTGGCGTCGGGGACCTTGTCGGGAGTGTCCTTGGGCTGGACGATCTCCTCCTCGGGGATTTCCTCGTCGGGGATGTCCTCTTCCACCTCTTCGACCGAGTCATCACCGGCCGGCGGCGGCGGCGGCGGTGGCGGCGGCGGTGGCTCTTCGGTCGCGAGTTGGAAGACGATGTAGTTAATCGTCGGCGGCTCGACCTTGGTGATGTCCATCTTGTTCGCCGCCCAAGCGAACGTGATCATCGATAGGGTCAACGTACCTGACACGACAGCCGCCAACGTCATCATCTTGCGGCGGCGGGGGTCAGCGTACTGATAGGTCATGTAGTGCTCGAACATGGGTCTCCTCCTCTGCGGTGCCCCTGCTCAAACGCGTGGAGGCGCGCCGAGGCCTAGACAAGCGGTTTAGCGCTTTCGCTTGCCCTTCTTTTTCTTCTTTTTGGTCGGCTCTAGAGCCTCGGCGTCACCCGCTGCGTCGCGGATCTGCTGCTCGATTTCTTTCTTTTGCACGGCGTCCGCGACGAGTTCTTCGGCGGTCAGCGGTGCGGGCGGCAACAGGCAGCAGCCACCTCCTCCGGCCACGCCCGCCTTGATCTGGGCCTCGGTGCACTCAGGGAGTGAGTCGATGTCGCAGACAGCTTTTTGCTGTTTCCACGCGAGCATCGTGTCCTCGCGAGCGAGAAGGCGATTTAGTCCCTCGTCTAACGTTTGGTTCTCTTCATCGTCGGTAAAGCGCCGCGCGAGAGCCCGCTGGGTGTAGGCCATCGACCGCCAGATGTACGCGTCCCTAAATTTGGGATCGCGCATCGTCGCTTTGTCGAGCAGCTTGATGACGTCGTTGGCGATGTCTAGGCGCTCTTGGTCCGAGAAATTTGTGTTGTACGGCGCGGTGCTATCGGGATCCGGGAAGAGCGGCTCAAAGCGCCGGATCGCCAGGCCGTGGTAGGCGCGCACGCTGTCCGGGAAGTCCTGAATCCGCTTTTCGAACCACTCATCGGCCTCTTTGGTACGACCGCATTTGTCGTACTGGCGCGAGATCGTGGTGTAGAGGCCTTCTTCGGTGGCGTTTTTGTTGTGCCGGTCGAGCCAGTAGCTCAGCAGATCGTCACAACGCTCGTCGGCATCGAGGAGCGCGAGACGGTGCATCTCGTACTGCTCGGCATCCTCTGGCTGCGGCTCCTCGAGGCGGTCAAGCCACGTCTTGAAGTCTGCCAGGGCCATATCCGCGTAGCCCTTGCGGGCCTTGATCGAATCAGGGTCCTTACTCTTGAGAACGATGCTCTCGGCCGCGCACGCGCGATTCCAGTAGACGGTGACGCCGTCCGACTCGAGGGAGATAGCCTCGGTGTACTTGTCGATCGCGTCGCGGTACTTGCCGTCTCGGTAATCCGTGTTCGCTTCACGGATGAGATCGCGCGCCTGGATCTTCGTACATCCTGAGAGCCCGAGCAGTGCACCTAAGGTGACGCCGATGACGAATGAACGCATGGAGAGCGCCAGTGTACAGACCTGGTCTCAAATCGCAAGACGCCCGGCGCCTCGGCCGCGAGTTGTCGAGAGGCCGCCAAAGAGCGCGATCTGAGCGGCCCCGGTGCGATTATCGGGAAAATCCTGCCCTTCCTCCTCAAACGAACATCGAGAAATCGTATCCGATGTTGGCTCGCTGACGATCTCCCCAGCGGGTGAAGTACGCAGGCCTGTCGCTGTAGATTTCAGCTCAACTCGGTTCAATTCGGCGCGCTGAGAGCCAACGCGACCTGATCCAAACGATCTGCGCCGGCCGCGAGCATCAGCAGGCGATCGAGACCGAGAGCCACCCCCGCACAGCAGGGCAGCCCGTAACCCCGCATATCCTCGAGAAAGCCCTCATCGTTGGCCAACGGCGGCAGGCCAAGCGCCTCCCGCAGACCTCCAACAGCCGCAAAACGGGCCCCCTGCTCGACCGGATCGCGGAGCTCTTGGTAGCCATTCGCGAGCTCCACACCTCCCACAAAACTCTCAAAACGCGCAGCTCTCAAAACGCCCCCTGTCTCCCGGATTTCCGAGAGGGCCGCGAGCACCGGAGGAAAGTCGCAGAGGTGAACCCCCTGACGCGTCGCCAACCACAGGTCGAGGTGCCGATCGGACCACTCGCTCAAGAAGGCGGTCCAAGCCGCGAGACGTCGGACCTCGGGCGCAGGATCATCGAGTCCAAAGGCGACGAGTTTTAAGCCGCACTTCGCCGCGAGCCCGATCAGCTCAGGGCTGTCCTCATCACCACGCAACCGAAGGCCCAGGGTCGCCTCGACAACATCCATAATGCCGACGCTCGACCACTCACCAACACGGGGTCGTCCGGTCGCGTCGAACACAGCGTCGATCAACGCCTCGACATCACGGCGCAGCTGCACGAGCGGAGCCTCAACTCGGTACCACTCGATCAGGTGAAACTCCTCCGAGTGACGAGCTCCCCTCTCGGCCGCACGAAAGACGTGGCTGACCTGAAAAATCGACCCGCTACCTCGACAAAGGAGGCGCTTCATCACCAGTTCGGGACTGGTCGCCAGATAACCAGGCGGCGCAGCGATGGGCTCGATGAAGGGTTCGACCGCAACGCCAGCGACGCGCACCGGCGTCGATACCTCGCGCAGACCCGAGCCGCGGAAATAGGCACGAACCGCTGCCAGGCCCCTGTCCCAGAGATCCACGCGAGCTGGCCAGGACAACCCATCGACAGGCGCGCTCACCCAGAGGCCTCTGTCAGCGCCATCTCAAAGGGCACGCGTCGATGATGCCAGCTCACTATTGGTGCGAGCCCAAAGGACCCGCGCCGCGGCCAGATCACTTGTTGACGCGCTCGATATAGGCGCCGGTGCGGGTATCGATCTTCACGCGCTCGCCGACCTTGATAAAGAGCGGCACCTGGATCGCGTAACCGGTGCTCACCTTCGCGGTCTTGGTGACGCCGGTCGCGGTATCCCCCTTGACGCCCGGCTCTGCCTCGACGATCTCCATGACGATGTGGCTCGACAACGAGAGACCAACCGGGCGCTCGTTGTAAAACAAAATGTCGCAGTCGAGGTTGTCGAGGAGGTAGTTGGCGTCGTTGCCGATGATGCCCTGCGAGAGCTCGACCTGCTCGAAGGTCTCGCTGTCCATGAAGGTGTAGGTCTCTCCGGTTGAGAAGAGATACTGCATCTTCCGCGACTCGACGTTGGCGGCCTCCAGGCGCTCACCGGAGCGCCAGGTGCGATCGAGAACAGCGCCCGTGATCATGTTCTTGATCTTGCATTTGTAGAGGCCTTGGCCCTTGCCCGGCTTTACGAACTGAAAGTCGACGACAACGTAGGGTTGCCCGTCGATCTCGAGCTTGGCGTTCTTGCGCAGATCAGAGACGTCCATCGCTGGCTGGGTACTTGCTCGCCACCATACCTGTCAACCGTCTCGACAGAATCGACGCAGACTAGAGACATGCGGGACATGCGCACCTATTTGTCGGCCAATTATGAGTATTTCTCTAGATGCTCAATTCGGCTAGTCTTGCGGATTCCGACGTGGCCGACCGCGAACCTCGAAGACCGATGACACATAGCTCTTGGGTTTTTTATGCCCTACGGACAACTCGCGAGGAACGCCATGCAACTAACCACCAAAGCCCGATACGGACTGCGCGCACTGTGCCATGTCGCCCACCGAGGCTACGCCTCCGCCCAAGTCATCGCGGAAAAACAGGCGATCCCGTCGCGCTATCTCGAGGAGATCATTGGCGAGCTTCGCAAAGCGGGTTTTGTGATCGGAAAGCGGGGACCGCGCGGCGGATACAAGCTAGCTCGCCCCGCCAACGAAATTATTCTTGCGGATGTCCTCTCCGTACTCTCCTCCAGCAATCAAAGCAACGCCGGTGAGCCCCAGGACGAAATCACTAGCCTCGTCGAGCGAGCGGTCGACGGCCGTATGGCCCAGCTCGTCGGCGGTCTCAACCTCGAAGATTTGATCTCCGAGGCGCGCGAGCAGTTCCGCAGACTCGCCGCCGACTATGTGATCTGAATCGGCTCCGGCCCCCCATCCTTATGCAACGACCAGCACTCGTCGAAGACATCCTCGGCCTCATCGGCAATACCCCGCTGGTCCGCCTCAGCAAGACCGCTGGCGGCCCCAAGACCCATGCAGCCGTCTGGGGGAAATGCGAGATGCTCAACCCCGGCGGCTCGGTAAAAGATCGCATCGCCCTGGCGATGATCGAGGCGGCCGAGGCCAGTGGCCAAATTCGCCCCGGCAAGAGCGTGCTCGTCGAACCAACCAGCGGCAACACAGGCATCGGCCTCGCCCTGGTCGCCGCCGTTAAGGGCTACCGCCTGATCCTAACGATGCCCGAGAGCATGAGCCTCGAGCGCCGCAACCTGCTCAAGGCCTACGGCGCGGAGATCGTGCTCACCCCCGAAGACCAGACGATGGGCGGCGCAGTCGGTCGCGCGATCGAGCTCTGCGAGCGCGACGATCACGTGATGCTCCAGCAATTCGAGAACCCGGCGAACCCCGAGATCCACCGGGTCTCCACCGCAGTCGAGATCATCGAGCAGATGCAGGAACGCTCGATCGATGGCTTCGTCTCAGCGGTCGGCACCGGTGGCACGATCACCGGCGTAGGTCTAGCCCTGCGCAAACACAACCCCGACGTGCGCATCATCGCCGTCGAGCCCACACGCTCACCGGTGCTGAGCGGCGGTCCGGCGGGGCCCCACAAGATCCAAGGGATCGGCGCCGGTTTTGTACCCAAGGTTTTGGACACCACGATCTACGACCGCATCGTCACCGTCGAAGATGCCGACGCCTACCGCATGAAAAAACGCCTCGCCACCGAAGAGGGACTGCTCGTCGGCATCTCCTCGGGGGCGGGCCTGGTCGCCGCCGAGCGCCTGGCCGCGGATCTCGGGCCCGGCAAGAACGTCATCACAATCCTCTGCGACACCGGCGAGCGCTACTTCAGCCTCGACGAGTACTTCACCACTGCCGGCGAACTCCGCTAGGACGACGCGCGGAACCCCATGTCGAGACTGACAGCGGAGCACGGTCCTCGGGATCACTTCCTGGTGCTGGGTGCGGGGGGCCTAGGCGCACCCGCGCTGCTCGGTTTGCTCGCCGCCGGGGCTCGCCGTCTGACGATCGTCGACCGCGACCGGGTAGAGACCAGCAACCTCCAGCGTCAGGTGCTCTTTGATGTCGGGGACGTCGGCGCAGCCAAGGCGAGTGCCGCCAAGGCGCAGCTCCAGCGGCGAGCGCACGACCTGAAGATCGACGCCCAAGTCCTCGACGTCGACGCCAAAAGCCTGGCCCTTCTCCTGGATCGCAACCAAAGCGACGCCCTGGTCCTCGAGTGCACCGACAGTCCCCGCCTCAAATTCATGGTCAACGACGCCTGCCTCGCCCGCGGCATACCTGCGGTGATCGGCGGAGCCCAGCGCTGGCGCGGTCAAGCCCTCGCACTGCACCCTGGCGCGGGGGCCTGCTACCGCTGCATCTTTGAGTCACCGCCCCCCCCCGAACTCGCGGCACCCTGTTCGGCGGTCGGGGTCATCGGCACTGCGGTGGGCTTCTTCGGCCACCTCATGGCCCTACACGCCTGGCGCCTGGCCACAGACCAGCTGGAGTCCGCCGGCACATTGCTGGCAATGGACCTCTTTACCCTGCAGATCCAGACCCTGCGCCCGCGCCCGCGTCCCAGCTGCCCCGCCTGCTCGAGCACGCACACAACAAATCCGCCTCCACACACGCCCCTTTTTTAAACGATTGCCCGCCCCCCCCCACTCACCACCATGCCAACCATCCGTATCCCTACCCCCCTCCGCAAGTACACCGAAGGCAGCGAGGAGATCTCGATCAGCGGCTCCACCGTCGGTGAGCTCCTGACCAATATCGAAGCCGCACACCCCGGGATCCGCGAACGGATTTGCGATGCAAAGGGCAACGTCCGCCGCTTCATCAACATCTTCGTCGGCGACGAAGACATCCGCTTCCTCAAAAACCTCGAGACCGAAGTCGCAGATAATGACGAGATCAGCATCATCCCGGCGATCGCCGGCGGCTAGCTCAGGGCCTGACCAAAAGGTCAGCTCAGTGCGTGAGCAGCTGATGGCCGAGCTGCGCGCCAAGCGTGCCGTCTGTGTCGACAGCATCACCGATCTCATCGGCAATACGCCCTTGGTCCGCTTGCATCGGATCGAGCGCGATTGTCCGGGCGTCGAACTTTGGGCCAAGTGCGAGTTCAGCAACCCCGCCGGCTCGGTCAAAGATCGGGCCGCACTCTTCATCATCCGCGCAGCCCTGAAGAGCGGTGCCATCCGTCCGGGCATGCGCCTCCTCGACTCGACGAGCGGCAACACTGGCATCGCCTACGCGATGGTCGGCGCCGCCTTGGGTGTGCCCGTCACCTTGGTCATGCCCGAAAACGTGACCATCCCGCGCAAGCAGGTGACCACCGCCTACGGGGTCGAGATCATCTACTCGAGCCCGATGGAGGGCAGCGACGGCGCAATCGTTCTCGCCCGTGAACTCGCCAAGCGTCACTCTGACCGCTACTTCTATCCCGACCAATACTCCAACGCCGCCAACCCCGGGGCCCACTACGCGACAACTGCACCCGAAATTTGGGAGCAAACCGCGGGTAAGATCACCCACTTCGTCACCGGCATAGGCACCAGCGGCACCGTCGTCGGCACCTCCCGTCGCCTGCACGAGTTCAACCCAAACGTGCGCTGCGTCGCCATCCAGCCCGACGACTCGATGCACGGACTCGAGGGCATGAAACACCTGCCGAGTTCGCTCGTCCCCGAGATCTACGACCCCAGCGTGCTCGACGATACGATCTGGATGTCGACCGACGAGGGCTGGGATATGGCCGAGCGCCTCGCCGAAGACGAGGGGCTCTTTGTCGGTCACTCGTCGGGGGCCAACGTCGCCGGTGCCCTGCAGATCGGTCGCGAACTCGCCTCCAAGGGCAAGTCAGGGCTAGTCGTCACCGTGCTCTGCGATCGCGGCGACCGCTACTTCGTGCCGCTTAAATGGGAAAAGCAATACGTCTGGTAGCACACCATGGCCGATCCAAAACAACTCGCGATCCCTGCAGCTGCCCTCGAGGAGCTCTACCGCCACGCCCGCGCCGAGTTCCCCAACGAGTGCTGTGGCTACCTGACAGGTGAGGGCGATTCGCTCGTGGTCCGGTGCTGTAAAAATCGCCAGGATCAGCTGCACGCGCTCGACCCAGAGGCCCACCCGCGCACCGCCGCAAATGGCTACAATATCGGCGGCCGCGAACTCCTGGATCTGGTGCGATCGTTTGAGGGAGAGCACCCGGTGACGGTGATCTATCACTCGCATCCCCGGGTCGGCGCCTACTTCTCCGACGAAGATGCGAGGGCTGCGATCGCGGCGGGCTTCCCCGTCGACTACCTGGTGATCGACGCCCAGGAGGGCACGATCGTCGAGGCTGCACTCTTCCGCCGTCGGGATCTAGCCACCTCCGCCAACGACGAACAAGGCGAGGCCTACATCTGCATCGGTCGCTACGAAGGCGCCTCGATCTAGCTCGCTGTGGCGAAGATCACGACGAGCGCAGAGCCCAGGGGCAGGCGAGTTGCCGACAGGCAAGGCGGGTGATGAGGGCCCTGTCCGCGGCGAGAAATGCCGGCGCAACAAGATCCGCGAGCACGGATTCGTGCAGCGTAACTCCCTCTTCAGGGGTCAACAATGCCTCCCACGGGCCATGCGCAACGAGCGCCGCCCCCCGTACGTGATAGAGCAGGAGCACCACTTCGGGCCCTGGCGCGGCGTATTTGTGGTGCAGTACCTCGGCGATCGGACCGACGTGCAAAACACTGGCCTTCGGCCCCCACTCCTCGACCAGTTCCCGAGCAAGAGCCGCAGTAGGGGCTTCTCCAGGCTCGACCTTGCCGCCGGGAAACTCGAGCATGCCAGCGCCATGGCTCGCTCGCAGCCCCCTGCGCTGGAATAGCAGTCGACCCGGATCGAGCCAGACCAACGCGGCGACCACCAGGAGGCGAGGCTGCTCGGCAATCATCGACAGGGGAATAGCGCAAGCTGGACGCTTCGAGAAGCAGCGCCTATCCTCCGGCCAGCCTATGCGCCTCTACGCTAATAAAGTCTCGACCATCCGCGATGCCATCGCCCGAGCGCTCATCGATCCCGGTGACATCGAGGTGAGCAACCGCGAGGAGTTCAAGGCCGACACCGAGTCCGTGCTCAAAGAGTACCGTCGCAAGGATCGCGAAATCACCGAGGCCGCGAAGGACATCCTCGAGCAGCGTGGTCTGCCCTACTCTGAGCTATACCGCACCAAGCGACAGCTGGCCGAAGCCCAAGACTTCTCGCTCGGCGACGATAGCGTACAGTGGATCACCAACCAGATGATCGAGCTCTTCATGCAGTCGCAGCACGTCGATGAGGTCTATGTCGACGACGCGACCCTCCGCCGCAAGATCCGCGACGTACTCCGCCGCTACATGCAGGCCGACGAAGACGTCGACCGCGAGGTCAGGCTCCACCTCAAGCACCTCTCCGACAACACCGAGGCGTTTGAGATCGAGTACCAAAAGCAGCTCGAAATGGTGAAACGCAAGCACGGACTCGAGTAATGGCGCACATCCTGGTCTACGTCCAACGAACCCCGCACGGCATCCATCCGGCAAGCAGCCTCGCGCTCTGTCTCGCCCGCGATCTCGGCTCTGAGTTCGGCGCAACAGTGACTGCGATCTGTCGCGGTGACGCGGGCAAGGCCAACTACAAGGTGAGCCGCGCGACTGGCCGCTTTGGCGCCGACAATCTGCTCTTCGCTGGGAACTCCGGCCTAGATACCCTGCAAGAGCGCCTCAACCCCGGCCTTATCCTGGTCCCTTGGACAGATGAGGGCGTCGCGATCGCCGGCAAGATCCAAGGCGGAGACGCGACCCCGCACTGGCTGCACGAGCCCCAACCCGAGTGGAACAGCGAGGATCTGGTCTCCGGCATCATCGCCGGTGCCCTGCCCTGGTACGACCTGCCGACCGTGCTCGACGCAGACATCGAGAGCGACGCGAGTGACATCGAGCTGGCGCCGTGGGCCCTCGACGTCGACGCCCCCGCATCGAAGCCGCTCTGGTACGTCGCCCCCGAAGATCTGGACTCGTTCACCAAATCGAGCCTTAAGTCCCTGGGCGCGAGCCCGATCGCCGCTGACATGGTGCCCGGTCTAGAGCGCGGCACGGTGCTCTGGCTATCGACCGACCCGAGCGCACCGCCCCCCACTACCAAGCAGCGCTCGCCCGCGATCCGCCTGCTCCTCTTCCCCGGGATTTCACCGCGCTTCCACCCCAATTGGTCGATGGCTGACTGGGTCCTCCCGGGGATCTGGCCAGAGGCGATCAAGCAACTACACAGCGAGATGTGGAAGCTGACACTGGCCTAGCCCGAGCCCTCGGGCTCCTCTGTGCCGACGCCAGTCCCCAGGGGGCGATCGTCGCGACCGATGCCTCTGTCGCCTCAGGTAACCTGCGCCTTAAGACAGTCGAAACCATCGCCGACGCGGCCTTGGCGGGGCGCCTTCGAGAGCTTCCGGCGCCGACGATCGTCGCCATTCACAGACCCCGTCCGAGCCTCCTCCGGGCCCTCCGCGAGCATCCCCCGGCGCTTTTGGTGGTCACCGGTGATGTCGATGATGAGATGGCCGCAGGCCTCGCCCGCATCCCCGAGTGCGCTCTTCTGGGCCCGGCGGCGACACTCCTGGTCGGCGATGGCAAACTCCTGATCTGCGCCCCGGAGCGCGGCGGTCTGGCGGAGCTTACCCGCGAACTTGGCCCCCAGGCGCTCGGCCTTGGCCTGGCGCCAACACCCACCTGGCTCGTCACCTGGCTCTCGAATCCACAGGCGCTTCGAGCCGTCGGTTTTGTGCACGCGACAGCGCTCGACATCCGCTGGTCGCAATGGGTTCGCAACCTCGAGATCGCCGACGCCACGCGACACCTGCTGGTGCCGCTCGGCATCGATCCGCCCCGTATCGACCAGCCACGCCACCCCACGCTCGGAGCAGCGGTCGCTGCCCATGCCCTCGAACGCACAAGTGGACCTGTGTACCCATCGGCGACGGTGCTAGCGGCGATCCTGCGCGGCCCCAAGCAGGACACGTATTCCGACTCCGACTCCGACACACACAGCGCCTCAGAGGCACTGCGCAGCCGCTGGATCCAAGCCCGACGGGCGCTGCCGCTAACGGGTGCAACCCCGGGTATGGAAGCCCCCCTGCCCGCCCTCTACGGCTCCGACGCGGGCGCTGCCTACCTCGCCCAAAGAACCCTGCTCCGCCAGCGCCGTTGTCTCAAACTCGTGCAAGAGCGCAGCGAGCAGGACTTCTCCAGCGCCGATCCAGCCGGTCATGAGCGCAGCCTCGAGGTGCTGCGCGGGGCCGGCGAAGTACTCTCTGAGCACGAGAGCAAGGTGGTCCTGCACGGTTTTGGCATCGAGGTCACCCGCCAGGCGGTCGCCTCTTCGGCGAGCGGTGCGGCGAGCTTCGCCGAACAAATCGGCTTTCCAGTGGTCCTTAAGGCCGTCAGCCCCGACCTCCGCCGCAAGCGTGAGCTCGGTGCTGTCGTCCTCGACCTTAAGACAGCGGCCTCCGTCCGGCGGGCCTACGCGTCGATCATCTCGAGCGTCGAGAACAAAGCCCCAGCCGCCCACATCGACGGCGTGTTGGTCGCAGAGCAGATCGAAGAGGGCCTCGAGCTGCAGTGCGGCGCAGTCCGCTTGGACTCCGGCGAGATTGCACTCTACGGGCGACCCATCGGCCTCCAGGCACCGCAGGAGCAGGTGCTCGTCGCCTCCCCACTTAGCGAGATCGATGCCCTGCTCCTGGCAAATGCGATCCTCACCAGAGTGCCCGTGCCGGCAATGCGCCGCCGGAGCGACCCCGACGTGCGAGTGCTCGCAGCGCTCTTTCTCCGCTTGGACGAACTCCTCCAGCTCAGCGAAGAACGCCTTCTAAGCGTCGAGTTGCGGCCGATCCGCCTGGTCCGCGGGGATCGGGGCTACGTCACTCTCGACGCTCGGATCGTGCAGCGAGCCCACCTCGAAGGCCTCTAGTGGATCCCGCCCTCTGTCGCCAGCGATCTGACTAGTTGACCAGATCCGCACCGTCGCGAAGACGACGTGTCGCCTCTGCTAACAGGAGCGGCCCCTGGTTTCGTGATGGCTCGTCGAAAACCCACTGCAAAAGTCCCCGGAGCAGGCGACCGATGATCGGCCCCGGTCGCACAAGACCTGCCGCGATCAGATCGCGAGCGCGGATCTCGAGTTCACCAACCGTCAGCGCAGCGTCCCTGATCGCAGTCTCGATCCGCGACCTCTGCTCGGCCTCAACCTCGAGGATCGCCAGCACATCCGCGAGATGCCGACGACCGATCGCCGCCACTGCCCGGCGAATCGCGGCGGGTTCTTCGAGATCCGCGAGTGCCTCGTTGGTGGCCCGGCAGAGCACAAGCAAATACGAGCGATCCTCTCGGCTGGGCCGCAAGCGATCGTCGAGCACCCCTTCGATCACCCGCACACGCCCGCGCAGGGGCCAGAGCAGACGAGCCAGGCGAAGCCGAGGATCCGCCGGCAGAGCGTCCACAGCGACGATCGCCGCCTCGACCCCCGCACTCTCATAATCGGCGAGCACCCGCCCCCACATCGAAGTCTCGACCATCGGCCTGAGCCCAAGCGAAGGTCGCGGCGAGGCCAGTAGCTTGATGAGTTCGACCTGCACCCGCTCGCGGCTCACCTGGTCGAGAGTATCGAGCGCACCGCCGATCGCAGCGACGGTTGCCGGCTCGAGTGAGTAGCCGAGCGCCGCACAAAAGCGAACTGCTCGCATCGCTCGCAGGCCATCCTCGGCGAAGCGCGTCGCCGCCACACCGACCGCCCTAATTGTGCCGGATCGCAGATCATCGAGGCCGCCAAAGAGGTCCGTAAAGACACCTGTGAGCGGGTTCCAGGCCATCGCGTTGATCGTAAAATCGCGACGCGCGAGGTCCTCTGCGAGGGCCCGGAGAAAGCGGACCTCAGCCGGTCGACGGCCATCGATGTACTCGCCCTCACCGCGAAAGGTCGTGATCTCGGTGGTCACACGATCGTCCCCACGGCCGCAGATCACGGTCACGGTGCCGTGCTCGATGCCCGTCGGCACGGTCCGGCGAAAGAGACGGATGACCTCGTCCGGAGTTGCCGAACTCGCGAGGTCCCAATCGCCGTGCACACGCCCGAGCAGGCAATCGCGAACGGCACCGCCCACCAGTACGACGTCATGACCGGCATCGTGCAGGACCTCGGCGACACGCCGGATTTCGGCAGGCAGGGGTAGAACCGCCAGCAGTGCGGCAGCGGCCTCCGGCGTCTCTGGAGTTCTCACCTGAGCTTTGACCATCGCCCTAACTTACCCCTTACAGGCGCCCCAACTCGGGCCCTGACCGACGTCGACCTTAAGGGGAACGCTGAGTTCGACAGCACCCTCCATCAACGGCTTGACCAGAGCGATGAGTTCGTCGACGCGCTCGATCTCGCATTGGAAGATCAATTCGTCGTGCACGGTCAGCAACATCGACGCAAAATCCACACCGACGATCGCCCGATCGACGTCGATCATCGCCCGTTTAAGAACATCAGCGGCGCTCCCCTGGATCGGCGTATTGCGGGCGATCCGCTCGCCGTAGGCCCGCGCAGCCCCCCGCCGAGCGAGCTCCGGGATTCGCCGTTTACGACCGAAGATGGTCTCGGCGTAGCCCAGGCGCTTGGCCTCCTCGACGAGCGCGCTCATGTAGTTGGTGACCCCTGGCAGCTTGGCCAGATAGGCCTTGATGTACGAGCCGGCCTTGCCCCGCGGAATGCCGAGCTGGCGGCCGAGACCAAAGGCAGTCTGGCCGTAGATGACTCCAAAATTGACCGCCTTTGCCACCCGACGCTGCTCGCTGGTGACCTCGTCCAGAGGCACATCAAACACCTCTGCGGCGGTGCGCCGGTGCACGTCGACACCGTCGCTAAAGGCCGATACCAGGTTCTTGTCCTTCGAGAGATGAGCGAGGATCCGAAGCTCGATCTGCGAATAGTCGAGGGTCACTAAGAGCGTGCCCTTGGGGGCGACAAAAGCGTCGCGGATCCGGCGGCCGATCTCCGTGCGGATCGGGATGTTTTGCAGGTTGGGATCCTTGCTCGAGAGCCTGCCAGTCTGCGCAACCGCCTGGCGAAATGAGGTGTGAAGACGACCTGTCTCGGGGTGTATCGCCCGCGGCAGGGTGTCGAGATACGTGCCCTTGAGTTTGGTCAGGCTCCGGTATTCGAGAATCTGAGAGACCACCGGGTGGTAGAGACTGAGTTCTTCGAGGACCTGTGCGTCGGTCGAGTAACCGGTCTTTGTCTTGCGCGTCGCCGGCAGCTCGAGTTCGTCGAAGAGGAGCTTTTGCAACTGCGTCGGCGAATCAGGATTTATCGGGTGTCCGGCATGGCCTTCGATGCCGCTTCGCAGCACCTCGATCTCGGCCGCCAGCACCTTTGACTGGGCCTCCAAGACCTTCGGATCGACGGCGATACCCCGCTCCTCGAGACGACGCAGAACAGCGGCGAGCGGCATCTCGATCTCGACGAAGAGCTTGCGTGCAGCCTCCCCTGCGCGCTCGACCTCCCCCCAGAGATGGGCCCCGACAACGCCGACAACCGCGACCCGTTCACAGGCGTAACGCGTCGCCTTGGTCAGCTCGACCTTGTCAAAGGTCAGGGCTTTCTTGCCCTTGCCGAGCACCTTGTCGCGGGGCTCAACCGCGTAACCCACAAGGTCGGCCGCCAGCGCCCCGAGAGTATGGCTGCTGCGCGCAGGGTCCAACGTGTACGAGCACAGCTGGGGATCCATCGTCACACCGCCGAGCGTCAAACCGTGGCGACCGAGCACCATGCCCTGGAATTTATGGGCGTGCACGATCTTGGTGGGCGTCTGTGCGGCCAAGAGCGGACCCACCAGCTCGTAGGCTCGGGCCTCGGAGAGCGGCTTTTGCAGCATCGCGTCGCCCTCGTGCCGAAGCGGGATATAGAGGGGCGCAGGCGCGTCGGCGCCGACACCCGCCAAGGCGATGCCAACCAAATTTGCCAGCAGCGCGTCGCTTTGATCGACCGCACATTGCACAGCGATCGAGTCGCAACGCCCGAGGGCCGCGAGTGTCTCGACGAGCTCGGCCTCGTCCGCGGCTAGCATCACCCGAAAGGTAGAGGCGTCGAGCGTCAAGGGCTTTGCGCTTGGCTGCAGCTCGTGGGCACCGACCAGCTGACCGCCCCCCTGTGCCCTGATCCCGGCGACAGCGCGGGCGACTGCAGCCGCTCCGACCAGCGAACGGAAGCCGAGCGGCGCGAAGAATGCGGTCATCACGTCCGCGTTCGGGCCCGGATCCCGGATCCCTTCGAGGGGCAAGGGCAGCTCGACATCCGCCCTGAGTTCGACGAGCACGCGGCTCATTCGGGCGTCCTCGGCATGCTCGATGAGTCGCTCGCGCCGCTTCTTTTGCTTGATGCCCGGCGCCCCCTTGAGCACGCCATCGAGATCGCCGTACTCGTTGAGTAAAAGCGCGGCCGTCTTGGCACCGATGCCCTTCACTCCGGGAATGTTGTCGGAGGCGTCCCCCATCAGCGCCAAGAGGTCACCCAAGCGATTCGGCTTGACCCCAAACTTGGCCTCGACCGCCTCGGGACCAATGAGCCGGCGCTTCATCGTGTCGTAAATCGTGATCGCCGGACTCTCGCCCTCCGCATCGCACACCAGCTGCATCAGGTCCTTGTCAGAGGAGACGATGAGCACCGTCTTGCCAGCGGCATGTGCGGCCTTGGCATAGGCCGCGATCAGGTCGTCGGCCTCGATCTCGGGGGCCTCGACCCGGGGGATCCCGAGAGCATCCACAGCCTTACGAACCAGATCAAACTGGGGCACCATGTCCTCTGGGGCAGGTGGTCTTTGGGCCTTGTACGCGGGGTAGAGCTTGGCGCGAAAGCTCGGGCCGCTGCTGTCAAAGACGGCGAGTAGGTACTCTGGAGCGAGATCCTTGCGTAACTGCTGGACCATGCGCACAAAGCCGTGCACCGCGTTGACGGGTGTACCGTCGGGGGCGCTCAGCGGCGGCATCGCGTGATAGGCCCGGTAGAGAAAGTTGTACGCGTCGATGAGATAGACGCAACCGGGACCACCTGGAGGGTGTGCGGATTTGCTCACGGCGCTGGTTCTACCACGCCCGCACGGGACGCGAACTCAGCCCTGCTCGTCGCCCTCATCGCCCTGGAAAGCCGCCACCGCCGACGACTCCGGCGAGCTACCGCGCTGGAAGACCTCGGAGCGGCGCAGCGCGTAGAGGTAGAGGGTCTGGACGACGCTCGCCGCAGGCACAGCCAAGAGCGCACCGGTGAGGCCGTAGAGGTTTTCGCCGGCGAGCAGCGCGAAGACCACGATCACCGGGTGCATATGCGCCGAGTCGCCGATGATCTTCGGATTTAGGACATTGGCCTCGAGAAGATGGATCCCCGAGATCCAGGCGAGCATCAGCAAGGGTGGGCCAAAGGCGGGGCCCTGCTCGCCCGAGATCATCGCCACGATCATGATCGGGATCGACGAGATGATCGTGCCAAAGATCGGGATCAGCGAGAAGACACCAGCGACCAGCGCGAGCAAGAAGGCGTACTTCACCCCGACGACCATCAGGCCGATCCAGGTGAGGATCGCGTTGACCAAGCAGATCAGGAGCTGACCGCGGATGACACCCGCGAGCCCCGTGTCGATCTCGTCGACGAGTTCGTCAAAGCCGTCGCGATAAGCGAAGGGGATCAGCGAGCGGACAAAACCGGAGATCCTCGTCGGATCGATGAGGATGAAAGCGGCGAGCATGAAGGTGATCACCAGGCGGGTCAAAAACGAGGTCACGCCGCTGATCAGCGCCCGCAATCCCTCGGCGATCCTGCCGGTGTACTCGCTGCCCTTGGTCGCCACGAGCTTGCGCATCGTGTCGCCCAAGCTGCCCTCATCACCGCTCGGTGCCTCGATCGTCCAGCTCCCGTGACCGGTTTCTTCGATGTTGAGGCGCACGCCCTCGAGACTTATCTGCCAGCTTCCATCGGCGCGCGGGGTGGCGATGAGTTCCGCCGGTGGGGTGCGCAGGCGCGAGGGGGCGACATCCGGGCCAAAGGGCTCGGCGAACGCATCCCTGACCCCATCTAGCTCACCACGCGGTAGCTCCTCAGCATCTTCGCCGTCATCCAGAGGACCGAACGAATCCTCGATCCAGGCGCTCACCTCCGGGACGACGTTCTCGTCGACGTAGGTGATCATCTGGGGAGCGCTGTCGCGGAGACGCGTAAAGTCGTGGATCAGTGCCGGCAGGAGCACGCCGACAAATCCGCCGATGACCGCAAAGACGCCGAGATAGACAACCAACACCGAGAGCACTCGACCGATTTTGGGGGCCATGCGCCGGATGATCGGAGAGAGCAGATAGGAGAGCGCGAAGGCGAAGATGAAGGGCGCGACCACCTCGCGGAAGAGGTAGACCGTGAATACGAGGAAAAGCCCGAAGCCCCATAGCCGCGAGAAACGGCGGAGGAGCGCAAAGAAACTCTCGACCCGGCGACCCTTGCCGCGAGTCGTCGTTTGATCAGGCAGAGAGGTCAACGGCACTCCTAAGATCGGACTCGGCGACGACTTCGGCTCGATCACCGAGAGCCGCCGCGCTGTCCCATGCGCCACATTCGTTGCAGCGGAAGGTGAAGCGAGGCATCGCCCCAGCGCAACGGCGGCAGATCACGGCGGGCGCTCCCAGGTCGATCATCGCCGCCTCGCGGGCCTGCTCGCGGAGACCCCGGGCGAGGCGCTGACGGATCAACGTGAGCACAGCTGATGCCGAACCCGGGCCCACCCGAGCAAGGGCTCGAGCCGCCTGATCGGGATGCTTGCGAGCTACCCGCTCCGCCAACGCAACCACCAAGGAGGGCTCCTTCGCAGTCCGCAAGCTGGCGAGCATGCGCTCGACAAGGTCATCTTGGCAGGCCTCTGCGGTCGCCCAATCCCAGGCCTCGGGCACCACCAAATGAGCGCCGCCAGGCGCCAGATCCCAGGCTCTCTGCCATGATTCAGGGGCGGCCGCGGCCGCCCCGATCGCCGACTCAACCCGCGCTTTCACGTACCAGACGTGGCCACTATCAGGGGCCAGCTCGACCGCCCGTTCGATCAACTTGCGAGCCTTGCGGTCATCACCGTCGCCCAAGGCGACCATCGCCTGCCCGGCGATCGCATGACCGCGACCGATCCGACTCTCCCGGCGTCGCCGCCCCTCAACAAGCTTCTCGTGGCGCTCCCAGGCCGCCGCTGCCCGCTCCCAAGCACCGGCCCGTTCGAGCGCACGAGCCAAGGTTTCGAGAGTGGCGACCGAGCGCGGCGCCAACGAGATCGCACGGGAGAGAGCCCCGACGGCCGCCTCCTCGTTGCCCTGCGCCAGCAGATCACGACCGAGCCCGACCAGCGCGGCGACCCTCGACTCCGCCGGCAGATCCGCAGAGGCGAGTACCGTTCGGTGGATCGCCTTTGCCCGCTCAACTCGACCACGCCGACGATCCAGAGCCGCGAGCGCGAGGAAGACGGTCGGGTCCCCCGGCTCTGACTCCGCGATCGCCTCGAGCTCACTGGCGACGTTGTCCAGATCACCCTCGGCGACCTCGTAAAGAACATGCGATCGCCGGGTCAGTCCCTCGAGCGCCCGTCGCTGCGGCGCCAGACGCCACCAAGCGATGCCGAGCCCAAGACCCAACCCCAAGAGGCCTATCAGCACGTAACTCATGGTGCCAACCTCCGCCCGCCGACGGCCCGCCGGTCGATCGCGATTTTCTCGATCATGACCTTTTTGGAGCCCGCTTCGATGTGAGCCTCGGCGGCGAGGATCTCGTCCTCCTCGCGCTGGCGCAGCGGCAACGTGCGCAGGGCCAAAACCTCCCGCTCGAGCTCTCTCCTGCGTCTTTGCGCAATTGCCGCCTCTCGAATTTTGAAGGGTAGACGGATCGCGTAGAGCGCCATCAACGCGCCAGCGACCGCCCAGCCCGCCATCAACGCGGCGACGTTGACCTCGTAGCGTCGGCGAATGAAGGGCTCCAAAAAATCGAAGCGTGGGACCCAGAGCACAACTTCAACCCAGGCCGCGTTCTCCTGCATCGTCAGAGAGGCCCAGAGGAGCCCAACGACGAAGAGACCGAAGGTCACCGAAAGATAGGCTTTGCCCAAGAGCGACACGAAGTTCGCGGAGTATATATCAAGCGGTGTATGCTCTCGGCCATGGGAACCCCTGTAGAGCCCACCCACGGCATCGGCACACGGAAACGGCGAGACTTGCGTCTCATCTTGACCCTGGCTGTCGGTCTTGTCTCGGGCGGGGCGATCGGCGCCTGCGCCAACACAGATCAAAACCTAGAGAAACAGCGCCTCCTCGATGAGCTCGAGAACGCCGGATCTGGCAAGCCCGCGCAATGCAAGCCCGGCGCCGCAGAGCCCTGCTACAGCGGCCCCCCGGGCACCTCAGGGCGTGGCGTCTGCAACCAAGGCAGCCACACCTGCGGTGACAGTGCCCGCTGGGGCAGCTGTGAGGCCGAGATCGTGCCCCACGACGAACTCTGCAACCGCCTGGACGACGACTGCGACGGCATCGTCGACAACGACTTCGAGCGGGACGGAGCGATCTGCTTCATCGGCACCGGCAGCTGCAAGACCCAAGGCGTCTGGCACTGCTCCAAAGATGGCGCCAAGACTGAGTGCAGCGCCCCTCCTCCGCCCTCCAAGCCCGAAGTCTGCGACGGCATCGACAACAACTGTAACGGCGAGATCGACGAAGGCACCTTCCCCGGGATCGGCCAAGCCTGCAGCACCGGCAAGACCGGCGTCTGCAGCCCAGGCGTCATGAGCTGCACCGGCGGCAAGATCCAATGCCTGCAAAACATCAAAGAGACGCCCGAGGTCTGCAATGGCCTGGATGACGATTGCAACAACAAGGTCGACGACAACTGCCTGTCCGCCGAGGCAGCCGCAAAGGTCAAGGCAGGTCAGCCCCTCGACGTCGGCAACAATAAATAGCCCTCGGGCAGATCCAAAAGAAACCGAGCGGGGGACACAAGTCTCCCGCTCTTTCTTTTGTCCTGCTCACGACAAAGCCCCGATCTCGATCGAGACCGGGGCTTTGTTGTGGACGATCGCCCACCTCGCTCAACCCTGGAGTTCGGCGAGCATCGCCGCGATATCCGCGTGCTCCGAGTCCTCCTCCGCACCGCGACGGAGCATCGACAGCGCCTTGGACTTCTCGTCGAGACCCACATGGGCGCTAGCGAGGCGCAAGTAGATATCACCGCGACGCACGAGCCCCGACTGGTCGACGTTTTGCAGGAGCATCGCCCTGGCGATCTTGAGGGCATCGCTCCACTGCTCGGTGGCAGCATAGACATCGCTAAGGGTGATCAGCGTCTCTGGGTTGGTCGTATCGATCCGGTAGGAATCCCGGAGACGTTCGACCGCCTCATCGGTCACACCACCCGCGAGCTCGACCCGCGACAAGCGGGTGAGGAAATGGGCGTGTTCCTTGGAGCGGCGATTGACGCTGGCCGAGACCTCGACCAGCCATGTGTACATGCCAACAGCCTCTTCGTAACGACCGCTCCGATAGAGCGCATCGGCGATTCGGCGGTTGATCTCCATATCGTCTTGGACCTGCTCGTAGACCGGAGCGAGCGCCTGCAAAGCCTCGTCGAGATCGCCGACGTGCTCCATCAGGATGTCAACACGCTCGAGGTCGAGCTTGCGCTGCGCCTCGGGGTCTTCGGTCTGGCTCGAGATCAGTGCGAGCAGATAGGCGACCTGCTCCCAGTACTCCTCCTCACGACTGAGAGCGAGGAGTCGCTCAGCAGCCTCCAGGTTGCCGGGATGGAAGCGAAGCGCCGCCTCCAGGTGCTCACGCCGATCCTCAGAGCTGTCCGTGACCTTGGCCAAACGGAGCTGCAACGCCGAGCCTAGCTCGCCCTCGGGCTGCAGCGCGGCCGCCTGCTCGAGGACCTGGAGCATCGCCTCCTCCTCGCCGCGGGCGTCGTACACCGAGGCTATCGCGAGCAGCGCGGGGATATTGTTGGCATCGCCCTCGAGCACCTCGGCCAGGATCAGCTGCGCCCGATCGGAGTCGCCCAGCTGGTTGGCAAAGAGCTCGCCTAGCTGAAGCGCCAGACTCTGGGCCTCCTCTGATGCACCTGACTCTCGGAGCAGCTCGAGACGACGCTCGAGGAGTTCCGCGAGCTCGCTCCAACGGGCACCCCGGGAGAGCAGCCGCTCCAGCGCAGCGACACTTTGCTCGCGGTCTGCAGCCTCTCGGAGAATCCGGTGATGAATCTCGATCGCTTCGCTGTCATCTCCGAGTTTCTCCTCGACGACCACTGCAAGCTCCTCGAGAGCACTGATCTGCTCCTCGCCCTCGATGAACTCGATCCGGCGCTCGAGGATGTCGCGAACATCCGGCCACCGACTGATCCGCCGAAGCAACGCCTCGAGCTCTTGCATCACCGTCGTGTCATCCGGCCGAGCGCCGAGCATGTCGTGATAGACGTTGATGCCCTCTTCTAGGCGATCGAGATAGTCGACCAGGAGACGGGCGAGGTAGTGGCGGAGTTGGTGGCGCTCCTCGTCATCGGAGGTGATCATCACCCGCCGGCCGAGCGCCTCAGCCAGACCCTCGTAATCCGTCAGGGCCATCAGCACTTCGAGATACTTCTGCCAGGCCTCGTCGTCCTCTTCGTCGAGCTCTAGGAGCTGCTCTAAGTCCTCTTTGACCTTGGGCTTGTCGTCCTGTTGAGCCGCGACATCGGCGGCCTCACGCCAGAGCGGCGCCGCCTCCGTGGGCGAAACCAGGACCCGCGCATGTCGGGTCAAGGCATCGTGCAGCACCACGAGATCACCGGCTGCACGCGCTGCCGCGACCAGGAGCGCAAGCCCCTCGACGTGCTCGGGGGCCTCGACCAGCACCGGCGCGAGCGCCTTCAATGCGGTGCGAGGATCGTTGATGTCATCGAGGAGGATCCGGGTCGTCGCCAGGCAGAGATCGGTGCAGCCGCGGTCGTTCTCCCGTGCCCGATCGATCGCCGCAGCCATGAAGTGAATGCCCCGCCCGAGCAGTGCCCGATCCTTTGTCAGCGCCACCGTTCGCTCGAGCGCCACCGTCGACTCAGCGTCGCGGAGCAGCAGGTTGCCCCAGGCGTCGAGCGCCTCTTCGCGGGTACCACCACCATCTTCGTAGAGACGTCCGAGGTTCTCGAGCATCTCCCCGTACTCGTCTTCTTCGGCATTCTCGAGGCGAGTTCGCAGGATTCGCGCCATTCCAGGCAGGTTGCCAGCATCCTGATAGGCCCGTTCGAGCGGCTCGAACACCGAGTCCGGCGGCACCTGACTGTCGCGCTGGTAGCTCTCTAGGATCCGCTCGATACCGGCAACAGCCCCAGCGAAGCCTGGGTGAATGTCGAGGGCCTCGCGATAGGAGTCGATCGCCCGCTCGACATCGTTGATGTCGAGTTCAGCATCCGCGAGCCTGACAAGCACGTCGGCGTGCCCATCTTGCCCTTCGGCCAGGCGCGCTGACTCGCGGAGGCAACGGGCAAGCAGCGGCTTGTTGCTCGACGAACGTGCGAGCCGTTCGACGTTACGGCAGAGCCCTTCGTCGCCGATCTCTGCGTCGATCAGCGGCGCCAAGAGAGCGACCGCCCGCGCCTTATCACCGAGGATTTCCTCGGCGATCTCCGCCGCGGCTT
This sequence comes from uncultured Nannocystis sp., assembly GCA_964474905.1. Taxonomy (GTDB): domain Bacteria; phylum Myxococcota_A; class Polyangia; order Nannocystales; family Nannocystaceae; genus JADJRG01. Next base: position 167,193 of record CAYYUP010000002.1, on the reverse strand, counting down.
GGGCCATTTGCACCCGCGCAGCCGGATCGAGGTCGGCGTTTTGCGCCCGCTGACCGAGATGATCGACGTGCTCATCCGCCTGGTCGAGATGCACCGAAAGGCGAGCCGCAGTCTCGAGGACCGGCCGCAGCTCCTCCGCCGGCACGTTGTCCATCAGGCGGTAGGCTGCCTTGATCGCCCCCGCCGGATCGCTCAAGCGTTCGTGACGGATCTTGATCAGATTTCGCAGCGCCTCCGCGACCATGAAGGGATCGCTGAGGAACTCAGCGCGAGCCTCGTAGACCGCACCGAGCTGCGGCCAGAGACGGAGGTCTCTGAGGTAAGGCAACACCAAGGTCGACGCCGCCTCGCAGTGATCCGCTTGGGTCGCAAGACCGACGAGATCAGCGATCGCCCCCTCGTTGTTTGGCACCAGCTGAAGCACCGATTCGTAGTGCCCGAGAGCCCCGTAGGGATCGCCCATCGGGCTCGCGTAAAGCCGGGCGACATCGAGAAACAACAGCGCCTTGACCTGCGGGTCGTCCACCATGCCAGCTCGATCGAGCACCACGTCCGCGGCCTCACCAAAGCGACTCTCTGCAACCAACGCCTGGGCGAGGGCCCCGAGCGCATCCTCATCGCTTGGCTCCTCCATTAGGAGCGAGCGGAGCACGTCGATCTCAGCACTGCGATCGTCCATGAGTTCGCGGTGAATCGTCGCCAGATCCATCCGCAGATCCCGACGGTCAACCGACTCTGTGTTGACCTCGATCAGGCGCTCGATGATCTCGATGAGTTCGCCGCTGGCCCCACTCGCCTGATAGAGGCGACGGAGACGCTGGAGGGCTTCCATATCCCCGGGCTCAATGTCGAGGAGCCGACGCCACACGAGTTCCGCATCCTCCGGCAAGACAAGCGTGTCCTCTAGCAGGCACGCGAGTCGCCGGAGCAGCTCGACCCGCTCGTTCGCATCAGGGTTGATCTCGATGCGACGCTCGATGACCCCCCTGAGGTCGTCGAAATTATTGAGCATCAGGAGGCCCTGATCGAGGAGTTCGAGCGCAACTGCGTTTTCCTCATCGATCGCCAGGGCCTCGCCCAAGCTGTCGACCGACTCAACGAGGTAGTTGTTCGCGGCCTGATAACGAGCTGCCTTGATCAGGAGATCGATGCGGCGGCCCCTATCGTCCGCCAGTGCATCGCAGCGGGCGGCCTCGATGAGGGCTTCGACCACATGCTCCATCGCCCCAAGCTCCTCTCCAAGACGGAAGACCTCAGCGTCGAGGGCCTCTAATGAGCCCTCCCCCCCTGGCTCCTGGAGGGCCCGCAGCAGGACCTGAAGAGCGTGGCCAACGGCCTCTCCGCCGAGCGCCTCGAGGAGGCTGGCGATCTCGCGGTAAATTTCGTGACGAGCAAAGGGATCCTCGGTGACCGAGAGCTGCCACTCGTCGACCGAGATGATCCGCATCGTGTCTCCCGCCGCCTCGTAGAGCGGCCGTAGGATCGCGAAGATCCGCTCGCGTTGGTACTCGCGTCGATCGGCGAGGGCCTCGAGGAAGATGATGGCGTTCTGATCAGCCGGGACCTCCGCGAAGACCCGCTCGATCGTATCGATCGCGGAGTCCGCGTGGTCGAGCTTCTCGTCCTGAAGTTCGGCGACTCGCAGGAGCACAGCCTCCCGCATCTGTCCGTCGACGGTACGCTCAAGGCGATCGCGGAGGAGTTCGATCAACTGCTCCCACTGCTCTGTGCGCTCGAAGATCCGCTCGAGACTGCTGCGCGCCATCTCGCTATCAGGATCGATCTCGAGGACGCGACGATAGGCCCGCGCAGCGGCCTCGTCATCGACGAGAATGCCCAGCGCGAGCTCTGCGAGGCGCATCAGGATCTCCACCTGATGCTGCTCATCAAAGCTTCGATCGGCCTCGGCCCAGTAGGCGTCGAGCAGCCGTTCCCACATCTCCGCATGGGTCAGCACGCTCTCTAGTGCCTGGAAGATCGTCGTGTCATCCGGACGCGCCTCGAGGAGTCGCTCGTAGAGAGGCACCGCCCGCGGGTACTGCCCGAGGCTGCCCCAAAGTACAGCTGCCTCGCGAACGATCGCCAAGACCTCATCGCGCTCATCGCCCAGCCCAGGGCCGTCGACGTAGTCGCTGATAAGTTCGGCGTAGTCTTCGACCTTTGCCAGCAGGTTTGCCAGGCGCATGAGGTGCTCGCGAGCCTCGGCGTTCTCTGGCTGGATCTCGAACACCCGTGCATACGTCGCGAAGGCCTGCTCGACCTCCAGCAACTTTGACTCTTGGATGTTGGCGACCCGCATCAGGATCTCGACCTGCTCGTAGGCGTCGGGCGCCCTCTCGAGACGAAGCTCTTCGATCTGAATAAGACGCGGCCAGTCCTGGATCTCGGTAAACGCAGGGCCCAGGAGCTCGATCACTTGGTAGCGAACATCTTCGTCGGCGATGTAGAGATCGAGTTCGTCGGTGCTGAGCACCCGTTGAGGATCGAGGCGTAGCGCCTGAACGATGTGGTTTAGGCCCTCCTCTGGGTTTAGCAGCTGCTCGCGGTAGAGCTTCGAGAGGCGGCGGTGAGTGTCGACAACCTCGTCGCCACTCAGCCGCTCGATCTTCTTTTCCAGGAACCCAGCGAGTTCCTGGAAGCGCTCGGTGCTCTCGTAGAGGGGCTCGAGCGCCGTCTGTACTCGGGGTCGCTCGCGACCCTCAGGACTCAGCTCTTCGTAGGCCTCGAGCGCCTCGGGCTCGCGGCTGAGTTCACTGACGTAGATCTCAGCGGCCCGGATCAAGTAGTCGTCGCGTTGATCCCCTTGACTCTGCTGGGCCCTCGCGAGCAGCAGGCGAGCGAGCGCCTCCTGATCGTTCTCCATCAGGTAGATGTGCTCCAGCGAGTCGTAGGCCCGACCATCATCCGGCGCCAGCTCAAGTACACGCTCGTAGGCGAGGCGAGCGGGCTCGTGACGCTCAAGGCGGACCAGCGCCACCTCTCCAGCCATCCGCAGGACCGAGAGCAGACGCTCTGAATCCTCGATGCGATCGGCGGCGTCGAGGTAGGTCTGCAGCAGCTCGTCGCTGAGATCCGGATCGGATCCCAGACGCGTAGCCTCGCTGAGGATCGTCGGGAAAGCGGGCTCTTCCGATGCCTCGAGGAGCAGTCCGCAATGGATCTGGAATGCCTTCAGAGGATCGAGAAGGCGCGACTCGTAGCTCTGAGCGACCTTCATCAGCGCCCGCGTACGATCGCTGCCCATCTCCATGCGCCGGGCCTGCCGCTCTTCGAGATCCAGGAGCGCCTCCCAATTGTGCTCTGCCTCGTAAATCGGGATCAGGATCCGCGCGGCCTCATCTTGGGTGTCTTCGCGATCGAGATAGGCCACAGCGGCCTCACGAGCAGCATCTGCGACCGGGTTGGCGGCCAGCGCTTGCTCGAGGAATGCAAGCGACTCGGAGTGGCGACCAAGACGCTTACCGACGACCTCGGCAGCCCGTGTCAGCAACTCTGCCCGCAGTTTATCGTCGTCTTCGTGGAGTTCGACGAGGCGCCGAAGCCCCTCTTCGACATCCGCCCACTCCTCGAGTTCCGCCTTGATCTTGACGATCGCGCCGAGACCAAAGCCGTAGTCCGCATCGCTGAGGCGCAAGTCGACGATCCACTGGAAGGCCTCGACCGCCCGATGAGGGTTACCGGCGTGATCGCGCTGGATCTCGCCGATCTTCCGCCATAGGCGGCTTTGCTCGAAAGATTCGTCCGTGACCATCACCCGCTGACGGAGCGCTTCGCAAAGAGAATCCCAATCCTCTAGTTCGACGAAGATCCGCTCTAGTGACTCCCCCGCCTCGGCGTTCTCTGGATCGAGATCAAGAACCGCGTAGTACGACTCTGTCGCCGAGCGCGGATCGCCTAGCTTCTCCTGGAGTCCCGCGACCTGGAGGTTGATCTTGATCTGTTCGGCGTCATCGTCCGCGAAGCGCAGGTGCTCTCGGAGAGCACCGACCAGCGACTGATCATCACCGGCTTCACCGTGCAGGCGGACCAGGGCGGTCGAAGCCCGACGTGCGACCCCGGCGTCTCCCGGATCGAGGGCCAGGAGTTCGGCGTAGACGTCCCGCGCCTGATCGATGTCCCGGATATGATCGTCGAGTAACGCACCTGCCCGCATGAGCAGATCGGTCTTGAGACCCTTGTCCTCGATCTTAGTAAGCGCGTGCCGCCAGACGGCGACCAACTCCTCCAAGCGACCGAGTTCGAGACCCAAGCGCTGAAGCTCGCTGCGGATGTCTTGCCGGCGAGGATCGATCTTGTAGGCCTCGGAGAGCGAGACAAATGCCGCCTCGGGATCGACGAGTTCGTTCTCTTGAATACGGGCAATCTGCAGAAGGTGGGCGGTCGCCTCGTCGATCGAACCCAGCTCCTCCGCCTTCTCTCGCCGCACCGAGAGGATTCGGATGCGCGCTCTGTGGTCGTGCAGAGCGACGTAAATCGGCTCTAAGAGCGAAGCCACCTGCAGCTTTACGTCGCTGTCGACGAGGAGCATCTCCAGCAGCTGACGGGCCCGGATACTGCCCGGATCCTCGGCGAGAACGGTCCCTAAAAGGTCGACCGCACCAAACGAGTCGCTCAATCGATCCATGCGCAGCGCAGCCCGCCGACAGGCGAGTTCGTGGCGCTTCTCGTCACTCTCAACGAGTTCGCCCCAGCGCCCCAGGAGTTCCTCGAGCGCGTAGTGGTGATCGCTCGAGTCGCTCTCCTCGTACATCTGCGCGAGCAGCTCCATCGTCGGCAGATCCTCGGGGGCCAGATCGAGGAGTTCCTCGGCGGTCCGAATCGCTATCGGGTTGTCCTCTAGGACATGTCGAGCGATCTTGATGATCTTGTCGAGGAGGCGATGCTGCTCGTCGGTGTCGAAAATGACATCGACTCGACCGCGGTAGAGCTTCATCAGCTCCTGGTGGGCACCACGGGCCCTGAACAGTTCATCGAGGGCATCGTAAGCCTCTTGGTTGACCTCATCGTCGCCGAGGATCGAAAGGTACACGGCCTCGGCTTCCTCCGGCCTGTCGAGTTCGTCTCGGAGCAAGGTGGCCAGCTCGACCCGGATGTCACAACGCGTCTCGATCTCGGCGTTAGCCTCCTGACCCGCGAGCTCCGCCTGGTTGATTTTTTCACCGAGAACCTCGATCGCCTGCTGATAGGACGAAGCGACGACCGGGAGCTGACCGAGTTCACGGGCGTCCGCCAACATGCCCTCACGGACAGCTTTTTCCGGGGGCTCGATCGCCACCAGCTGCAGGCGAACGCGCAATGCATCCGCCTTGCGCTCCTCCCCCATCTGGTCATAGATAGTCGCCAGATCGCGGAGCTGAGTTCGCTGGCTGTTGACGTCGGGCTCGGCGGCAATGATCACCTCGAGCGCCTGGGCCTCGCGGTAGCTATCGCCGATGCTCCGGTAGTAGGGCAGCAGCCCGCGCATCACCATCAGCGACACCGACGTATCTGAACGTCGCAGGTTCTCGAGCGCGTCGATCGTCGGAAGATGATCGGGGTCGAGATCCAAGAGGGTCATGAAACCAGTAACGGCTGCCTTGGACTCGTGCAGGCGGAGTGCCTGGATCTGCGAAAGCTCGTAGAGAACATCGACCTGCTCCGGACTGCCGTCCATCAGCTCGAGGCGACGCTGGAGACAGTCTGCGAGGTCCGACCAAGCGCTGCGCTCGCGATGCAGCTGTGCGAGGTTGTCGAGGATTTCGACATTCTCTGGGTCCATGCCGTGCAGCGCCTCGTAGGTCGCGACTGCACCGTCGAGGTCCTGCACCTTGTCACGCTGCAAAATCGCGATCTTCGCCAGCAGCTCCCGACGCTCAGGCTCGGGGGTGATGTCGAGGCGCTTTTGCAGGACGAAGACCAGCTCCTCCCAGCTCTCCGCCGAGGCGTAGATGCGCTCGAGCGTCGCCAATGCGGCGCCGTTTTTCGCGTCGATGTCGACGACCTTACGCAAGTAGCGAGCAGCCGCTTCGTCATTCGCGAGCTTGCCGCTAGCGATCGCCGCCAGAGTGTCGAGAAGTTCGAGGCGCTCGACGTCATCACAATCCGCAGCGGCGATCCGACTCTCGAAGCGGATCATCAGCTCGTCCCACTCGTTCGCCCGCTCTGCGGCGCTCTCAAAGCCCGAGCGCAGAATCTCGTCCGAGGGCCGGATCGCGTAGGCACGCGCCGCCCATTGCAGAGCCTGGGAAGCCGAACCGACGTTGTGCAGAGCGACGTCGCGGATACCGGCGATCAGCTCGAGGCGATCGTCGTCGTTGTCGGCCGCCTCGAGGAGGATCTCGTAGGTCGCGATCAGCCGCTCCCAATTGCCCTGCTCGCGGTAGATCGGCAGCAGCTCGCGGGCGACCTCCTGGTTGTCCGGCTGCAACTGCATCATGCGCTCGAGGGCCCGCAGGCCGCGCTCAGGCTGGCTCAGACGCTCACGACAAAGGCTGACGATCCGCCGAAGCAACACCAACTGGCCCTCAACCTCGAGGGTACCGACGGCGACGTAGAGCAGCTCGACCACGGCGTCGAGGCGACTCTGCGCCTCGTAGAGCGCGATCAACTCGTCCCAGCGCTCGCCCACGATATAGGCCTCACGCAGGCTCTCCATCGCCGCTTCGTGACCCGGAGCCAGCTTGAGAACCGCATGCAAGGAGGTAAGAGCCGCCTCCTCGTCGTCGAGGCGGATGCGCTGCACCGACGCCAAACGGAGAAGCAACTCGACCGCCGCCTCGGGATCTTTGGTGGCCTCGATCTGCCGCTGGCGCAGACCCGCCGCCTCTTCCCAGCGCCCTTCAGATTCGTGGATCGACGCCAAGGCATCGATCGCCGCCGGCACGTCCCCGTGGATCTCGAGGATCTCGTGCCACATCTGCAGCGCCTCGTCGCGTTCGCCGAGCTTGGCGTCGAGGAGCTTGGCGATGTCGATCCGCAGCTCCGCGGCATCATCTGGTTCGCACGCCGGGATGGCCTCGCGCTTGAGCTCGATGAGCCCGCGCCAGTCACCGCTTTGCTCGTAGATCTTCGCGATCAGAACACGTGCTTTGGGGTCGGCCGGCTCAACCGCAAGGACCTCACCAAGCGGCTCTAAACCCCGCTGTGGCGCGCCCATGTGATCGATCCAGACCTCGGCCACCTTGAGCAGGTATTCGATCTGCCGCGCCGTCTCGCCGTCCTTGCGGGCCGCCTCGATCAAGCGGTTGTAGACGCCGAGCAGATCATTCCAACGCCCGGAATTTCCGTAGGTCTCGGCGAGCGCTGCGATCGTCTCGGCGTGGTGCGCATCGATGTCGAGGATCTTTTGCAGCGTCGCCAGAGCCATCGCGTCGAGGCGAAGCTGATCACGGTAGAGCTGGGCGATCTCGAGGAGCTTGTCGATCCTCGCCTGCTCCTCCTCCTTGGGAAGGCGTTCGTAATCCTCCTTGAGAAGTTCGACCAGCGCCGTCCACTTGTGGCCCTCGCGATAGAGACGCTGAAGCGCCTTCACGGCCCGCTCGTCGTAGCCGTCCTCGCGAAGAACAGAGCGCCAGACCTCGATCGCACGATCGACGCTACCGAGCTTGTTCTCCGCCAGATCCGCCATTTCGACGGCGAGTGCGAAGCGCTGCTCAGGGTCGGCTTTTTTCAGCGAACGCCGGGCTTGGACAAAGACCTGCATCAGCTGGCTCGCGTCCTTGTCCGCCGAGAACACGCAGCGGTAGAACTCGAGGACATCCGAGTTCGCGGGCTCGGAGCGGCGGATCCTTCGGAAGAAGGGCTCGGCGAGATCGGGCTTGTTGCCGGCTTTCCACACCACCAGCCCTGCGAGCAGTGCGATGTCATTCCCGGAGTTGTTTCGGGGAGCGCGCTGAGCAGAGTGCTTTGCGGCGTCGATGAGGTCATCGGCGCTGGCGGCATCAATCACCAAGCGGCCAAGCACCGCGGCCGCCGCCTCAACGGAGCCCGGATCCTTCTTGGCATCGGCGCGCGCCGTGACGAGATCGATGTCACCGACGGCGCTCTCGAGCTCCGAGCGTCTCGAGGAATCATCGGTGGCGCGCAGGTACTGAACGAGAGCAGAGCGAAGTTCGGACATTAGGAGCCTCGGGGGGGTGATTTACACCCAGGACCTACACTCCCCCTGGGATCGGCCGGCCTGGAGATTCACATGTTCGCCAAGATCGGAGATTGAATCCAGGTCCCAGTGACAGCTCTGGCGAGATTTTCCGCGGCTTCCAACTCGGGTCGCCAACGAGCAGAGCGTGGACGCGCTGTGCCCGCACGCGCACCCGAGATGACCTCGTCCGCTAGACGTGGAACGCTGCGAGGGCGACTGCAGCCGCGGTCGAGACGTTCAGAGAGCCAATTGCTCCGTGTCGCGGGATCGTCGCGAGGAAATCACAGCGCTCGCGCGTTAACCGCCGAAGCCCTTTTTCTTCGCTCCCGAGGACGATCACCAGGCGCTCCGGCAGGTCCTCCGCGCATATTTCGCGGATGGCACGACCACCCTCGACGACCGTGCCGATCACCCAGTAACCGGCGTCCTTGCAGGCATCAAGCGCCCGCGCCAGGTTGGTCACACGGCAAAGCGGCAGACGCTCTGTGGCCCCCGCCGACGAGCGGATCGCGACCGGTGTGACGCTGGCCGCACGATCGCGCGGCCAGATCGCCCCGCTCGCGCCGAAGAACTCCGCACTCCGCAGGATCGCCCCGAGATTATGAGGATCCTGCACTCCGTCCAGGGCTATCAGGATCTGCCGCTCACCGAGCCGCGGCAACTCCAGGAGATCCTCGATGGTGTGCTCCGGCGGCGGCGAAGCGACCGCGACCATGCCACGGGCGAGTGCAGGCGCACAGACCTCGGCAAGCGTCTCTTCGTCGACCCGGAGGACCTCGATTTCAGCCTTGGCCGCGAGCTCGTCGATCGTCGGCGAAGACCGCCCCTTGATCACATAAAGCTGCCTAATCCGCTCCGGAGACCCCCGCAAGAGCTCTACTAGGGCGCGCTCGCCCGGCACGACATACGCGGAATGGGCCGACCCTGCCCGCTCTCGGCGGGGGTCAGCCCTCCGCTTGGAGGGAGATCGAGGACGGCGCGACAATGCGGCCACCTTGTACCCTGACAACAGTCGCGGAGAAAGGCTCACCTGCACCGCCCCTCCAGGCCCGCGCCAAGGCCCGAAAAACGAGCAGTGCTTGGTCCCCCGGTGCCTCTCCTTCGTGAGAGGTGTAGGCGTCAACAAATGCTTGCGTCGTCGGGTCTGGCCAGGCCACAGGAGCCATCCAAACACCCCCTAGGAGTTCGTGCCCGCGCCCAAGTTGGGCGAGCGAGAGCGCCTCCGCGGTCGTCAGCACCATCAACTCGCGGGTATTCGCCGCGCCGCTCGCGCTAAGCCCCTCGCGTGCGAGCTGCCGCAGAAGCAGCTCCATACGGGCGACACGATCGAGAACCAAAAGCGCCGATCCCTTGCGTAATGAAGGCACAAAGGGCCGGATAAGCGGGGCAAAGCTGGTCGTCGCGTCTTCGTAGGTCGCCGTCTCGATCGCGATCCCCAGGGAAGAAGCCGCACGTCGCGCGGCGGCCGTCGCACGAACCCCGTAGCTATGGACAGGGGCCAAAATGACCAGGCTCGTAGCCCCCGACTGCACAGCGTGCTCGACCAGCGCGAGGATTCGGTCCTCGAGCCGAGGTGCAATGCCGAGCGCCTTGCCGCGGCCTTCACCCGGCACGACGACGGCCGCTTCTCCGGCAAGGACCCTCTCGGCCGCGGCAACATTGCCGGCCCCAACTGGACCCACGACAACTGACACACCTCGCTCGAGAAGTGCTTCTGCTCCGGATTTTGCGGCATTTGAGGTCGAACCAGAGTCTTGCCAGAAGACCTCGACGGCGGGGTTGGCCTGGGAGAGAACGCCGACTGCGGCAATTGCCGCGGCAAGCTGTGTATCGGCGAGCGCGGCCAAGCGACCGCTGCGCGGCAGCAGCACACCAATACGCAGCGGACGCGCCTCGCAGGCTCCGATCCAACGCAGGTCCGTCGCCCCCGCCTGCCCGGCTCGCACCTCGAGGCAGGAGGCACCTGCTGTGTTTGGGTGGGCCTGTGCATAGGCCCGCAACGCCACCGGCGGAGCCCCGGCAAGCAGCTCCGCGATCTGCTGCTCCGCATACCGCGCCTCGGGGCCGCCATCGACAACCTCGACCCGCCACATCGCAAAAGCAAACGCGGCGTCGATGCGAGCGTTCGCTCGCGTGTGCGCTAACGCCCGACCGGCCCAGAGATCCCCTGGGGAGATCGAATCCGAACGTTCCCCTGCTTCAAGCGCACGCAGGGCCTCTGCAGGCTCACCAGATCGGGCGAGCAGGAGCGCACGCAGGCGCTCGATGTCACGGACCAGCGCAGCCTCGGCACTGTCCATCACAGCTTCGACATCGCCCATCATCGCCAACGCCTCGCCGCTCCAACGCAAAGCGATCGCATCGTCACCGTTGAGGTAGGCGTGCCCGACCTTCGCGTGCACAGCCGCGAGCCGCAGGTTTGTCGGAGGATTCCTCGCGAGCAAACGGTCGGCGGCAGTCACCACTGCAGAGCCCGCAGGATCAGCCACCTGCGCCTGCTCTACCGCGCGCAAATCATCGCGATATTCAGGGTCGACTCGCTCCGGCGTCAACGCGGTCGCACCGACCGGCGTCGCCGATGCGCTCGCCCGAGGTGTCGCCTTGCACGCGACGCTCTGCGTCAATCCGAGCGACACAATACCGACGCCAACTCGCAGCGCGCGAAGCAAGGATTGAGCGCGGGCCTCGGACACGCCCGAACCATACGCGCCCAGCCCCGCGAGCGACAATCAAACGGCGATCCTGGCCCCGTGGGCCGATCGTTCCCGCTAGGGCGCCCGTGCTATACCGGGTCGCTATGGCGAGCCATGCAGAGGAGCACGAAGACTCTGGCTTCGGCGAGACCAGCCGCTATGCCGCTCACCTCGACCGGGGCTGGTCGCTCCTCGACCGCGCCGACTTCGCTGCGGCCAGGCAGTCGGCCCAGCACGCGCAAAAAGTTCGACCCGACGCCGCCGAAGCACCCGTGCTCCTAGGGGCAATCGCCCTCGCCGAAGGAGACCCCGAGGAGAGCCTGCGCTGGTACGAGGTCGCGATCGAGATCGACCCTGAGTACTTCGAGCCCTTCCTCGCCGCTGCTCAGGTCGCATTGTTCGACCTAGGAGACGCCGCACGAGCGCTCCAGCTCTGCGACGAAGCGCTCGACCTCGAGGGGATCTCTGCCTTCGATCGGATCGATCTCAGCCTCCTCGGCATCGAGAGCCAGCTCAGCCTCGGGCTCATCGAAGCCGCCCGCGAGCGCCTCGCAGTGCTCGTCGGCCACCCCCTCTTCGAGGCCGCCGCGCACACAAGCCTCGAGGATCTCGGCACCGGCACCCCCGACGCAGAGCACGCCCATATGCTCGCCGAGCTGGTCGAAGACGAGGACGGGGAGGCCCTCGACGAGAACGACCGCCTGTCCCAAAAGGCACGTCTTCTCCACCTCTGCCTCCGCTTCGCCCGCCTCTGGCTCGACGTCCCCCAGCCCGAAGAGGCATTGCCGCTACTGCGCGCACTGGTCGAACACCACCCTCTAAACGCCGACGCCTGGCACCTGCTCAGCGACGCGGAGTTCCAAGAGGATGACATCCGCGCCTCCTGCCACGCGGCCCTGCGGGTCTACCGGCTCGACGCCCAGATCAAGCTGCCAAAGTGGCTACCAAACCCGGCCCAAATTCACCGCAAAGTGGTGCAGATCCTCAGCGAATGCCCCGATGGCGCGCTCCGGGAACTCGGCCAGCGGCGCGTCGCCCTGGTCGTACTCGTGCACGAAATGCCGTCGATGGAGCTGATCCTCGAGGGCGTCGATCCGCGGATCACGGCCCTCACAACGGCGAGCCGCGGCGCCCAAGAGGGAGACACACCGGTGCTCACCGGCATCGCGATCTACCGGCGAAACATGCTCCGCATCGCCCGCAGCCCCGAGGCCTTCGACCAAGAACTCCGCTTCTCCCTGCTAGAGGAACTCGCCGCATTCCTCCAGCTCGACGATGAGCGACGGCACAGCCTCGGGCTCCTGCCCTTAGGGATAGGCGATACCGCCGACGCCGACGCCGACGCCGACCCCTCCGAGGAGGAACTGGAGGCCGAGCATGTCGTCGAAGAGCCAAAACCATCGCGCCGTCGCCGACGCAAACGCATGCACTCGTAGCCGCCCGGCGATCGGCCGTGGGCTAGCCCATCAGGCGGGCGTACTTGCCCTCAAAGAGTCGCTCTAAGGCCAGCAGCAGGTCATCGTTGGCGCAGACGCCAAAGCGATCGCCAAAGACAACCTTCGAGGTGTAGCGCCCGTCAACAGTGACGACCAGCTCCATCGTGCAGGTACCGCTGTGGTGAGCGACAACCTGCTTGAGCTTCAGGATTCGATCCGGCGTGAGCTGCTCTGCGTTGAGGGTGAGCCGGACCTCCCGGGTGCGCTCGGCCCTGACCTCGACGATCGGCCGCACGTCCTCGAGCAACATTTTGACCTCAAAACCTTCGCCCTCGTCATCCCGCTTGATCTCGATCTTGCCGGTGACAAAAACCGGCTCATCGCCGATCTGCTCGAGTCGATCGCCGAAGCTCAGACCGGTCTCCTCGTTGACCCGCTGGTAGGTCTTGGGAAAGCAGATGCACTCGATGCGACCGAGCTGATCCTCGAGCTGGAAGAAGCACATGGGCCCCTTGCCAGAACGGGTCTGTACCTCTCGAAGACCACAGATGACACCGCCGACGGTCAGTTCTTTGCTGTCGTCATCACGCTTGAGATCGGAAGTCCGTCGGGCACCACCGCTATCGATATCCTGCTGAAAACGGTCGAGGGGGTGACCCGAGACGAAGAAGCCCAGGGCCTCGCGCTCGTGCAGGAGCTGCTGCTTGGGCGCCCACTCCTCGCATCGCGGGTACTCCTCGTCGTAGACCGCCTGCGGCACGTCAGCGAGCAGATCAAAGAGCCCAGTCTGACCGCTTGCCCGATCCCGGGCCGCACTCTGCCCCTGCTCGACCGCCTTTTCGATCACCCCGAAGAGCTGCGATCGGTAGCGGCCGCCGCCGACCAAATCCAAGGCACCCGCGTACACCAGGCCCTCGAGGGTTCGCTTGTTGACCCGCTTTACGTCGACCCTGCGGCAGAGATCGAAGAGCGACTCAAAGGGACCCTCGGCCCGCGCCTCGAGGATCGAGTCGACCGCATTGGCGCCGACGTTTCGCACACCGCCGAGACCGAAACGGATGTCCTCGACATAGCCCTCGCCCTCTTCGTTGGGCCGACGAACAACCGAGAAGTCGGGGCCGGACTCGTTGATCTCGGGGGCGAGCACGGTGATGCCCATCGCTCGCGCCTCGGCGATGAACTTGACGACGTTGTCGTTGTTGTTCTTGTCGCAGGTCATCAGCGCGGCCATAAAAGCGACCGGATCGTGATGCTTGAGATACGCGGTCTGGTAGGTGATGAGGCCGTAAGCTGCGGAGTGCGACTTGTTAAAGCCGTAGCCCGCGAACTTGTCGATCAGGTCGAAAATCTCGTTGGCCTTGTCGGCGTTGATCGACGAATGCTCCGCACAACCCGTGACAAAGAGGGCGCGCTGCTTGTCCATCTCGGCCATCTTCTTTTTGCCCATCGCCCGCCGCATCAGATCGGCGTTGCCGAGCGAGAAACCGGCGAGAATCTGCGCCGCCTGCATCACCTGCTCTTGGTAGACAAAGACGCCGTAGGTCTCCATGAGCACGTCGGTGAGCAGCTTGTGCGGGTACTCGATCTCGAGGCGACCGTGCTTACACTCGACAAACTGATCGACCATGCCGCCCTCGAGCGGACCCGGACGGTAGAGCGCGACCGCGGCAATGATGTCCTCGAAGCAGTCGGGGCGCAGCTTCTTGAGAAGGTCTTTAAAGCCGCTCGATTCGAGCTGAAAGACGCCGGTTGTATCCCCGCGCGAGATCATTTCGTAGACACCGGCGTCGACCATCGGGATGGTCGCCAGATCGAAAGGATCGTCTTTGGGCCGATACTGGTTGATCAGGCCAACAGCGGTCGAGAGCACGGTCAGAGTCTTGAGACCGAGGAAGTCAAACTTCACCAAGCCAGCACGCTCGACGTCGTTCATCGTGTACTGAGTGACCAGCTTGCCGTCTGCCTTGAAGCAGGGCACATGCTCCCAGAGGTCGCGGTTACCGATGACGATACCCGCTGCGTGCATGCCTGCGTGGCGGTTGAGGCCCTCTAGCGCCATGCCGATCTTGAGCACATCCGCGGTCCGCGGGTCGGCCTTCGCCCGCAGGCGCAGCTTGGTCGAGGCCTCGGCGATCTCGATTTTTCCGCGAAGCTTATCGGCCAACGCGGGGTTCTTTTTCACCTGCTTCTTGAGGTCGGCGACTTCGTTCATCGCCAGCGACAGCGACACTTTCGGACCCTCTGGGATCAGCTTCGCGATCTCGTTGGCATCGGCGACGCTTAGGCCCTTAACCCGGCAAACATCGCGCACGAGGCCCCGGGCCTTGAGCGAGTGGAAGGTCGCGATCTGGCCGACCCGGTCCACGCCGTAGCGGTCGGTGACGTAGCGGATGACCTCCTCGCGTCGATCCATGCAAAAGTCGATGTCGAAGTCAGGCATGCTGACCCGATCAGGGTTAAGAAAGCGCTCGAAAAGCAGGTTGTAGAGCAGCGGATCGAGGTCGGTGATCCGCAGGGAGTAGGCGACCAGCGAGCCCGCGCCCGAGCCCCGGCCGGGACCGACCGGCACGCCGATCTGCTTGGCGTGGCGGATGAAATCCCAGACGATCAGGAAGTAGCCGGGGAACTTCATCGAGATGATGATCCCGAGCTCGTAGTCGAGACGAGCCCGGTACTTGTCCTCGTCGGGGGCGACGCCGCGAACCCGCATCTCCGCCAAGCGCTCGCCCAGACCACGATGGGCAACGTCGCGGAGGTAGGTCGGCAAATCCTGCTGGATCCCCTCGGGCAGCTGAAAGTCGGGCAGCTCTGGATTGCCTAGCTTGAGCTCGACGTTGCACTCGGCGGCGATCTTGCCCGCGTTAGCGAACGCCTGGGGATAGCGCTCGAAGTAGCCCTGCATCTCGTCGGGACGCTTGATGTAAAAGGCGTCGCACTCGTGCCGCAGGCGCTTTGGATCGTCGAGTGTTCGGCCCATGCCCATGCACATCAACACCTCGTGGGCGTGGGCCTCGTCGCGGTTGACGTAGTGGCAGTCGTTGGTCGCCACTAACGGCACGTCGAGATCTTCACCGAGCTGGGCGAGGATCGGGTTGAGCTTCTCTTGCAGCTCGAGGCCGTTGGGCTGGAGTTCGAGGTAGTAGTTGCCGGGCTCGAAGATCGATTTGTACTCGAGGACCGTCTCGCGAGCACCGTCCATGTCGCCGGCGTTGACCAGACGGGCAATATGGCCGCCGAGACAGGCGCTCAGACCGATCAGCCCTTCGCTATGCTCGCGGAGGATTTGTCGATCGATCCGCGGGTTGTAGTAAAACCCCTTTAGATGGCCGAAGCTGACCAGCTTTTGCAGGTTTTGATAGCCAATCTCGTTCTTGGCCAAGAGCACCAGGTGGTAGTTCTTGCGATCCGCCCGCTCGGCCATTCCTTTTTCCGAGACGTAGGCCTCGCAGCCGAAGATCGGCTTGATGCCCTGGGCCTTCGCCTCTTGATAGAATTGCACGGCCCCAAACATGTTGCCGTGGTCGGTGACAGCGACCGACTTCATGCCGCGCTCGCGGACCACACGACAGAGATCCTTGGTCCGGATCGCACCATCCAAGAGGCTGTACTGCGAGTGAAGATGAAGGTGAGCGAAGTCCGAGACCCCCGCCGCGTCCCCGCTCATATCGGTCGCCATAGCTCGAGACCTTACCCCAGCGGCGCGAGCCTGCCCATGCCAGCGCAACCCCGCAGAGGCCTCCAGCGGCGCCCGTGCTTCGCCTTGCCATTGCTGATCACCTTGTTTGCGGGCACACAAACAATGCTCGCCTGCCAACGCTCCCCCACCGGCCCCGAAAGCGACTCAGTTGGCGTGCATAACGATGCGAGTGGCCTCCAAGCGGCGAGTGCGTCCGAGATCCGCTTGCCCCTCGAGACCGGGATCTCCAGCCTTGATCCGGCCGCCGCCAACGATGCTGTCAGTCAGCGAGTCAGCGGACAGATCTTCGACACGCTCCTCGATTGGGATCCCGCTGCGAGCCCGCCCCGCCTGATCGCCGAACTCTCTGAGTTACCCGAACTCGACGCGAGAGGCTTGACCCTGACATTTCATCTGCGCCAAGGCGATGCGGCCCGCAGGTTCGCTCCAGATATCTGTCTCAAGGGACAGGATCCTCAAACCAAAGGTCGCGCTCTTCGCCCGAGCGATGCTGCGATGTCGATCCTTCGCCACGCCGATCCCAAGCTCGCAGGCGCCTGGGACCTGCTCGCCGGGCGCATCCTCGGCCTCGATGACTGGCGAAGCACATCACCCGAATCGCGATCGCCGATGCCGACCGGTATCGTCGCCGACGACCGAGCCGGCACGCTGACGCTACAACTGACCCGAACGCAGCCAGAGTTGCCGGCGATTCTCGCAAATCCCCGCCTGGCGATCGTGCCCCCGGAGTGCGTCGCCTACTACAACGGCGACGATGATCTTCACCCCCCATTTGCCCGCCACCCGGTCGGCAGTGGCCCCTACAGGCTCGACCATGCGCTAAGCGAGTTGCCTCGCGCAGCGGTTCTGATCGCCAACCCGGTCGCCCCCAGGACCGCAATGCCAATGCCTGCCGATGGGGTTTTATCCTGCACGACCCAGCCCGGTATCGGCCGCGTGATCCTCGAGCACTACGCGAGTTCGGAGGCCGCTCTCAGGCTCTTTCAGGCCGGCACGATCGCCGCATTCGCACCTGGGCAGGGGGTTTTCGAAGAGGTCATCCGCGACGGCACGTTGATCCCCGGACAGACCCCCGAGGACACCGTGATCCGCCGCGCTTCCGTGCTCGCGACCACCTTGCTCGTCTTCCACATGACCGACCCAATTCTCGGCCAAAGCGAGGATCCTGTGATCGACGCAGAGCATCGCCGCGAGCGACAGGCGATCGCCGCAGCCTTTGACGATCGCCGCTACCACCGGATCATCCGCAACGGCGCCTGGGCAGAACCTGCCTCTCAGGTCACACCGCGAGACCTACTCAATCCCGGCCCCGGTGTCGCCCTGCACCCGAGCGCCGCCGCCGACAGGACTCGCCCCCCAGCGCGCCTGTCCCCACAAAAAACCCTGCGCTACATGACCACCACCGGGCCCGCGGCCCAGCAAGAGGCGGCGATCCTCCGTGAGGCCCTGCGCCCAATTGGATATGTCCTAGAGGTCACCTACGATGATAGCTACCTCTACAAACTCCTCAGCGGTCAGGCCAGCGCCCAGCTCTTTTCCCTGCGATTTGACGCCGACTACCCGGACCCTGCGAGCTTCCTCGATCCGTTCACATGTGGCAGCAGTGGTTCCTACAGCGGCTTTTGCTCGCCGCGCTACGACGCCGTACACAGCCGCTTTGCCAGGGCCAAGCCGGGACCTGAACGCGATGCCCTAGCCCTTGACCTCGAGCGCATACTCGGCGCCGAGGTGCCGGTCCGGCCGATCGACACACCAGAGCTCTGGCTGCTCACCCGCGGCTGGCTTAAAAATGTCATCCGACACCCGCTGAGTGGCCTCCGGATCGAGCTACTTTGTGTCGATCACGGCGCCTAGGACCCGTCGGTCTCGGTTTCCGTCTCTGTTTGCGGCCCGCGGGTCTCGGCCCAAAGCAGAGCCCGGGCCTCCCCAGAGGCCTCTTGGCGATCCCCCCCGAAATCCTGCGCAGGCTCGCGCTTGACGACGATCTTGCCCTCGTCCGTCGATCTCGCAGCGTTGACCACCAGGCCCTTGTCGTGCGGCAAGCTCTTGCCCTGCGTGCGCTGCTCTTCGAGATCTGGGGCACCGCTGAGCAGGATCGCGATCCAGCGGAGGTCAGCGCTCTGCTCGAACGAGATCTTGAGAACCATCGTCAGCGGCACCGAGAGCAACATGCCGACGGTCCCCCAAAGACCGCCCCAAAAGAGCAATGAGAGGAAGACCACCAGCGGCGAGAGTCCGAGCCTCCGCCCCATCCATTGGGGCTCCAAAAGGTTGCCCAGGAGGGTATTGACGAGCATATAGCCGCCACCGACCAGAACCATGTGGCCGGGGCCGAGCTGAAAGAGCGCGACCAACATCGGCGGCGCAGCTGCGATGATCGAGCCGACGTTTGGGATGTAATTAAGGAGGAATCCCAAAAAGCCCCAGAGCAGCGGAAAGTCGACCCCCAGGATCGCCGTCCAGGTGCCGACCAAGATGCCCGTGAGCGCCGAGATCAGGGTCTTGATCACGAGGTAGCGCTGGACCTGAACCACCATGCGACGGAAGCCGCCGAGCGCCCGCGCCGGGTCGTCAAAGGCCGCACGCAGCTTTCGCGGCATCTCGGCGACCTCGAGGAGCATGAAGACCATCGTCAGCACGACCAACGCCGTGTTGGTGAGCGCGTCGATAAGACTGTTGAGAGTCGAGCCGAGCGTGCCCATCCAGGTCGAGGGCTCGATCTCAACCAGCTGGTCGAGGGAGAGCTCGAGACCCATCTCGCGGATCCACGACTCGAGGGCGACGATGCCCTCGTCAAAGCGGATCTTGTAGCGCGGTACGGCCGCGCTGAACTCACTCACAGAGGTGGCGAGAACGGTTCCGAAACCAGCGATCACGCCCATCACCAGGACGACCACCAGGAGCACGGCACTCCAGGAAGGCAAGCCGCGGCACTCGAGCCAGCGCACCATCGGCGCCGATACGATCGACAGCAGCACCGCGAAAAGCACCGGCAGGATCACCTCCTGCGCAGCCGAGAGGCCGAAGACGACGATGACGAGGGCCGCCATCGCGACGATCGTGCGAAGAGCGACGTGGTACGCCGGTTTTGCCATCCGAGCCGGAGTATAGGCGCTCTCGCCCTCCCCGAGGAAGCGCACACCGGTCGCGCTACCAGGTGCTTGCCGCCTCTGATATAGGGTGCGCGCCCGCGCTACGCGGCCATGCCCGCCCCGGCGCGATCCGGGAGACAGAGAGCCGATATGGAACGCACCTTCGCCATCATCAAGCCCGACGCCTTCGCAGCCGGCCACGCCGGGGGCATCATCGCCAAGATTCAGGAGTCCGGCCTGCGCCTGATCGCCGCCAAGTCCTTGCACCTGACCCGGACCCAGGCCCAGGGCTTCTACAACGTGCACGCCAAGCGCCCCTTCTTCGGCGACCTCGTCACCTTCATGACCGAAGGACCGATCCTGGCGATGGTTCTCGAGGGAGAGAACGCGATCAAGCGCTGGCGTGATCTGATGGGCCCGACCGACGCGACCAAGGCCCCAAAGAGCACCCTCCGCGGGACCTACGGCACCAGCATCGAGCGCAACGCCACCCACGGCTCGGACGCCACCGAGACCGCTGCCTACGAGATGGGCTTCTTTTTCAGCGGGCTCGAGCTCGCCGCCCCCTAGTCTCTGCTCGGGCCTCTCGCGACCTCGGTCGCAGGGGCCCGCTCGCTCGATCCGCAGATGTCTGGACTCGTCGCCATCCGCAGCCCCCAGGCGGCGATCCTCAAGAGCGCCAAGGTCAACCTGCGCGGCCTCGACCACGCGGAGTTGACCTCCTGGGTGCAAAAAATAGGCATGAAGCGCTTCCGTGCGGACCAGATTTTTGGTTGGCTGCACGAGAAGCGCGTCGCCTCGTTTGCGGCCATGAGCGATCTGTCCAAGGTCGATCGAGCGCTACTCGAGGCCGAGACCTCGTTCGATCGCCTGCGTGTCGATTTAGTGGCCGCCGCCGCCGACGGCACTCGCAAGCTCCGCCTGCGCACCGCTGACGATCAGCTGATCGAGAGCGTGCTGATTCCCAACGAGGGCCGCGGCGCGACGCTCTGCATCTCTTCGCAACTCGGCTGCGCCCTGACCTGCGCTTTTTGTGCGACCCAGAGCCTCGGTTTTCGTCGCAATCTCGCGACCTGGGAGATCGTCGATCAGGTCTACCAAGCTCAGGATTTGATGGCCTCCGAGGCCGCAGCGCAGGGCGAAACGTGGCCTGTGCGGGTGACCAACCTGGTTTTTATGGGCATGGGCGAGCCCCTCCATAATTACAACCAAGTGCGGCGATCGATCGCCATCCTCACCCACCCCAAGGGGGCAGCGCTCGCTGGCCGTAGGATCACAGTGTCGAGCGCAGGACTGGTGCCGGCGATCGAACGCTTCGGGCGCGAGGGTCTCGGCCTCGAGGTCGGCCTCGCGATCTCTCTCAACGCGACCACCGACGACGTGCGCGACCGGGTCATGCCGATCAATACGCGCTGGCCGATCGCCGAGCTGCTGGCGACGATCCGCAAAGTGCCTATCCACCGGCGCCGCTTCGTCACCTTTGAGTACGTGCTGCTCGCGGGTATCAACGACAGCGAGGACGACGCAGATCGCCTCGCAGTGCTCCTGCGGGGCCTGCGAGCGCAGGTCAACGTGATCCCCTTCAACCCCCACCCGCACGCCCCCTTTGAGCGGCCGACGCCCTGGCGAATCGCTGAATTCGTCGAACGCTGCCGCACAAACGGCCTGCACGCCTATACGCGGACCCCGCGAGGCGACGATATCGGTGCAGCCTGTGGCCAGCTCGCCCTCGAGGGCGAAGCCCAGACCACCTAAGATTCCTCGAAAAAGGACGCAACAAGCCGCTCCCGGGGTCGATCTAGAATGCGCGAGCCCGCAGGTGCTAGGCTCCCCGACCCGAGAGGTCTGTTTTTATGCTTTCGTACACCGTCTCCCAGACACTCCTCGCTTTCGCCCTGCTCTCTCCCAGCAGCGATGCTCCTTCCACAGCGCCGGTCACGACAGCTCCCGAGGTCGCTCCCGAAGTCGCTCCCGCGACCCCGATCAACACCGAAGGCCTCGACCCCTACCGGGCGTGGACTCTCCGCCTCACAGCGGCGATTAACGCCACCAACGACGACCCCTCCCGCGGGGCCGCGGACCTGGCCACGCTCCTCGACGAAGCCCCCCCCTACGCTTCAACGCTGAGCCGCGACGACCCGGCCCGAAACCAGCGCAACGACGGCTTACTCGCCCTCGCGCGGGCACACCTCGTGCTCGGCGATCAAAACGCAGCCATCGCGACGATGGACGAGGCCCTTCGCAGTGCCGGCCGCGATCCGCTACGGGTCGATCGCTACGGCCCTGGACTCACCGAGCTTTACAACCAACGGGTCGCAGCTCTCGACCAGGCCGGCAAAGGCAGCATTCACATCAAGTGTCTGAGCCCCTGTCGCGTCTTGCTCAACGAGCATCCCGCGCCATCCACAGCCAGCGGGCTCTGGGTCGGCCCCTACCGTGTGCACATCGAGTCCTCCGACGGCACCTACCCGACGATCGACCAAATCGTAATCGCCGAAGCTGGCGGGGTGGCCACGCTCAACTTCCCGGATGCCGTCGCCGATGAAGTCCCCGAGGGGCCCGCGACCCCTGTGGCCCTAACCAATGGGCCCACTAAAGACACAAGCAAATCCAAAAAGAAGACCAAGCGCATCCTCCCCCGTTGGCTCGAGGTGACCGCGATCGTCGGCGGAGCTGCGGCTGCGGGCGCGGGTGCCTTTTTGTTGGTCGCTCACTCCCGCTGCGTCGGCGACCTCCAGTTCAAACCCACGGTCCAAGACCCAGGCACCTGCCCTGATATCTACAAGACGCAAATCGGTGGCATCGCGGCGATCAGCGCGGGCGCTGCATTCTTCGCCGGCGGAGTGATCACCCTCTCCATCGACAACAAGCGCACCCGCAATCGACGCGAGTCAGACCCACTAAGCGGACGCAGCGTCATGCTTGGCTATAGCCGTCGCTTCTAGCGATCTGTCTGTCGGGGTTCGGCCGACCTGCACAGTGTCTGTCGGCGCTGCGTCGGCCGGCTCTTTCTCTGTCAGCGCTGGGCATCGTTCGCGGCTTCACGACACAAGCGCCCACATGTAATCTGCGAGCCGTGCTTATCCGCTGCCCAACCTGTCGCCGCGAACTCTTGGACGCCACCGACCACCATCGCCACCGCCCTTTCTGCTCGAAGCGCTGCAAGACGATCGACCTCGCCCGTTGGCTCAACGAGGAATACCGAATTCCCTCGGCGGCCCCCATCGGCGACGACTTCGACGGACCACAGCTCCTCCACTAACAATCACTCGCCGAGCGAGCTGCGACGCTCACTCGCCAATGGCGCGACGCATCAGCGGCTGCACCTTCTCTTCGTAGGTCAGCACCGCCTCCACCAGCACCGCGTAGCTCTCCATCGTCAGGGCCTGGGCGGCGTCACAGAGCTGTTCCTGACGAAATGCCTCGTCGTGCAGGGTCTCGGTGATCGTGCCATCGACGAGGTGAGCCACCGATGCCATGAGGTTCTCTGGAACGATTCGATAGTCGCCAGAGACGTGGCTGGGATCAAAGATCACCGGCAAAATCGTCTGCTTGCGGGCGAAGGTGATCGCGTTGAGATCTGGTTGGTTGCGGCAATAGCCCCCCTTGGTGAAGAGCGTCTTCATGCCCCGTTCACAGAGCGCGATGTTGAGGTTGCCCTGGTTGGCGACGTACTCCGCGGCGTAAAACCACTCTTCGATCTCGTTGCCAAAACCACGCTTTAAGATCACCGGTTTTCCGAGCCGCCCGACCGACTCCAGGAGGTCGAAGTTTTGGGCGTTACGGGTGCCGATTTGGAGCATGTCCGCGTGCGCGCCGATCTCATCGACGCGGTTGTGATCCATGATCTCGGTGGCGTAGGGGATGCCGCTCTCTTCGCGGGCCGCGTCGAGCATCGCGATGCCCTTCATGCCGAGCCCGCGCCAGTCGTTGGGCCGAGTCCGCGGCTTAAAGGCGCCTCCGCGGAGGATCAGTCGATCGAGGATGCCGAAGCGCTCACCGATCTCACGGGCCATCTTGGCGATCGCAAGGGTCTGCGGCAGGGTTTGCGGTGAGTCTGGACCGACAAAGAAGATGTGCTTGCCGCCGCCGATTCGACGGACTTTGCCGTCGAGCCCAGGGACCTCGACCACCCGCCGATCACGGCGCTGAGCGACGCCATCCTTGCCGCGGATCGTCCGAGCAATGTTGGCGTAACCCGAGGCGGCGTGGAAGAACGCGCGCACGCCTGGCAAAGAGCGCACGTAGTCCTCTCGATCGCGGAAGCCGCGGGTATCTCCGATCACGTGCATCGTGTCGAAGACACCGGTGCCCTCCAGGATCTCGATTCGATTGCCAAAGCGAGCCGCGAGGTCGCGGATCTGCTGCAGCGTTTGGTTTCTACCCCGTTCGATCTCTATCAACATCGCGGCCTCCGACGATCGTCGATCGGCGCCGCAGTTACAAGGTGTCAGAGCGCGCGCCAGCGAACGCCCCAACCTGCCCTAAGAGTCGCCCACCTACGGATTTGAAAATCCTGCGAGCGCAGCACGGATCCGCGAGAATCCTTCGCGGAGCGCCTCGTCGCTGGTCGCGTAGCTGATCCGCAGATGGCCCGGCGCACCAAAGGCTGACCCCGGCACTGTCGCGACCAACTTCGTCTCGAGCAGAAAGGCCGCCAAGGCGACGTCGTCGGCGAGTTCGCGTCCCTCACCGATGAAGGCGCGCACATCGACAAAGACGTAAAAAGCCCCCTCGGGCGGGTGCACACAAACACCGGGGATCGCCGCAAGGGCGTCGAGACTGAGCGCGCGTCGCCGCTCGAACACATCGCGCATTCCGGTGACCGCCTGCTCGCGGTTGGGGTCGCGAAGCGCCGCGATCGCAGCGTATTGGGATGGCGTCGCCGCTCCCGAAGTCATCTGT
Organism: uncultured Nannocystis sp.; assembly: GCA_964474905.1. GTDB lineage: Bacteria > Myxococcota_A > Polyangia > Nannocystales > Nannocystaceae > JADJRG01. The sequence goes on along the minus strand of CAYYUP010000002.1, from coordinate 143,251 downwards.
CCCTGGATCCGGCAAGCAGCGCTGATGATCTGCGGCGGCGCGACCAAAAAGCCGATTCGATAACCCGTCATCGCGTAGCTCTTGGAGACGCCGTCGACGAGGATGATGCGATCGCTGCGCCCTGCAAGCGCACGAAAGGCGCTCGCGTGGGTGAAGCCGCCGTAGACAAGCTTGCGGTAGATGTCATCGCAGACCAGCCAAGCCTGCGGTGCACAGGCCTCGATCACGTCGTAGAGCGCCTGCAGATCGGCCGCGGTGTAGCCCGCTCCGGTCGGGTTGCACGGGCTGTTGATCACCACATAGCGGGTTTTTGGCCCGAGCGCGGCCGCAAGCGCCTCTGGCTGTACACGCCAACCGTGCTCGACCGTGGCCTCCACGACCCGCGTTACGCCGCCGCCAAGGCGCACCATCTCGGGATACGAGACCCAGTACGGAGCGAGGATCACGACCTCGTCGCCGGGCTCAAGCGTGACCAAAAAGAGATTCGCGAGGCTGTGCTTCGCCCCGCAGTTGACCATCACCTCGGCGCGGCCAAACTCATGATCGTGCACCTCTCGGAGTTCGGCCGCTGCAAGCTCGCGGAGCTCGGGCAGACCCGCGACCGGTGCGTAGTGGACAGGAGAACTCTGCACGAACTCGCGGACGGCGGCTGCGACCGCGGGCGGTGGTTGAAAATTAGGCTCGCCCGCCGAAAAATTGAGCACCTCTTTGCCCGCAGCCCGGAGTTCACCTGCCCGGGCCGAGATCGCGAGAGTCGCCGACGGGCGGATCGCCGCCGCACGTCGGTTGGATTTCAGCTCGCTCCGGGCTCGATCGATCATCGGGCCTTTTTAGCGCGAGCGCGCGGGGCCGCGGAGAAATTCCACCGACGTCTGGCCGTAGTCGCGAATGGCCTCCCTGTAAAAACCCGGGGCCAGCTCGAGCACCGAGGCCTGCCCACGTATGCGCGCGCGCTCAATGATGATCTCGGCCCGATCGCAGAGCCACTGTCCTGCGGCTAGGGCGACAAGCACCTCGCTGAGCAGTGCGGCCTGCGCGTAGGGAGGATCGATAAAGACAAGCCCCACCGGAGGCCGGGATCCGCGACCGCGCCCGAGGAATGTGCAGGCATCCGCGTGCACAACCTCAACCTCGCCCGTGAGGGAAAAATCCGCGCTTTGAGCCTCTAAATGACGGATCACAGCAGCGTCATGATCGACCGCGATCGCCCGCCGAGCGCCCCGCGAGAGCGCCTCGAAGGTGAACGCTCCGCTGCCTGCGAAGAGATCTAGGAGCGTCGTATCGACGATCCGATCAAAGAGCCGAGAGAAGATAGCCTCCCGCACCCGCGCTGCCGTCGGCCTCACCGCGACTTTTGTTGGCAGTGCCCGAAGCCTGCGTCCCCGCAGATGACCGGCGACGATCCGTTGCACCGTCGCGATATAGCGGCTTGGCCCCTGCGACCGCCATCGGATCTGGGCGCCGCGAGCGCTGGAATAGAGGGCGCGAGCGGTGGCTCAGGTGCAGCGACAGGTGGCCGCTTGCCCGGCGCTGACCAGCCGAGGCAACCGTCGCGCCAAACGTGCCTCGAACTCACGCTCCTCGCGATCGAGGCGATCCCAGGCGGCCTTGAGCTGACTCCGACGACGGAAGTACGCGTAGGTGACCAGCGGCATCACCAGGAAGAAGGGCAACTCGCCAGAGCCGACCATCGGGAACCACGAAAACCGTCCGCGCAGACCTGTGCGCCACTCGACCTCGAGTTCGCCGAGCGTAACCCCGTAGGAGCGCACCACCGCCGCGTCAAAACCGTGCCCCTGACGGAGTTCGGCGAAGAGTTGACGGAGATCCGAACCATCCGCGTCGCGATAGCGGAGGTGATTGGCGAGGTCACGGGCGGCCGCATAAGCAATCGTGACCTCCTGCGGATCGCCACGAAAGTCGCGCTCGAGTTCTTCTAAGGGCGGCACACCGACGCCGAAGATCGCAGCAGCCAGAGTCTGCACCCGGAGCAGGTCGACACGATCGGCAAAGCTCTCGGCCATGCCCTCGTGAAACCACCGAGGCAGCGGTACCCCAGCGGTCGCCCTGTACAGCGCCACGTGGGCCATTTCGTGACGCATCAAGTTGTCGAGATCGCTGAGACTGCCGTCGGGCGCGTGCCGAGCGATGACGATTTCGCCGGTCGGCGGATGTGCAACGCCGGCGGCCCAACGCGGCATGCCAGTGGCCTGTGCGATTCGTCCCGGATGGGTGACGTAATGCACCTCGAGCCGGTCGTCGAGATCGCCGGCCATCGAGCGCTCGATCTCTGACCACCACTCGGGGATCATGCCGGCGAGCACCAGGGCCTCGTCGCGGAGCGCCGGATCGTAGTGAAGAACGACACGGCCGACGATCACCTGCGAGCTAGCCGTCCCGAGCTTCCAGCCGACCGGCCTCCCAGACTCGGCCTGCGCCTGCCCAAAGGGCAACACGAAGGCGAGCACGATCGCCAGCACGAACCAGTGCAAGCGACGCAGCAAAACCTTCGAAAAAGTCATCGACCAACTGTGAGCACGACCGTCGTGGGGCGCAAGGTGCTGGCAAGGATAAGGCCCAAGGCGACGCCGAGGAGCGCCGTAGCACCACCTGCGATGAGGATCTTGCGGGTTCTTCGCGACACTAGGGGGGCCCGTCGAGGCTTCGCACCCTGCTGAAGAAGGGAGCGGTGCTCGCTCCAGAGAGCGCCGACGAGCCCACTCTCACCGGCCGCACTGGCCGGCCGAATCCCGAGCGCGCGGTCAAGCGCGCAGTCGTACGCGAGCAGCACGGCCTCATCACGATCGGCGATGTAACCGATTGTCAGCACCAGGTCATCGCGTCGCTGCCGGCAGACACTCTTCGCGTCACCGCCCCCGTGGAGACGTCGCACAGATGTGCGCGGCGCGGAGGAGGCGACCGCGGAGGCCTCAAGCACCTGTACTAGGGCGAGTTCCTCGCGACTTCCCGGCGCGCTGGGGCCGAGGCCGATAGCGATCTGGAGGGGCAGCGACTCGGGATCGATGCGCGGTGGCGGCGGTCCTGAGGGCGCCGCCTCGTCACTATTTTCACCTGCCCCTTCAGACACATCAACAATTTTTTGTTGTGCCGATGGCCCCTCATTCACTCTGTTACCTGACCTATCAGGCATGTCTATCGGGGCACCCCCTCCTTCGACCGCCAGCGGCACCTGGGCGGCACGCAGCTCTGCTGTGGGCTGACCGGAATCCATCGACGCCTGGACCTGAACAGGGGCCGCGCTTAGCCCGAGCACGAGCCCCAAGAACAAAGCGAGGCCTCGGCTGATCGCCGACTGCTCCCGTCTCATGCCCTCTGCTCTGCCGTCCATGGCCTACTCTTGTCCGCCGCTAACGCTAGGGCTCCATCGCGCCCCGTGGCGGCCGACGACGCTCGTGAAACCATACCCGATAGCGCTCCATCTTCGCCCGCTGGTCAGCCGGCGCCTTGCGCTTACATGTCGAGGCCTCGGAGGAGGCCCGGTCGGCACCCCAGCGGATCTCCGCGCAGTCGTTGGGGTTGTAGGCGATCTCCAGAGCAGGCGCCCTGGCCACCAGATCATCAAGGCCCAGCTCCTGCGACGAACCATCGCTGCGGGTGTAGCTGAAACGATAGCGAGGATCGGCGATCTGAGCGGTCCTCGCCCTGTCGATGCGATCGATCACCGCTGCCAAGCGAGCCTCCTGATCGGGCCCCGCCGCGACACCAAAGATCTCCGGCTGACGCCGCACTTTGTCGGCAAAACCATTGACAACATCGATCGCGACCAACAGTCGGAGGTCGCGAGCGGGAGTCGAAAATGACTCCCAGGGGCCCGTTGTCTCGAAGATCTGAAAGCCCTCCGGCATCGCGATCGTGCCGCCCTTGCTGGCGACGTAGCGCTCGCCGTTGCCGACGGATACGAGGCGCACCTTAGTGGCCTCGTAGAGGGCTGTAACAGCCTCCTCCTGCGCGACCAAGGGATCCCTGCGCCCCGGGGAGATCAACGCCTCCATCCGGTCGTAGAAGGTCACGTCGTCGATGCCCGCCTGTTCGTCGGAGACATCACCGTAGCCCGCAGCCGTGGCGATCTCTTGATCCTCGAGCTGCACCTGAACCCGCTCGCCGTCGACATTCCGGACGACAACCGGCCGAAAGCTCTTGAAGCCTGAGCCACCGAGGGACGGATCTTGATTCCAGAGGAAGTTGCCCTCCCAAAAGCGTTTGCGGGTGATCGAGCCGTCGGGCTGACCGTCGATCGCGTAGAGCACACCGGGTTTGTCGCCCGTCGGATCGACGAGTTCGGCGAGAACCAGAATATGCCCGTAAGGATCGGCGTAGACCGTGCCCGGACGCAGGCCCCGACGATCGAGACGGGTTGCGTAAAGATCGGAGTTGGAGTCGCCGTGGGCGACCCTGCCGTTGCCGGTGTGCACCCCCCAGGCCAAGGTCCTGCGGAAGAAGTACTGGACCGCGCCGAGTTCCCCCGACTGCTTGCCACTGCCCTGATCGGCGTCCTGCACCGTGATCTCTTCGCCACAACGCGGTGCCTTACCGGGACCGCCCCGCGAACACTTGCGAAAGGCGAAGGGCAACCCGCGCTTCCAGGCGAAATAGGCCCGAAGAAAGTAGGGCGTGTCGGCGCAATCAGGGCGCAACTTGAGGCCGGTCGGGCTCTTGGGATCCGAGTCTTCGCCCCAGCCCAAGGCATCGTGCAGAAGATTGCGCGAGGCCTCACCGGTGACCTCGTGGAAGGCCCGATAGGCGAGTTCTTCGCCGCGCTCGGCGTGGAAGAGTTCGCGGATCCAAGCGCTGTAGAGCGCCTCCTCGGCGGCGCCCCAACGACGCGACACGGGCCACACCGCAGCGCTCGCCGGCCGCGGTGTGCGAGCCCCTTTACGACGGACCCGAACAGTCGCGCAGGCGAGACCCTTGCCATCACGACCGACGATCACTCGGATCGAATCGCTGGCGCTCGGCACAAATTCCCCGATCACGGCCGCCGGCACCCCCGGTCGATGGAGAATCGTCGCCTCGATCGCGTCGCCTTCGACCTCGATACGCATCGCCAACGGACGCTCGTCCTCGAGAGTCGCGGCGACGATCCGCACAGGCTCGCCAACAACGGGCCGGATCGGCGCAACCATGATCCCGAGCGCGGGGTCGCCAGCCCCCTTTTCAGGGCACTCGCCAGCGTCGACGGGCTCCGGCAGGATCACCGGCGGCCGCTCAGGCAGAGCGGCCGGAGCTGTCACCTGCGGCTCCTCTGAGGCCTCCTCCTCCTGTCCGTGCTCTGCCTCGTCGACGATCGGCGGAGCTGCGCTCGGCATCTCCCCGGGACTCGCCGGAGTCGACTCCGAGGCGCCTCGAGGACCACAAGCGCCGAGCATCAGCCCGATCCACCCGAGCCCGATCAGACTCTGCTCGACCAAACTCTGCCTGACCGAGCCCTGCCCGATCGCTGCGGTCGCCCTGCGCTCACGTTCCATGCCCCCGAAGATTGCGATCTTTGAGGGGCCTCGCCAAGCCTCAATCCGCAGGCTCCCGTGCTAACTTCGGCGCCGATGCGGGTTTTGATCGCCGATAAATTCTCTCCCCATGGCCTGGCGACCCTCCAGAGCATGGTCGACGAGGTCATCTTCCGACCGGGCCTCAGTGCCGACGAGCTGCCTGCAGCTCTCGCCGAGACCGGTGCGACGATCCTGGTAGTGCGCTCGACAAAGGTCAGCGACACCGCTCTCGCGGCGACCGAGGCCCTCTCGCTGGTGATCCGAGCCGGCGCCGGTGTCAATACGATCGACCGCGTGGCCGCCAGTAAGCGCGGCATCTTTGTCGCCAACTGCCCCGGAAAAAACGCCATCGCCGTCGCCGAGTTGACGATGGGTCTGATGCTCGCACTCGACCGACGGATCGTCGACGCGACAACGGACATGCGGGCCGGTCGCTGGCTCAAATCCACCTACAGCAAAGCCCGCGGCCTCAAGGGACAAACGCTCGGGCTCATCGGCTTCGGCATGATCGCCAAGGCCGTCGCAGTACGGGCGCGGGCCTTCGGGATCAAGCTTCAGACCTATTGCCAGCCGCCGATCTCCGCCGAGGTCGCAGAGGCCTTCGGAGTCGTCCCCAAGGCGACCCTTCACGACCTCCTGAGCAGCTCCGACATCGTCAGCGTGCACATCCCCTACGGGCCAAAAACCCACCATCTGATCGGCCGTGACGAACTCGCGTTGATGCCCACAAACGCGATCCTCCTGCACACCGCCCGCGGCGGCGTCATCGACGACGAAGCCCTCGCCGAGGCGGTCGCCAGCGGCCGTATCCGGGCCGGCGTGGACGTCTTTGAGGGCGAACCCTCAAGCGCTACCGCCGACTTTGAGAGCCCCTTGCGCGACCTCAAAGGCCTCTACTCCACTCCGCATATCGGCGCCTCGAGCGAGCAGGCCGCGGCGGCGATCTCCGACGAAGTCCTGCGGATTATCCACGACTATCTCGCCAAGGGCATCGTCCACAACACGGTCAACATCGTCAGCGATCGTGTGGCCCGCTTCCGCCTGATCGTGCGTCACGTCGATCAAGTGGGCATCCTCGCCAGCATCCTCAGCGCCCTGCGCAGCGAGCAGCTCAACGTGCAAGAGATGCAAAACATCATCTTCTCCCGGGGCGAGGCTGCCTGCGCGACGATCACCCTCGAACACCGGCCGAGCGACGCCCTGCTCGCTCGCCTCCGTGAGCAAGATAAGATCCTCGCGGTCGATCTGCGGGCCACCGGCGCCCAAGCCTGACCCTAAGCTGCCAAACGAGCCGATGGCAGCCCTTGTTCTCCTCGCCCACGGGAGTCCGGACCCCGAGTGGATCCGGCCGATCGAGCACAGCGCAGCCCGCCTCCGCGAACTCGCGCCGCTGCATTTTGTGACCATCGCCACCCTCGACGCGGGCTCCTTCGCCGTCGCTGTCGACCGCTGCCTGGCGGCCGGTCACGACGATATCCGAGTCCTCGCCTACTTCATGTCGGCGGGCGGTCGCCACCTCCAGCGCGACATCCCAGCGCTCGTCTTGGCGGCCCGCGAGCGCCATCCGACAGCGACGATCACCCTGATCCCTGGCGCTCTCGGGGTCGCCGATGAGGTTCTGGATGCGCTCGCCCGCGCCGCCCTCCGCCTCGCAGCGCTCCCTAAAACGAGCGGCTGACCGCCGCCCTAAAGGTGTCCAGGCCTAGCTCTTGATCAAACCCGTGAGCGTAGGTCAGGAAGAGATTCACCGTCTCGAGATACCCGATCTTGAAAGAGAAGATCATCGAAGCACCTGCACCGATTTTGATCACCTCGCGGGCAATGGGCCCCGACCAAGCCCCACCGATATCCGAAAATGGCTGGAAGACCAGGCGGCGAAAAAAGAAGGGCACAGTTCCGAGGCCGCGCTCGACGTCGACCAAGGGCACGCGATAGGAGACGTTGAGGATCGCAAAGCGCTGCCCCGAAATCGACCTCGGCGCGTACCCCTGAAGTGCCCCGCGTTCGCTAGAGGAGGCCCGCGCGATCAGGGTCCTGGCGAGGTCGCCCTGCTGCCCAAAACCACCGAGCGCAAAGGCCCCGCGACGGCCAAAACCCCCCGCCGAAGCACCGCCAGCGAGGCGCATCGCCAAGACCTGTCGACCCCGCCAGGGCATCTTGATGAACTCAGTGTAGGCCCCCGAGATCTGAACATCCCCGTAGTCACCGCCCAAGTGGGGGTCGATCAACGTCAACGCCATCGATGCCCGCCGACCGCTGATATTGCCGTACCCCTGGCGAACCGAGCGCACATTCTCGTAAGAGAACGAGAGTTCAAGCTGGCCGACGTCACCTACCAGCGGGTAGTTCGAGGTCGGCGAGTTGGGATCGATCGGCTCGGCCAACCTGTCGAGATTGCTGTAGCGAGTAAACGAGTACGAGAGATCCACATCCGCCGAGTGGATCGGGTGGCGGAGCACCGGCAAGCCCATCGACAGCGTGCCCCGGGTCACCCGCTCACGGTAGGCACTCAGTTGGTAGGCGCCATCGTCCCCTTCGTCGTGGTCGTAATCAAAGCGATCAAAGCCGTTGCGAACGCCAAAACCGCGGCTCAGTCGAACGCTGAAGCTCGGCAGGAGCTGGGTGTAGCGGTACGAGAGAGAACCTGTCGGCTCTTTGTAGTCGAAGAAATATCCAAGCGAGCCGGCCACGGTATGCAGGCCGGCGATGTCTGAGACGCCCGTCGAGAGCCCGAGAAAAGACCCGATCCCGCTGCTGTTGTACTCGATCGCGGAGGGCAAGATTGTCCGCGGAAACATCGTTCGGATCGGTTTGTAGCGGGAATTTCGTAGCGCTAGGTGGCGCCCTCGAGCAGCCGCGAACGTGGGCGTCGGGTCGTCGATTTGCGGCAGTGATGGCACCACCGGGAGGGGTTCTATGAACGTCGACGGATCGAGATCCATCACCCAAAGGTCGTAGCCGGTCGACGAGGCGCCGATGTACGCGAAGCGCTCGCCGTCGTGGCTCGGCACCGGCTCAAAGGCGCCGCCGAGCACGTTGGTCACCTGCCAGAGCTTGGCCTCCTTGAGGTCGTACGCGTAGACGTTCATCACCTCGTCGCGGTCACTCGAAAAGAGGATGTAGCGGCCGTCGGCCGTCCACGAGGGCTCGATGTCGATAAAACGATCGCCGGTGATCGCCTGGAGGTCGCCGCTTTGCCGGTTGTAGATGTAGATGTCGCGAAAGCCTCCCTCGCGCCAGCCGGAGAAGACCACGCGCTTGCCATCGGGGGCGAAGCGCGGCGCGAAGACCTGCGAGATTCGACCCATCGGCGGGACCTCGACAACCTCGCGACTGTCGAGGTCGAGGAAAGCGAGCCGTGATTGAGCGGTATCATTGCGGGCAAAGACCACCGTGTGCCCATCCGGTGAGACGTGCGGATCGCGGGCACGGAGGCCGAAAGTGAGGCGCTCGACGTGGTTGGGGTTCGGCGCATTCCAGCGGTAGAGGTCGTCCCACGAGTAGCGCATGTCGTGGGTCCGCCTCTGCTCAAAGACCATGTCCTTTGAGGCAGCTATAAAAGAACCCGAGGCCGCCTGCTGGACATCGAGCACGTGCTCGACATCGACGTTCATGCCCTCGTGCGCAAAGCCTAGGCCCTCTCTGATCCGGCCACCACGGGCGTTGATTCGACGAATTCCCGGATTTGACGAGCCGTCGTCCTCGTAAAAATACAGGTCGCGATCGTCCTGCGACCAAAAGGGATGGCGGGTGAGCTGCCCGGAAGCCGAGTCTGCTGGCGAGAAGGTCAAGCGGCGCCCTTCGAGGATGCCGCGGGCTCGGATCTGTCGGGCCTGGGCCTGAAAACGGCGTGTCGTGTCGAGCTCAAACTCCTCCCATAGCTGGTAAAAATCGATGCCGATCACCTTCTTGAGCGCTCGGTTGATCCCGTAGGGGATCGTCTGACCGCCGTAGACATGGGAGAGCTCGCGCAGCTTGTCGTGACCGTAGCGGCTGGCGATGTAGTGCATGAGGTGGAGGCCGTAGAGATACACGACCGTGCCGTAGGGAAAGATGTTGGCGCCGTTTGAGACCCGCTCGATCGACAGGAATCCCTGCTCCAACACATGCATGCGCAACATGTTGTCAAACTGCGCCGAACGACGGCGGCCCTGCGAACTCAGGTGCGACTCCTCGTAGGTGGCGAGACCCTCGACGATCCACCGCGGCTGGACAATGTTCGGCGACCAAACCTTGCCGAGCACACCGAATCCTAAGAGCGCGTTGACCAACCGCGGCAACCCGTGAACCGTGTCGAGATGCACGACGTGCACGTACTCGTGGGTCATCAGGATGTTCATCCAGTCGTCGTAGGACTCGAGCACGGACATCGAACCCGGCGCGGTGACATAGCCGTTGATCCGACCGAAGGGCACCACCGTCGCCGAGCCGTTGGCGCTGTCGGTGGTATCCACCATGGTCACGTGCGTCCTGAGAAAGGGCTCGTGGCCGTAGGCCAGCGTCAACCGCTCGTGCGCCCGCTCTAAGTGCATCACTGCCCGGGCCGCGGCCTCCTCTTGGCCGGCGTAGTAGTGGATGTAGAAGTGCTCGCTCTCGATGGTTTTCCACCGACGATCGCGGGTACTCGCAGAGGCCGTTGCGGCCCCGGCCAACCAAACGAGGATCCCAAGACACAACCACCGGACCCCCACAAGCCGACTCCAAGACCAGTGGGTTTTAGCGCCCGCCACAGCCGCAGGAAGCCTAACAGAGGGGCGCCATGAGATGGCGGAAGTGGCTCGACCTGAAGGCGAACAAGTACAGGAGGATCGTCGATGCGGGACTGCCGCGAGCCGCCCGCGACCGCCTCGAGACGACCGTGGGCGACCCTGCGATGCTTGCCCCTAGCGACCTCCTAGTCGCCGATCGTCGGATCGATCGCCCGCGCCTTCGCGAGTTCCGCGTCGGCACGCGTTGAGTCGCCAGCCGCTGCGAAGACGGCGCTAGCCACCTCATGGAGACCCGCAGAGCGCCAAGGGCCCGCGAGTGCCGTGGCGACCGTCGCCTTCGCGCGCTCGATCTCGCCGACGCCGAGCAACGCCCGCGCGAGCAGGATCTGGGCGGCTCCGTTGGGCCGCAACCTGTGGTTGGCCTTCGCGAGTTCCAATGCCTGCGCCTTCGCCTCGTCGCTTGGGTCGTCCAGGTAGTGGGCGATCGCGTGTCCTGCCGCCGCCTCGGGATAGCGCTGCAGAAGTGATTCGTAGGCCGATTTCGCCCGCAAACGCAGGGTCTTGGCACCCTCTTTGTCGCCGCCCTCCTCGAGAATATCCGCGAGCGCGTCCATAAATTCGGGGTTGTCGGTGCGCTCGATCAAATCGACATAGAGCGTCTTCGCGGCCGCCGTTTCGCCGAGAATTCCGCGGATCTCAGCGATGTGCTCATCGACCAACCAATACCCAGAGAACTCCGCCGCTGCGTTTTGATAGTGGGCGTAGGCCTGGCGATGGCGGCCCCGATCGAGATCGAGGAGCCCCCGCATCAGCCGGAGCCAGGCCCGCGGCTGGGCTGATGTTCCCTTGTAGGCCGCGAGCGCCTCGACAAAAAGAGCGTCGGCGCCGTCGAAGTCACCGGTCTTCCAGCGGTACTTCGCGAGCCGCGACAGCGTGCCCAAGCTCGGCTTGGCCGTCGCCTGCTTCTCGAAGGTCGCAAGTGCCTCCGCGTAATCACCGCGCTGAAAAGCGATGTCAGCACGCAGGCCGTCGAGCGCCGCCTGCTCGTAATCCTTGAGGTTGATCCGCTTTGCAGCGCTCTCTAAATCCGCGAGCGCGGGGTCGATGCGGTGCAGCGTGAAGTGCAGCCGAGCCCGGGTCATGAGCGGCCCACTGCCCTCTGCTGCCAGCTCAAAAGCCTCGGCGAGCGTCGCCTCCGCGGCTCCGTAATCATCGTAATCACCGCTCAGATGGGCCCGCTCGGAGAGCGCCCCCGCGAGGGTCTGCAGAGTCAGCCACGAGGGCACGGTCGTGCGCGCGCGCTGGCGAATCGCGGCGATGCGCTGGTCGAGCGCGGCGAGTTCGTCGGCATAGGTGCTCGGAGAACTCGGCAAGGCAATCGCTTCGGACTCTGCCTTTGGATTCGCCTCGACAACTACAGGCTCAGCCTTCGCGGCCGCCGGCTCAACTTCTTGAGACGCACCGCAGGCGATGCCGAGCGCGAGAAAAACTCCGCCGAGGATCAAAAAACGACCGGCGAGGCCTCTCGGCCCCACCGGTGTGGTTTGCACATACGTGCTGCTCATGTCGATCCGCTAGTGCGGGTCAGCCAGGTAAGGGAAGTCGGCGAGGAACGCCACGTCGTTCGCCGGCGGATTGAGCGGAAGGCCCGCGAGCGTCGTGACCTCGTGCACTTTGAGATCCAGAAGCACAAGCGCGAGCGTCACATCCATCACCGGATCAGCGAGCTTGCGCCCGTTGGGGAAACCGGCCATGCCCGTCAGGTCGAGCCTGATGACGTCAGGGACCACAAGGGGCGCCGCCTGACCGACACAGGCCATCAGCTCGCAAGGCGTGAGCCCAGCGCCCAAGAGGTCATCGTCGAGCGCCTGGTGCAGCCCATCGACGTTGGCGACGATCTCCGGGACAAAATCGCCGTTCGCATCATCGACCGGAGTGGCCGCGTTGTAGTCGTCCTTCGAGGTGATGACGGCGGTATTGATCGCCGGCATACCCATGCGATCGATCTGCGTGAGCTGATCGGGCGGGGTCTCGTCGAACACGAAGGGATCGTCGCCCGTCGTGGTCGTGGTCGTCGGATCCGTTTCGCCCTCAGTGGTCGTCGGATTTGTCGTCGTCGTCGTCATCGTCGGGTCGGTTGACGGATCCGTACTCGTCATCGGACCTGTCGTCGTCGTCGTCGTCGTCGTTGTCGGATCGGTCGTCGTCGTCGTCGGAGAGGTATCCGACGTCGAGTCGCTCTCGGCCGTGTCATCGCTAGAACATGCGCTGAGGGCAAAGGTGCCCGCGAGCATGAGTGTGGTCCAAGTCTTGGTCGTTCTAAGCATGAGGACCTCCTTTACTGGCGCGTGGTCGCCCACATTGAGATGTTGTCGTTGCCCGCAGCAACGGCGTCGATGCTGATTTCGACGACGATCGCGGTAACGTTGGTCTGGGCGAAGGTGTCACGCGTGCTGTCAAAGGCGAGCGTGGCGGTCATAAGCGTCTCGGTGAAGCCTTCGAGATCGAAGAAAAAAGGATCATCGCGAGAGCCGGCGTACACACGCAGACCCAGAGGCGCGTCGATCGTGGTGCCGACCGGACCGATGACCGGATCAGCGGCAAGGCCCATGACCTTGACGCCCCACTCGTCCGCCGCGTTCTTGCCGAAGCGGATCCAGACGTCCTCATTCGCAACGCCGTCGCCCGTATTGTCGATGTGGATGCCGTAGAGCACGCTGTCGTCGTACGTCGCCGGCATACCGGCCTCGGCCAGCCCAGCGAAGCCGATGATCGCGACGATCTTGCCGTCGTCCTTGTGCCAGGCGTAAAAATCGGTGATGTCGACGGCCGGGTTGCCCATCACACCCGGAGCCTCTACGTGGTCCGCTGCTGTGACAACGCCGATCCCGATAACGGAGGCAAGGAGGCCAATTCCGACTGCTCCTGCGATTCTCATAGGTTTGCGCATAAGTCCTCTCTGTGACGCCTCGAGGCGAGACGCCAACGCCTGCAGAATACGGCCCAAGATGTCAGCCGGATCACAAGAAAGTTCGTTTGCACCTTCGCTCCTGCAGACCGCCTCCGCCCATCGATCCGACTTTGCTTGACGAACGTATGTTACGGACGTAATCGTCCGCGCCCCCGTGACGTCCACGGGCCTTGCGACCCATGAGGTACCCCATGAACATCCGCTCTGTTTTTATTCTGACTGCCTTCTCTGCCCTCAGCCTCAGCCTAGGCGCCTGCGCCGGCGACGACACCGGCACATCTGACTCTGACGGCACCATGACGACATCGCCGACGTCCTCCAGCAGCTCCAGCAGCTCCTCCAGCAGCTCCTCCAGCACTGGCACGGACAGCGACAGCGACAGCACGACGGCCGATCCAACGACGACGTCTACTACGAGTACGACGACCACCACCACGGGCGAAACGGATACGACGACCACCACCACCACCACCACGACCACCGGTGGCGGCGACCTCACCTGCGACGCGTACTGCGAGATCTACGGAGAGGCCTGCGCCGACTTCCCCGAGTACGCTGACACGGCCGAGTGCATGGCCCAGTGCAACCAGTGGCCCGTCGGAGAGGCCGACGCGACCGGCGGCGATAGCCTCGGCTGCCGCCTCTACCACGTCACGGTTGCCAACGGCGGCGACGCTCTCCTGCACTGCCCGCACGCCGGCCCCAGCGGTGACGGCGTCTGTTCGGACGAGGGCGCGCCAGCCTGCGCCGACTACTGCGACACGTACATGATGAATTGCACCGGCAAGAACGACGTCTACGAGGGCGACCTGGACGCCTGCATGGTCGCCTGTGTGCTCTGGTACCCGGGCACCAACGCCGATACTGCCGGAGACACCATCGGTTGCCGCACCTACCACGCTGGCGCCCCCGCGATGGGCGATCCAGAGCTCCACTGCCCGCACGCCGGTCCCAGCGGCGCTGACGTCTGCGTCGCAGGCTGATCGCGCGAAACACAGACAGGCGGATCCTCCGCACGGCCCAAGGCCGGCGAGGGTCCGCCTTCTTTATTTTAAGCGGGGGGTTAGCTGAGCAGCTCCATCACCCGCACCGGATCATCGGTCTCGACCCAATCCCCACCGGCCTCCGCAATCGTGCGCAGACGTTGAAGCTGCTGCTCATCGTTGAGTTGGTGACGCACACCCGTCATCTCGATCGGAAAGAAGGTGTAGGTCCCGAAGGCCATGTCTCGATCGTGGAATTTTTTGATCGTGTCGGAGTCGATCAGGGTGTGTTCGCTAGCGACGACGCTCGATCCGATCCAACGGCCGATGGCATTCGCCTCTAGGAGCGCGTTGACGACAGTCTCCGGGTTGCGGTTGAGTTCATCACGACGGCCGATCTCAGAGCCAATCTCGGGCAGCTTCGCCAACCACGAAGGCAGGTAGCTGACGGTGTCATCGTCGTACGCGAAGCCCGAGTGGATCGCAGAGTGCTCCGCCTCGAGCGCGCGCAGCTTAAAAAAATCGAAGGAGGTGACGATCAGCGACGCCTCCGCTCCGGCGGCTCGGATCACCGCTGCCGTGGCAGCACCACACCTCCGCTGCCGCCACGAGGGCACCGCAGGCTTGAGCTCAACGTTGATCGCGAGCTTGCCCGCGAACTCGTCCAGCACCTCCGCCAATAGCGGGATACGTTCCTCCTGTTCGTAATTCATGACAACCTCGCCACCCTGCCCGTCGACGCCCATGACCAGTCGACGCTGGATTCGGAGCTTTGATACCTGCTCCCAGGTCATGTCGAGGATGCGCCCCTTAGCGCCGGTCAAACGATCGACGACGTCGTCATGAAAAACGACGATGCGGCCGTCCTTGGTCATCATGACGTCGAGTTCGACCCCGTCGACACCGAGTTCAAGACAGCGGCGAAAGCCGGCGATCGTATTCTCTTGGTGCAGCAGAGGCATGCCTCGATGCCCAAGGACGAGCGGCCGCTTCTTATCGGCAAGAAATAGATTAGCGGACGTTGTCACGGCTTCAAGAGTATCAAGTGGCGCTGCGCATTCGATACTCTAGGCATGTGAAACACGCAGCCCCCATCGCGCGCGCGGGTGCACCGAAGGGCTTGGCTCTGCTCGCGATCCTGTTCTTATGTGCATGTCCAAACAAACAGAATCAATCTGTCGACTCACCTGAAGACAAAAGCACGCATACAACTGAGGCGGCAGAGGTCATCACACAACCGCCACCGCTCAAACGAGCGCCCCGTGCTGATTACGCCAGCCTCGACGGCCTCGTGCACGCGCCGCGTCCAACTGGCGAAGGATGGCAATGTATTCGACAGACCGCTCACCCACCACAACCGCCAGCTACCCTGATCAAATGCCGCCGGACCGATCCGGAGCGCTTCTTCTTCCTCATGGCCAAGGACTACGAGGTCGCGCCCTCCCGGCGACTTCCGGTCGACGCAATCGTCAGCGACGTGCTGCCCTTGACCTACTCCAAGCTCTTCTCGAGCTACACGATCACAGAGATCAAAACGATCGAACAACAGGGCGCACAGGGCCTCGAGCTGACCATCGATGCCCTCCACGAAACCCTCGGCTCGATCCACAAGCGCGAACGCCTCTTCGTGCGCGCAAACCACGTGCTCGTGATCTCTGCCGAGGGCCAGGCCGAGCTCTTTGAACTCTACGCCGCCGACATCGACGCCTGGATGCTCGGCGCCTCGTTTTTAAACCTGAGCCTCGAATAGCTCACGCGTGCAGACCCTCAAGGCCCGGCGCGAAGAAGTCACGGATGAGCGCGCCTAGTTCCGCCGGGCGCTCCTCATTGGGCGCATGACCGCAGGCCTCGATCGTCTGGATCGATGCCCCCGGAATCTCAGCCGCGAGGCGCTGCCCATCACTGAGGGGCACAATGCTGTCATCGGCTCCCCAGATCACTTGGGTCTCCGCTTGAATCGATGTCAAATGCCCCTGGAGTTCGCCCATGTCGACGATGTGCTCGATCATCGCATGCGCAGCCTCGCGGTGGCCCGGCCGCGCGAGTCGATCCCAATAGAGGTCGATCGCCAGCTCGTCGATTCGCGAGGGGTCGGCGAATACCCGGGCGAAGTAGCGGCGCAGCTCGGCGCGACGAAAGACGTTCTTGAAGAGCGCAGGGCCCACCCGGGGAAAGAGCGCGACCCGACCCTCCAAGGGCAGGTTTAGATCGTAGGCGACCGTATCCAGGAGCACGAGGCGTCGCACCCGGGACCCGAGCGCAGCGGCTAGGCAAGCCGCGATCGTGCCTCCGGTGCTGTGCCCGACCACATCGAGACGCGAAATGCCGAGCCTGTCGAGCAAGGCGATCAGCGTCCGCGCGTGCCAAGCAAAGCTGTAGCCCTGCGCATGATCAGGGCTCGGCGCGTCGCTATCCCCACTGCCGAAGAGGTCCGGCACGAGCAGACGCCTCGTGCCGAGCTCGGGCAGAAGGCGAACAAACTCGTAGTGATGAACCAAGAGCCCGTGTATGAGCAGCAATGGCGGAGCACTCCGCGGGCCCCGTTCGCAGAGGTACATGCGCCCGGCGTCAAACGCCCACATCTGCGATCGATCGGCAATCGCCGGACCTGCGCGAGCGATCCTCAAGCGTCGCCCTCTTGCACGGCCCGCCCTCCACCGTGCTGTAGATGCTCAGGGAAGCGGACCTGCATCGCCTCCAGCACCAAGTGGTTGGCCTCCCGAGCTGTCTTGGTGCCGAGCACCCGCGCCGTAAGTGCATCCATCTCGGCAACGCTCGACCCGCGAATGATGTTCTTGATCACCGGCACGGCGCTCGGGCTCATCGATAGCTCAGAGATGCCAAGGCCGAGCAAAACCCAGGTGTAGCGGGGATCTGCGGCCATTTCGCCGCAAAGCGAGACCGGCACCTCGTGGTCCTCACCGGCCTGGGCAACCCGCTGGATGAGGCGCAGAACCGCCGGATGCAAGGGCTCGTAGAGGTAGTCGACGTCGTCGTTATCGCGGTCGACCGCGAGCGTGTACTGGATCAGATCATTGGTGCCGATGCTCATGAAGTCGACACGTTCCGCGAGTAGGTCAGCGATGATCGCAGCGGAGGGCGTCTCGATCATCACACCGATCAATGGGTCGCTCGCGTAGGCCATGCCCGCAGCCTCGAGTTGATCCCGAGCCTCGTCGACAGCAGCGAGACCAGCCTCTAGCTCCTCCAAGGAACCAACCAGCGGCAGCATGATTCGCAGCGGCCCGTGCAGAGCCGCCCGCAGGAGACCGCGGAGCTGGGCCAAGAAGGTCTCGCGCTCGCGCAGCGCCAGCCGAAGCGAGCGCAACCCCATCGCCGGATTGGCCTCGATCCTGCTGAGCCCGAGCAGCTTGCTCGGCTTGTCCGAGCCGAGATCAAAGGTGCGAAAGACCACCGGATGTGGCGCGTAATGCCGCAGCACCTTCTTCGCGGTCCGGTAGTGCTCCTCCTCAGAGGGCAACGACTCGCGGTTCATGTACATGTACTCGCTGCGGTAGAGCCCGACCCCGTCAGCGCCGTAGCGGATCCCGAGATCGATGTCCTCGCTGAGAGAGAGGTTGGCGCGAGTCATCACCCTGCGGCCATCCGCCGTGATCGCCGGAAAGGCGTGCTCACGCAGGACCCGTTTCTCAAAGGCGTTGTAGCGCTCGCGCTCGATCTCGTGGCCGCTGATCTCATCGGCCTCCGGGCGGATGATCACCGCGCCGTGCACACCGTCGACGATCACCGCTTCGCCGCTCATCACCGCACCCAGGATCCCGTCGACGCCGACCACCGCCGGGATCTGCAGCGAGCGCGCCATGATCGCGGAGTGCGAAGTCTTGCCGCCCGCAGCGGTGACGATGCCCGCTACCTGGCAGCGGTGGAGATGGGCGGTGTCGGCGGGGCTCAGATCGTGGGCGACGACAACCGCCCCCATCGGCGGCTCGATACCCTCTGGATGATCGCCCAGAAGGGTTTGGATCACCTGCTCGGCGAGGAAGACGATGTCCGAGCGACGCTCGCGGAAGTACTCGTCATCTGCCTGATCGAGCACGTCGTGGATCTCATCGGTCGCAGTCGCCACCGCCCACTCCGCACAGCAGAGGTCATCGCCGATCAGCACCTCGACACGCTCGACGAGATCGGGATCCCTGAGCATCATCTGCTGGGCCTTGAGGATCGCCCGGTGCTCGCCGTGGGGGAGGCGCTTTTTGACCAGCTCGATCTGCTGGCGAGTGTCGCGAAGTGCCTCTAGAAAGCGGCCCTTCTCGGCCTCGGCGTTCGCCTTGTCGATCCGAGCCCGCGGAAAATTAACCCGCCGCCGATCGACGACATAGGCAATACCGATACCGATGCCCGAGCTCGCCGCAACCCCGTGACGCTCAACACGTCCGCTCGCACTCGCCTTGGGCTCCATCAAATCTCGCCGAAGCCCCCGCGAACGAGCTTGGAGAGCCCATCGTGGCAGGCCTGGGCATCGCTGCCGACGCAGCGCAGACGCACCACCGAGCCCTTGCCGCAGGCGAGCATCAACACCCCGAGCATGCTCTTGGCGTTGATCTCGGTGTCGCCGCGGGCGAGGAAGACCTCTGAGCTGAACTTATTGGCGAGATTGACGAGCTTGCTGGCGGCCCGGGCATGGAGGCCGAGCGGGTTTACGATCTCGAGATCAGCGGCGACTTCTTGGCTCTTGGGTTTGCTCATCCGGGCTCCTTTGCGTGCGGCTGGACGGCGATCGAGCGCGTCGCCGAGTCGGCACATGCTACAGCGAGTTCGAGTGGACTCATGGTCCCGCGATCGAGGTTGGCCAGCTTCAATAACATCGCCAGGTTTAGCCCAGAGATCAGCACCTTTGTATGATCTGCCCCCTCACGGAGCCCGCAGGAGCAGGGGCTCGCGCCCAGCAGATCGACGACGAGCAACACACCGCGACCGCGATCTTCTTCGCCGAGAACCCGGCAGAGCGTCGCCGAAAGCTCCGGGGTCTGACCGCGCCCCGCGTCGACGGCGACAACCTCGTCGAGCAGGTCTCCGACAATGCCCTTTGCCGCCGCGAGCAACCCGGTCGCGGTCGTGCCATGACCGACGATGACGACCCCCACCCTGCTCTTTGATGCACCCATGCTCGCCCCTTAGCCCCGAATGATATCGCGGTGACGAACGATGAGCTGGGGTGGCGGCCGCGAGAGCGGGTTCCCCTCGGAGAGCCGGGCCGCGAGCCGCTCGGTCAACGCCACCGAGCGGTGCTGTCCGCCGGTGCAACCGATCGCCGCGGTGAGGTACGAACGCCCCTCGCGGACCGTCGCAGGCACCATAAAACGGAGCAGACCCTCGAGATGATCCAGGAGCTCTGTCGCCTCAGCCTGCCCGAGCACGTAGTCGGCGACGGCCGCATCGAGCCCACTCTGTCGCCGCAACTCCGGGATATAATAGGGATTCACGAGAAAGCGCACATCAAAGACGAGGTCTGCGAAGGTCGGCAGGCCGCTCTTGAAACCGAAGGACATCAACACCAGATGCAGCACCCCGCGAGTCCCGTAGCGATCGCGGATCATCTGCCGGAGCTCGCGGGCCTTGAGCGTCGCGGTATCGATGGTCGCGGTGGTCCGGGTGCGAAGACCCAGCAGGAGCTCGCGTTCATCGTCGATCGCCTGCGGCAGATGGCCCATCGGATGCTTGCGCCGGGTCTCCGAATAGCGGCGTACCAAGACGTCGGTAGGCGCCTCCAAAAAGAGCACCTCGACGCGGTGGCCGGCGCCCTCTAGGCGCTCTTGAACCTCCGCAAAATCGCGGAGATAGGAGGGCTCGCGGGCGTCGATGCCGACCGCCAATCGCCGCTGGCTGTCGCGACTGCTGGCCAGCGACACCAGCTCCGGCAGCAAGGGCACCGGCACGTTGTCGACGCAATAGAAGCCGATGTCCTCGAGGGCATCGAGCGCGGTCGACTTGCCCGCACCGCTCATTCCTGTGACGACGAGAAGCTCCATAATGTACCGACTCGCTTTACTCCACCTCGGCGCCAGGGTTTGGTGCGGAGGATGAGCGGTTAATCGCCTCGGGAATACCCGTGCCCGTCGTCGCCGCGATCCGGGCGTTTACCATCTCTTGGAATTCACGGGCCGAATCGTGGCCTCGGTACTTGAGGATCTGATTGCGCGCGATCACCTCGATCAGCGCGGCGATGTTTCTACCTGGTCGAAGAGGCATACGAACGAGGGGCACATCGACACCGATGATCGGCCAGACCTCAGTCTCGGTGCCGAGGCGATCGTAGTCGGCGTCGTGCGCCATCGACAGCTCGACCACCACCTCGATCTTCTTGGTATCCCGCACCGCCGCCACGCCGAATAGGCTCGTGATGTTGAGGATACCCATGCCGCGGATTTCCATGTGGTGCTGGTGCAGCTCCGTAGCCGCACCCCAGACCGCAGGCTGGCGCACAGTGACCTCAACGACGTCGTCGGCCACCAGCCGATGCCCCTTGAGAATGAGATCGAGCGCCGCCTCGCTCTTGCCAACACCGGAGCGACCGATGAGTAGGAGGCCGATACCAAAGACGTCGACCAGGACCCCGTGGATGTGGGTCCGCGGCGCCATCATATCCTCGAGGCGATTGGTGATCGTCGAGATCACCGTCGAGCTCATCGACTGGCTGCAGAAGAGCGGTATTTTGTGCCGGCGGGCGGCCTCCACAAGGAAGTCCGGCGGCTCCAAACCGCGGGTCAAGAGCAGACCGCAAAGACCGCGCCCGCAGTAGGCGTCCAGGCCGGCGACCGCCTGCTCCAAGGGGATGCTCAGCAGGTAATCGATCTCTGTGAGCCCGAGTATCTGCAGACGATCCGGGAAGACATGCTTGGTGTATCCGGAGAGGGCGAGCCCCGCCTTTTGGATCCGCGGCCGCGTGATCTTGCGATCGAGCGACCCCCAATCCGAGATGCGCTCGATCGAGAGCGCTTCGCGGCAGGCCTCAAAGAGCTGCCCTACCTCCACCGTGATCTCGCGGGGCATGGTCGGAGTCTACACGTCGACCGCCACGCCCGCGCGAGTTCGTCGCGCCGTGATTCGGGCCCGAGGGATCGCGAAAGTGAATCGCGAACCCGCCCGATCAGGCAGCGGGTGCCGGCTCAACATCCTCGGCCGCCTCGATCAGGCCGTAGGTGTCGTCGTCACGGCGATAGATGACATTTACCGCACCGCTCTCCGCGTTGGTGAACACGTAGAAGGTCTTGTAGAGCAGGTTCATCTGCATGATCGCCTGCTCGACCGTGAAGCGCTCTGTCTCGATCTCAGAGACCCGCAACACCTTCACCTTCACCGCAACGGCCTCGCTTGCGGCCTCCTCTTCGGCGAGCGCAGTCTCGATCGCAACCAGGTGGATCGCCCGCTCGTCGGTATCGCGCTCAGCGGCGAGCACCCCTAGGCGAACCTTCGCGCTACGCCCTTCGTGAGCCTTGTGCTGGCGAATACGATCCTTATAGCGCCTCACCTGGCGCTCCATCTTGGCGAGCGCAAGATCCACCGACGAGTACATATTTTCGGTGCTCTCAGAGGCGTGCAGCTGGAGACCGTTGCGGAGCACGACTGAAAAATCCGCAGTGTGATGGATCCTCTTGACACTGTAGGTACACGTGATCCGAAGGGGCTCTGCGAAGTAGCGCTTGATCTTCTCGAGACGCTCTTCAGTGTAGCCACGAAGGGCGTTGGAAGCCTCCATGTGGCGAAATACAAAGTGTGTCTGCATGGCTTCGTTCCTCGGCTCTGACCGACACGCCCCTAAAGGGACATGTCTCTTGGCTCAGAAGAGCCTCCGGCGCTTGGAGCTTGAAAGGACGTTGAGTTGCTCACGGTACTTAGCGACCGTTCGCCTGGCAATGTCGATGCCCTCCTCGCAGAGGAGTTCGACGATTTTTTGATCGCTGTAGGGTTTGGCGGGGTTCTCGTGGTCGATCAGGATCTTTATCTTGGTCTTGACCGCCTCGGAGGCGAGTTCGTCTCCGCCGCGCCGGCTGATCCCTGTATTGAAGAAATACTTGAGTTCAAAGATGCCCTGCGGGGTGTGCACGTACTTATTGGTGGTCACCCGCGAGACCGTCGACTCATGCATCGAGATGTCCTCGGCGACATCTTTGAGGATCAGCGGCCGCAGATGCTGAACACCCTTCTCAAAAAACTCGCGCTGGAACTTGAGGATGCTCTTGGTGACCTTGACGATCGTGCGCTGGCGCTGCTGAATCGAACGGATCAGCCATTGCGCCGAACGTAAACGCTCGCTGATGTACTCTTTGGTCTTGGCGTTGCTGTGCACCGCAGAGCGGTAGTAGTTGGAGATCCGCAGCTTTGGCAGCCCATCGTCGTTGAGCGTGACGATGAAGTCTTCGCCGATTTTGTGGATGAACACATCCGGCACCACGTACTGCGGCGACTCGGATACGTAGGCGCGAGCGGGCCGAGGATCCAGACCCATGATCACTTTGGTCGCCTCGTAGACCTCCTCGAGGGCTTCGCCCATGTCACGCGAGATCGCCTGATAACCGCGGTTTTCGAGCTTGTGCAGGTGCTTGGCGATGATCCCGAGCACCAGCGGATCCTCGATCGGATGCTCGGGATGGTTGGCCTGGATCCACAGGCACTCGGCGAGATTGCGACTCGCGACCGCCACCGGATCGAGACATTGCACGCGTCGTAGCACCTGTTCGACCTGCAGCGTGGAGGCCCCGAGACGACGTCCGATCTGGGCAACCGTCGCATCACCGAGCGAGCCATCCGAGCCAAGGCAACGAATGATGTACTCGGCGATCTCCTCGTCGAGCGGCGTGTAGCTGGACATGCGCACCTGCCAGAGCAGGTGTTCGTCGAGGGTTTCGGGCGCCGAGTGGGTCGCCTCGATCGAGGGCAACTCCTCACCGCCGCCGCCGCCCGCCCCCGGATCAGGCGGCAGGTAGGTGTTGTTCTCGAGGACCGACTTCCAGTCGAAATCGTCCTCGACCTTGACCTCTTCGACCTTGGCCTCGGCGGCGGGCTCGGGAGCGGCCTCTTGCTCGGGATCACCGTCCTCGCCGCCCTCAGCACCCTCTTCGGTGCCGGTGCCGAGTTCTTGGGACTCCTCTAGGAGCGGGTTTTCGAGAAGCTCGTCGCGGACGAGATCGGTGAGTTCCATCCGCGAGAGCTGAAGCAGCTTGATGGCCTGCTGAAGCTGCGGTGTCATCACCAGCTGCTGGCTCATCCGCAGGTCGGGGCGCATCTGGAGGGCCATCGTCGGTGTTCCTCGCTCTTCCGGTTGCCTCTGAGGGTAGCAGATGCGGGCAGCACTCGGTGATGCCCCTTTGGGCGACCGGCGACCGGCGACTGCGATCTCAAGCCTGCGATCGCCAACAGGCCCGTCCTGAACGTCGTCGGGCCTCCACTCGGCGGGCCCCTGCCTGCGACGATCGGTCCGGACAGCGCTCAGGAGGCGGCGGGATCGCGATCCCGTTGGCCACGGGCATGATTCAACGCGCTGGCCACGTAGGCGATGAAGAGCGGATGCGGCGCGGTCGGCCGGCTCTTAAACTCGGGATGAAACTGGCAACCGACAAAGAAGGGATGCTTCTCGATCGGCAACTCGATCATCTCGACCAGGGCGCCGTCCGGAGAGATCCCCGAGAGCACGAGGCCGGCAGCGCTCAGCTGTTCGCGAAAGCGGTTGTTAAACTCGTAGCGGTGGCGGTGACGCTCGGAAATCCGCGCCCGCCCGTAGATCCGCGCGACCAGGGTCCCGGGCACCAAATCGCAGGCGTACGCGCCGAGTCGCATAGTGCCGCCCTTGTCGCTGATGCCCTCCTGCGAGTCCATCAGGTGGACGACCGCGCTGTCATCGTCATCGCCGAATTCAGCGCTGTGGGCAGCCGGCATGCCGCCGACATTGCGAGCGAGTTCGCAGACCGCGAGCTGCATGCCGAGACAGATGCCAAGGTAGGGGATCCCGTTCTCGCGGGCGTAGCGGATCGCCGCGACCTTGCCCTCGCTACCACGCTCACCAAAGCCGCCCGGCACCAGAATACCGTCGACGGCGCCCAGGTACTCCTTGGCTCCGCTGGCGGTCAACAGCTCGGCGTCGATGTACTCGACATCAACCGCCGAATCACAGGCAATACCGCCGTGGGTAAGCGCCTCGTGCAGGCTCTTGTAGGACTCGACGAGATCGACGTACTTGCCGACAATGCCGATTTTTACCCGCTGCTCGGGGTTTTGCAGGGTTTGGACGATGCGCTTCCACTCGTCGAGCAGGGGCTCGCGACTCCAAATATTGAGCAGGTCGCAGATCTTATCGTCGAGCCCCTCGTCGTGGAGGATCTGCGGCACCTTGTAGATGGTGTCCTGATCGGTCAGCGACATCACCGAGTCCGCGCGCACATTCGTGAAGAGCGCCAGCTTCTCGCGGGTCGCTCGACCGATCGGCTGCTCGCTGCGACAGACGAGAATGTCGGGCTGGATCCCGATCTCACGCATCTTCATCACCGAATGCTGAGTCGGCTTGGTCTTGAGTTCGCCCGCTGTCGGCAGGTAGGGCAGCAGCGTCAGGTGCACAAAGGCGGTGTCCTGCGGCTCGCGATCGAGGGCGAATTGCCGGATCGCTTCGAGGAAGGGCAAGCTCTCGATATCACCGACAGTGCCACCTATCTCGACGATCAAGAGGTCTAGCCCCTCGGCCGCCTTGAGGATGCACTTCTTGATCTCGTTGGTGACGTGCGGGATCACCTGCACCGTCTGACCGAGGTAGTCGCCGCGCCGCTCTTGGCGGATCACGGCCTCGTAGATCTGTCCTGAAGTATAGTTTGAGTGTCGCGACATCCGGTGGGAGACGAAGCGCTCGTAATGGCCGAGATCGAGATCTGTCTCGGCGCCGTCATCGGTGACAAAGACCTCACCGTGCTGGGTCGGGTTCATCGTGCCGGGATCGACATTGAGGTAAGGGTCGAGCTTTTGCAGGCCGATGTTGAGCCCCCGCGCCTCGAGCAGCGCGCCCATCGATGCAGCGCAGAGTCCCTTGCCCAACGAGGAGACGACACCCCCGGTGACAAAGATGAATTTGGTCGCCTTCACCCGCTTCGTACGCACGGCGACTTGGTGCCATGAATGGCCGGGGCGATCAATCGCGGATGAAGCCCCCTCCCCCGCACAAATGCCAGCAATGGCCTCCCTAGCGCCGCCAACGAAGAGACTGCCGCCAACGCGAAGGGATCACCCCAACAGGAGCCGCCCCAGCGCCCTGGCCGATACCCTCCGCGGCCGCAAACGCAGCGGCCGCTGCGATCGCCCGTGAGCAGGTCTCACCGAGTTCCTCGGTCTGCAGGAGATCGGGATGCTCGTCGATGTAGCGAGTCGAGAAGGTGCCCGCGAGGAAGTCCGGCTCGTCGAAAACGCGGAGATGGAAAGGGATGTTGGTGGCGATGCCGAGCAGTACCGTCTCGCGCAACGCCTCTCGCATGCGTGCCAATGCGGTCGGCCGATCGGGGCCCCATACCGAGAGCTTGGCCACCATCGGATCGTAATGCGAAGAGACGACACTGCCGCTAGCGACCGCCGTATCGACGCGGATGTTGCCGCCCACCGGCCACCTCGCGATCCGCACGGTGCCCGGCGAGGGCAGGAAGCGGATCGGATCCTCGGCGTAAAGACGACACTCGATCGCGTGTCCGTGCAGCTCCACGTCCTCTTGGCGGTAACCGAGCGGCTGACCGGCGGCGACGCGCAGCTGATCGAGCACGAGATCACGACCGCAGGTCGCCTCGGTCACCGGATGCTCGACCTGGAGGCGCGTGTTCATCTCGAGGAAATAGAATCGCGGACCCTCGGCGGTCTCCTCGAACAGAAATTCCACCGTGCCTGCACCGCTGTAGTCGACAGCCTTGGCTGCGCGCACCGCCACCGCGCCCATCGCCGCCCGGACCTCGGAGTTCATCTGCGGGCTCGGACTCGGCGCCTCTTCGATCACCTTTTGGTGGCGCCGCTGCACCGAACAGTCGCGATCCCCGAGATAGACAACCTCGCCGTGGTTGTCGGCCATCAGCTGGATTTCGACGTGCCTGGCCTGCATCACCGCGCGCTCCATCAGCAGGCGACCGTCACCAAAAGCGTTTTCAGCCTCGCGACTCGCGGCGGCGAAGGCCCTGCTGAGATCGTTCTCGCTGTACACGACACGCATGCCCTTGCCACCACCGCCGGCCGAGGCCTTTAGCATCACCGGATAGCCGACCTCACGGGCAGCGACGACGGCGTCTTCGACCGATCCGAGATCGTTGACACCCGGCACCACGGGCACACCCGCGGCGGCCATCGCCTTGCGCGAGCGCACCTTGTCGCCCATCACGTTCATCGCCTGCGCGGACGGACCGATGAAGACGATGCCCGCCTCGGCACAGGCGGTGACAAAGACGGCGCGCTCGCTGAGAAATCCGTACCCCGGATGGATCGCCTCGGCGCCAGTCTCGACTGCGGCAGCGATGATCCGCTCGATGTTTAAGTAACTCTCGCTCGCCAACGCGCCGCCGATACAGACGGCTTCGTCGGCGAAGGCGACATGCAACGAATCGCTGTCAGCTTCGGAGTAGACCGCGACCGTGGCGATCCCCTGCTCTGCACAGGTTTGAAAGACACGGAGGGCGATCTCCCCCCTATTCGCGACCAGGATCTTGCGGAATATCGGCTCGCTCATCGGCTCGGCGATCGGTAGCACAGGCCGGTGAACAATCGCTAGGGTCAGCCGAGGCCGATGCGCCGAGAACCGTCGAGCCTGCAGGTAGTGGCCGTGCCACGCTAGGTGGATCGGGCGGCGACCACTGCGGCGGCGGCGTCTTGGCAACACACGCAAGCGCCGCTGAGATGACCAGAAATGCGAAGCATCGCCCCGCAGAGCGCAACGAGCAGCTCACGCGCCGTCGTCGCCGTCGGCATCGTCGCCGTCGTCGCCGTCGTCGCCGTCGTCGCTGTCGTCGCTGTCGTCGCCGAGCGTCTCGAGGTCATCCGCAGTGCCCTCGGCACCGGCATCGGCATCGGCATCAACATCGGCGCTGCCTGCGGCCGCATCACCGTCGTCGTCATCGTCGTCATCGGCGAGCTTCTCGACATCTGCGGTCAGCTCCTCGATGTCCTCGGTGAGATCTCCGTCCTCTCCGTCCATGCCGAAGGCGGCGGCATCGATGTACGAGCCGTCGCCGCTGCTGGCCTGAAGGCGCGTGCGCTGCTCCGCGATGAAGTCGACGAGCACAGTATCGACATCCTCGATGTAACGAACCTTATCGTCGCTGATCTCGCGCAGGGCTGTTACAGCGCTCTTGTTGTCGCATTCGACCAACGCTCGACCCTTGCCCTCGAGCAACGCGCGAGCTCGCCGCGAGGCGAGGATCGTCAGGGCAAAGCGGTTGGGAATACGGGCGAGGCAGTCTTCGACGGTGACGCGAGCCATGGGCCGGCGAGTATGGGGAGTTGTGCCCCGCCGCGCAAGCCCAAGTCGCTCGTTGCCGGACTACATTTCGACGAGCAAACGCTGGCCGCGATCGCGGAGCTCGATGCTGTCCGCGACCCACTGGATGAAGAGCTTGGCGTGCTCAGCGCTAAAACCGAACGCCTTCGCCAGCGATACCAGCGCCTCTCGCTCGCCCTCGACCAAACGGTTGTCGGCAAACGCCGCGCGTACCGCCTGGTAGTAGAGGTAGATCCGGGCCTCCCGATGGGTCACCTGACGGGCGACCGTTACCAGGTCACTCGGATTGGCGAACTCACGCCGGACGAGATCGCGCTCCTCCGGCAGGAGCATCATCTGCCCCATCAGTTCTTCGACGAAGTGGCGCTCGCTATCCGAGACCTGCTCGTCGCTGGACGCCATGATTGCCACCGCCCGAGCGACAGCGACCTGCTCCTCAGGGGTGATGAGCTCTGCGATCGGAAACTCGAGCATCACTTCTCTCCAGGGCCAAGGCTACCCCACAAGCACAGCCCCTGACCACCATAGAGAGCGCACATGACGGCGACGGCCCAAGGGCTCAGGGGAGCTAAATACGCTCCTTAACAGAGGGCGAAGTGAC
This sequence comes from uncultured Nannocystis sp., assembly GCA_964474905.1. GTDB lineage: Bacteria > Myxococcota_A > Polyangia > Nannocystales > Nannocystaceae > JADJRG01. Next base: position 115,015 of record CAYYUP010000002.1, on the reverse strand, counting down.
GATGTAGCGGCGTTGCGGGCTCCGATCACAACCCTGCGCTCCCGACCGAGCAACCCCACCTCGCGGTCCACAAACGACGTGCTGCAAGCTGCGCTGGGATCTCTCCCGCAGAGCCGAGGCGTTCGTCAGTGGGCGCGGAGATGATCCGGCCGGTGGAAGATCTTGCCCGGCTCTAAGATGACCGCCCGCTCATCGTCACCATCCAGATAGCGGATCTCGCCGGCGCCGACGTCGAAGCTCGTCGGCAGCGGCACAACAACATTGAGCGTCCCGGAATGGGGCCGAGCACTCACCGAAGCGGCAACCTCGGAGATCTGCCCGTTCCTCGAGAACCGGACCCGATGCTGCGCCGAACGCTCGCCGCCCTGGTCGAGGTTGCCCGGAGCTGTCCACCACTCCTGGCTGCCATCCGGGGAGATCGCGCCGATCAAGAGCCCGGGCTGCTCCGCCACCGCGCCGGCATCATCGCCCTCCCAGCTCGAGAGTGTCTTGATGCGCGAGTAGGTCGCGTTCCACTGCCAATCCGAGCACCAGCTTTTTGAGCAATAGGACATGTAGTCGGAGGTTGCGGTCGGATGACGCAACTTGAAGTCACGGACGCCAAAACCCCAAACGTTGATCACGCCGCCATCGTAGGGGTAGCTTGAATCCGTGCCCGCCGCCTGTACGCCAGCGCTCGGACAGTAGATGTGCCGACGCCCTTGGGTGTGGCCGATCTCGTGCACAAACGTCGCCGCAGCGCTGTTGTTGAGCTGGCCGGCGGCTGCGCGGGCCCAGGCGTCGGACTTGCTACCGCCGGTGATCGAAGCCGCGAGGCCAACCGTGCAACCCCCGTTTAGATCGCCGCCGCCGATGCACTTCCCGCAGTTATCAAAGATCCCGTAGTAGTAGACCTCTGGATCAGCGGCCTCGGCGCCCCGCAGCTGGCTCATTTCGTTGACGAGCTGGTTGAGACCGGAAAACGCGCTCAGGTCGTAGGTGACCTTGTAAGGGGCGTGGATCTCGATATCCAGAGTGCTCAGGGGATTTTGCTGGTAGAGCGCATCGTCGAAGGCCGGCAGAATCGCCTCGCCGTCGACGGTCTCCGAACAACCGCCGTAGCTGTACTCCACCGGCACCAAAACGACCCGCATGTTGACGTACGAGTCCTCGACACCCACAGGCGCCGTCGAGCCGTCGATCGGCAACATCGGCGTGGGCTCGGGCTCTGCCAGCTCTTCGTAGCCCCAGGCCGTCTCCCACAGCGAGACCTTGTACTTGACCCCGGGACGCATCGACTCGGCCTCGAGGCCAAAATAGGGACCGGTCGAGAGGCTGCTGTCGCGACTGTCCTCGGTGATCTCGAAAACATCGCGAAACTCCTCCTCGGTGCCGTCCTCTTGAATAAGGGTGAGCCGGGCCTCGATCTCGCGGTCGACCCAATCGTCGGCAACATCGACGTAGATCCGCAGGAGCGTGTTGCGACCCTGAACGATGAAGGCATTACGACCCTCCCCCCCAACTCCCGCGCCGTCGCGCCCGACCGGCACTGCGACCCCAGGATTGGCCTCCACCCGCGTAATTGTGATCCCGCGCGCCAGATAGGGCTCGAAGGGGACCCCGGTCGTACTGGAGGAGCCGGAGTCCGAATCCGTCGCAGAAGTGCTGCTGGAGTCCGTAGCGCCATCGCCGACACCATCATCGCCACAGGCCCCAAACGTAATAAGGATCACAGGAAGACAAAGGGAGAGACCGCGTACAAAAGCCATAGCCAAGGGTTAGTTATAGTACTTGAGTGCGCAATAGAAGCAATGCGATGCGCCCTCTCGCCCACAGCGTGAGATGTTGCTCACCATACGAGGAGGCCTCTCTGACACCTCCGGCGATCCCGAGTTGACAGAGCCCGATCTCTCGGCCATATCCGCTCGGCAATCTACAAATACGCTCGCGGTGACGCTCGACGAAGGTCGGCGTGACAAGAGGGAAGTCGGTGAGATACCGACGCGGCTCCCGCCACTGTGATCGGCGACGAAGTCTGCAAAGAGCCACTGGGGGATCCCCCTGGGAAGGCGCAGACCGAGGATGACCCGAAAGCCAGGATACCTGCCGCGAGCTCTTCGCCGCTCCGATTCGTTCGGAGCGCGGTCCACGGGAGGAAGGACCGGAGATGTCCTGCGCACGCGTGGGCTCCCGCCTCCCAAGCACATGGTGAGACGGGAGCGAACTCGCCATCCAACGCTCGACACCCCACAACAACTTTGCGCCACAGGATCACCCGCGACGCGGCCCCCCAGGGAGACCGCGGGTTTTCCTGTGGGCGTGGGTAACAGCGTGCAGCATCGCCTCCCTGGTGGACTCTGAAGCCCGCGCTGCGAGCGATCCAAACACCGATCCAAACACCGACTCGCACCGGCAAGTCGAGCCCAAAAAATCGTCTGGGCAAGCGCCGCTGCCCACTGCCAAGGCCGACCCGAACTACCGCACCGTTGTCCGCAGCTCTGGCCGCGGCGATACGCAGACAAGGGCCGATCGCACGAGCCCGGGCTTTGTCACCGCCATCGATATCGCCGGACTCGACGGCGCCCGTCCGGTCGATGACCTGCCGCAGATCCTCCACGAGAGCGCCGCCACGACCGTGCGATCGCTCGGCGGTCTCGGCCAATTTTCGGCGGTGTCGATCCGGGGCTCGACCTCGCAACAGGTCGCGGTCTTTATCGATGGCGTCCCCCTAAGCTCCAGCATGAGCGGCCAAGTCAGCCCCAGCGAGCTGACCCTCGACGGCCTCGACCGAGTCGAGATCCACCGCGGCTACCTGCCGCTCGCGCTCGGCTCGGCGATCGGCGGCGCCATCCACCTGCGCAGCGATCATCGCTGCCGCGGACCAAGCCTGCGGGCGGGTGCAGGCTTCGGATCATTCGTCGCCCACAACCTGCGCGTCGCCTACAAGCGGCGTCTCCGACACTTCTGCGTCGACGCCCGTGTTGCCCTGAGCGGTGCCCTCGGGGGCTTTACCTTCCTCGATACGCGCGGCACCCCCCAGAACTTGGACGACGATCGGATCGTCAAGCGCCTCAACAACCAGTACGAGCGAGTGGTCTCGCAGGTGGGCTTTGCCGGTCGTCGCGGTCACTGGCGGATCCGCGGCCGCGAGATCCTGCTTTGGAAACGTCAGGGCATCCCCGGACCAGGGCACGCCCAGGCGCGTTCAACAGGGCTCGATACGCTGAGCGCCCGCAGCCTCTTAAGCGTGCAGCAGCCGACTCTGCTCGGACCTCGGGGCCCCCTGACTTGGGTCTCGGGAATCGGCATCGAACGCCGCCACTATCGCGATCCGCAGGGCGAGGTGGGCCTCGGCATCGATGATGAGCGCCTGCTCGCCGGCGACCTCTATCTCTCGCCGCGGCTCGGCGTGCCGCTGTGGACACGTGCACAGTTAGACCTGCTCGCAGAAGGTCGCGGGGAGCTGATCACCATCCGCGAAGAGGCCGCGGTAAGCGGTGACTGCATCGACGCCAAGCGACAACGCCTCGCGCTCGCCGCGGGTGCCCAACTAGAGCAGCGCTTTGGCGAGCGCCTCCTGCTCGCGGCGACCCTCCGCGCCGATGGTGTGCGCAGTCTCTTTCCTGTCTGTGGGGACAGCTCGAAGGAGAGCCTCCAAGCGAGCGAGCAACACGACGACATCGGCCTTTCACCGCGGCTCGCGGGTCGACTGCGACTCTTTGGTGGCCTCTCTTTGCGAGCCAGCACCGGTCGCTACTTCCGGGCACCGACGCTCATGGAACTCTTCGGCGATCGCGGCTACGTCATCGGCAACGGGGAGCTTATCGCCGAGCAGGGCACCAACGCCGAGGGGGGTTTTGTCGTCGAGCGCAAACGCGGCCAGCATCGCGTCCGTGCCCATGTGGCGGGATTTTGGACCCGCTCCGAGAACCTCATCCAATGGGTCCAGACAGGACCCGTGCTCCGACCGATGAACCTCGCTCTGGCGACGCTTCGCGGGCTCGAGTCGTCGCTGCACGCGGAGGGCTGGCGTGAACACGTGATCCTCGACGCCAGCTACACCCTGCTCGCCGCGACCAACCACAGCGAAGAGTCCTTCGCGGACGGCAAACGACTGCCCGGACGACCGCTCCATCAGCTCTTCGCGCGGGCGAGCGTCGGTCATCACTGGCGAGCGCAAAACGTCGCCCTGTGGCCGCGGATCGCCTACTCGATCGAGAGCGTCGCCGGCACCTTTCTCGACACCGCCGAGCGGGTCGCCCTGCCCCCCCGAACCCTGCACGGCTGCGGACTCTCGCTGGTGGTCGCCGAGCGCTTTCACCTCGGCTTCGAGATTCGCAACCTCCTCGACCGCCGAACCACCACATGGACGCCAACGATCCGCGGAGCCACAGCGCTGACCGTTCCCGTGAGCGACTTCATCGGCTATCCGCTGCCCGGACGTTCGCTCTGGGCGAGCTTTCGCGTGGCCCTGGATCCGGGCGGATCACATCGACGACACGACACCCCATCCTGAGCAAGACCCCACCAACAAACCAGCAACAGCAACAGCAACCACGAACGGTACATCGACCCATGTTTTTTCGCAGTTCCCTGATCACCCTCCTGCCCCTCGTTCTCCCCCTACTCGCCGGCGGCTGCGTCCTCATCGGCAGCGGCGAGTCAGATTCAGATTCAGATTCCGACTCCGACTCCGACTCCGACGGTGAGACCCTGATCCCCGTCGATGGCCCCTGTGGAGCTTGGCAGGGGTCGTACAACAGCATCGCCGTGATCACCACGGATTTTGTCAACGGCGGGGTGAGCATCGCCGGAGCGTCGATGAGCGTCGATGTCGACGTCGCGAGTGCGACCACCGATACGCTCGCGGCCAGCCATTACGGCGACCTCTTTCTCATCCACCGGTTCGGCTACAACTCCATCGACAGGCTCGATGGAGGGGATTGGAAAACGAGAGACAGCCTCGACATCGTCGTCGACGGCGTCGCCGAGCCCAACCCCCAGAGCCTCGTGTTTGCCGGTGACGGCTCCAGCCAGGACCGCGGGTACCTGACTCTCTTCGGCGCTCCCGAGATCCAGATCCTCGATGTCCAAGACGGTGCGTTGAGCAAGGTTGGCAGCATCGATATCAGCGGCTTCGCCGATGATGACGGTAACCCCGAGGCCGGCGTGGCGATCGCCTGCGGATCGACGGTACTCGTCGGTATCCAGCGCCTTGACCCTACGTTTACGCCGGTCGACCGCAGCTACATCATCGCCATCGACAGCGCCAGCGAGAGCCCGATCGATCTCGATCCAATGACTGAGGGTCTCCAGGGCATCCCTTTGGAGGGCGCCTGGCCTCGGCAGCTCCGACCCGACCCCAACGACCTCAAGGGCGAGTCGATCCTGGTGCTTACCAGCGGCATCGAACGCATCCATGTGCCGACCGCCAGCCGCACCTGGGCGGTCCCCCCCGAAACCCTCGAGGCCGCCGGCATCAACAGCTTCGCTCCCCAAGCCTTTGTCACCGACGCCTCCGGCGAAGTCGCCTACATCAGCGTTTCCGGCGTCTATCCGACCTCATCGATCTACCGAGTCGGCCTCGACGGCGCAGCTCCGACCACACCGGAGCTGCTCATCGGCGGCCTCTCGAGCTACGAACGGGCTGTCGAGCGCATCGGCGACCAGCTCTGGGTCGGTGACGCAAGCGCAGGCGCCAGCGGCCTGCGGGTCTGGGATCTCAGCGTTGATCCGCCGGTCGAGCTGACAACTGGCCCGCTCGATACCGGCCTGCCCCCCTACACCCTCGTGGGCATGCCGTGAACCCTCACCGCACGATCCTGGCCTTCGGTCGCAGGCTCGTCTTGCTCGGCCGAAGACCTGGCTTGCAGAACTGCGGGCTCGCGCTCGTCGCCTGCACGCCGAACCTCCTCGATCCCGATCCAGAGGTGATGCTGCTGCCACCGATCGTCGGCGCTCCGACGATCCAAAGCGCCTGCAACGGTCCGCCCACGGCGGGCCGAAGGCTCGCGATCACAACCACGGATTTCGCCACCGGTGCCCTCACGATCGTCGACACCAAAACGCTCACGAGTTCCCCAGATGTCGCGCTCGGCAGCACCGACGCCAAACCCTTCGCCCACGGCGACTACCTCTACCTGCTCCATCGCTTCCAGATCGACGCGCTCGATGTCATCGATCCAAACGCCGGATGGACGCTCGTCGATCAACAGGCGATCGAAACCCAAGGCAGCGCCAGCGCCAACCCGCAGACCATCGCCTTCAGCTCCGACGATCGGGCTTACATCCCACTCTTCGGCAAGCCTAGCGTGCTGGTGTACGACCTCGAGGACCCGCGCCATCCGCTCGCGGACGGGGCTTTCGACCTGCGACCGGTCGCCGACGCCGACGGCAACCCAGAGGCCTCCCTGGCGCTCGTCTGCGACGATGTGCTCCTGGTCTCGCTACAATTTCTCGACCCGAGTGCCGGCTTCCGACCGCGACGGGACAACGGCGAGGTGGCGATCTTCGACCGCGCGAGCGGCCGCCTTTACGACCTCGACCCAAACACCGAGGGCATCCAGGGAATCCCCCTGCGTGGCAGCTGGGCTCGGCAGTGGCGCCTCGACGCCCGCGACCCGAGCGGCCACAGCCTACTCGTTCTCAGCGAAGGCATCGAACGCATCGATCTCGATACCTGGACGAGTTCTTGGGTCATCGCCCCAGATGTGCTCGCCGAACTCGGCATCAGTTCGTATCTGCAACCACAGGCATTCGCACTGACGGCCGAGGGCCAGGCGCTCTACCTGGCTAGCTACACCGAGGATTTTGCCGAGGTCGTCGTCGATCGTTTTTTGCTCGGCGAGGCGGATCAAACAAGCGATCCAGTGCGCGTCTTGGCGGGCCTGCAGACCAGCGAGCAGACCCTAGAGATCACGGCAGGAACTCTCTGGATCGGTGATCGCAGCCCAGGTGCCAGCGGCGTACTCGGGTTCAAGCTCGGCATCGATCCCTCCGCCCCTCTGCAACCTCTGCACAGCGAGCCCCTGACCACCGGCTTGCCGCCCTACGCCATCACTTTGGTGCCGTGAACACTGTGCCCCTCGACCACCCGACCAAGCACAAGCGAAGCCGATCTTGGCGCCATCTTTGGGCTCTCGTCGCCACTGCGACTGTCTTCCTCGCGATCAATCTTGCCTGCTCAAAGGGACAGACCAAGAGCCACTCCGACATCTCCCCAAGTACCAAGCGGATCGCCTCGCAGACGATCCTGAGCGATGAGATCCTCTGGGCGCTCGGCGAGCACGTGCGAGAGCGGGTCGTCGCGATAAGCCCGCTCGCCGATGATGCTCGTTATTCTGGTGCACCTGGGCGCTGGCCCGTGGCGATCCCCAGGCTCTCCGGGAGCAGCGAAGCGCTGCTCACCCTCCGGCCGCAGGTCGTGATCATCGCCTCGTTCACAGCCCCAGAAACGCGCGCATTCCTCGAGACTCAAGAGATCGAGATCCTGCACCTCGAGGGCTTCTCGGGCTTCTCGGATCTCTGGCGACACACGCGGATGATCGCCGCATCGGTCGGCGCCACAGCGGCGGCAGAGCGCCTCATCACAGCCCAACAAACCGAACTCGCGATGCTCGCCAAAACGCTCGATGAGCGCCCTTGGCCCGCGGCGCTGGCGTGGAGCGATGGCTTTGTCGCCGGCTCCGGCACAACCTTTGACGACATCGCGAGCTATGCCGGCTTCGATAACTTGGCGGCTAAGCGCGGGCTCTCCGGGCACGTTGCACTCAGCCTCGAAGAACTCGTCGCCTGGGATCCTGCGGTGATCGTGATCGCCTGCGAACCGCCACGCTGTGCCGAGACCGAAGCCGAACTCGCCACCCGCCCGGGGATCTCCGCGACCCGGGCCGCACGCGAGAACGGCATCCTCGGAATCCCCGCCGCTCACCTCTCGAGCACCGGAGTCGGCATGTTGACCGCAACCAAGCTCCTCCGTAAGCGTCAGGCCGCACGCGGAGGCCGCGGATGAGTCGCTCCCAAACCGGAGCTTGCGCCCTCACCTTGGCGCTACTGGCCCTCGCGCTCGTCGTCGGCCCCGGCGATCTCTCGATCCGCGAGGTTCTCTCGATCCTCGGCGAGCACATCGGCCTGCTGGGCAGCGAGAGTCCGGCGATCGCCGACGCCATCGTCTGGGAGTTGCGCCTCCCTCGGGCCCTGCTCGCGCTGCTCGTCGGTGCCGCCCTCGGCAGCGCGGGCGCCCTCACCCAGGGCATCTTCCGCAACCCTCTCGCAGAACCAGGCATCCTCGGGATCTCCTCGGGTGCCGCTCTCTTCGCAGTTCTTGGTTTTGCTTTCGGCCTTGACGCGTTCGGCCCCTGGGCAACCGCAGGTCTCGCAGCCGCCGGAGCAACGGCCGTACTGCTCCTGCTCTTGGCGTTCATCGGCGCGAGCGTCGACATCGCCACGCTCCTGCTCTCGGGTGTTGCCCTCGCCGCCCTCGCTTCTGCAATTACGACGCTGATCCTCGCCCTGGCGACCCAGCGCTGGGATCTTGGCATACGCGTGCTCCGCTGGATGATGGGATCGTTTGAGGCCCGGAGCTGGTCACACTTGACGATCGCCGCACCGCTCATCGGCGCAGGTCTAGGGATCAGCATGTGGATCCGTCGCGACCTCGACGTGCTCTTTTTGGGGACGGACACAGCGCGCTCCCTCGGTGTCGATCTCCGCCGCCTCCACCTCCTGGCGATCGCCGCAACCGGCCTCCTGGTGGGCACCGCCACTGCACTCACCGGTATCATCGGCTTCGTCGGTCTGATCGTGCCGCACCTCGCCCGCAGGCTCTCCGGCCCCAGCCACCGCGACCTCGTACCGCTCTCGGCAGCCCTCGGCGGCGGCCTGCTGCTCCTCGTCGACACCGGCACCCGAGCGCTCTCATCCGTCGTCCTTCCGCCCGGTGTCATCACGAGCTTGCTCGGTGCGCCAGCGTTCCTCTGGATCCTCTGGAAACAGCGCTCCCTCAGCGCTTAGAGCCTGCTTGTTCAATCGATGTCGATCGATCGCCAGAGCTCGCCGCCGACCTCGACATCGACCCTGGTCGCCCCGATCGGCGGCACAAATCGTCGGCCGACAGCCTCCGCTAGCAACGCGCCCTCGTCGTCAAAGGCCCACCAACGACGCAGCGGCTCGCCCTCATCCCAACCCGACGCGGGCGCGACAAAACCGTCGCCGTCGGCGATCAACGCGGCCATAAGCAGTACCGACTCGTCGCCCACAACGGCCTGCCCATCGATCGGGCCAAAGAAGCGAGTGTCGACGCTATTCCCCCGCCAATCACAATGCACATGGGTCTCGTAGAGCTTGCGAAAACCAGCATCCTCGTCGGCGCAGGCGTCGTAAAGCTCCCCAAGCGAGACATCCGAGGGGCTCATATCAAAGGCGTCGCCGTACATGTGCCGCGACCAGGTGGCCCCGCCGACGCTCGCGTTATGCGAAGGATTGCGGTAGCCAGAATTTACCTGGAGCGCCCCTAGCTGGTCGCGCAGCGCCTGCAAGTGGACCACTGCATGCGGTTGGACGACCACAAAGTCGCCGTGGTTTGGCTTGACCAGCTCTGAGAACTGAAAATTAGGCGCGACTGAGACCCCCAGATCGACGCCCCAGAGATCGATGTAGGCCCGCGGCGCCCGGTAGTTTGGATTCATGTCGAGCGGCGACGGATAGTCGTAGTTGCCGAGTTCATCAGGCGCCGGGATCACCAGGTCAAAGCACACATCCCAAGCTCCATCGGGCCCTGGGTAGCACACGGGATCGCCGAGTTCGTCGGTATCGTCGCTGACCACGGTCACCTGCGAGGTTGTCGCCACGACCTCATCGCAGCCGTCGTAAGCAGTGGCCTGGATCGTGCGCGGGCCCAGGGTTATGAAGGTCACCTCGATGGCAAAATCCGCTTCGGGATCGGTGCTCTCACCGAGCAGCTCTGCCCCCTCCGCCTCGTAGACGACACGAACCACCGACGCCCCCGCATCGACCGCGATCCACACCGGATTGACCGCGCTCTCCCCAGGCGAAGTCAGCTCGAGGCTCTGCGGCGCGCCACAACTGCCTGGACCCGAGTCGCCAAAGCTCGCCGAAGATGCCCCCGACGCCCCCGACGAACTCGATGAGTCGGTATCCGTAGACAGACCGTTGCCAGCACTCTCGCCCTCAACGAGGCCCCCACAGCCGAGTCCGACCACGAGAAAGCTCCCTGCCAGAGCCGGAGGCAACATCGTGAAAAAACGGTATCCGTGCCCGCGCTCGGGGGCCTGGGGTGCAACTCGCGTTCGCGGATTATTTTTCATTTGCCGGATGTCCTTGTCCCGTGGCCTCCCGGCCAGCCCCGCATCCCTGCGGGCGCCACGAGTGTAACTACAACAAAGAACTAGTCCACGCCTTTCGACAGAAAATTGCGTAACCCAGACAACATCATGTTTGTGACCAATGTGTTGAGTGACCCGATCGATCAGAAAACATGTCTCTTGGGACAGGACGCGCATGAACTGCTCAAAGCCGCGAACAACGGGCATTTCCCCCCCTCAAACGTGCGCTTCCAACGTTTGAGGGATCCCCCCCCTACACTCGCACTCCTCCGCTAACGCCGCTCCCAAACGTGCACAAGGGACCGCTCGCGGCCCTCTAGCCGCCGACTGGAAAACCGCGCCGCGCATGATCTCCCAGGGGACAAGACCACAACATATTGCGTAGGAGTGAGGACTCGATCCACGACATCTTGGGGCCGGCTGCAAACGGACGCGCGGCCGTCTCTTGGACGCGCGTCTGCGCAAGTGCCAGTGGCACTTTGCATGCATATACAGCCGGGCGAGATCGCGCCAGAAACGGCTCGCAGAGCAGGCTACGAAAGGAAAGGAACCATCGTTATGATGGTCGCCCTCTTCCCCCAGGGATCGACCCAGAACGTGCTGTGCATCGCACAACAACCGCGCCCACGCGCCCCTTTCGTCCCCGCCTCGCCAGCGGCCGCGCCCCGTCCTCGAACGGCTCGCAGCCAAGGAGCAAGATCTTGATGCGATGCCTCATCCCTGCACTACTCTGCTGCGGCCTCGTCGCTTGCTCAGAGAGCGAAGCCGGCGAACCCGACGCCCGCGAAGACCTGGAAATCCTCAGCGATAGCATCGAGGGATCGATCGCCGCGCTCGCCGACGACTCTGACGTCGATGGGCCCATTCCAGACGCTGGCGAAGATGTCGAAGTCGATGTCGAAGAAGAAGACATCGATGACGCCGAGGCACAAGACGACTCCGACGAGTTTGAGTTCCGACCGATGAGCTGCGTGCACAGCCTCGAGGAGCGACGTCCGCGGATCACCAAGTCGTCCCAAGACCGGACCAAGCGAGTGCTCCGCCACGTCGGCAAACGCCTCGGCGCCGGCACTGGCTTCAAGAAGCTGCTCGCGCTGGTCGCCCTCCGCGAGTCGAGCTACCAGGCGGGCCTGGTGCACCGCCTCTCACCTGACCTAAACGCCAGCTACGTGAGCTGGCGAAAGATGTCGACACGCTACGAAAATAATCCCTACGCCGAGGATCCGACGGTCTGGCAGACCTACGGCCTCTTCGGCATGAACTCGAATTACTTCACGCTTATCTGGGACAAAGAGGCCGACCCGCGGGTTCTCTGCGACCCGATCGTCGATATTCTCCTCTACCGCCGCGCCGCCCTTCGAGCGCTGCGCAAGATGAACAGCGGCGCCATCCGCTGCAAAGACTCCAACGGCGAGAGCTTCGACATCACCCTCGATCCCACCTGGTACAACGTGCACAGGGCTGTCTCGGGCGGCAAGATCTGTCCCTCGAAACACGAAGAGCGGGCGGCATCGATGCGCAAATACTTCGTCCGTCGGGCAACTCGATCGGGCCTCGACCCCGACGGTCGCGTCACCACCAAGATGCTCGGCAAAGAGCCGGACGACGGCCTCGACGGTGAGGCCTGGGACGACCAAGAGCGAATGGTGATGGGCCTCTGGGAGGAGATCGACGTCGAAGAGGCCGAAGAGGCCGAAGCGGCCGCGGCCCGAGAGGCCCGCAGAGCCGAGCGTCGCGCCGCCAAATGACGCGCCTGAGCGCACGGAACACTGCTCCTGCACTCGGGTAGTCCGGCCCCCGTGACCCCGCTGCCGGTCCCGTGACAGGCTCGGATCCCAGCCTCCGTGCTATTCTACTGCCGCTTTGACGATGAGCACTCGATCTCCGATCAACGCCTGCATCTCGGGTACCGGCTTCTACGTGCCTCCTCGTGTCGTCACCAATGACGACCTGATCACGCAGTACGGCATTGAGACCACCGACGAGTGGATCCAACAGCGCACCGGGATTCAATCCCGACGCTTCGCCGACGCTGGAGTCGGCACTGCCGAGCTCGGGGCAAACGCGGCACAGGATGCTCTCCAAGATGCCGGCCTCGAGGCGAACGACCTCGACCTGATCATCGTCGCAACGCTCTCCCCCGACTTCGCGTTCCCCGGCAGCGGAGTGCTCCTGCAACATCGCCTGGGCCTCAACGAGGGCGCCGACGCCAAGCACGTGCCAGCCCTCGACATCCGCAACCAGTGCTCGGGCTTTCTCTACTCGCTGACCACCGCAAACGCGATGGTGCGCTCAGGAGCCTGCAAGCACGTGCTCTGCGTTGGCGCCGAGACCCACTCCGCCGCACTCGACCTCTCGACCCGCGGACGCACCATCTCTTCGCTTTTTGGCGACGGCGCGGGGGCGGTCATCGTCTCGGCAACCGACGAAGATCGCGGCATCCGCAGCATCCACATTGGCGCCGACGGATCACACGCAGAGATCCTCAGCCAACGGATCTGGGACATCCGCGATCGACCCTTCATTGCCCTCAACGCCGACGGGATCGGCCAAGTCGCCCCCGAAGCGATGTACGCCCAGATGAACGGCCGCATGGTCTTCAAACACGCGGTATCGAGGATGAGCGCGGCCCTCCACCGAGCCTGCGACGAGGCCAACACCACCCTCGAAGACATCGATCTCTTCTTCTTTCACCAGGCCAACATGCGGATCAACCAATACGTCGCCGAGCTGCTCAAGCTGCCCGCCGACAGGGTCCCGCACAACATCCATCGCTACGGCAATACAACCGCTGCAACCCTGCCGATCCTGCTCGCCGAGGCCGTCGACAGCGGCACTCTGGTGGCCGGCAAGAAGATCGCCCTGGTCGCCTTCGGCTCGGGCTTCACTTGGGGTGCTTCGATCCTCGATTGGTGAGCACCGATCAAGGGCATCGGCAGGTCACGCCAGACGACGCTCTCATTCGCGCAAACGCTGCTACCCTCCGCAGCCATGCGCCTCCGTCGTCTGTCCTCCTTCATCGTGCTCGCCGCGCTCGGACTCGCCTGCCACCGCACCTCGGCGACCCCCGATTCTACCCCCAGCACGGACGCGGCGCCGCCGACAACAAATCCCTGGGAGGCGCTTCTAGCACCCTCTGCGGCGACGCTTCGAGCACATGTCGAGTTTCTCGCGGATGACGCCCAAGAGGGTCGTTCTCCGGGCACCGACGCGGATCGCCGCGTGCAAGCACATATCCAGGGGGCGATGGAGACCTACGGCCTAGCTCCGGCCTTCGGCGATTCATTTTTACAGCCCCTCGAGGTCATCGACGGCGTCCGCCTCCGCGATGGCGCGCAGAGCCTGTTTTCACTCGCCAAGGGCACAGATCCGGTCGCGCACAAACTGGTGCCCTTCGGCCATGACAGCGGCGATACGCCGGTACAAGCAAAGCTCGTCTACGTCGGTCAGGGGATCGCCGGCGACAAGGGGGATGGCGACTACAGCGGCCTCGGCAAGCGTCTCTCGGGCCAGATCGCGGTGGTGCTAGCGACCAACCCAAGCGATCCGCACATACCACAGTCGCACAAGCGACCGCAGTCGCGGGTGATCGCAGCCCGCGATCGAGGCGCTGTCGCGGTACTCCTCGTCGATCCCGAATTAGAGGTGTCTTACCCCAATCACGGCGCCTTTAGCGATCTTCGGATCCCCGTGCTCAGCGTCGGCAAGAGCGGCGCACCGCAGGTCTTCCGGGCGCTCGGATCCCGCACAGGTAAGCCGCCAAAGCTCGGTGCAAAGAGCCGCCGCGCCGCCGAGATCGCGACGCCGATCGAACCCATCCGCCTGAACACCGCCAACGTCGGCGGCATACTCCGCGGCAACGGCAGCAGCGGCAAACGGCTGGTGCTCGGCGCCCACATGGACCACCTCGGTCACGGCACCAGCTCGTCGCTCGCGCCCGGCGTCGACGCGATCCACAACGGCGCCGATGACAACGCTTCAGGGGTCGCGACGATGCTCGCGATCGCCGAGGCATTAGCCGTAATTCCGACCGAGGCACGCCCCTACGACGTCGTTTTTTACGCCTTTGCGGCCGAGGAAATGGGCCTCCTTGGCAGCAAATATCTGGTCGAACATCTGAGCACCGAGGAGCGCTCTTTGATCGCCGCAATGATCAACTTTGACATGGTCGGCCGCCTCCACGACGACTCGCTGATCGTCTCCGGCACAGGCACCTCCACTCCCTGGCCAGACCTCCTCGAGCGCAGCCGCGGAGCGCTGACAATCGAGGCTGGCGAGGGCGGATACGGCTCCTCCGATCAGGCCTCGTTTACGGAGGCCGGGCTGCCCGTGCTCCACTTCTTTACCGGGCCCCACGACGACTACCACCGTCCAAGCGATGACATCGAACGCGTCAACATCCAAGGTGCCGTGCAGGTCGGCGACTTCGCCCTGCGACTCGTCCGCCGGGTGATGGAGGAGCGCCCCACCTTTGACGTCATTAGGGTCGCCCAAAAAACCCCCACCCGCCGGGGCTTCCGAGTATCGCTGGGAACAATCCCTGACTACGGCGCCCAGGTCGAAGGCGTAAAGCTGAGCGGTGTACGTCCGGGCGGCCCGGCCGAAAATGCCGGGCTTCGGGCTGGCGACGTGATCACCGGGCTAGGCGGACGCGAAGTGCACAACCTAGACGACTATATGGCGGCCTTTGGGGCCCTCGAGCCCGGGGTCGAGATCGTCGTCATCATCCAGCGCAAGAACGAACTCATCGAGCTGCCGATGACCCCCTCGGCCCCCAGTCGCCGCTGATTCGGCAACTCCGCGGCCGCCCTTCACCGGCGCGACTGCGCTGCGTTTGCACCTGCACACATGCGCCCCGCGAGCCCTCCTCCGCGCAAGCGACAAGTACCCGCAGCGACCGAGTGCTGCTACACAATTAACGTGTAGCCGCAGCCCTTAGACCCCGCGACAAACGGATCATACTCATGCGACATCTTAGTCATATTCACTCGCTCCTCTTATGTGCCCCGTTGCTCGTGCTGAGCGGCTGTCCCGAGGATGAACCCACAGCCTCTGCGACCGACTCTGCCTCCGACTCCGACTCCGAGAGCACAGGCTCAACCTCTGATGCAACCGAAACAGAGGGCGGCTCCGACACAACATCGACGACGGGCGGAGAGTCTGACTCCGACTCTGACTCCAGCTCCGACTCCGACTCGAGCTCGGGAGGAACCGAAGACGACACGCTGCCCGGTGAATGCGGCGACTTTATCCTCGACGAGGGCGAAGCCTGTGACGACGGCAATCTCATCCCCAACGACGGCTGCGAGCCTGACTGTACGCTGACCCCAGCAACCGACCATTGCGGCGACGGCCAACTCGATCCGGACGAGGCCTGTGATGGCGACATTTTGCCGGTCCAAGATTGCGCCAAGATCGACGGGCAGTACACCAGCGGGGAGCTCAGCTGTGCCGAGAATTGCTCCTTTGATACCTCCGCCTGCGAGGTCTGCGAAGCCCCCGGTGAGGTCATCTCCTGCGATGACGTGTCCAACGAGCCGCTGCACGCACTCGGCCTCGCCTGCAATACGCTCGGCGTCGACTTTTCAGACGCGAACAAGCACATCCCTGTCACCAATTACGATCTCCAATCCGCCGACGCCGATGCCTACCGCGTGGCAAGCCAATTCGGCAGCCACATGAAGGGCAATACCCCCACATGGGGCCCCCGGGAGGGATCCAAACTGCTCGTGATAAGCACCGGCAACCTGCCCATGCCCGACGCCGACGGCGTGCTCTTGGCGCCGCCCGGCTCCGCTCAAACCGGTATTACGCCCAACGACAACCCCGACGGCCTGCTCTCCCTGCCCGGCATCATGCACCACGAAAAGGGCTCCAATAATGGCAAAGGTGGCGCCCCCTTCGAGGATTGTGACGGCATCGGCGACTGCTCAGACACCCTCGATACCCAATGGAACCTGGGCACCAAAACCGCCAACGACGTCTTCTACCTCCAGTTCGATGTAACTGTCCCAAAGGGCACCCATGGGTTCAATGTCGATATCGCGTTTTTCTCGGCCGAGTACCCAGAGTGGGTGAACACCTCATTCAACGATATGGCGATCCTCTGGTCGACGAGCGAGTCCTACACCGGCAACGTCACCTTCATCACCGACCAGGGGGATTCACCCCGGCCGCTGACAGTCACCTCGCTCGCCCAAAACGGTCTCATCAAATACACAACAGAATCACCCGAGCTCGCGCACACCGGCTTTGACGGCGAAGGTGGCAGCAGCGGCTGGTCAACCGTCAAAGGCTCGGCGATCCCCGAAGAGACCTTCACTCTGGCCTGGACTGTCTTCGATAAGGGCGACGACATCCTCGATACCGTGCTCCTGCTCGACAACTGGCGCTGGGACTGCGCCGGCTGTGTGCCGAGCGAGGTCATGTCCTGCGGCATCATTCCGCAGTAGGCGCACTTCCGTCGACGCCCACAAACGATCCACGCCAAAGCACGAGTGTTCAGGCCCGACCCTGATCATCGACAGACGATCCGCACCGGCGCGCGCGAGTGATCGGGCGGCCGTGTGATCCGCGGCGCCAATACGCTGCCAACGCAAGAATCGACCGAGATCGCGCCGTCGTCGACGTTGCCAGCCCAGACCGGCCGCTGGTATACGAGCGCACGAGTCCACGCAGTGGTGCTCGCAGACCCGGAGCGGGAACCGGCGGAGTCGGCCGCCCCTCCACCGAGGAACAATCCATGAAGATCCACGAGTACCAGGGCAAAGACCTGCTACGCGACGCCGGTGTGCCGGTGCCGCTCTCGCAGGTCGCATTCACGGCGGCCGAAGCCAAGGCCGCCGCTGCCGATCTGATCGCCCAAACCGGCAGTGAGGTCGTCGTCGTCAAGGCCCAGATCCACGCTGGCGGACGCGGCAAGGGCCGTTACAAAGAGCATCCCGATCTCGGCGGTGTGAAGGTCGTCAAGGGGGCCGCAGCTGCGGCCGAGCTCGCCGAAAAAATGCTCGGCAGCACCTTGGTCACCATTCAAACCGGGCCCGAGGGCAAGAAGGTCCAGCGCCTGCTGATCGAGCAGGGCATGGACATCGCCCGCGAACTCTACATCGGCATGACCCTCGACCGGGCAAGCGGACGCGTCACCGTGATGGCCTCGACCGAAGGCGGCATGGAGATCGAAGAGGTCGCCGCCCACACGCCCGAAAAGATCCTCAAAGAGACCATCGACCCGGCGATCGGCCTCGCCGGTTTTCAGGCGCGCAAGCTGGCCTACGCCCTCGGGCTTAAGGGCAAGGTGGCACGCAAGATGGCCGCCTTCCTCCAAAAACTGGCCGGCGCCTACGAGCGGCTCGACGCGTCTCTCTTCGAGATCAACCCTCTGGTGATCACCGGCGCCGGCGATGTCGTCGCCCTCGACGCCAAGGTCACCTTCGACGACAACGCGCTCTACCGGCACAAGGATATCGAGGCGTTCCGCGATCCCGACGAAGAGGATCCCGCCGAACTCGAGGCCAAAGAACACGAGCTCAGCTACGTCAATCTGTCGGGCACCATCGGCTGCATGGTCAACGGTGCCGGCCTGGCGATGGCGACCATGGACATCATCAAGTACTTCGGCGCAGAGCCGGCGAACTTCCTCGATGTCGGCGGCGGCGCAACAGCAGAGCGGGTCACCGCAGCCTTCAAGCTGATCACCCGTGACCCCAGCCTGCAGGGCATTCTCGTCAATATCTTCGGCGGCATCATGAAGTGCGACACGATCGCCCTTGGGGTGATCACCGCCGTCAAAGAGGTCGGCCTCACGGTGCCTCTTGTCGTCCGACTAGAGGGCACCAACGTCGAACTCGGCAAGAAGCTGCTCGACGAAAGCGGCCTCAACCTGACCACCGCGTCGTCGCTCCGCGACGCCGCCCAAAAGATCGTGGAGATGGCGAAATGAGCGTACTCGTCGACAAAAATACCCGCCTCCTCGTGCAGGGCATCACCGGCAAGGTCGGCACCTTCCACGCCGAGAAATCGCTCGGCTACGGCACTCAAGTCGTCGGCGGTGTGACCCCCGGCAAGGGCGGCAGCAAAGTCCTGGGGCTCCCGGTCTTCGACACCGTCTCTGGCGCAGTCGAAACCACCGGCGCCAACGCGACCGTCATCTTCGTGCCGCCGCCCTTCGCAGCGGACGCGATCATGGAGGCCGCCGACGCCGAGATCCCGCTGATCGTCTGCATCACCGAGGGCGTGCCCGTCGCCGACATGGTCAAGGTGAAGCGATACCTGCAGGGGCGTTCATCGAGGCTTATTGGCCCCAACTGCCCGGGTATTATCACCCCCAACCAATGCAGAATCGGCATCATGCCTGGGTACATCCACAAACCCGGCAAGATCGGCGTGATCTCCCGCTCCGGCACCCTCACCTACGAGGCTGTGCACCAGCTGACAACCCTCGGCCTGGGCCAGACCACAGCTATCGGCATCGGTGGCGACCCGGTCAACGGCACCAACTTCGTCGACTGCCTCAAACTCTTCCAAGAGGACCCCGAAACCCAGGGCATCGTCATGATCGGCGAGATCGGTGGATCCGCCGAGGAGGAGGCCGCAGCCTTCATCAAGGAGCACGTCAGCAAGCCCGTGGTCGGCTTCATCGCCGGCGTAACGGCCCCTCCCGGCAAGCGCATGGGCCACGCCGGTGCGATCATCTCGGGTGGTAAGGGCACCGCCGAGGCCAAGCTCGAGGCGCTCCGCGACGCCGACGTGTATATCTCTGACACGCCCTCGGATCTTGGCTCAACGATGGCCGAAGCCATGGCAAAGGCCGCCTCCTAGGCTCTGAACGCAAAAGCGCGTTCTAAGCGCCGTTCCTGGAGTCCCTCACGGGCTCGAGGACGGCGCTTCTCAATTTTGGATCCCGAAGCGAGGACTTAAACCCCCAACTCGAACAACAACCAGTGAAAACCATGTAAGCCAAACATCATTCTCTAACTGGAAATTGTGTATGCATGCTCAACTTGCTTGCAAAAGGGGTCTCGGTCGCATAAGAACGCTCAACGACGTTGCATCTACAAGGCACACGCCTTCATTCAACGGTGAGAGCCATGCACCACGCCCGCAGCAGCTATTCGCTCTTGATCGCCCTCACGTTGGCCGCCGCTTGCGGCCCGCGAAATGGCGACACTGACGATATCGTCTTGACAACCACCGGCAGCTCTTCGAGCGGCAGTGACGGCACCGTGGGGGTGTCCACCGTCACCGGTGTGTCGACGATTTCTTCGTCTTCGTCCTCATCGTCGAGCTCCTCGACCACCGACGCCACCGACTCCGACGCCACCGACTCCTCGAGTTCGACGACCTCCAGCAGCGTCTGCGGTGACGGCGAGGTCGAAGGTAACGAGGAGTGCGATGACGGCAACGATGACGACACCGACGACTGCACCAACGCCTGCCTGCTGCCGGCTTGCGGCGACGGAATCGTCTACAAGGGTGTCGAGCAATGCGACGACGGCAACCTGGACGACTCCGACGTGTGCACCTCCCTCTGCGAGGACGCAAAGTGCGGCGATGGCTTCGTCTACGCCGGCTTCGAGGCCTGCGACGACGGCAACGATGACAGCGACGATGCCTGCACCAACCTCTGCGAGGTCGCAAAGTGCGGCGATGGCCACGTCTACCAGGCCGGCGGCGAGGTCTGCGACGACGGCCAAAACATCGACGACTACGGCGGCTGTGCCCCAGGCTGTAAAAAGCTCGGCCCCCGCTGCGGCGACGACATCGTGCAAAAGAACGAGGGTGAGCGCTGCGATACATCGCCGCCCTTCGCCAACGTCACCTGCAACGAAAACTGCACCTACAACTTCGGAACAGTGACCCAGCTCCTGTGCGGAGGAAGCTGCACCTGGGACGACGAGGCCGGCTGCCAACAGGGCGACGCCGACATCTTCTGCAAGCTCAAGCTCGGCAGCCCCACCGCCAAGGCCAAGTCCTTCAACGCCAATACAAATATCGGCAAACCGACAAACGGCTCTGGCTTCCCCTGCGCCGACCCCGACCTGGATATTCCTGGGGATCTCCGCATCAACCTGGGCAAGCTCTCCGAGTACGGCATCGCCAAGCCCGTGTTCTGGCAGAACAAAGATATCCTCAAGACCCACGGGCCCGGGCCGACACTGATCCAGATCCAGTGCATCGACTGATCCCCTGGGTCCGCACCAAAACGCCCTCTGAGGGCAGCATCGTCGCCGAGAAGGCTCGAGTGTCTGCAGACGCTGAGGTAGACTCGCGGCGATGCCAAAGAAGGTGATCAGCCGGGATGTCGCCGAGCGCCTGGGTCGTCTAGATCTGCCCTTTGATACCTACGGCATGGATCCCTTTGGGATCTCGAAGGCCCACCTGGGGGTCTTCTTCTCGCTGCTCGAGGTCTTCTACAAGCACTACTTTCGGGTCCACTGCTTTGGCATCGAAAACGTGCCGCACACCGGCCGGGCGATGCTCGTCAGCAACCACTCCGGTGGCGTGCCCACCGATGGCGGCATGCTGCTCGCGTCGCTTTTTTTTGAGGGCAAGCCGCCGCGTCTCGCCCACGGCATGGTCGAAAAATTTGCCCAGACCTGGCCCTTTGTCTCCCACTGGTTCTCGCGGGTCGGCCAACTACCCGGGCTGCCCGAGCACGCGATCCGCCTGCTCCGCGACGACCGGATCCTGATGGTCTTCCCCGAGGGGGCTCGCGGCACCGGCAAGCTCTACAAAGACCGCTACCAGCTGGTCCGCTTCGGCACCGGCTTCATGCGCATCGCCCTGCAGACCAAGTCGCCGATCATCCCGACTGCGTTCATCGGCGGAGAAGAGGCGCTGCCCTCGATCTATCACGCAAATCGGCTGGCCAAACTAGTCGGCGCGCCCTACTGGCCGGTGCCCCCCTACCTGCTGCCCGTGCCCCTGCCCCTGCCCTGCGAGATCCACTACGGCAAACCTCTCATCTTTGAGGGCACCGGCAACGAGGCCGACCACGTGATCGAGGGCTACGTCGAGCAGGTAAAATTCGAGATCAATCGCCTGATCAAATACGGCTGCGCCCTCCACGGACAACGCCGCGCGGGCCTACCCTACGACAGCCTAGGAGAGCGCCCATGAAGGTCCTAATCACAGGCATCACTGGCGCCCACGCGCGACTGGTGGCCGAGCGCCTGGTAGGGCGTGGGCATGAGGTCATCGGCATCGATCGCCGCCCTTGGCCCGACCCCCCCGAGGGCATCCGCGTCTACAAGGCCGACGTACGCAAGCGACCCGCCACCGATGTCTTCCGCAAGGAGCGGCCCGAGGTGGTCGTCCACATGGCGACGATCACCCACTTCTCGGGATCTCGCCAGGAGCGGCTGCGGATCAACCTCCAGGGCACACGGATCGTCTTTGAGCACTGCCACGAGCACGGGGTCAAGCACGCGATCTTCGTCGGTCGGCACACGATCTACGGCGCCGCCCCCGATGCGCCTCTCTACCGCAGCGAAGACGAGCCCCCCCTCGCCGTCACCACGTTCCCAGAGCTCGCCGATCTGGTGGCCGCCGACCTGCACGCAGGGGCAGCTCTCTGGCGCTGGCCAAAGCTCAAGACCGCAGTTTTACGCCTGGTCTACGCACTCGGCCCCCTCCGCCGCGGCACCCTCGCCAACTTCCTCGCCGGTCCCCGCGTACCGATGATCCTGGGCTTCGATCCGCTCTTCCAGATGATGCACGACGAGGACACCGCCGACGCACTGATCGCCAGCATCGAATGCCGCTTAAACGGCGTTTTCAACGTCGCAGGACCACCGCCAGTGCCGCTCTCGGTGCTCTGTCGCGGCACCCATCGACGGCCGCTGGCGGTGCCCGAGCCACTCTTTCCGTACATCTCCGGCCGCTTCGGTCTGCCTCACTTACCACCCGGCGCAGTCGCCCACATCAAGTACCCGATCGTCGTCGACTCCTCGGCCTTCCAAAGGGCCACGGGTTTCAAGCACCGGTTCGACGGCCACTCGGTGATGACCGCCTTTCGCGGCGACTGATCCCAGCTGCTTCACTCGCCGAGCACGTGCATCGGATGCCGCAGCTCAACACCCAAGAGTTCGCGCAGGCGCCGGCTCACGACCCGCTTGCCCCGCGCCTCGGCGCCCTGCGGCGCTTGCTGCCAACGCGGCGGCGGCCAGCCCATCGACTCCGCGAGCAACGCGTACATCTGACGCCTGGGTCGGTGGTCGTCGTCGCAAACATGGATCCTCGCGGAGATCCCAGGCGCAGCCCGTAGCGCAGCGACGATCGCCTGGATCGCATCGTCGCGGTGGATCAGATTGGTCGCTTGCATGCCGTCGCCAGGCAATGGCCCCTCGGGATGCTCGCGATAGATCCTGCCAAGGCCGCGCCCTGGCCCGTAGAGACCGCCCAAACGCAGCACCATCCAGGGCCACGAGCGAGCCTCTGAACGCGCTCGCACCAGCTCTTCGGCCTCCCGTTGCACCCGTCCGCGCTCACTCATCGGCCAACGCTGATCGTCCTCGTCGATGCGACCATCAAGATCCGCGATCGCCGAGGTCGAACTGATATAGACAATACGACATGTCCCAATAGACATGCCTATTGGACCTGGTAAAAATGCATGGAGAATACGGCGCGTGCCCTCGACATAGAGCGCGCGTCGGTCCTGTTGGCGGCCGGCGGCCATACAGATCACCAGGGCCTCAGCGCCCTCCAAAGCCCCATTAATCCGGGTATCGCTGTCGCGGATGACATCTAGACCGCGAACCTCTAGACCGCGAACGCCAGGTGCATCGAGGGTGCCGCTCCGGGTGGTCGCAAAGACAGGTGATGTTTTTAGGAGGCGCTCCGCTAGCTTGGCGCCAAGGAAGCCTGCGCCGATCACCGCAACCCGAGCGAATCCTGCACTCTTAGAAGCTGACACCGACGCCGCCGATGAAGTCGTAGCGGACCATCGAAAAACCCGGGCCAAAGACAAAGTCGACGTGGGGAACCTGGGTGTAGATAAGCGCCCGGTCGCCGAGCGAGAGCTTGAAGGTCACGCCGCCCTGGATATCGCCGCCGCGCAGGGTTGGATGTCCCTGCCAGCGGCTGCTGTGATAACCGACGGCGACGTTGGGCGAGACGTAAAAACCGAGGCCCTTGACCACTTGGATGTCCCAGCTGAACTTCGGCGCAACGGTCAGGCCAAAGTAACCGTAGGAGAGCACCTCCTCCTGAAGGAGAACTCCAACCGCGGGCCCGACACCGGTGCCCGTGAGGTGAGCGCCAAATTCTTGGGAGAGCTTGAGCGCGCCGCCACAACCCAGTGTCTGAAAACCGGGCTCGTTGTACAGGCTGCCGCCGAAGTAGTAGCCGTCGTAGCACTGACCACCGATGCCTGCGGTCAAGCCGACGCCAAAAAGCAAGAAGAGCGGCCGCGTCGACGGACGCAGGGCAAAGGGCACCTCGCCGGCCATCGCCTCCGCCTCGAAACCACCGAAGGCCATCAACACAGCGATGGCGACGATGCTTCGCGCGATCCAGATGCGGACACGTTGGCGAGCTGCTGTGGCGGTGACGCCGAAGGTCATGGTGAGCGCTTACGAGAGCCTGGGCGATCCAGGCCCGGGACACGCTGAATCCTAACGATCAGCCCCTGGGAAGGGAAGGAACGCATGTCATAGAGATCCCCTCCTGATTGCTGGCGGCCCACCACCCCCGTACACTCGGTAGCTGTGATCAAAATGATCGAAATTGCGTGCCCCCGCTGCTCGTCCAGCGAGGCGGAGAAGGTCGCTCCCGACGTTTTTGTCTGCTCGCACTGCCACACCCGCTACATCGTCGATCACGGGCACGCGCGCCTGGCCGAGAGCCGCGTACACACCGTCGTCGCGCCCGCCAAGGGCCGGATCGCGCTGCTCGTCGCCGGCATCGTCGGTCTCGTCTTCGCCGGCGGTATCGCAGGCTACCTCCTGATGAGCCCTCGATCCCCGCCTACGCGGACCGGCCCCGTCGGGGTCGAACCCCTTCAGATCCCCGTATCGAGCGGGCAAGCAAGCAACCCGCGCGCGCCCAGCAGCCGACCACCGGTGCCCAGCACCCGCTTGGAGATGCCGGCCCCAACACCGCCAACAGCCGAACTCGGAGCGACGAGCAAGGGCAAGACCAGCATCGGCGGTCATTTCTGGCTCGTGACCTACAAAAATAGCGGCGAGGTCGCGATCGCCAGGCCCTCGGTCGCAATCGGCCTCTTCAACGAGGACGGCGCCCGGGTCGGCGAGGAGCGAGGCTACGCGACCCGCGACTACCTGCGGCCCGGCGAGTCGACGACCATTCTCGTGCTCTCGAGCAAACCGCCTGCGTATACCCGCACCGAGTTCAGCATTGATCCAAGCGTCTCTCGTTACGCCTCCGAACCGCTCGATCTCGAGGTCCGCGAGCACGTCGTCAATCCGCAATCCGGCAGCCGCAGCGAGATCGTCGGTACCGTGCACAACCAAACCGATGTCTCCGCCCAATTCATCCATGTGCTCGTCATCGGCCGCAACGATGCCGGCGATCCCGTCGCCTACAGCAGCACCTTCGCCACCACCAAAAACCTCGCGCCCGGCGAGCAGAGCGGCTTTAAGGTGCGCCTCGGGACTTGGGTGATCGAGCCGCCAAAGACCCTCGAAGTCAGCGCCTTCGGAAGGCCTCTCAACTAGCCCAAGCGCGGCGAGGGGCCGCAAAGAACGTGGACCCGCGAGCACCTAACCCGACGACAAAGCCAACTCCGGAGCGGCCAAGCGCGGCGACCCCACAGCCTCAGCCTCGCTCACGGGATCGGCCGACCCGCCAGGGTGCACGACTCGCTCGCCAACACCGTCGCCTCGCCAGCATCGACGCCAACCGCCTGCGCCTTCGCTACCGAGTCGCCCTGCTCGGGGTTTGGATCGCGGCCACAACCTTGATTTCGGCGGCCTTCTTCGCGGCTCTCGCCCGCTACACCGTGGCCGAAGCTTTTTTTATCACCACCGTCACTGCCGTGATCACGCTGCCTCTGCTGGCGCGCTCGCCCATCCCCGAGTGGATCCTCCAACGCACGCTGCGCGCCGGCGATCAAGACGCGGCCCTCGCCACCGGTCACCTGAGCCGACGGCTCGCGTCGCTGGTCGAATCGACGCGGATTCTTCGACTGGCGATCGAAGCCTCCGACGCCAACGACAGCGACGCCGACCGCGAGGTCTGGGCGTGGATCTCCGAGGTGCGCGAGCTTGAAGA
The DNA here is from genome assembly GCA_964474905.1 of uncultured Nannocystis sp. Taxonomy (GTDB): domain Bacteria; phylum Myxococcota_A; class Polyangia; order Nannocystales; family Nannocystaceae; genus JADJRG01. The sequence goes on along the minus strand of CAYYUP010000002.1, from coordinate 89,459 downwards.
CGGGGACCGTGCGGTGATCAAGGGCCTAGGTCTCTCGGTCGACGGCGTCGAAGCTGCCCTTCTGGGGGAGACCGAGACCAGGATGGGCGCCGAGCGCCGAGCTCTGGCCGCACTCAAGGATCGACATCTACAAGTGATCGCCGAGCAGCTCGAGGGCTTTGAGACCGCGCTTCTGCGTCATAACCCGGGCCCCTACCGCTGAAGACCGCGGCGCTGTCCGCGGCAACGAACGCTCCCATTCGCCGAGGTCGCCGTGAATGGGGTCGCCCACAGCTCCGCAAAGCTGCCCCTTGCCGTCGGCGATCCGGTGGTTAAACCGAATCACCACGCCATGAACTTATCCGTCTCGTCCGCTGTCACCAATGCGCTCCCGGTCCTCGCCGAGAGCGCCCCTGCCATCGACCTCCGCGAGGTCCAGTCCGATTTGGAGGCGGTCGCACGCGACGCCCTAGAAGCGCGGGATAGCGGTATCAGCCTGCTCCAGGCGGTCGTATCCCCTGATTTCCCGCACCTCCAAGAATTTCACAGCGGCATCCGAGACGCCCTCTTTCTCGAAATCCCGCCCGAGCTCGATCCCTGGGTGCACGCGGTTACCGGTGGCGAAGGCGAGAGCGGCGTGGCGCTCTCCGGGCTCCAACGCATGATCGTCGACTTCGCGCAGGGCGAGCAGGGCAGCGACGATCCGCAGCTCCAGGCGATGCAGCAGGTTCTCGCCGAGCTGTTGGTCTTTGAGGCCCTGCGCCTGCAGCTGCTGGTGATGGCACTCGGCGGGGAGTACGAACAACTCGGCGGGGAAGAGTCCGACATCGACGCGATCGCATGGGTTGAGGTCCAAACGCTGCTGCACGAGCCAGAGCTTCGTGACCCCGCGATCCGCCCGCTCCAGGTGCTGCGAGCCACCGCGAGCGTCTCACTCGCCCGCGATGCCGCGCTGCGGGCCGAGGAACTCCGTCAGGCCGGGCCCGACCTCCGCGATGAGGTCCGCATGCGGGCACGCCTGCGCGCCGCCCTCCGCGAGCTGCGCCTCCCCGAAGCAGTGCTCCTCGAGAACGCACTCGCAAACCTCCTGGGCAGCGAACGCCACGAACTCGGAGATCTCCAGGCCGCGCGACCCATCGCCTTAGAGGGCCTCTCCCGTCAGGCGATGGACCAGCGAGTGTCCCGCGGCCGTCGGGCCCTCACCCGCCCCAAGCACAAGTGGCCCCGACGCCGCCGCCCTGCGCTCTTCGATCTCCTAAGCGCCGCCAACGACACGGTTTGAGCCGCGCCCGGGGCTGAGCTATCCTCCGCTGCCACCATGACCGTGCCGTCGACCCCCCAAGAGCCAGCCCGTGGCGGCCGCCTCGCCCTCACTGCCGGCCTCTCCTGTGCCGTTCTCGCGCTCGATCTGTGGAGTAAGGAGTGGGCCTGGCAAAACCTCCGGCACAAGCCCCCGCAGATCATCTCCAAGGGCTTCCTCCAGCTCGACTACGCGTTTAATACGGGCTCGGCCTTCGGCTTTCTGCGCAGCGCTAGCTGGTCGCGCACCTTCTTTATTGTGATCACGCTGGCGGCGGTCGCCTACATGACCCGCCTGGCGCTCACCCTGCCCACCCGCTTCATCAGCGGCTACTTCGCGGTCGCGCTGATCATCGGCGGCGCCCTGGGCAACCTCCACGATCGATTCTTTCGCATCGACTTCCAGAAGCACGGCGTCGTCGACTTCATGGTCTTTTATTACTGGCCGGGCAAGCGCTGGCCGGCCTTCAACGTCGCCGATGTCGCCTTGGTCGCTGGCGTGATGCTCTTTATGCTCTACCTCCGGCGTTACGGCGCGCTCATCGAAGAGCAAGAGGCCGCGACCAAAACCGCCGCCGCCGCGGTTGCAAAAACCCCCTAGGCCAGCCAGGACGCCATGGATCCGATCCTCCTCGAAGGTACCTGGATCGGCGACCTCAACAGCTACGGCACGCTCATTCTCTTCGGGGGCCTGAGCCTCGCCCCGGGCATCTGGTGGGATCAAAAACGCCGCGGCCTGCCAGCCGAGCTACTGCTCGACATCTACATCGTCTTTGTCGTCGGTTGTTTTGTCGGCGGTCGCGTGCTCGATGTGATCACACGGCCGGCGGTCTTCCTTGCCGAGCCTGCGCGGATCTTCTCGGCTCAGGATTCTTTTGTCTTTTACGGATCGCTGATCGGCGTCTTTCTGGGCTTTGTCTGGCTCGCCCACAAGTACCGGCGACCGCTCGCCGAACTCTGTGATCTAGTCGCAACCTGGATCCCCCTGGGCCACGGCATCGCTCGTCTAGGCTGCTGGTTCGCCGGCTGCTGCTTCGGCGCCCCGGTCCTCGGCGATCCCGATTGGGCAGCTCACTTCCCCGCGGGATCGATCGCCCGCAGCGGCGGCGAGGTACCGCTCGCAGGCGCGACGACGGTCGGCCTCTTCCCGATCCAGCTGGTCGAGGTCGCCGGTCTCGAGCTGCTCGCACTGCTCCTGATCTCGATCCGAATCCGCCGCGGAGCCGAGTCTGCCTGGCTGATGAGCGGTCGCTACGCCCTCGGCTACGGCCTACTGCGCCTGGTCACAGAGCTCTTCCGTGGCGATCACTCGCGCAACCATCTCTTTCTCCTCGAGTTCCCCGACGTGGCCGAGGTTCTGCGCTTGCCCGCATCTCAGCCCTTCCTGCTCTCGACCTCGCAGTTGATAAGCCTCCTGCTGGTCGCCTGGGGCGCCCTGATGATCTCGAGGGGCCGCAAGCGCGCCCGTGCGCTACCCTCCAAAGTGCCGACATGACCGACGCCGCGCCAGCCAACGATCCTCTGCGAAAAAAACGGATCCTCCTCACGCTCGCGGCCGCTGCTGCCTCGCTCGTGCTCGACCTCTGGTCCAAAGCTTGGGCCTGGGAGCACCTCCGCGGCCAGCCCTCGCACGAGATCTTCGACGGCGCTCTCTACCTGCAGTTTTCGTTTAACACCGGCTCTGCGTTTGGGCTCCTCGGCAACCAAGACTTCGCCCGCCCCTTTTTCATCATCGTCACCCTGCTCACGGTCGGCTACATGGCCGCCCTGATCCGCAAGCTGCCGACCGAGCGCGCCTACGGCTACTTGGCGATCGGCTTAGTGATGGGCGGTGCGCTCGGCAACATGCACGATCGCATCGTCCGTTCAATGGAGATCGGCGGCCAGCTAAAGCACGGAGTCATCGACTGGATCCTGGTCTACTACCTTCCAGCAACGCCCTGGCCAAACTTCAACATCGCCGACGCAGCCCTGGTCGTCGGTGTCGGTCTGCTCGTGCCCTACCTGCTCCTGCACGCAGATCCGCCAGCCAAGCCCAAAGCCTGATTCATCGCTCGCAAGAGACCGCGTGCTCATCCGCCAGAGTCGAAGGCACTGGCCTTCACCAGGGTCTCGAGACGCTCCGCCTCGGGGTCGCTGTCGGCGACGATGCCCCCACCGCTGCAGATCGAAAGACCGGTGTGATCCGCGATCGCCGTGCGAATCGGAATGCTCGCCGTCAGACCGCCGGGGTCGAGCACGACGATCGCCCCACAGTAGATCCCCCGACGGTGGGCCTCGAGGGACTCGATGATCTCGACCGTGCGCCGTTTGGGCGCGCCGGTAATGCTGCCCCCCGGAAAGACGGCCTCGATAAGCGAGCGCAATGACCAACCGGAGCGCAGCCTGCAGGAAACCTCGGAGATCAGATGGTGCACGGTCGGCAGGCTTACCAGCGAAGGCTCCGGCGGAGCACAAACGCTACCCGGCTGCGCGAGCTGACCGAGATCGTTGCGCAGCAGATCGACGATCATCAGGTGCTCCGCCCGCTCCTTGGCGTCGAGCAACAACTCCTCCGCAGCTTGACGATCCCGAGCCGCATCGGCGCTTCGCGGTCGGGTGCCCTTGATCGGCCAGGTACGCGCACGATCGTGAGACCCCCCCGCGCTCCTGCGAACATCGATCAGGGTCTCTGGCGAATTCGAGAGGATCCAGGCATCACCGGCGGCGATCAGTGCACCCATCGACGCAGGTGTCGCCCGACGGAGACGCCCGTAGGCACCCGCCGCCGCCCGTGCCAGCGCTCGACGACCGATCGGCGGCATTCGCCAAGCGCCCCGGAGCTGCTGCGATAGGTTGACCTGGTAGGTATCACCGGCGGCGATCAAGCGCAGCACCGAGGCCACCCGCCGCCGGTGCAGGTCCGGCGAAATCGTCGGGACAAGCTGCTCCCAAGGCCAGCTTCGATCGAGGGCCGCGCGACCGCTGGCCTCGAGCCTCTCGCGGAGTTCGGCCACCGCTCGCGGATACCCGTGCCAGCGCATGCGACCGCCGGCATGCTCCAAAGCCGCGGGATAGCGGCGAAAGCAGAGCCCCGGAAAACGCCCCGATGACGGCCGCCGACCGAGGAGCGTATCGACCCCAAGCTCGTAGGTCAGCCAACCGATCCAGAGGTGCTCCGGCTCCGCCCTCCAGGCGCGATCGACCGCATCCAAGGCCTCGATACCGTCCGATTCGATCACCTGATCAGCCTCGATACCGACAAACGAACGCCCCTCGGCACCGCCGTCGAGCCAAGCGAAATCACGGGCGCCCGCAGCCGCGATCTCGAGAAGCGCAGCAGCCCTGGAGAAGGGCACCCGCCGACGGCTCGCCCTCCTGGACGGCTCTTGCTCAAGCGCCGGCGGCATCATCGACGAGCCCTCAATCCGCGCGCTGCTCGGCAAGCGCCTCGCCAAAACCAACCGTGTACTGGATCGCCGAGACGACCGACATAAAGAGCGAGATCCCGAGGGTCACAATACCGACCGAGTGGCAGTCAAGGGTGCCGTCCGAGCCGAGCATGCGATAGGGATAGTGGACCAAGAGGAAGCAGATCCCGACCAGCTGGAAGACCGTCTTGGCCTTGCCGCCAGCCCCAGCGGCGATCACCACCCCCGCGCTCGACGCCAACGAGCGCAGGCCCGAGATGTAGAACTCGCGGGTGAGCAGCAGGACCACCATCCACGCGGGCACGCGGCCGTCAGCGACCAAGAAGATCAGCAGCGCCGCGACCATGATCTTGTCGGCCAAGGGATCGACAAATTTGCCGAATACGGTGACCAGACCGCTGCGCCGGGCGAGCCAACCGTCGACCAGATCGAGCACCGACGCGAGCATGAAGATCAGCATCGCGTAGACGCACAAAAATGGATCGGTCTTGTCGATCAGCAAAAGCACCGGCGGGATCAGAAAGACCCGGCCGATGGTGATCATGTTCGGGACGTTCATGACCTCCCGTTTAAATCGATCGAAGCGCTTCACGTACGGGCCTCCTTGGCCCCCTCTGGATCCTCAGAGTCGCGCGATTCGACCGCGAGATCGAGGAGAATCGCGCCCTCCCCCTCGCAGCGAAGACCGGGCAGCCCCGGCTCAGCCAAAGCGACGACATCGCCAATCCAGCCGAGCAATGCCCCCGGTAGGACCCGCTGGACACGCTCTGGCGTGACCTTAACAGCCACCAGATCGCCGCGACAACGGATCGCGATCACACCGTCACCGACGATGCGCACGAAGGCCGCGCCCTCCCCCTGCTCGGCCCGCGAACCTGGCATCACCCCCACCTCCCATTGCAGGGATGGATCGGCGGCGAAGAGCGCGTCCTCGCGGAAGTAGCAGTGATCGCGACGCAGGCGAACGATGTGGAAATGACCCTCTGTGCGAGCAAAGATGACCTTGCCACGACCATCGACGATCGCCAGGGGTCCATCTCCCTCCTCGGCGCCGCCGAAGGCCCGCCGCGGCAGCCGACGAACCCGAAGGCCATCGCCGATCAGACTCGCAGAGTCGACACGCACCAACATCGCGGGATCCACCTCGACCACCAAATGACCGCTGCCCAGCAGGCTGATCGGCGACGCGGACTCCCCCAGCAGGCGCTCTACGGCCAGCTCGGTGAGTCCAGCGATCTCGGGTTCGGCGATCCGCACGGGTGACGGAGCCTACCGCGAACACGCCGCCCCCTCTACTCCTCTACCGCCCGGAGCTCAATAAATCGCTCACTCGGCGATCTCTCGAGTCTGCGCCCCTCCGACCCCCGCCCCGGCGCTCTGGAGGAGCCGCTCGTAACCGTAATACCGCCGCAGTAGGGCCCGCACATAGGTACGCACCCCCGGATAGGCGGGCACACCGGCGTGCTTCTGCACCGCCGAAGCGCCGGCGAAATAGGCGGCGAGCACCAGCACCAGATCGCCGTTAAAGCGGTTCGCGAGCAGACGCAGGAAGCGGGCGCCGCCGTAAATATTTTGCCGCGGATCAAAGGGCCGCTGTACCCCTAAAAACCGGGCGGTCGCCGGCATCAGTTGAGTCAGACCGATCGCCCCGACAGCCGAGACCGCGTTCGGTCGAAAGCGGCTCTCGGTGTGGATGAGTGCCCGCAACAGCGCCTCGGGCAGCTGGTAAAGGCGGGCCGCACCGCGGATGTGCCGTTCGTAACGGTGCATGCGCTCGTCGTCCAGCGGATAGACGTCGGCCTCGCCCTTCGCGTCGTAGCGTTGGCGCCGGCCGGCGATCTCCCAGCTCGCCTTGCCCCCAGCGATACCGACGATGTGCACAACCCCGTCATGATCGCTGTAGCGGGCATAGGTCGGCGAACCTGCGCGGGCCTCTGCACTGAAGAGCGAGAGCGTCAAAACACCCGCTACTAGCCCGTGCAAAGGGATTTTCTCGAGACCCGAGATGCGCCAAAAGCAGCTCATCGCACCCAGGGTAGCAGCGCCGGTGCGGGTCGATCAGAGGATCTTCGTGCTAGTGTACGGCCTCATCACGATGTCTAGCGAGACCACCCTCTATCACAGCGACATCCTCGTGATCGGGAGCGGCCTTGCCGGCCTCTACTTCGCCCTCGAGGTCGCCTCCCGCGGGCCCGTCACGGTCCTGACCAAGCACCGCCGCGAATCGAGCAATACCAACCGAGCGCAGGGGGGGATCTCCGCGGTCTTCGCCGGCACCGACTCGGCCGCCTCCCACGTCGCCGACACACTCAAGGTCGGCGCCGGCCTCTGCGACCGTGAAATGGTCGAGTACGCCGTCGAGCGCGGACCTTCGCTGGTGCGTCGCCTGGTCGAAACCTACGGCGTACGCCTGGACACCGAGGGCGACCGCACCGATGCGCCCTTTGTGCTCGGACGCGAGGGCGGCCACTCGCACCGCCGGGTCGTCCACCATCGCGATACCACCGGCGCCGAGATCCAGCGGGCCCTGGTCGCCGCCGCCGAGGCTCACCCCAACATCACCCTGCTCGAGCACTACACGGTGATCGACCTCCTGAGCTTCGCCAAGGTCGACGGTAGCAAGGGATGTTTTGGCGTCTACGCGCTCGACAACAAAAGCGGCCAGGTCGAGGCCTTTGTCGCACCGGTGACTGTGCTCGCCACCGGCGGCGCCGGCCGGGTTTATCGCTACACCTCAAACCCCGACGTCGCGACCGGCGATGGCGTCGCGATGGCCTACCGAATCGGCGCTCCGATCGCGAACCTCGAGTTCATGCAGTTCCACCCGACCTGCCTGCACCACCCCGACGCCAATACCTTCCTTATCTCCGAGGCACTGCGCGGCGAGGGCGGCATCCTCCGGCGTCTCGACGGCAGCGATCTCATGAGAGATCGCCACCCGATGGGTTCGCTCGCACCGCGCGATGTCGTCGCCCGAGAGATCGACGCCGAACTCAAACGCTCCGGCGAGCGCTGCGTGCACCTCGACATGACCCACCTCAACGGCGACTTCTTGCAGCGCCGCTTCCCGGCGATCCACGGCCGCTGTCTGGAACTCGGCATCGACATCGCGAAGGTGCCGATCCCGGTGGTGCCTGCTGCCCATTACATGTGCGGCGGCGTCATCGTCGACCGCGCAGGCCGGACCTCGATCCCCGGCCTGATGGCGATCGGCGAGGTGGCGATGAGCGGCCTGCACGGCGCCTGTCGCCTCGCCTCCAACAGCCTCCTCGAGGCGCTGATCCTCGCCGACGGCGCCTCCAGGGCCTACTCCGACTTCGGCCGCGCACCGCCGACTCGGGTCGACGCCTGGAATAAGGGCGCCGCCGTGCCCTCCGACGAAGCGGTGATGGTCAGCGCCAACTGGGAGGAGGTGCGCGCGCTGATGTGGAATTTTGTCGGCATCGTGCGCTCCGACAAACGCCTCGAGCGCGCCCGCCGGAGGATCGAGCTGATCAACGAGGAGATCGTCGAGTACTACTGGCGCTTCCTGGTCACCCGCGACATCGTCGAGCTCCGCAACATCTCACTCTGCGCCCACCTGATCATCGAGTGCGCCAGGCGGCGACAGGAGTCGCGCGGCCTCCACTACACCCTCGACTACCCCGAGCAGAGGGCAGATCTCGCGCGCAACACCGTGATCGACAAGAGCTGCGGGCCCCAAACATGAGAGATCCGCGCCGGCTCAAGATCTCTGCGATCATTTTCACTCTGTGCACCTCCGCATGTGCATCGCGCTCTTTGCGCTCCCCCGAAGCTCTGCGCGAAGCCTACGCCGATGCGATCACACGCGATGATCCCGCCACCGCCTACGCTCTGCTCTCCCCGGAGCTCCAGGCGCGCATGGGCCCCAAAGAGTTCACGCAGCGCTGGGCCCGGCAAGCCGAGGATCGAGAGGCGGCCGCCGCCGATCTCGAGGCGTTACCGCCCGCGCAGGCCCTACCTCTTTACCGCGGCACGACGCTGCACCCAAACGGCGCCGAACTCTCGTGGAGCTACGCCAGCGGCGCCTTCCAGATCAACGCGGGACTACCCGGATTCGCCGACATCTCGACGCCTGCGCAGGCGCTTCGCTCGTTTATCGCGGCGATCCGCGAGGCAGACTTCACTGCCCTGGAGGCCCTGATAAGCGAGGACCTCCGCGCCCGACTCAGCGACGAGTGGCAAGCCCGTGTCGATGCGATCGAAGAGCGGCTAGAGGAGCCCGGGGCCATCGAACTCAGCCCAGACAGCAAGCAGGCGCTGCTCCATTACGATCAAGGGCGCGATATCGCACTCACACAACGCCCCCAGGGCTGGCAGATCACCTCGCTCCAATAACGACGTCTTGTGAGCTTTACCAGGACTCTGAGCCCCAAGCGCGGACCTAGCGTGCATGCCCCGAGCTGCTACCGTCAGGTCCACGAAGCGCGCATTGCGGTCGACGCCGCCCAGGTCTTCGACTCCCGCGGGTCGACGTACCGGGCATCGAAGTTTTACCGCCGACAGCGACGGATGACATTGCTCATCGTCGCAGAAGCGGTCAAAATAGCGCGTAGTTTGCAGGGAGGAATGCTCGATGGAAGCTGAGTACGAAGTTGGAACGAATGTCGTCTACCCCGCCCACGGTGTCGCGGAGATCTGCGCGATCGAGACCAAGGTCATCGGCGATACAAAGCTGCGCTTCTACCACCTCCACGTGCTCGGCACCGGTCTCAAGATCATCGTGCCGCTGGTCAAAGCCGCGGAAAATGGCATGCGCCCCATCGCCGACGAGGCCGCGATCGACCAGCTCTACACACTGCTCCGCGACCACGAGGTGCCCCACGATCGGCAGACTTGGAACCGGCGCTACCGCGGCTTCATGGAGAAGATCCGCACGGGATCACTCTTCGAGGTCGGCGAGGTCTACCGCGAGCTCAGTCTATTAAAGAACACCAAGACGCTCTCCCACGGCGAACGACAGATGCTGCAGACCGCACGCTCGCTCGTCGTGCGTGAGCTGAGCACCGCCCGATCCGCTCCCGAAGAGCAGATCGCTGACGAGCTCGACTCGATGTTCAAGTAAAGTCCGGTGCACTGTGGCCAGCGACCCCACCGAGTTCACGGACATCCAGATCTGCACCCTGCCCTGGGACCAAGTCGAGTGTGACGCCTTCGTCTGCCCGACCAACTCCGAGGGCATCATGAGCCACTACCCGGCCTCAAAGATCCGCGATCTCGCGGGCCCAGGGGTGGAGGCGCAGGTCCAACCGCATACCCCACTCGCCATCGGCGCGGCCGTGGTCACCGGTGCCGGGCGCATGCGCGCGCGACATCTGATCCACGTGCCAAATACCGCCAAACCCGGCGGCAAAGTGCAGGTCGAGGACGTACTGCGGGCGACCTCCGTCGTCATCGTCGCCGCTCGAGCCAAGGGACTTTCGACCCTGGCGATCCCGCTGATGGGCGCCTTCGAGAGCGGCATCCCAGCCGAAGAGGCCGCCCGCGCGATCCACAGCGAGTTCAAATCGTACCGCGGCGATCGCCCCCTCAAGATCCTGCTGATGGCCCGCGATACAACCGACGTCGAGGTCTTTGAGGTCGCGATCGACGGCGGCCCCAACTGATCCCAGGCCCCCCCCGTGTCGACCCTCGCCCCGCTGCTCGCGGTGCTCATCGCCGGTGTGTGGATCTCCAGGCGCGTGCAAGCGGCCCAGAGATCCGTTGCGCTCGATTGTACGGGCGCTGACGAGCAGACTTCCTTGGGCGTACTCCGGCTGCTCCTTATCGGCGGCCTGCTCGGCCTCGGGCTGGTGTTCGTCGTGCCCTGGATCGCCGCCACCGCAGCGCCGACCTGCACGATCCTGCGCCCGGGCGAGGCATGCATCGACGGCGCGCCGCAAAGTTCGGCGCCGTGGATCGTTGTCGGCATCGCCGCGATTCCGCTGGTGCTGCTCATGAGTGGGGATCTTGGACGGCTCCGCGACCAGGGCTGACAACGATGGCAAGCGCCGCTCGATGCTTCTTCGTTCTCGGAGCCACATGCGTGTTCGCGTGTGCGCCCGCGAAAGCGCCCCGAGTGGCATTGCAAACTCTCTACTTCGCGCCGCATCAAACAACACGCAGCCTCGCGATCCACAACCCGAGCGACGAGCCCCTACCGCTCACGCGGATCCGTTTGGATACAACAACCCCGGACTGGGGATCCTTTGTGATCACCGACAAGCAGCTCCCGCCATCGATCCCGGCGAGCGGCTCAGTCGAGCTTCACCTGAGCGCCGACAACAAACATTTCAACGGCGAGCACAGGCGCGGCAAACCACCGCATTACCGCAGCGGGCGATCGCGCCTGCTCTTCAGAGCAGACGGCCCGCGCTCGGTCGATCTGCGCTTTGAGCCCGCCCCCGGGGATGGCCCCTGGACCCTGCTGACCAAGCTCGGAATCTTCACAGTGTTGGCCGCAACGCTCGCGGTCATCGTTCGCCGCCGCCGTGAGCAGGTGCCCTGGATCCTGCTCCTGCTGCTCGCGCTCCTGCCCTGGGGGCCCGCGCTCTGCCCCGCCGCCCTCGGGCAGGTGATCGGCGAGAGCGCGCTCGCCCAATGCGCAGCGGGTTTCGAGGGGACCTCGCTCACCCTCTCGGCTCCGGTTGGCGGGCTCCTCCTCCTCTTTGCGCTGCTCCTGGGCAGTGATCTCCTGCGGAGCGCTGCCGCTCTGCGCAGACCCACCCAGGGCGGCGCCCCTGGATTCGATCTTCGCCGTCTGCTCTGCGATCTCTCCCTCGTCATCGCCGCCAGCGGGGCTCTGCTCGCCAGCTCTTCGCTCGATCCGGCAGCGCTCGTCGACCACCAGATCACGCTCGGCTGGGGCGTACAAACCCGACCCTTCGCGGCGCTCATCGCCCTGCTCGCCCTGGTCCTGAGATCGCCAGTGGCGAGGCATCGCAGCCTCGACGATCTCGCGCTTGTCTCTGTCTACAGCCTGGTCTTCCTCGGAGCATGGGTGCTACCGGGGCAGAGCGCAGCGATCGCGGTTCTTCCCCACGGGGCCTTCATCGCCCTTGGGGTCGTCTCTGGACTCGTCAAGATCGCGGCGCTCACCCTGCTCATCGGGCTTCTCCGGCAATGGAGCGCGTCTCGACTGCGCGACCCTGGACACCTGCTGCTGTGGCTGCCTCTACTCGCCCTCGGAGAGCTCCTGCGGCAGGGCTTCGCCCTCTTCACCTAGATCGATCCAAGGGTTCCCCGGCACCGTCGACAGCGGCTCGTGCCGCGTACGTTGCGCGCTCGTCTCGGCGTAGATTTTTCCCGAGGCCAGTGATAACGTTTGCCGGCAATCGCCTCAAATGGGGGCTGATTTAGCGACAACGGCCCTCGCAACTTGGGTCCAGCATACACGGATGGTGAAGCGGACGGTCAGCGCAGGAGTGTACGGACGTAGGGCCCCCCTTGCGGCCCCGACCCTCGTGCGCCCAATGCCCGCAAATGTGCGCGAGCGCTCAGCCCTCCAGCTGTCATTGAATCGTTCCGTCAGCGCTCCAAACCGTGCTATCGCGGAGACACGAGGGTTCAGTTGATGCCGACGACCATCGCCCAAATCGGAGGCTTCGAGCTTTGGGACATTCTCCAGCTCGCTCAGACCTCGCGGATGTCGGTAAAGCTCTCGGTCGAGTCCCCGCACGGGACCGGAGCGATGTTCTTTCAGGGCGGCAATCTCCGCCACGCGATCGCCGGTGAAAACGTCGGCGACGAAGCCGTCAGCACGATGCTCGAGTGGCGCGAGGGTTCGGTCTCTTCGTCGCAGCTGCCCCCCGAGACCCCCGAGACGGTCACCAAGTCATCGATCACCGCGCTGCTGATGGACCGCGCGAGGATCCGGGACGAAGAGGAGCGCAAGAACCAACTCCTCGGCCGTACTAAGCCCAAAGAGCCCGAGCCCGAAGAGCCCGAGCAGCCCCGCGAGCTCCGCATCGATCTCGAGGCTGTGCGCTCGCTGCTCCGCGAGGTCGACGATCAACTCGGCGGTGCCCTCATCAGCACCGACGTGATCTCAAAGGCGACCGGCATGTCGATCGCCGGTGTGCACTCCGACCGCAAGGCCTCGGCGCTCTTCAATCACCTCTCGGATCAGCTGCACCAGGCGATCACGCGGGCCGAGGATGCCCCCGCCAAGGCCATCCGCCAGTTCATCATCGAAGGCGACAACGGGATCTTTATCTTCGTCATCGAGATCGACGATCGGCACCGCTGGGCGATGATGATCAACGGCGCCCAAGCCCAGCTAGGGCTCATCTTCGCGGTGATCATCCCGGATATCCTGCCCCGCCTCGAGTCCGTTCTCGGGGGCTGACGGTGGGCTCACTCGAGCGACCGGCCCGGCTATAAGAGTCGGGCGATGGTCTACATCTCGAAGGTCTATACGAAGTTCGGTGACGACGGGCAGACGATGCTCGCCAACGGGGATACGACCGCCAAGGACACCCAACGGGTCCGCTCGTACGGTGAGGTCGACGAACTCAATGCGACCGTCGGCCTGCTCCGTTTGGAGGCCGAACGCATGTTGGCCGCCGCCGGGGATGCTCCTGCGGAGCCGTCGATCTTTGCCGCCAAGCTAAACACTGAACTCGAGCGGATCCAACAGGAGCTCTTTGATCTCGGAGCAGAACTCGCACATCCCGGCGCCGCCGATGGCGAGGGCACCCTGCGCATCGAAGAGGCATCGATCTCCCGCCTGGAGACCGAGCTCGACGCCCATAACGAAGCGCTGCCGCCGCTGCGATCCTTTATTTTGCCGGGCGGTGGAGCTGTCGGGGTCACCGCTCACCTCTGCCGCACCGTCTGCCGCCGGGCCGAACGCGAGGCGGTCTCGCTCCGGCAGCAAGAGCCGGTTCGCGGCGAGGCGCTCCGCTACCTCAACCGCCTCAGCGACTATTTTTTTGTGGTCGCTCGAGCCGGTGCCCACGCCCTTGGCCTCGAAGAGACGCTCTGGAACCCAGCACGGAACCGCTAACGGCCGGATCAGCGTTGCCTCGATTGCGCTTGCCACGACTCGCCTCGTGATCGGCCGCGCCACGACACCGGCTCGCGACAACTCGCCCGCAGGCGACTAGCCAGACGGCCAGGACTTGCGGTACTGCCGGCCGCGATGCCGCTGCTGCTGCTGAAATACCGCTACGAATTCCCGCCGATGCAGGCTCACTTCATCGAAGCCCCGAACGCCGAGGCGGCGGTGCTCTACCTGCGCAGGACCTACCCCCACAACCCGCGAGAGGTGCTCCAGACCCTCCGCGAAATCCCCCGCTGGCCGGATTTTTGGAAGACGCTCGACCACCAGGGATTGGTCTTGCCGCAAGCGGATTGAACCCGCGAGGACCGGGCAGAGAGCCGAGCGCTGGCGTGCAACGATATGCACGCCAGGAAATGGCTTTCACGCGCGTTTCCTCCTTTGGCGGGGCTTGAGCTAGGCCGACGGCCTGCGCTACAGAGGCACCCCCGTGGACGCGACCCATGAACACTCCTAAGAGAGCAGCATTCTTCCGCGCCGAAGGCGTTCTCGTCTCCCGCGGAGTGCTGGCGGCGACCGCCTACTACGCGGCCAACGCCCATAAATTTGGCGAACGAGCGCTGCGCCTCGGCCTCGTCGCCCTCTCGGCACCGCTCCAGGGTCTGCTCGGTCAAAACGACCGCACCCTCGCCAATCGCCTCGCCTTCCTCGCCGCCCGCCGGATGAGCGAAGACCGCCTCGCCGAACTCGGAGAAGAGTACGCCGACGATATCCTCAAGGACCGGATCCAGGACCGCGGCGTCGAGCTGATCAAGCGCGCTCGGGCCGAGGGCAACCGGATCGTCGTGCTCTCCGACAATATCGGCGAGGTGATGGAGCCGCTGCTTCCCCACCTGCCAAAGATCGATGATCTGGTGTGCAACCGCCTCGAAATCGTCGACGGAGAAGCGACCGGCAAGCTCCTCGATCCTGTGATCGGCAGCCACGGCGACGGGCGTTGGGCCCGGGGCTACGCCGAGCGCGAAGGCCTCGATCTCGCGGCCTGCACCGCCTACGGCTCCCACGGCACCGACCTTCTGCTGCTCGCCACCGTCGGTAAGCCCTGCGCCGTCAACCCGGACTTCACACTGCGCCGGAGCGCCCGCGAGGCCGATTGGCCCGTGATCGAATACCAAGAGTGAGCCCACGGGGAGGCATCATGCGACTATCGATACGCGAGAGCTACGCCGGAAAGCACGTCTTGCTCACCGGAGCTTCGGGCTTCCTCGGCAAAGTCTGGCTGACGCAGATGCTTCAGAACGACTCGGGCACAGGCAAGTTCTACATTCTGCTGCGCCGCAAGGCGACCCGTCCGGCACGCGCCCGCTTCGAGCGGATCGTCAACACGTCCCCGGCCTTCCGCCCCCTCCACGAGAAGTACGGCCGCGACCTCGCCCGCATGATCAGCGAGCGCATCGAGGTCATCGACGGCGACATCTCGCAGGAAGGCCTGGGCCTAGACGAAGAGACCGCAGCCCGCCTCCACCGAGACGTCGACCTGGTGGTCAACTGCGCGGGACTCGTCGACTTCGACCCCGATCTGCGCGACGCCCTGACAACCAACGTCGACGGCACGATCCATGTCGCCGATTTTGTCGAGGCCTGTGACAAGGCTGCGCTCCTGCACATCTCCACCTGCTACGTCGCCGGCACCCGCGACGGCCGCAACGGCGAGATACTGGTCCCCAACTACGCCCCCAACGGTGAGCCCTTCGACGCGGCCGCCGAACTCGTTGCCGCGCGCGTTCGTATCGCCGAAATCGCCGCAGAGTTCGACACCGACGAGAAGGACGCCGAGATCACCCACGAGGCCAGATCGCAGCTCAAAGCCCGCGGCCGCAGCCCCGACAATCCCAAGCTCGTCGCCACTCTCTGCCGCCGGATCAAACGCGAGGCCCTGAAAGACGCGATGATCAGCGAGGGCCAAGAGCGGGCCCAACGTTGGGGCTGGACCAATATTTACACCTACTCCAAGAGCTTGGCCGAGTCGATGCTCGCGCCGCGCCTGGACAAGTTTAAGTTCTCGTTGCTGCGCCCGGCGATCGTCGAGAGCGCACTCTCCTACCCCTTCCCGGGTTGGAACCAAGGCTTTAATACCTGCGGCCCGCTCTCGTACATGCTCGGCGGTTGGCTGCACGAACTGCCGATGCGCAAGGGCAACCCCTTCGACATCATCCCCGTCGATTACGTCGGCAACGCGATGACGATCGGCGGCGCCGCCCTGCTCTCGGGCTGTCACGAGACCGTCTACCAGTGCGGCACCTCCGACAAAAATGTGCTGACCATTGACCGCGCCTGCGACCTGACAGCGCTCGCCCACCGCAAGCATCTGCGGCGCAAGGGCGACACTGTTGTCGATCGCCTGATCCTCGCCCGCTGGGACGGCGTCGAGACCGAGGTCGACCACACGCTCTCGGTGCCCAACCTGCGCAGGGTCACCCAAGGCTTCGCCAAGATGATGCGCGAGCTGCCGCGACGCTGGCCAAAAGCTCTCCATCGCGGCGCCAAACGGGCCGCCAAACGGGCCGATGAGATCGACGACAAGCTCGACACCATCGAGCGACTCATCGATCTCTACCTGCCCTTTATCCACGACCATCACTTCGTATTCAGCACCGATAACCTGCTCAAGTACGACGTCGTCGAGGAGGCGTTCCGCTTTGATCCAACGGCACTCGACTGGCGCCACTACTGGATCAACGTGCACATCCCGGGCCTGCGCAAGTGGTGCTACCCGCTCTTTGAGGGCCGCACCCCCGACCAGTACCGACCGCGTCACAAATTCGTGCTCGAGGCCTGCACCGCGCCGCCCGCTTGCCCGGCCTCGCAAGAGCCCCAAGGAGAACTCCGCTGATGGCTGTCTTCCTCACCGGTGCGACCGGTTACATCGGCTCCTACGTCGCCTCTGGCATCCTAGAGCAGTACCCCAAGGCTCGCCTCAACCTCCTGGTCCGGGCTGAGTCGGTGGCCGCTGCCGAGAAGCGCCTGTGGAAATCGATGCAGCTCCACCTCGGATTTGATCGCTTCCTCGATCTGGTGCGCACGCGCTGCGACATCTACCTCGGCGATCTAACGGCACCCGAACTGGGCCTGGACGCCGAGGCCAAGAGGCGCCTGGTCAAGACCACGGACTCCTTCCTTCACATCGCCGCGTCGCTCAACCGCAAGTCGTCGAAGGCCTGCTTTAACGTCAATCTGCGCGGCACCCTGGCGCTGATCAAGCTCGCGCAGGCCGCCCACGCAGACCATGGCCTGCGCCGCTTCACAGACATCTCGACGGTCGCGGTCGCCGGCCACCGCAAGGACGAAATCGTCACCGAAGCCGAGACCATCGACTGGAATCGCAGCGACTACGATCCCTACGCCCGCACCAAAAAATTCTGCGAGCACATGGTCCACGAGCTGCTGCCCGACGTCGACATCCGGGTTTGCCGACCGAGCACGGTTCTCGGCGATAGCCGCTTCCCAGAGACCACCCAATTCGACATGGTCCGGGCCTTTGTGATGCTCGCGAAGATGCCGGTGCTGCCGCTGCGACCGGAGTGGCGCATGGACATCGTGCCCGCCGATTATGTCTCTCGGGGCATCATCGCCGCGCATATGCGTGAGTCGCCCAAATACGAGGCCTACAACCTCTCGAGCGGCGCCGCGTCCCTGACCTACCGCGAGCTCGTCGACAGCATGGAGCAGGCCGGCATCGGTACCCGCCACATCTTCGCGCCCCGCTTAGAGCGCCCCTTTGCCCGAGCGGTCAACGTCCTGATGGGCACACCGCGCAAATGGGGCGCCTCGCTGCCGGCATCGCTGATGAAGGTCTTTCTCCCCTACCTGACCTTTAACACAGTCTTTGATAACAGCCAGATCGTCGAGGAACTCGGCGAAGCGCCGAAGCCCTTCTCGGACTACGGCTACCCGCTCTTCCGCTTCGCCAGCGAGGGTGGTTTTACCTACCCCTACAAGCCCTGGCCCGACTCGATCGCCCCGAGGAGCCCGTCTTGACCCAGTCCACGAGCACAGCGGCGAAGCCGACAGCAAGGTCCAAGCCAAAGACCAAGACCAAGACCAAAAGCCTGTGGCAGCGGCTCAAGGACACCGCAGATCCCGATCGCGCGCTGATGGGCGTAACCTCGGCGTGCATCGAGGCGGTCGCGGTCAAGCGTGCCCTCGACATCAACCAAGAGCGCTGGAGCCCCGGCAAGCCGCTCAAGCTGCTTTACGCTGGCTACGTCGGTACCCGCAATACCGGCGCCGATGTGCGCGTCGAAGAGATGATCCGCCAGGTCCGTCACGTCATCGGCGACGAGCACCTGGAGCAGACGATCATGACCGTCGATCCCAAGCTGTCGGCGGGCTACTTCCAGACGGTCCATCAGATCCGCAGCCCCGCGGTCTTTCCCGCCTTCCTCGCCGAGCAATGCCCAAAACGACACGGCGTGATCGCCTGCGAGGGCTCGATGTTTAAGTCGAAGTTCGCCAGCGCGTTGACCACGTTTATGGCCGGTGCCCTGGGCTTCGCCAATGCCGAAGATAAGATCAGCGTCGGTTACGGAGCCGAGGCTGGAGGCATGACGCCGCCGCTCCAGGACTTCGTCCGCAAGCACTGCTCCAAGTCGCTGGTGCTCTGCCGCAACGTGCCCTCCCGCGGCGTTTTGGGCGATCTCGGCGTGCGCACGACCGCCGGCACCGACACCGCCTGGACCTTCGAGCCCGCCCCCTTAGAGCGCGGCCAAAAGCTCCTGCGCGACGCCGGCTGGGACGGCAAGATGCCGATCCTTGCGCTCTGTCCGATCAACCCCTTTTGGTGGCCGGTCAAGCCCGACCTGGCCAAGCTCGCAGCGCTCAAACTCGGCGGCGAGTACAAGCTCGAGCACTACAAATCGTTCTACTTCCACGCCAACTCGGCGAAGATCGACAAGAAGCTCGACACCTACATCCAGGCCTTTGCCGACGCGACCAATGCCTTCATGGAGGACACCAAGGTCTTCACGATCCTGGTCGGCATGGAGCAGCTCGACCGCCGCTCCTGCGAGCTGCTGTTGCCGCGCCTGGACACACCAGCGCCGCTCTTCATCAGCGATCAGCACAACATGTACGACATGGTCAGCGTGCTCCGAAACTGCTCGATGATGGTCTCCTCGCGCTTCCACGCGATCGTCACAGCGATGCCTGGGTTGGTCGCCTCCGGCGGCGTAACGATGGACGAACGCATCCGCAATCTGATGAACGACCGCGGCCATCCCGACCTTTTCCTCGAGGTCGACGAGGCCGATCTCGGCGACAAGATGCTGGCGATGCTCCGCCGCCTCTACCGTGATCGCGAGTCGATCGCCACCGACATCGGCCGCATGATCCCGCAGCAGCTAGAGCTGATGGGACAGATGGGCATCGACTTCATGGACGAGGTCTGCCGGGTCTATCCCGAGTTCCCCAGACGCTCACTGCCCCGCACCTGGGAGGCCCACCTCCCGCCGCTACCACCCGCTTTGCAGGCGCTTATGGAGCGTTACGCATGAGCTTCATCGAGACCCTCTTCGAGACCTTAGAATCGCAGGGTGAGGATCCTGCGATCATCGAGATCCACGGTACGGAGCCTCGAGTGAGCAGCGCCCGCGCGCTCCTCAAAATGCAGGCGCGGGTCCGCAGCTTCCTCGAAAACGCCGGCATCAAGTCCGGTGACAGGGTCGCCCTGCTCGCGCCAAACTCCGCCCGCTGGGCCGCCTGCGACCTCGCAATCCTCGCCCACGGCGGCATTGTCGTGCCGCTCTACGCCCGCCAGGACCCCGACGAACTCGCGGTCATGACCCGCGACTGCACGCCGACGCTGGTGCTGGCCGCAACCGAAGCCCTCGCCGACGGGCTCACCAAGGCGTGGCCAGAGCACTGCCCCATCGCGCTCTTTGACGATGTTTTTGCCGCCGATGCTAGCGACAGCCCGCGACACGATCGCGAGGCCGACGATCCGGTCACGTTGATCTACACCTCTGGCACCAGCGGCGTGCCCAAGGGCGTGATCACCACCCGGCGAAACGTCGACTTCATGATCCCGCAAACGGCCTCGAGCCTCGCCGAGATCAAGGGCCAACGCAGCGGCGCCGATCGGGTCTTTCACTACCTGCCCTTTTGCTTCGCGGGCTCGCGGATCATGCTCTGGACCCAGCTTTATCGCGGCAACGCGATCATGGTCTCGAGCGACCTAACCGACCTCGTGCGAGAGCTGGGCACGGCCGCACCTCACTACTATCTGAACGTTCCGGCCCTCCTCGAAAGGGTCAAGAACGGCGTTTATTCGAAGATTTGCGAGCGGGGCGGCCTCGCCCTGACGATCTACAACAAGGGCCTGGCCGCGACGATGGCAGGGCTCACCGGCAATGCACAGATCGGCCTTCGCGATCGCATTTGGGCGGCGCTCGCAAGCAAGATCGTCTTCCCCAAGATCAAGGCGCAGATCGGTACCAACCTCGAATTTTTGATCTGTGGATCAGCGCCGCTAAACCCGGACACACAGCGCTGGTTCTCGGTCATCGGCATCCCCGTCTACCAGATCTACGGCCTCACCGAGACCACCGCGATCGTCACTATCGACCGACCTGAGCGGGCTGTACCCGGGCGTGTCGGCTCGGCGATCACAGGCTGTACCCTCAAAATTAGCGACGAAGGCGAGCTTTTGATCCGCGGCCCGAACATCTTCCCCGCCTACTGGAACAAGCCCCAAGAGACCGCCGAGGCGCTGATCGACGGCTGGTTGCACACCGGTGATCAGGCCGACCTGGACGCCGAGGGCAACCTCCAAATCATCGGCCGGGTTAAAAACATCCTGGTCCCAGAGTCCGGTCATAACGTCGCCCCTGAGCCCATCGAGCAGCTCCTGCTCGGGCACTTGCCGGCGGCGGAGCAGGTGGTGCTCATCGGCCACGCGAGGCCCTACCTGACAGCGATCGTCACCGGCCCCGTCGACCCGACAACGATCTTAGTGGCGATCGAGAAGGTCAACGCCGAGGTCCCCCACTACCGCAAGATCCGCAAGCACCTGCACGTGCCCGAGCCGCTGACCATCGAGAGCGGCCTTCTCACCGCCAACCAAAAGCTGCGCCGCCGAGCGATCGAGGCCCACTTCCGGCCGCTCCTAGACCAGCTCTACTCCGCATCATGAGCGATTCTCCTCTGAAATTTTCGGTCGCGGAGGGCATCGGCGAGCTGGTGCTCCAGCGCGAGCCCTGCAACGAAATCGGCGAGGCGCTCACCGACGCGTTGGAGGGCTGGCTCGACAATCTCGACTGCGACCGCCTGCACACGGTGATCCTGCGCTCGTCGGTGCGCGGTGGGTTCTGTGCCGGTGCCGACCTCCGCGAGCTCCACGCGGGCCTGGTCTCAAGGCCAGCTTCCGAACATCCGACGGCGCTTCGCGCCTTCATCGATCGCATCCACTCGGTGATGGATCGCATCGACATGCTGCCGGTCACAACGATCGGCGTGGTGCACGGTGTCTGCTTTGGCGGCGGCTTTGAGCTCGCTCTCACCTGCGACCAAATCATCGCCGAAAAAAGCGCCCGTTTCTGCTTTCCGGAGCTGCGCCTGGGCATTATTCCCGGCTTCGGCGGCATCCCCCGCCTGCGCCGCGACGTCGGCAACGCGACCATCCGCGACTTGCTGCTCTCCGGTCGCAGTATCTCGGCCAAGCGGGCCCACGCACTCGGCATGATCGCCCAGGTCGTCGGCCGCGGCGACGGTCTCGAGGCCGCCCACTCGCTCGCCACCCAATCCGGAAAATTCGATCCTACGGCCCGCCGCGCGGCCAAGGCATTCATCAAACAGCTGCCCCGCGAGGAGCTCGATCGCGAGAAAGAGCTCTTCGTCGAACTCGCCCTAAGGCCGCCGCTGCTGCGCGCCCTCACCAAGTTCGTCGAGAGCACGGACCTCCGCCCCTACCTGCCATGAGCGACACCGTTGACACCCTGATGGCCCTCGCCGCCCGCCAATTCAAAGCCGACGCCAGCGCGTTGAAGCCGGAGCACGACCTCTTTGAGGCCCTCGGCATCGACTCGTTTCAGGCCGTCGAACTCATCTCCGAACTCGAAGACGAGTTTGACATCGAACTACCCGACTACGAGCTGCAGGGCGTCAAAACCTTCGCAGCCCTGGCCGCCAAGATCGACAAGAGGCGCTGATGCTCGACCTCTCCCGCGTACGTTGCCTGGGCGACGCCCTCCGTGACGCGAGCACGACCTTCAAGTCAAAGCTTGCGCTCATCGAGGCCGATCGCCACCGTGAAAACTGCCGCTACACCTTCGCCGAGGCCCGCCTGCTCGCAGAGGGTTTTGCCGCCCTGATCCAGGGGCGAGGTTTTGCTGCCGGTGATCGCTGCGCCATCCTGATGCAGAACCAGTCGAAGTGGCTGCTCTCTGCGACAGGTGCGCTCTGGGCCGGCGCTGTCCTGGTGCCGCTCGACTACAAGCTCACCGCCCGCGAGCAGCTCGATCTCTTGGCCCATTGTCGACCGCGGGTGCTGGTCACCGAGGCCTCCACCTGGGAGCGCCTGCGCACCGAAAACAGAGACCGCCCCGAGATCCTCGAGCACACGCTAGTGATCGTCACCGAGCCGCGCGAGGGTCAGGACTTGGGCCCCGCCCTGCCCTGGCAGACAGGTGCCGCCACCGACTTTAAGTACGAGGCCCGCGAGCGCGACGACATCGCCTGCATCGTCTACTCCTCGGGCACCAGCGGTACGCCAAAGGGCTGCATGCTGACCCACAGCAACTACTTGGCACAGGCAGAGGTGCTCGGCCGCCTCTTCCCGATGGAGGAGAACGACCGCTTCTTCTCGGTGCTGCCGACCAACCACGCGATCGACTTTATGCTCGGCTTCCTGCTCGCGTTCATGATGGGCGGCGCCGTCGTTCACCAGCGCACGCTGCGACCGAAGTACCTGGCGTCGACCATGCAGCGCTACCAGATCACCCAGATCGCGCTGGTGCCGACGATCCTTAAAAACCTCGAAAAGAAGCTCCGCGAACGCCTAGACGACCTTCCAAGGTGGCAGCGCCTGATCATCGACGGACTGCTCAACATCAACGAAGTCGCGACCCGCCGCGCCCCCAACCACCGCCTCTCGAGCAAATTGCTGCGGCCGCTACACGAAAAATTCGGTGGCAAGCTCCGCTACATCTTCGCCGGAGGCGCCTTTGTCAATCGCGACACGGCGGAGTTTTTCAACCGAATCGGCATCCCGGTGGTAATCGGCTACGGGCTCACCGAGGCGGGCACCGTGCTCACCGTCAACGACCTAGAGCCCTTCCGCGGCGACACCGTCGGTAAACCGATCCGCGACATCGAGATCGAAATTCGCGAGACCAACGAGGTCGGCGTTGGCGAGGTCTGGGCCCGCGGCCCGACGATCATGCGCGGCTACCTAGACGCCCCCGAACTGACCGCCGAGGCGATCCAAGACGGCTGGCTTCAAACCGGTGATCTCGGCACCATCGATGCCGCTGGCCACCTCAAGCTGGTCGGTCGCTCAAAAAATATGATCGTCACCGAGGGCGGCAAGAACGTCTATCCCGAGGATATCGAAGCGCTGCTCGGTGACCTCGAGGGCTGCGAAGAGCACGCTGTCTTCGCCGCAAATTACATCTGGCCAAAAACGACGATGACGGGCGAGCAGCTGATCCTCGTGATCCGGGCCAAGAAAGAGGCGAAGGCGGACTTCGCCTCGACCGCCGAAGAAGCGCTGCAAGGCCTCCGCAGGCAAAATCGCCGCCTTGCCGACTACAAGCGGATCTCCGGCTACCTGCTCTGGGACGATGAATTCCCGCGGACGGCCTCGCGCAAGCTAAAGCGCAGCGCCTTCGCGGAGGCTATCCGCAAGCGCTGCGATCGCATCGCTCTCGAAGGCCTCTAGCGACTCCGCGAGGTGCCTTAACGCGCAGGTGAAGGCTCGAGTATCATCCCGCCAATGGCCTCTCACCTCGCCATCGTCAATCCTGCCGCAGGTGGCGGCGCCTGTGGCAAGCGAGCCCCCGCCGTGCTCGCTCGGCTCCGCGACGCCGGCCTGACAATCGACGTGCGCGAAACGACAAGCGCCGGCGAAGCCGAGCGAATCGCCCGTGATTCCTACGCCAAGGGCCAGCGCGACTTTATCGCGGTCGGCGGTGACGGAACCTCCTTCGAGGTGGTCAACGGTCTCTTCGGCGGCGTCGATCTGAGCACCCGTGGATCGGAGGATACCCCGCACCTCGGCCTCCTGCCTCTTGGAACAGGTAACTCTTTCCTCCGCGACTTCTCCGAAAACGGCACCGAGCACGCGATCGACTCGCTCATCCGCGGACGCACGCGGGCCTGCGATGTGATCCGCATCAGTCATCCCGACGGCCAACTGCATTTCATCAACATCCTCTCGATCGGCTTCGTCGCCGACGTCGGTGACCTGCGAAATCGACGTTTCTCGGCCTTTGGCGAGCTCGGCTACATCCTCGGGGTGATCCTCAAAACAGCGGCGCTGCACACCTACAGGTTCCCGATGCGCATCGACGGTGGCGAACTCGACAGCGGCGAGACCACATTCCTCTCCTTTAACAACAGTCGCTTTACCGGCGGCAAGATGGAGATGGCACCGGCCGCGGACACTGGCGATGGCCTGCTCGACATCATCCGCGTAGGCGCGCTCAGTCGCCTTTCACTGCTGCAAACCTTCCCCAAGATCTTCAAGGGCACACATGTCGAGAGCCCCGCAGTCACCACCTTCCAGGCGAAGAGTGTCGACTTCGAGATCCCCGCCAAGGTCCCCTGCATGATCGATGGCGAGATGATCGACCTCCAACCAACGCGCCTCGAAGTCCTCCCCGGTGCGCTGCGCATCCGAGCCTAAAGACCCATCATGAATGCGCTCAAAAAGATTCCGCAGGCAGCCTTTTCGACCGCAGCATGGACCGCCTCCTTTGTCTGGATGGGAGCCGTCGCGACCACTTGGGGGGTCTCTGGCCTCTTCATACCGCCCCGCCGAACTCACAACTACATCGGCGGCCCCGGCATGGCAGCTGTCCTAAAGATCACCTTGAGCGACGTCGAGGTCATCTATCACCGCGACTTCGATCCCGAGCGCCGCGGCGTCTTCTGCCAAAACCACGTCAATCTCTTAGACGCCCACGTCGCCTGCAAATCGATCCCCCACGCCTTCTGCGGCATGATGAACGCGTGGCAGTTTAAGATCCCCTTCTACGGCTGGATCATGAAGCTCGCCGACGGCATCCCGGTGCCCAAAGGTCAAGGACGCTTCCGTGCGATCTCTGAGGCCGCCAAGGATCGGGCCGCCAAGGGCATCTCGATCCTGGTCTTTCCCGAGGCCCACCGCACCGTCACCGGCAGGGTCCAGGAATTCAAGAAGGGCGTCTTTTTGATGGCAAAGATGGCCGGCCTGCCGGTGGTGCCGCTCGCGGTACACGGTATGGGCGACCTCATGCGCAAGGGCTCACCACTACTGCGACCGGCCAAGATAAAGGTCTTTGTCGGTCCCCAGCTCGATACAGAGGGTCTCAAGTCGCACGAGTTAAATGCCCTGATCGCCAAGACTCAGCGGATCATCGCCGACTTCGCCGACGACGGTGTGCTGCCGAGCGACGAGCTGCTAGACGCACCGCTCGACCGAGAGCTGACCACGCGTCTGGGCGCCGAGTTCGCAGAGCGCGAGGCGCAAAACACCAGCCCGAGCGCCTGACCGCCAGTACTGCACCTCTGCACGTCGTTCGAGGCCTCAGAGCCGGGAGCGCAGCCAAATGCCCCATGACACCCCGCAACGACCCGCATGTGCGAGTGGTTCGAGTCTAGGTCGCGCCAAGTTAATACATGTCTCTTGTGACAGCATCGAGCACCCACGAGAACCCACGGGCCCCGAGCGACTCGGTATACTCAGCCCCATGTTGTGTCGTCTGTTCGCCTTCGCACTGCTCTTCGCAGTGGCAGGTTGTGCAGATGACCGCGTCGTCGTCAGGCTCTGTAACGATGGTTTTCTCGACGCCGATCAGGTCTGCTTCGACGGAACTCCGCGCACCTACGCGATCGGGATCGATCCTGTCGCCCTGCGCTCCGCTGACTTTGACGGCGATGGGCTCGGCGACGTTCTCATCGCAGGTTTGAGCGCTGACGGAGTCGCTGCCGAACTCCGCCTGAGCGAGGGCTCCGCGCTCGGAGAGATCGCCGACGCCGGAGTGCACGGCTGCTCCGCTCACCCGACCAGCGGCGATATCGACGGCGATCTGCACATCGACCTCCTGCTGGCCACCTGCGCGCCTGAGCTGCTGCTCTTCCACGGCAGCCCGGACGGCCATTTCACCGGGCCAGAGACCGTCGCAATCCCGACGACACCGCGAATCGCCGCGCTCATCGATCTCGACGACGATGACGATGACGATCTCGTCGTGCTCGGGGCCGACGACGCCCTGCACGTCCTGCTCGCGGATGCGCCAGGCCTCTACACGCCGGGGCCCACAACTCTGATGACCGGCGAGTCAGCGAAGAACTTTGCCCTCATCGACGTCGATGGCGATCGCATCGCCGACCTGACGATCGAGAGCGCCGACGGCCTGCGCCACGCTCGGGGCCTCGGAGATGGGTCCTTCGGGCAGATCCGATTGATAGACGGACCCCCGATCCCGCTCGGGCTGCTCGCCGCCGACATCGACGGCGACAACAACATCGATCTCCTGACCCGTGATGGCGACGACGGTGATCTGGTTCTCCTCGCAGGCGACGGCAACGGCGGCTTTGTCGAACACAATCGTATCGATCTGGAGGGGCGCTCATCGGGGCCGATACTCAGCGCCGATCTCGATGCGGACGGCGATCGCGAGGTCATCTTTGGCGATCCCGAGGAGCCCACGATCCTCATCTGGCGACGGCGCGATGACGGCTTTGCACCGCCCATCGAGGTCGAGCTTGTGGCCCCTGCGAGCCAGCTCGCGATCAGCGATCTCAACGGCGATGGCGCCCTCGATCTCGTCGCCGCGACCTTTCGCGAGCGATCGTTCACGGTGCTGCTCGCCAACCCCTGAGGCGCCCACGGGCCGCCCTTGCACCGCTGTAACCGGCGCACGATGGCGCACGAAACTCAGCCGCCAGCGAGCTGCGCTAGCGTCAACGCGAGGGCCGAGTAGAAGACGCCGAGTCGGAGAAAGCGAGCCATGCTGGGGTATTAAGCAAGCGCTGGTCCGCAAAAATATTGTGCGATCTAAAGACCTTTGCCCGTCGCAAATTGCAGCACACAACGATCTGATGGATTTCGCATCGTTGCAAAATACGACACTCCCAGCCTTCTGGTCACCGACGAGACCGTAGCCTCGAGCTACCGTCAGCCGATGCATAGGGTCCCGCTTCCTGCCGCATGTTTCATCGTGTTCTCGCTCTCTCTGGCCTGTAACGGCCCAGGCATGGAGAGCAGCAGCACGACTTCTTCGTCCGACACTCAGACGACCGCACCCACCGGCACCACGGCGACGCAGACCAGCAGCAACAGCGAAAGCGAAAGCGACTCCAGCGGGCCGACATCCGAGGGCACAACCACCGGTACCACAAGCGGTAGTACCGACACCGATACCAGCACCGATACCAGCACCAGCACCAGCACCGACACCGACACCGACACCGACACAACCGGCGGAGATCCGCCGAATGCACACTATTTCCCTGACGACGCAATTTGGTACCAAAAGGTCGATAGCTGGCCCCTCGACCCAGAATCTGACCAAGTGATCGACTGGCTCGACGGCGTCGGTTGGGGGCTCGGCAAGATGCAGATCGACTTCTCGATCGAGGTGCTCGTCGCCAATGGCGACACAGAATTCCGTACCTTTGAGCCGACCGGCGACTTCTACGATCCCGACTGCGATCTCGTTGATATGCCGGTGCCGATGGGCGGCGCCATCGAGGGCGAACAGGCGTACACCTGCGAAGGCGACGGCGACTGTCATCTGATCGTCGTACACACACCGAGCTCAACGCTCTACGAGATGTGGCGTGCAAACATCGTTGGCGAACAGTTCTTCGGCGGCTGCCTGGCGGTCTGGGACATGACGCGCATCTACGGTCCAATCGGTCGCGGCGAGCAGTGCACCAGCGCCGACGCGGCCGGCTATCCCATCGCTCCCTTGCTCTTCACCGCGGACGAGGTCGCCGCCGGATCGATCGACCATGCGATCCGGTTTATCCTGCCAAATTCCAGCATCCGCGACGGCGAATACCTCCACCCAGCGACCCACGGCACCCCCGCTGCAAGCGGTCCGCCGAGCGCCCCGCCCTACGGATCTCGCCTTCGCCTACGCCCAGACTTTCCGATGGACTCGCTGCCAAATGACGGCGCGCGCACGGTCGCGAAGGCGATGCAGGTCTACGGGATCCTGCTCGCCGACGGCGGCAACGTGGCCCTGACCGCGCAGAGCGATCGATTCACCGACAGCAAATGGGAGGGCCTGCTCGGCTCCCACGACCTCGACATGATCCAACCCGGTGACTTTGAGATGGTCGACGGCGGCGAACGGATTCCCCTGACCCTCGACTGCGTACGCGAACCGTTCTGAGCAAGACGAGCGCCACTCGGCCCAGGCTTCAACTCGGCCTGGGCGCTGCTCTTTGGCGCCACCAAAGGGTCACACCAAGTGGCCTCGGGAGCGTTTAAGTCCCGGCGGCGACGCTATCGAGAAGCCGGTGAATCTCGCCAACGACTGCCTCTGGCTCGGAGCCGAGTTCGATCGGGCGATTGGCCAGCGCTGACGGAAAGTCGTTCTCGGAACGATGATAGCGGCCCTTAAACTCGCCGAACTTAAGGCCGTGTGCCGTCGAGATCACGACCACCCGCGCGTCCCTAGAGATCGTGCCCCGGGCGACCAGTTTCTCGAGACAGGCGAGCGCCACTCCGGTATGCGGACAGCAGAAGAGGCCGCTGCGATCGCCGCGGGCCGCCGCCTCGGCGAGCTCTGTTTCGCTGGCCTCCTCGACAAGACCATCCGTCTGTGTGAGCGCTGCGATCGCCTTGGGCAGGGATACCGGCGCACCGATCTGGATCGCCGAGGCCTGGGTGCTCTCAGCCTTGACCGCGACGTAATCGGCCTCGGTCAGCACTCGCCCGGCGGCGCGCGCTCGGGCAAAGGCCCGATAGAGAGGGTTGGCCCGGGCCGCTTGGCAGCAGACCAAACGCGGCAGACGGTCGATAAGGCCGAGCGCTTGGAGTTCGCGAAAGCCCTTCGCGATCGCCGAAACATTTCCGAGGTTGCCGCCCGGCACCAATACCCAATCCGGAAGCTGCCAGCCGAGTTGCTCGCAGATTTCGACCGCGATCGTCTTCTGTCCCTCGACCCGAAGGCTGTTGAGGGAGTTGCCGAGGTAGAGGCCGGGGTCGTGGGTGAGCCGCTCGACCACCCGCATGCAGCCATCAAAATCGGTGTCCAGGCTGCATACCAGGGCTCCGTGAGCGATCGGCTGGAGGAGCTGAGCTGCGCTTATCTTGCCCTTTGGCAGGAGCACGATCACGGGAATGCCAGCGGCCGCACCGTAGGCGGCAAGGGCCGCAGATGTATCCCCCGTCGAGGCACAGGCGACCGCGCGCACAGGCGATCCATCGGCGATCATCTGCTTCACCGATGAGACCAACACGGTCATCCCCAGATCTTTAAAAGACCCGGTGTGGCTGGTGCCGCATTGTTTTACGTAGAGTTCGCCCAGCCCGAGTTCTGCACCGTAGCGAGAGGCGGGCAAGAGCACCGAGTTGCCCTCGCCGAGACTGACGATGTTCTCTGGAGCGACCTCGGGCTGGACCATCTCCCAGGCCGACCAAACGCCGCTGCGGTAGGGCCAAGGGCCGCGCGCACGTTCACTAATCCGCAGCCGCCAAGCCGCTGGATCAACGGCGCGCAGGGCCTCGAGATCATGACCCACTTCGAGCAAAGAGCCGCAGGTCGGACAGCGGTAGAGCACTTCGCCGAGGGGATGTTGACCGGCGCAGCCGCGGATGCATTGGAACCATGCCGAGGGCCTCATGACCTGCGCTGTATACCACCACGGCTTGGCCAAGCCGGTACCAGTGCGAACGGCTCACGGGGCCGCGTTATACTCCGCCGTCCATGGGCGCACTCGATCCTCTCCGCCACCTCGCCATGCCCATACTCCGACGGCGTTGGATCATCGCACTCTATATCCTGGCGCTCAGCACTGCGCCGCTCGTCGGCACCCTCGGCTATGAAAACAGCGTCGCTCTGACGGCGCCGATGAGCCTGCTCGGCGTCTTCGTCGGTATCGATGCTGTCCGCGACGCTCCAACGCCGACGCTCGACGCGATCCTCCGCCGGGCCGCCCTCGATCTCTTCGGCCTGGGTAGCACCGCGCTGGTGACACTCCTGCTTGTCCAACTCTGGCACCCGAGCTGTGATCCCGCCGGCGGCTTGCTCTTCTTTGCCCTCGGTCCGCTGATCTCTGCGGCCCTCGGCGCGACATCTGGCATCGTCGCGGCCTGCCTGGTCACACGACCCCCTCGGCGTTGGTTGAGGGCGCTCATCGGCCTGGTGCCGCTGCTCTTTTGCCTCGTGATCGGCCTGATGCGGCTCTACTCGGATCCGGTCGTATACGCGATGGATCCCTTCTGGGGGTACTTTGCAGGGCCGATTTACGACGAAGCGATCGCGATCAACGGCCGTTACCTGCTCTTTCGCACCTACAACCTGCTGCTCGCCGGGGCAGCCCTCGCAGCCCTGCGACTCTGGGGAGAAACAGCTCTCGGCAGGGCTGCACGACCCGCAACTCCGCGCCCCGATCGCGAACCCAAGCGGGCCCTGCTAAGCGCCCATCCCTGGGCTGCAAGCTGCCTCGCGATCTGCCTCGTCGGCGGCATGCTGCTCGGCTTGCAACCGGCACGCTTTGGCTTCCACGCGACCGTCTCTGGCATCGCCGAGGTTTTGCCGGCAACCCGCCAGAGCGACCACTTCATCATCCACTACGCGCCGACCTCCAAGACTGCGCGCGAGATCGATGTCGTCAGCGCAGAACTCGAGTTCGCCTACCACCGTCTGGCGACCGCACTCGATCGGGCACCGCCGCGCCGCATCGAGGTTTTTATCTTCCCGACGCCAGCGCTCAAGAGACAGATCATCGGTGCCGGCAGGACCGAGGTCGCGCCGCCCTGGCGCCTCCAGCTCTATCTCAACCACCAACCCTTCCCAGCGCGAGTGATGCCCCACGAGCTCGCGCACGCCTTTGAGAGCACCATCGGCGATCCCTATTTTGGCGTCAGTGGCCGTCTCGATCAGCGCGGCCTCCAGGTCAATCTAGCGCTTATCGAAGGCTTCGCTTCGGCCATGGCACCCCGTCCGCGCGGGGGTCTCGACCTCCACGACTCGGCGGCGATCCTCGATCGACTCGAACTCCGCCCGCAGCTCACGAGGATCATGGGCTTAGGTTTTTGGGGTCAGTCTTCACGGCGGGCCTACACCGCCTCCGGCTCTTTTTGCCTGTGGCTCGCCGAAACCCGCGGGGTTAAAAATCTCGCAACGCTGTACGGATCGGCGGGTGACTTTAGGGACACCTACGGCGAATCCCTCGCGGACCTGGAGGCTCAATGGGTCGCCTTCCTGCAGGCCCGCAAACTCCGAGCGCGCGACATCGAAGCCTTGCGTCAGCTCTTCGAGCGCCGCTCGATCTTCCAGCGGCCCTGCGCCCACCGAGCGGCAGATCTCGCCGCAGAGTCGGCAGCAGCCCAGGCCCGCGGCGATCTCGTCGGCAGCATCGAGGCCCTCGCGACCCTCTGCGCGATCGAACCCGACAGACCTGAACACCAGATCGGCCAGGCCTTTGTGCTCGCACGCGCCGGCGATCTGCGACGCGCGAGCGAGCTCCTTCAGGCTGCTCTCCAGAGCCCCGGCACAACCTCCACACTGAGAGCGCTCACCCGCGAACGCCTGGGCGACGTCGCCCTCAGCGGCGGTGATCTGGCCAAGGCCGCGGCCCACTACCGCGAAGCCCTGCTCGGCAGCACCTCTGAGGCCCGTATCCGCAACCTCCAGGTAAAACTTCTCGCAACCGAGGATCCGGCCCTTAGCCCCTACCTCCGCGCCTATCTCCTGCTGTTTGACGCGCCGGCGACACGACCGACCCTCGGACTCCGCCGCCTCTACGCCGCCCGCCAGATCGCCGACCTGCCCACCTATGCCGCCCTCGGTGAGTACCTCACGGGCCTCCAGCTCGCCGGGTTCGAAGACCCGCTCTCGGCCGCTCGTCACTTCGAACGCAGCCTCGATCCAGCACCCGGCACCCTGCCTCTGCACACCCCCGAGCTGCTCCGTGCGGCCCGCCTGCGCCTCGTCAACGCGTTGGTCCAAACCCGCCGCTACAACCGTGCAGAGTCGTATTTAGCCCTCTTAGAGGCCGATCCGGAGATCGGCAACGGCCACCGCGTGACCTATGCAATGTGGCGCGAGCGGATCGCATTTTTTCGCTTAGCTCTGCCGCCGCCGCCGGGTTTGCCCATCGACAACATGCTCCAAAAGACAGTTCTTCGTAGCGAGGTTCCGCCACCACCCAGCGTGCCTGCGAGCGACACAGCCCCCTCTGCCAACGGACCTCGCACACTCACTCCTACCGATTTGGCCAGCTCAGAGACCGCGCCTTTCGGTGCCGCTCAAAATGCTCCAGAACGGCCAGTAGAGGCCAGTAGAGGCCCGATCGGACCGCCTGGGGCGAGCGCTAGCAATGACAAGAACATCGATGTGGCCGCCGGAGACAAGCCGGCCGGGAGCCGATGAGCCGCTCGATCGGCTCCTCAAGACATCTCGGTAAGGCCGCAGCCGAGCGCTGGTACCTGCTCTTCACGCCTATCTGGGGGCTGCTCGCGAGCCTGGTGATGCTCGGTGGCGCTGCCGAGGCCTGGCGC
Source organism: uncultured Nannocystis sp. (assembly GCA_964474905.1). Lineage (GTDB taxonomy): Bacteria > Myxococcota_A > Polyangia > Nannocystales > Nannocystaceae > JADJRG01. Next base: position 56,833 of record CAYYUP010000002.1, on the reverse strand, counting down.
GACGCCCCCTGGGGCGATCTCGCTTTCATGTCATTTGGTGCAGGTCTGTGGTTCGCCCTCTTGATCGGCGGGATCCTTCGAGCACCTGCGAGCGAGCAACAGCGATCGTGGTGGCGACGGAGCCACATAAAAATCCAGGCCTTCATGTTGGTGTTCGCCTGCCTCGGTAATTACTACACTGAGTATTTTTACGAGATACTCCATATGCACTACGGATTCGGCACAGCCTGGAATCTGCACAATGTACCCCTCTTTCTCTACCCCCTGACAGCTGTCTATTTCACGACCTACGCGACCCTCCTAAATACGGGGACTCGTGCCCTCCGCTCCCTACTGCCCGCAAACGCGCGAAGGCGCCGCGCCCTCGCCTATCTGCCGCTCTGTTTCGTCGTCGCCGGCCTAGAGACCCTGCTCAACGCCAACCCCTGGATCCACGGGGTCTTCTGCTACGACGATCTCAGCTTCGCCCTGGGCTTTGGCACGCTGATGTACGGATTGTGGTTCGTCATCATGGCGCCGCTCTGGGCCTGGATCGACGAGGAGCCCGGCGACGACGCTCCCGCTGCTCGCAGCACTCGCCGGCTTTATGCTCGTACTCTGCGTCAATGAGATCATTCGCGAATGGGTCGCGCCGCGACTGACTCGGGTCGAACACGGCGCCATCGGCCTGGACGACCCTGATGGAAGTTGCCTCGAGCAAGTTCGGCCTGCTTGGTAAGCGCGAACCTCAGCGGTCACTCGCCCCGCCACAGCTGGGCGACTCGACGCTCAATAGCTCGCGTGAAGGAATACGTTGTGCGTCTGGTCAGCGAAATCGGTCGGAAAATCGCCCAGACCAACAGAACCGTAAAATACCCCAGCGAGCGCAAATGCATGATCCCCAAGCGCGACCAAATCAGAGCTAAACTCGACGATTACTTCCGCATTATTACCGCCAATGCTCTGGCTCCACAGGACATCTCCATCACTCGACAGTTCGGCGATATAGACATCACTGGCACCATTTGAATTGTGCATATCATCGCCTATCTCGACAAATCCTGCATAGCGTCCGAGCACAAGCCCACGCCCGGCCGGCGTGATCGAAATGTGGTTTGCGCTGATGCCGATATCGCTCGGCGGCCCGTTAAACGCGACCCCCCAGAGGCCCACGCCTTGCTCTGGCTCTGCCTTCAGCACATAGCCGCTGTTTTTGCCACAGACGATAGATACCGGGAGAACTTCGATCACTGATGAGCAAGCCCCGGACACCCAAATATTGTTATCCGCATCGATTTTCAGATCAAAGACGTATTGAAAGTCCCCGAGAGTGCCGATCCTTCGAAGCCACACAACCTCTCCGTCCGAGGAAATCTTGGCGAAAAAGCCATCACTTTGACCAAGCGCGTCGAGCTCTATCCCGCCGAGAGTCAGTCCCACACCGAAGTTGCCGCCAATGACGACCGATCCGTCGGCCGCTGCGGCTATCGCTGTGATCGAAGTCTTCCCCGCGGAATCGCCAAAGAGCGCCCACTGGATCTTTTCGTCGCCACCAAACTTGCCGATAAACGAATTCCACTGGCCCTCCGGCGCGCTTGGAGCAGACTGCCCGGCAAAATCGAAATCACCGTCGTACGCGCCGGCGATAATGAGTCCGCCCTCGGCGACCGCGATCTCCTCGGTGTACTGATTGATAGGTCCCGGGAATTCTTGGGCTGACAGTACGGTGCCGTCGGCCGTGAGCACGGCATAGAATGCCTCGGCGTTGCCACCTCCCTCGAGCGTGATGCCATCCAGGCTCAACTTTTGGTTGAAATAGCCGCCGAGGTAGATGTTGTCCGCCTCATCGACACTCAGGTCGAAGACGCGGTCACAGTCCCCGATACAGCCCGTGCTCGCAAAGGACTTGAGCCACTGCACCTCGCCGCCGCTCGCAATTCTCGCGACATAGAAAGCCTCGAACTCCTCGGTGCTCGTGGTCGCCTCGTCGAAGCTAAACATGCCCTTGCGGAACGCACCGGTCGCGATAATCGAGCCATCACTGAGACTCGCGAGCTGCAAAACCTCGTGAACGAGGCCCGACCTCTCGTAATGGATCACCCAGTCGCTGCTCGCAGCGCAGCCATCGAGATCCCAGCACTCGGGCTCACCGGTGGTGTCGGTCGTCGTCGTCGTCGTCGTCGTCGTCGAACCGGATGCTGAGGTCGTCAGGGTTACCGTCGTCGCGGCCGCCGAACCGTCAGAGGATGTCGAACCCGTGCCAGTGCTCGGCGACGTTGTGCTCCCGGATCCAACGGTTGAAGCCGCCGCGACACTGGCCTCTGAAGAGGCGCTGTACCCCGGATTTTGCAGAGCGCAGCCCGCAGCAAAGAGCGCGCCTCCGACAAGCCACATCTGTCGCACCCGAGAAAGCTACCCCGGTCGACGCCGCCATGCCAACCGCCCCACAGCGGTCAAAGAAGAGCCCGCCGGCCGCCCCCTCAGAGGTACGTTGTTTAGACCCGATGGAACGGGCAACACGACCTAAATACCCTTGGTAATTTGCCAGCTCTCGCCCTCGCGAATGAGCTCAAACTTGGCGTAATCCTGCTGGCGAGCGAAACGCGGCTGAAGGCGCGGTGTACCGTCCTCATTGAGGATCGGCTTCATGTGGATCGCGGCGTCGATCCACACATGAACGGTCGCCCGCTCGTTTCGAACGTAGATATCGAGGTACTCCATCGTGAATCGAATCGAATCGACCTGGCCCAAACGGACCCGAAGCAGCTCGGGCAATTCCTCGTAAATGATATCGTCGTAGGGATCGTCGGTGCCCGACTCGTCGTAGTAGGTCTCGTGAGCGGTGGCGAGGATCGATGCCCGATCCTGGCGCACCATCGCGGTCCGGTAGCGCTCGAGCACCTGCAGGATCTCGCGGTTCTCGTCCGAGTCGGGGATCTCCGTGCCGGGGATCGTCGGCACGTTTTTACAGCCCGTCAGCGCCGGCGCGGCGAGGACAAAGGCGAGGGCGAGAGCGAGGCTTCGGCTGAGCTTCCTGGCGATCATGCGTTCGGGCCTGGGGGGATCGAGGGGTAGGTACAGCAAAGCGCCCGCCAACACCAGCGTTCTGCCGAAGTCACAGAAAAACGCAGGCTTAGACCACCGCAGGCGCCCGCGCTCGTCAGCTAATCTGACAATTTGTCACGCGCGTCGCAAAACCAGTGCCAGGCCGTCCCGCCCCACTGCCCAAAGCCACCCAAAGCCCGCCTGCGCTCGCTATCATCCGCCGGTGGCAGAAGCACGCTTCCATCCCCGTCTGCGCATCCATGCCCGCGCCGATGTGCTCGGCTCTGAGGTCCTGCTCGCCAGGCCCCTCGTGGATGTCAGCATCGGCGGTTGTAAATTCAAAGGCCCCGCCTGGGAGACAACGGGCACTGGCGTGACCATGATCCTCTCCTTCCCAGAACTCGGCGAGGTGCACCTCCCGCTTAAAGGCGTCGTCGTCCGGGCGAGCGAGCGCGACATGGCGATCCATTTTCAGGGGCTCAGCGACGAGCAGCTCTCACAGCTCTCGCATCACATCGACGCCTGTGTCGAGGTCCATAGCTAAGCCGCACGCAATGCCCGAAGGCAGCCTCAACCACGAGCAACAACGTTGGGTCCTGAGGGTCGCGCCGCGGGTCACTCAGATCGCTCGCGCCGTTCACTCCCAGGTCGGCGTCCTGCCCCTCGAAGAGTTTGAGAGCGCCGGCAACGAAGCGCTCGTCAAGGCGGCACTCCGCTACGACCCGACAACCGGGGTGCCCTTCCAGGGCTACGCCTACCTGCGGATCCGCGGGGCGATGATCGATGCGGTTCGGGCGGAGAATCCGACGATCCGTCGACATCGCCGGGCCCTGCGGGCGATGGCCGTGACCCAATCCCTCTACGAAGAGGAGACCCGCAAGGCCGCGATTGGAGCGACCTCCGACCCCCGGAGCCTTAAAGAACGGGTCGAGGCCGCCGCCGAACTCATCCGCAAAACCACTACTGCGGTGCAGCTCTCAAAATTGGCCAACGCTGACCCCGAAACCACCGGCGATACGAGTTCGCAATCCGCCGACGAAACCCTCATTGCCGTCGAGGCCAAGGAGCACCTCTTGGGCGCGGTCTCCCGCTGCGATGCCGACGAGCAGGCGCTGATCGATGCGCTCTACCACCGTGAACTCAACATGCACGTGTACGCGGCCGAGGTCGGTGTCGCGGTCAGTACGATCTCCCGCCGGCACGCCCGCCTCTTGCGAAAGCTCGGCGGCATGATGCGCACCCAGACAGGAAGCCCCGGTGACACGCCCGCCCCCCGATGCCAGTGACCGCCACCGGTCGCCGCGATCGATCGGGTACCGGTGGAGCCGGCGACCCGTCGCTCGCGCCCGGCTCGTCCTGCTCGCCCTGGCTCTGGGGGCCTGCGCGCCGGCAAGCGAACAGGACCCGCGGCGACAGCGCAGCGCACCCCGGACAAAAGCGATGCTCTTCGGTGACCCGGCGCTAGTCCCGACTCGGGCGGGCGAGCGAGCACGCACGGAGCTGGCGCTGGCGGGCACGATTCAAGAGCACCTCGCCGAGGATCCGCAGCTCGCCGTACTGCGCACCCACGTCAGCGCACCTCCAGGAGAGCCTGCCCACGTCGTGCTCAGCCTCCGGGGTCCAAGCGAACGCGCAACCCAAATCCAAAGCCGTGCGGAGACAGTCGCCCGCGCGGTGCTCGGCGCTCCAAAGGCTCAGGTGACGGTCGATCTCGTCGCATCAAGCCCCGCACCGGAGCCTAGGCACGCGTATCTGCGCCCATTTTTGATCGTCGCATGGCTCGCCCTCGGGGCCAGCCTAGGGATCACGATCGACCGTCTCCGCTGGCGCCCCCGCTGGCGACGCCCCCCCACCTGAACAACGCGGCTATCCTTGCCGCCGATGACTACCTCGCCCCGCTATGTCGGCATCGATCTCGGGACCACCAACTCGGCGGCCGCGATCTTCGACGGCGACTCCGTCACCCTCGTGCGCAATGCCCAGGGCGGCACGTTGACCCCCTCGATCGTTCGCATCGACGGCCGCGGCAACATGCTCATCGGCAGCCGCGCGCGTCGCTACCTCGAGAACGATCCCGACAATACCCGCGGCGAATTTAAGCGCCTGATGGGCACCGCCCAGGAGGTGGAATTCCCGGCATCCGGGCAGCGACACAGTCCGCAGGCACTCTCGGCGGAGGTACTGAAATCGCTGCGAGCTGACATCGTCGAGCAATTCGGCTTCGCCCCCGACGTCGCCGTGATCTCCGTGCCAGCGCTCTTCGAACTCCCGCAAAATGCCGCCACCTCCGACGCCGCGCGACTCGCAGGCTTTGAGCGGGTCGAGCTGCTGCAGGAGCCGATCGCCTCCGCCCTCGCCGCAGGCTGGAGCGCCGACGAAACCAGCGGCGCCTGGCTGGTCTACGACCTCGGCGGCGGCACCTTTGATGTGTCCCTGCTCGAGACCCGCGACGGACTCCTGCGGGTGGTCGGTCACGACGGCGACAACTTCCTCGGCGGCAAAGACTTCGACTGGGCGATCGTCGAGTGGGCACTCGCGCAGATCCAAGAGCGCGACGGCGTCGAACTCTCGCGAGCAAACTCCGAGCACGCACCGGCGCTGCTCAAGCTCAAGCTCGCCGCCGAAGAGGCAAAGATCGAACTCACCCGCGCGCACTCGACTGTGCTCGCGATCCCAGCGCTGACGACCCACAACGGCACCTCGTACGACCTCGATCTCGAGCTTCGCCGCAGCACCCTCGAGAGCCTCTGCCAGGCGGCGATCGAACGCACGCTCACGGTTTGTCGCCGCCTGCTCGAGAGTCACGGGCTCACCTCCACAGAGCTGCAACATGTGGTGATGGTCGGCGGGCCTTCGGTGATGCCGGCGCTCCGCGAGCAGGTCAGACATGGGCTCGGCTGCACACTCTCAGAGGGGCTCGATCCGATGACCCTGGTCGCTCAAGGGGCAGCGATTTACGCGGCGACAGCTGGCCTCAACGCCCGCCCGCAAGCCCTCGCCCTACCCGACGGCTACAAGGTCTGGCTGCAATTTCCGGCGATGTCGTCAGACCTCACGCCGCACGTCGTCGGCCGCACGATCGCCGATGATTCAGCGACGATTCAGGCACCCACTGAGCTCCGCCTCCTCCGCAGTGACGGCCTCTGGGAGAGCCCCTGGGCCGATGTCGACGGCGAGGGAGCCTTTGTTCTCTCGACCTCGTTGCTACCGCGCAAACCCAACGTGTTTAAGATCGAAGGCCGCCGCAGCGACGGTGCCCGCGTCATCATCTCGCCGTCGACGGTGACCATCGTCCAGGGGCTAACAATCTCCGATCCGCCGCTCTCGCGGACCATCGGCGTCGCCCTGGCCAACGACAACGTTCGCGTCTATTTCGAGCGCGGGATGCCGCTACCCGCCCGCCGCACCTTCACCCTGGTGACCGTCGAGGGCGTCGCCAAGGGCAGCGATCAGAGCCTGATCAAGATCCCGATCGTCCAGGGGGAGCACGACGAGGCCCATCTCTGTCGCCTGGTCGGCACCCTCGAAATCTCGGGCGTCGCGATCAAGGAGAGCCTGCCCTCGGGCTCAAAGATCGAGATGACTCTAGAGCTCGATCGCGGCGGTCGGATGTCGGCGCGAGCGCTGGTGCCTGCCCTCGATCAACTCTTCGAGGACGTCGCCCAGCTGCTGGTGCCCGAGGCCGATCCAGAGGTTCTCGCCGCCAGCGTCGAAGCGGCAAGAGAGCGGATCGCCGGCCTCCGCAGCGATGCCTTCCGTCGCGGCGAAATCGGCCAACTCGACCCCCTAAACGCGATCGAGGCCGCCCTGCCCGCCCTCGAGATCGACATCGCCGCGGCGATCGGCGGCGACAACGATGCGGCCCAAAAGGCGCGCCGCTCCCTCCTCGAACTCGATGCCAAACTCGAGAACCTAGAGCTCGATCGCAACTGGCCCGAGATCATCCAAGAGGCCAACGAATCGCTCGTCTGGGCGACTTCTTGGGTCGGCGATCTCGGCCTGCCGCACGAACAACACCTGCTAAAAGAGAGCATCAAGTCAATGCGCAGGGCCGAGGAGGCCCGCGATGCCAGCGAACTCCAACGCCAGCTGCGGTTGATCTCGCGGCTCGGCAATACCGCTTCGCGTCGGCATCCAGAGGCCTGGAGCCGCCGCTTCGAATACGCGGCCTCGCAGGTCGGCGACGCCAACGACATTGTCCGAGCGCAAGCGCTGATCAAGGAAGGACGCGAGGCGCTCGGCCGCGGCGACAACGATACGCTGCGCTCGATCGTGCAGAAACTCTGGCAACTGCTGCCCACCGACGTCGAGACCCGCCGTCTCTCCTACGACTCGGGGGTGCGCTGACGATGAGCACCGCGCCCGATCACTTCGCCGATAACCCCTTCTTTATCCTCGGCGTCTCGACCGAAGGGACCCGCGCCGAGATCGAACGCGAGGGCAACAAATTGCTCGGCATGCTGGAACTCGGCCTGCGCTCCACGGCGACCTACGAGACCCCCCTAGGTCCGCGTCCCAGGACCCAAGAGGCCGTACGTGCAGCGCTCGCCGAGCTGCGGATCCCCGAGCGACGGCTGCTGCACGAGCTTTGGGCCCAGGCCGGCACAGGCAGCGCCGCCGTAACAACCGACGACAGGGACCCCGCGGCTAGCCGCGACCCCTATCGCGCCTCCTCGGCCGCAGCAGCCGAAAAAGCCACAGAATCCACAACAGAGGGCGATCCAGGCTTCCCTGAGGCCTTTGCGCTCTTCGGTTGGAGGCGCCGATGATCCCCGCAGCGGAGTCCCTGTCGACCGCCGAAAAGATCGAGCACACGCTGCTCGGCCTCGGGGCTGCGATCTCCGGAGGCTGGCTGGCACCTGTGCTGATCGAGACCCTGAGTGACGCCCAGATCTTTAGCGGCCCCGACCTCGTGATCGCCCTGGCGATCCTCTTCGTGGCCTTTGCCCTGGTCGCCCTGGCGTTCGCGCACGCCATGCGCAGCGTGCTCGGCTGGCCTCTCGCACAGGTGATCGCGATCCCCCTCGGCGCCTGGCGGAGCGCCTCCTACCTCGCCCGCCATTCGACGACCTGGCAGCGCGATCCCGAGGGAGGTGCCTGCCTCGCGGGCGCGCTTGCCCTCCTCCGCCGCGAAACACACGATCCATCCGCGGCCTCGACGATCAGCGCAGAGATCGCCGATGCAAAGGCGATCGGTACCGCAGGTATCAGCGCCGCCGGGTTGATCGCGGCGAGCCGGGGCGACCTCACCAACGCCCGCGAACTCCTGCGAGGCGCCCTCCTGATCGAGGGCAAGAAGGCGATCCCCCGCGCCCAGACGATCGCCCGCGAGTGGCTGATCGCAGACGCAGCCGTCCGCGGGGCCTGGCGACAGGTCGCCTCGATCGGCAGCGAGCCCTGGCCGACGATCAGCCTGCGGGCGCGCTTTTTGGTCGCGATCGCCGGTCGCTTCACCGGTGCCCACTCGGCGACCGACACCGGTCTCTGGCTCCTCTGGCTCCTCTGCCCCGGCCACCAACAGACGCGGCCGCTTTTCGAGAGAGCCCGAGTGATCCCGCAGGCCCTGCACCCCCGGCGTTACGCCGCCGGTGAGACCGAGAACGCGGCCTTGGGCGTCGACGAACTGCCGGAGCTGCCGGAGGCAAAGCTCGCCCGCGCGATCGTCTTGCACGCCCATTGGAGCGCCCGCGATCCCCTGCACCTGCGCCTTGTGCCAGATCGCTTGATCACCCTTCTGCAGGCCTGGGACGTCGCCTATCGCAGCGGCGAACTCCAAGAGCACTGCAACGCGCGAGCCTCGATCCTCGGCATCGCCACCAAGGCTGCGGTCCTGCGCGAGCACTTCTTGGCGGAGGTCGCCGACGATCTCGCAGAGCTGACGATTCGCGCCGCCGTGCCCCTCGCCGAGCACATCTCCGAATTTGGAGAACTGAGTCGACGCGTATCGCTGGTTGTCCGCAGCCGCATGCTTGACGAGGTCGAAGAGCTCTCCGAGTGCCTTGGCCGACGGAGCGACAGCAGGTCCGAGCTACCGGCGGTCGACGAGTGGCGCGAGTGGGCCCTGCTCGCCCAGCGTTACGAACTCGCCGGTCGCCTGGGCGGCATCGATCTGCGCCGCCTGATGTTCCCCGAGGTCCACCGCATCGCTTGCTCCTTCGCCGTCTGGCTGTGGAACGAACGCCGCGAATACGGCATCTCAACGCCGATCTTCCGCTGGTTACTCGCCGAGGCCCAGGCCGTCGGTGACGAGAGTGCGATCGAACTCCAGCGCCGAAACCTCGGCGCCGGAGAGTAAACGAGCCCTCGCGGGCGTGCTTTTACTATTTGGTAAACGAGCGCTCGAAGTCCAGATTGCCGTCGCGGTCATAAAAGGCGCCGCTCAGGGTATTGCCATCGATCTCGACCCAGAGGAATCCCGGCACCTGGTCGTCTTCCCAGAAGACCTTGTTGTCGTCGTGGAACTTGAAGTCGGTGTTCTTGGCGGCGGCCCCGGAGACGACAAATTCGACGCCACAATGGGGCTCATGCCACTGCCGATTGTGGTCGTGACCGCTAAAGTAGATGTCGAACTTCTCGCAGATCCCTTCGTCAAAAAACTCTTTGACCACAGAGCCTGCGAGCTGAGGCGGAAAGTTCCATCCCTCGTAATGGCCGGCATTGCCGTGGGCGCCGTCGGAGACGTAGGGGTGGTGGCCAAAGGCGACGCGCCACTTCGTCTCAGTGTCGATATTCTTGCCCTTGAGCCAGAATGCCTGATCCTTGGTGCCCATGTCCCACATCAGGCGGGTGGTATCGAGGGCCAAGAACTCCACGTCGCCGACGACGAAGTTGTAGTAGACGCTCGGCAGCACCCATTTATCGCTGTACTCCGTGTACTCGATCTCGAAGTCGGCCTTGTACCAATCCCAGGACATGAGGCCGTAATCGTGGTTGCCAAAGACCACATAGAAAGGGAAGTCGAGGTCGGCGTAGGGCAGCTCAAACTTGGTCACGAACTGGCTGTCATCGACCGCCTCGACCCCATCGTCGTAAAAGTTATCGCCGAGGTAGAGGGCGAAGTCGCAGCCCCGCACCGCGCAGACCTGCTCGATCTCAGCGGCAACCATGTATTGGTTGTCGTTGCCCTCGCCGCCGTCGCCGAGAACAACAAAGCGCACCGGCTCACCGGGCATGCCGCCGGTCGTAGTACCGGTCGTATCGCCGGTCGTATCGCCTGTCGAGCCCGTCGAGCCTGTCGAGCCTGTCGAGCCCGGACCCGAGGTCGGCGCCTCGGTCGACGCCCCGGTCGAGCCCGCGCTCGTTCCCGAAGTCGCGCTCTCAGAGCCACTGCCGCCACTACTCGCCGTCGGATCGGTGGCGGAATGGCTGGTGCTACCGGCCGAGGCGCTCGTGCTCGATGAACCCGCAGAGTTAGAGGTCGCGCCCTCGGAGCCGGCGTCGCCTGGGTCCGAAGAACAGGCAGCGAGTAGAAACGCAAAGGTCAGAAGGGGCGTACAAAAATGCGAGCGGGACATCGGCAGAGTTCACTCCGTGGGGCAGACAGTGGAGCGCGTTTACGCGCTGGCGAACGCTACCAGCCGAGCCCCCGGAGCGCCAGCGAGCAATGCCCCCAGAGCACCTGTATTCTCAGCCTCCCCGCGCCCTTAGCGCCGAACTTCTCGCGCTAGAACTCCGCCGATGAGAGCTCACAACCCTCAAGGAACCACTCTGGACGATCGGCGCTGATGACCACAGTGACCCGCTTTGCAGCGTCCCCATTGTTCGCGCTGCGGTAGAGGAGACTCACACGCTGGTCCGCCCGGACCTCAAAGACCGCCTCGCCGTCACTCGCCGAGAGCGTCGCCACCGGATCACTCGCCCAGGCGCCGCACTCGATCAAATAGCGGTGATGTGCTTCTGCCTTAAAGACCAGGTACGCCGCGGGGCGAAGGGGCCCGCGAAAGAGCGTCGCATCGCCACTAAAACGGGCGTACCCACCGCGCAGATCGACATGACCACCGCGGGAGACGAGCTCTAGATAAGCATCTTCGACGCCGCTGCCGTGAACCGGAAGATCGATGGATCTCCCGGGCTCTGCCCCCAGGATCTGCCGGCGCTCTGCGCTGCTGAGCCGCCGGATCTCGACATCTGCGCGCTGCCCTGGAGATCCTGTGGAGGCGACGATCGCCGCATCGACACGCCCCGCAGCCTTGGAGACGAGCTGACGAGCACGGGTATGTGCCAACGATGACGCCACCTCGGAGATCGAGGCGTCGCTCCCCAGACCGGCCCCTTCGGTACCCGCCGCCGCATCGATCACGCCGCTCGCACCAACGAGACCGAGACCACCCACGAGAACCGCCAAGCGTGCCATCAACGCCATGGCGTCAACGATACCCCAGAGCTGAGCGCGCTCGTACCCGCAGGGCTCCTCTGACAGAATCGATAGGCGACCGTTAAAAGCGTGGATACGCAGCGTGAACAGGCTTTCACATGCGAATCGTGCTGCTCGCTGGAACCCGCTTGGCCGCTGTACAAAAGGACCTTCAGGGTCTGCGTGCCAGCCCGATCGGACCTCGAGAACACCCTGCGAAGGCGACGACTTCACTAGGGCTTCGAGCGACGCTTGACGGCCCGCGCATGTGCCCAAAGACAGACAAGGGCGGCCGGTGTCATGCCCGGGATCCGCGCGGCCTGACCTGTACTGGTCGGCCGCACCGCGACGAGTCTCTCGGCCGCTTCGTTTGTCAAGCCGGCGAGTGCGAAGTAGTCGAGGTCGCTCTCCAAAGGAAGATCTTGAGTGCCCTCGCCCCGGATTCGCTGGATCTCCCGGCGCTGACGCTCGACGTACCCGGAGTAGCAGAGCTCCGCCCGCGCCCGCTCGAGGATCCACTCGGGCGCCACCGGCTGCGCTCGCCGACGGAGGGCTGCACTCACCCGCTCGACTTCCGCGCCCCGGGCAAGGCTGCGCTGATACCTCGCCTCGCTGATGAGACCTGTCTTTTTAGCCAGGAAGGAGAGACGGCGGTCAGCATTGTCCTCGCGGAGCATCAGTCGGTATTCGGCACGCGAAGTAAACATACGGTAGGGCTCGTCACATCCCTGAGTGATGAGATCATCGACCAATACGCCCATGTAGCCCTGCTCTCGGCCGATCACGAGCGCCTCGGCCTCGCTCAACCAAAGCGCCGCGTTGGTGCCGGCGACCAGGCCCTGGGCGCCCGCCTCTTCGTACCCACTGGTGCCGTTGACCTGACCCGCAAAGAAGAGCCCCTCGTAGTCCTTGGCCGCCAAGCGATGATCAAGTGCCCTCGCATCGACCGCGTCGTACTCGACGGCGTAACCTGGGAGGAGCAGCGTCGCCGCCTCGAGCCCCGGGATTGTCCGAATCATCGCCTCCTGCACCGCCGCCGGCAGACTGCTCGAGATGCCGTTGGGGTAGACACTGTCGGTGTGGAGACCCTCGTGCTCGAGGAAGATTTTGTGCCGCGGACGCTCGGCGAAACGCACGACTTTATCCTCGATCGACGGACAGTACCGGGGACCACGACCGGTGATCGTACCCGAGTAGATCGCCGACTCGTGGAGGTGCTTGCGGATGAGCGCGTGCGTGGCCTCGCAGGTCCACGTCAGGTAGCACGGGTTCTCGGCCAAAGGTTGTGGCGGCGGCTCTAGGTCATCACAGAGACAAAATTGAGGCAGCGGCACCTCGCTCGGCTGGAGCCGGACCCGCGGATCCTGCCAGGCGATCGTGCGCCCATCGATGCGCGCGGGGGTGCCCGTCTTTAGCCGCCGAAGCGTAAAGCCGAGGGCCCGAAGCGAGGCCGCGAGCGTCGTCGCCGGGGGCTCGCCGACACGTCCGCCGGGGGTCCGCTCGGCGCCCGTGTGCAGCACCCCGCCGAGGAAGGTCCCGGTGGTGATGACAAGCGCGTCCGCCAACATGCGGGAACCGTCGACAAGCTCAACGCCGAGCAGCCGACGGCCCTCGAGAACGATCGCCGCAACCAAGCCCTCGATCACCTCGATGCCCGGATGAGCGAGCAGGACCTGGCGAGCGAGGCGGCCGTAATGCGCCTTGTCGACCTGGACCCGGGTCGCCCGCACAGCCGGTCCCTTGCTGCGATTTAAGATCCGCCCGTGGATCGCCGAGCTGTCGGCAGCCCGCCCCATAAAACCGCCCAGCGCGTCGATCTCTTTGACCAGATGGCCCTTGGCCACACCGCCGATGCTCGGGTTGCAGGGGGTCTGGCCGACCGTATCGATGCGACCGGTAACCACGCGCACGTGCAGCCGATCGCCGCCCTGCGACGCCGCCACCCGTGCTGCAGCGAAGGCCGCCTCGAGCCCGGCATGGCCAGCGCCGACGACAAGAAGTGTTCGATGCGACATCGTCGGCGGAGGGTATCAGCGGCCACCGGCCCACCGCGAGCCCGATAACAGGGCCCGCGAAGCGCTCCACGATCCGCATTGCCCCTGGCCGTCGCCACCGCCATCTCGGATACTCCGGCGATGGCAGGTTTCGTCTCGATCGTCGGCGCAGGACCCTGGGATCCTGAGCTCCTTACCCTCGCCGGCCGCGATCGTCTGTGCCGCGCCGATGTCGTCATCGCCGACTATCTCGTCAACCCGACGCTGCTCATGCACTGCCGAGCCGATGTCGAGATCCACCAGCGGATCGCCGGACCCTGCAGCGGCACCAAGCTCAACCAGGCACGGATCCACGAACTGCTGGTGGAGGAAGCCCTGGCCGGGCGCCGTGTCGTACGCCTAAAGGGCGGCGATCCGATGATCTTTGGCCGCGGCTGCGAAGAGGCCGAGGTGCTGCGGGAGCACGGCATCGACTACGAATTTGTCCCCGGAGTCTCAGCTTCGATCGCCGCAGCAGAGGCGGCCGGCATCCCCCTCACCCATCGCGATCACACTCCCGCAGTCAGCATCGTCTCGGGCTTTGAGGCCTACGAAAAGGGCGGTCTGCACGTCGCCTGGGACCACCTGGCGAAGGGGGCAGGTACGATTGTGCTGATGATGAGCGTCCGCAACTGCCGGAAGAACGCAGCCCGATTGATCGAAGCCGGCCGCGATAAGACGACCCCCGCGGCGCTGATCCGCTGGGGCACACGCGGCATCATGAGGACCCTGGTTGCCACTCTGGCAACGATCGCCGACGAGGCCGAGGCCGCAGGACTGCGCGCTCCGGCGGTGCTGGTGGTCGGCTCTGTCGTCGATCTGCGGGCGCGTATCGAGTGGTTCGAGCGACGCCCCCTCTTCGGTCGCCGGGTGATCGTGACCCGGGCAAACCACCAGGCGGGCGAGCTTATCCACATGCTCGCGGCCAAGGGCGCCGATGCGGTGGCCTTTCCCTGCCTGGCGATCGCACCGCCCGACGACGCCGACGCGCTCGCCCGGGAGGTCGCCGAGCTGCCAGCGCGCGACGGTCTAATTCTCTCGAGCCCCAACGGCGTCGAGGCCTTCTTTGATGCCCTGCGTGCGACCGGCCAGGATGCCCGCAGCCTCAGCGGCAAGACCGTGGCGGTGATCGGCACCGGCACTGCCAAGCACTGCGAAGCCCGCGGTCTTCGACCCGATCTGATCCCGACGGAGCCGCGTGCAGAGGGGCTTTGCGATGAGTTGCGTGCCCGCCGGCTGCTGACACAGAGCTGGTTGCACGTGCGCGCCGACGAGGGCCGAGCGCTGCTCCAAGCCGCGATCCAGGGGGCCGGCGGCGACTACCACCTGGCCATCGGCTATCGCACCATCCGCCCCAAGGTGCCGACGATGCTCGTGCGATCGCTGCGCGCCCCCAGCGAGGGCGGCGAGGGCTGCGATGCGATCGCCTTTGCCAGCGGAAAATCTGCCCGTCATTTTGTCGAGACGATGACCGAGCACGCAGGCGCCGACGAGACACGGGCGATCCTCGCCCGCGCTCAGGTGATCGCCCTCGGGCCGGTGACGGCCGCGGCCGCAGCTGCTATCGGCATTCGCGTCGACAGGGTCGCCGTCTCGACCGACGATGCGTCGATGCTCGCGGCGATCCTCGAGGTCTGCGGACCGAAGCCCAAACTATCATCATAGTGGGCGAACGCTCGCGGTCTTCACCATGGCGATATCCGTGAGCGAAACTCGTTTAATAAGGCGCGCGAGTTGCGCACCTGCGCGCAACGCTACCAGCTGGGGCTTTCTTCAGTCGGCGGCGGCAGCTTGGCTGCGCCAGCACCATCAACAACGGCCTCCTCCGCCGACTTGTCGCCCTCGGCAGGCTTCGCCTCATCGGCCGGCTTTGCCTCCTCGGCCGGCTTTGCCTCGGCTGGTTTGGCCTCCTCCGCGGGCTTCGCCTCCTCGGCCTTGGCCTCAGACTTGGCCTCGTCCTTCTTTTTTTCGTCCTTCGAGCCGCAGCCAGCGCCCACAGCGGTGGCTGCGATGAATGCAGTTGTAGCCAAAAAACGGTCGAGTTGAATCTTCATGGTTCTGTGCTCCCTCGATCTAGGGACAGGCAGGATAGCAAGCTCACGGAGCTGCAACCAGAAAGGGCCGCTTGGCGCACGCTCAGGAGCGGACCCCCTCGCCAACGGCTGCGGCTGCTCGAGATCGACCCCGCCGCCCGCGCAGAACACCTTGCAAGAAGCTCCTGTAGAGCTAACAACTAGCGGATGAGCCAGGGACAACAAAAGCGTAGGAGCATCCGAGAAGGTACATCCCGCAAGAGCGCGGAGCTCCAGCGAAGCGCTGCCTTCATCTACGGCGCAGTCGGCCTCACCGTCCTGCTTTACGCGCTCCCTGTAAACCTCTACCTCGACCGACCACTGCTCTGGCTCTCGACCCTGGCCCACGAGTTAGGGCACGGCCTCACAGCCCTCAGCGTCGGCGGCTACTTCGATCTCATCTCGATCGACCCCGACGGCTCGGGGTTTGCCTCCGCCGGAACAGTGGAGCCGCTCACAGATGCTTGGGTCTGCGCGGGCGGTCTGCTTGGACCAGCCTTCGCGGCTGCTCTCGGCTTTGTCGCGGCCCGTCGCGCACGGACAGCTCAGATCTCCCTCGTGCTCACCGCGCTCTGCCTCGGCTTGCCTCTCTCACTCGCAGCCGATCACTTCACGGCCGCCTTTATCGCCGGTGTCGCGCTCACATTGCTGGTGCTCGCGCTCCGCCGCAATCCCCGGCCCGCCCAGATCGCGCTCGTCTTCCTCTCGACCCAGCTAGCGCTCAGCGTCTTCTCCAGCGCCGACTACCTCTTCGTCAAAGGGGCCGGGTTCATGCCCTCGGATGTCTCTCAGATGGCGAGCGCGCTCGGCGGTCCCTACTGGCTCTGGGGCGCGCTCTGTGGCGCCGTGTCGATCATCATCCTGCTCGTTGGCCTCTGGCTCTTCACTCTGGATCTACCGAGCTTTCGCCTCCGCGCCAAAAAACCACGTTGATCTTCGGTACTCGATATAATTTCATAGTTACCCAGCTATGAAATTTTTATCACCTACCCTTCTACTCGTCCCACTCACAGTCTGTACCCCCACCCCGGGCCCCACCACCGCAGGTGAGGCCGCCAGCGACAGCGCCTCCACAAGCAGCGGCGAGACCTCGAGCGGCACCTCCTCCGCGAGCACGACCGACGATCCCTCCGGCAATCCCACCACCACCGCCGGCGATACCGAGACAACCGGCACCAGCAGCTCCAGCAGTGGTGGTGAGACCGGTGTCGACCCCGAGGCGCGCAAAGAGGCCTCCATTGGCATGAACCTCGCGGGGGTCAATGATTGGTCCACAGAATCTCCATTTATCGATCTCATGAAATCGTCGCGGGCCTGGCAGGATTGGGACGGCGACAAGAGCGAGCTCGCGACCATCGATGAGCAGGGATGGTTGACCAGCATTCCCGGGGGTAAGAGCGCCGGCCTCGTCTTTCTCACCACGCTAGACGACCAGCCGGCGCCCTTTGATCGTTTTGTCGTCATGTGGGAGGGCGCGGGCTCTCTCAGCTATCATTGGTGCGCCGCCCGTGACGACGTCGCCTCTTCCGATCACCGCGATGTGATCGACCAAACCTGCGGCGGCTCGTCAATGATGATGGTCCAGGGTTTTGAGCCCGGTGATCCGATCCGCAACATCCGCATCATCCCGGAACCCCTGCTCGCGGACTACGAGGCCGGCGAGATCTTCAACCCCGTCTGGCTCGAGCAAATCGCCCCCTTCCGGGCCGTCCGCTTCATGGACTGGCTGGCGACCAACAACAGCCAGCTTTCGTCCTGGGCCAACCGGCCCCAGATCGACGATCGCCGATGGACCAAAAACGGCGTGCCACTAGAGATCGCGATCAAACTCGCCAATACGATCAATGCCGATCCTTGGATCAACATCCCCCACCTCGCCGACGATGACTTTATCCGCGGAGTCGTGGGTCTGGTGCAGCAAGAGCTCGCGCCCCAGCTAGTGCCCACATTCGAGTATTCCAACGAGGTCTGGAACTGGGGATTCGAGCAGGCTCAATACGCACACACTGAGGGTCAAGCGCGCTGGGGCGACGACGTCGGCGACGCGTGGATGCAGTATTTGGGTATGCGCACCGCCCAGCTCTGCGACATCGCCCGCGGCGAATTCTACAAGGACACGCCCGAGGCGATGCACTGCGTCGTCTCCACCCAAACCGCCTACCACGGCATTGCACAGGGCGCCTTGGACTGCCCCGAGTGGGTCGCCGAGGGCAACGCTCCCTGTTCGCAGCACGGCGTCGACCAGCTCGGACTGACCACGTATTTCACCGGCTGCCTCCACGACATGAACAACGCCGGTATCATGCAGTCCTGGTTCGGCGAGGCTGACGGCGGCGTGCAAAAGGGCCTAGAACAGGCTCTGGATGGTCGCCACTTTGAGTGCGAGGATACGGTCGAAAATTTGATGAACCACTGGGCGTACTTTGCCCCCGAAGCGAGCGCGCGCGGCATGACTCTCGTCGGCTACGAGGGCGGCAGCCACATCACCGCTAACGGCTCGGGCCTGCAAAACGACCCCGAGTTCATCAAGTTCCACCTCGCCCTCAACCGGGCCCCGGGCATGGGCGATCTCTACCTGCAGATGCTCGCGAGCTGGAGAGATGGCGGCGGCACCTTGCTCATGCATTTCGTCGATTTCGCCAGGCCCTCCGAGCACGGCAGCTGGGGCGCTCTCGAAAACCTGACCCAAAAGACCTCTCCAAAATGGGACGCGCTCAGCAGCATCAACGCCGAGCCCTGCTGGTGGCAGGGCTGCGACGACGGCTGATCCCACCCAGCAGGCAGGCCTACTTGCCGATCAGAATCGTGCCGGCCCTGCCGACGGCGAAGACCTCCCCCGTCGGCGCGGCCCAGGTGGCGAAGAGAGACTTCGCGTCATCGGGCAGGGCGGCGGGAGACCAGCCAATACCGTCAAAGGCGGCGATCGCCGCAGCGGTCTTGGGCTTGTTCTCACCGACGCCAAAGACGCGATCTGCACCGGTACCGCTAAACATATGCACATATCCGCCGATTCCAGGATTGACGATCTTCCAGCCGTTGTCCTTCCAGCGGTGGCCGACCCCCTTCGATCCCGCCGCAGCGTAAAACAGATCCGACGAGTGTGCCCACAGTCCAAAGGATGAACTCGGCGCATTGATGCCCTTGAGCGTACCGTCCCAGCGATAGGCGTGATAGGCGAGAATCACCGCGTCGGTCGGCGAAAATCCCCTCATCGACATGGTCTTGGGCTTGCTGCCGTTGGGGGACCAGATGTAGACATCATCGCTTCCCAGTGTGGTTTTCACACCGTCCTGGATCCGGTAGAGCCGCATCTTCTCGCCGAAAGAGTCCCAGACGATGGCGAGCACATCCTTGTCGCCGATGACCGTCAAACAGGCGGCATCCTCCGAACTTGAGAGGGTGTAGTACTTCTGCCACTCGCTGCCATCCCAGCGAAAAATCCTGCCCGCGGAGGTGATCGCGTACACATCGTCGGCGGCGCTGCCGTGCACACAATCGAGGCGCTTGGAGGTGCCGCTATCGACAGACTTCCACTTGGTGCCATTGTAGTAGAGGGCCGTACCGCTCTCGCCGACCGCCCACACCGCCTTGGCATCGCTGCCCCAGACGCTGAAGAGATCGACGTCGGCGTTGATCGACGCCTTGGTCCAAACACAGTCGTCGAGACAGAGATCGGGCACAGCGATACAACCTCCGCCTTCGCATACCTGTCCATCAGGACAGGTGATGGGATCACCCCAGATGGTGCAGCTAGAGTCTGGATCATCGATGCACTTCGAAGCCCCCTCGCCCATGCACTGGGCATCGCCAAGCTCGCAGGCATCGACGCAGCCCTGCTCGCAAACGCCATCGGCACAGACCTCACCGTCCGCGCAGGACTCCGGGTTTCCCCACTCCAAACAGCCGAGATCACCCAGGACACAGAGATGCAGAGCGTCGTCGCCGGCACAGGAAATCTGCCCTTCGTCACACTCGTCGGTGCAGTCGAGACCGGTGCTGTCGCTGTCGCTGTCACTCGTGCCACTCGTCGTTCCGGTCGTACCGCTTGTCCCGCTCGTCTCCGTGTCGCTGGCGGAGACCGGACCGGTGCTGACCGTGTCGCCAGTGCTGGTGCTGGTGCTACTGCTGCCCGCAGAGGCGCTCTGCGAGCCGCTCACCGAGGTGCCCGTACTAGTGGTTGTGGAAGTCGCAGAGCTGGTACCGGTGGACCCACTGCCCGACTCGGAACCTGATTCAGAGCCCACAGAGCCGGTGCCGGAGTCGCCACAGGCGGTGAGAGCGAGAACAACGAAAGAGCCGATGAGTGCGTTCGTGCGCATGACCGGCGGTATCCCCCGGAGCGAGCCCCAGGTCAAGGCCGCAGGGCACTTGCACAGTCACCAAACAACTCACAAAACGACCGAAGCGCCCAACACTGCCTCGATACGGCTGCCAACGAGCTGCTCACCCACAGGCCCACAGAGCAAGCCCCCGTCGTCGACAAATACAAGGCCGCCCCGCCCGAAAGCGGTGCGGCCCGATGCGCTCATGTGCAGAGCGCTTTGATCAACCCGGCATCGGGCACTTGCCATTGCCCTTGTCGCGGTTGTTGTCGACCTTGCACTCATGCCACTCGTGCATCGGCTCGGTATCGTCGACCACAGCCCAAACCTCTGAGGAGCCGTCGACCACACCGGGCGGCGGCTCCGGGAGCAGCAGAAGCACGTCCTCGGCCTCGGCGGGATAGAGCGTCTTGGTCGTCACCCCCATGCCCATGAGCGTACCGCCCATATCGGGATCGCCCTCAAAGAAATAGACCGGAACACCGCTCGGCGCCGACGCCTCACCGATGTTCCGAACCTGTCCGACGAGACCGGTAAGATCAGGATCGCACTGACGCTTGAGGCGAACAACCAGATCCGGGGCAGAGAACTCGCCCTGCGGCTGGACGTTTTGACGGAAGTTGTTCAGGCCATCAAGGGTCCAGTTGGGCTGCTCGACCGCCGGGATCGTGCCGTCCTCATTTACATTGCTCATATACTACAAGTATGCCTTTAGGAGACCATATGAGGCGTATTCAACGCTTTGGGCGACAACCGCGACAGGATCCGTACAGAATCCGTACAAGCTCGCAGATCACGCCACCGCGCATCGACATCGCATCCTGTACGCGCACAAAACAGGAGCGCCGGCTCGCCGTCCGCGATCAGGACCTCGACCTCCCCAGTGCTCGATCTACTTGCGGATTACTGACCACTGGAGCAGGGAGCCGCGCCGTCGATCGTCGCGCACCAAGCCTCTAGATCCCGGGCGTAGAGCGTACCTTCGACCTCCCTGCGGGCGCGCGCGAGCAAGCTCGTCGCCCGCTCGAGATCCCCCGGTGCC
The DNA here is from genome assembly GCA_964474905.1 of uncultured Nannocystis sp. Taxonomy (GTDB): domain Bacteria; phylum Myxococcota_A; class Polyangia; order Nannocystales; family Nannocystaceae; genus JADJRG01. Next base: position 35,987 of record CAYYUP010000002.1, on the reverse strand, counting down.
CGCCTCTCGCTGAGCGCTCGCGCCAGCTGCCAACGGGCGTCTCCGCGGAACTTGCGACGACCCTCGTGCTCGATCCGATCCAGCACAGATTCGAGGGTCTGAACCGCCTCTGAGAGCTGTTGTCGCGCCCTCAGCACGAGGGCATGGTTGACCTGACTACGGGCAACATCTGGGTGCTCGCGACCGAGCCTGTGCTCGCGGATCGCGAGGGCGGAGTCGATGAGCGGTGCCCCCTCATCGTGTCGACCGGTCTCGACCAAGAATCGACCGAGAGCATCGTAACTCGCGGCGGTCTTTGGGTGGTCGGGCCCGAGGCTGCTCATGCGGATCGACAGAGCCTCTTTATGGGCCTCTTCAGCCTCACCCATGCGCCCCTGATCCTGGAGAACCCGGGCCAGATTCGCCAGCGCCATCGCCAGGCTCATCTTACCCGAATCCTCGAGTTCCCGGCTCTGCACGATCACCTCGCGAAAGGCTCGCTCAGCAGCCAAAGGGTCACCGAGTGCCCGCTGGACCCCGCCGATATTGATGAGACAGCCGAGCACCCGCGGGTCCTCTGGCCGCAGCGCAGCCGCAAAAATCACCTGGGCGCGCTGGTACTGCGCGAGCGCGCTGACCGGGTCTTCCGACTCGACATAGGCGTTGCCTAGGTTGACAAGAATCTGGCCGTAGTTGGGGTGATCGGCGCCCAGGCTCTCCTCCAAGAGGTCCGCGGCCCGCTCAAAATGCACGACCGCCGCAGGCCCGCGACCCGCGACCAGCTCTAAAGCACCGAGCACCTGGATGGTCTTGGCGAGATCCGGGTGCGCATCGCCGAGCAGACGCATCTGCAGATCGAGAGCGCGCAGGGCGATGGTCCGGGCATGTTGATAGTCTCCGGCGCCAAAGGCCTGAACTGCCAGCAGCTGGAGCCCCTCGCCCAGCTTCACGTGGCCACGCTCACCGGCGAGATCAAACGCAGCGATCGCCGCTTCGGTCGCCCGACGCCCGGCATCAAAATGGTTGCTGCTGTACTCGACACGGGCCTGCACGAGCTCTAGATGACCGCGAAGAAGAGGCCCGCTCGAGGCCGTCGCCAGGGCGATACGGGCCACTCGCAGCAGCGGGCGTGCGGCCTCGGAGTCGCGCAGGAGCACGCCTTCGACCTCCGCCTGCATGACCGCCGCCTCGGCGATCAGGTGCAGTACACCAACCGATCCGGCGAGTTCGATCACTCGATCGAGACGGTCGATCGCGACCTCGCTCTTCGCGAGAACGAGCGCCAGTTCAGCCTCCAGCAGACTAATTTGGGCATCTACCTCGCGACGATCGACGGGCAGCTCGGCTCGCGCCTCCTCGAGAACGCGGGCAGCAGCGTCAAGCTGCCGCGCCTGCAACAGAGTCCGCACCCGGTGCAACTTGCGGCTGAGTGCACGTTGTGAACCCAGGCTCAAAGGCCCCAACGAGCGAGCTGCCCCCGCACGCTCGCATCCGTGGAGATCGGGCAGACCTGCGCCGATCGAGATCGCTCGCTCGACAGTGGTCGCCAGCTCTGCGTCATCGCCCGCCATCAACAGATCGATCGTCAGTGCCCAGGCCTCCAGACGTCCGTCGAGACAGCTGCTCTCCGCATCCGAGCGCTCCACACCGCCGAGGTCGGCAAGGCAATCCGAGCGCTTGGCTGCGACCCACGCATCGGCATAGGCATCGAAGATCGAGATGACTCGAGTCGCGCTCTGATCGGCATAACGGAGGCCCGAGGCGCCGAATCGTTCCTTCAGTTGCTCGGCCCGTGCGGGGCTCCAGATCCCTTGAACACGGGCTTGCTCCGCAGGACAAAACTCCTCGTTGCGGAGCCCCTGCAGACCGACGATGTAGCCGAAGAGCAGAGCAACCACCACTGCTGCTGCGATCCCAAACCAGAGCCTCCGGCGACCGCGACCGCGGGGGCGAAGTGCCGCGATCAGCTCTTGCATTGACTCAAAGCGCGCCTCCGGCTCTCTGCACAATCCTCGTTTTAATGCCTGTACAACCCGATCTTGGAGACCGACGACCGGTGGCATCGGCGGTAGCACCAGCTCCTCGGCTCGCCCTCCGGCGGCGTCCAAAAGAAGGGCAGGGCGACGGTAGAGCGCCTCAAAAAAAGTCGCGCAGAAGGCCCACTGATCGGCGCGAGCGTCGATCACTCCGCCGCGCAGCTGCTCCGGCGCCATGTATTGCAATGTGCCCGCCCTCCGCGTCACCGACACCGATGCCGGCCCCGAGAGTTCATCGTCGACGCCTCCCTCGGCACTCCGCTCGACGGAGCGTGCGAGACCAAAGTCCATCACCCGCACCGGACCCCCAAGCGGTACAAGCACGTTCTCTGGTTTAAAATCGCGATGCACGAGACCTGCCTCATGCGCCGCAGCGAGCCCCTCTGCCGCCTGCAACATGACCTCTACGATCGCCTCTACAGAGGGCTCTTGGTCGAGCCAGGCGCGCAACGTCGGCGCCTCGACATGCTCCATCGCGATGTAGACCCGACCATCGACCTCGCCGACATCAAAGACGGTCAGCACATTGACGTGGGAAAGACGAGCCATCGCCCTCGCCTCGAGGAGCAGCTCATCCAGGCGCGCCTGTGACTCGCGCTGCCCCCGTTGGCCGACGTCGCTGCGCAGTAGCTTGAGCGCGACCTTGCGATCGAGGTGCGGATCATAGGCACCGTAGACGACCCCCATGCCGCCCGCGCCCAGGCGGCCGAGGATGATAAAGCGCCCGAGTCGTATCGGCTGCGGCTGGCGGCCAAAAAGCCCCGCTCGGACCTGACTTCGAACCATCTGAACCTCGATCGAGGAGCTGTCCACACGAGCCCCTGCAATCGCTGCGGGCCCCTCAGTTCCGGTTCTGCGCGCGTTCATGATACTTCAACTTCTCTTGCGTTCGCCCTGGGGCGGGGCTAATGCTCGCCCATCTTGCCACGCTCCCAAGACTCGACGAGGCGCCATGACCTCGACCTGCTCGAGGCCTGGCGCGCTGGCGATCTGAACGCCGGCGAGACCCTCTTCGAGCGACATTTTGAGGCGGTCTATCGCTTCTTCTGCAACAAGGTTCCCCGCGATGTCGATGACCTGGTCCAAGAGACCTTTCTCGGTTGTGTCAGCGCCAAGGACCGCTTCCGGCAAGATGCCTCGTTTCGCACTTTCCTCTTCGCGATCGCTCGCAAGGTCCTTCTCAAGCACCGACAACGCTGGCAGCCAAAGGATCGGGGCGAGACCTTCCACACCTCTCGCATCGCCGGGCTCGACACCTCGCCGACCCAGCTCATCATCGACTCACAGGAGCAGGCGCTGCTCCTGCGAGCGCTTCGACGTCTGCCCCTCGAGCTGCAGATCGCCCTCGAACTCTTCTACTGGGAGGGACTGCCGAGCAAAGAACTCGCGCCGATCCTAGACCTGCCCCATGGAACAGTACGAAGCCGGCTTCGCCGTGGCCGCGAGAAGCTGCGCGCGATCGTCGAGGAGCTCTCTTGTCGCCCCGATCTGCGTGACTCGACGCTTGGCGACTTTGAAGGCTGGCTGGAGTCAATCCAGGGCAAGCGGGTACATGGCCCGCAGCCCCGGATCTCGGAGCCATCGAACAGCTGAGCCCAAGCTCAGCAGCTACCCGGCCCGAGCACACTCGGCTTCTCGACGCCGTCAAAGGTCACGCTACAGTCGATGCTGCTGTCTTCATCGACGATCAGGCCATAGCCATCGGCATTCGCGATCGTCGAATTTTGGAGAGTGACAAGAGCATCGCCGTAATAGCCGCCGACGTAGATGCTCGCTTTGGCGTCGCCGCCCCCGTACCATTCGTAGGAACCAGCATCGCTGAGCGTCGTGTAAGTCAGCCGGTTCTTGCTGCTGATCGATGCGTAATTGATGCCCGCCCAATAGCCCGAGATGGTCTCGTCTCCGACGATCCGAACCGACGAATCTGCGCTACCGCTGGCGTCGAGGCTGCCCTCCGGGTAGACGGTGATCTGCACATCCTGGGCGACCCGAATCTCAGCCCCAGCTGCGATCACCAGGTCGTTCTCGACCTCCAGTTCCACGCTCACGAAATACGGGACCGTGAGCGCGCTCCACTCGCCAGCGTTGGTGATCAGCGCCTCCGAGAAGCCGACTCGAACCACGTTTTCATCGCTATTGTCGGCAAAGACATTATCCGAGTCGACCTGGCCAGCGGCGTCGCCCGAGAGGTGAAGAGCCCGCGTATTGTCGCGGATCTCATTGCCCGCAAAGCCCGAGATATCAGCCCCCTGGTTGGCGGCAAGCACATACCAAGCGCTGCGACGGAAAGTACTATGGGTGACCTTGAGCTTCGCCATCTCGGTCATCCAGATCATCGACAACGAGTCCGAGTTCCCGTTCCAATTGTCGCCGCCGCCATTCTCGAGGAGAACGTAATCGAGGACATTACTGCTCGACTTGCTGGAAAACGAGATGCCCACCCAGTAGCCAAGTTCGTCCTTGGCTCCGTGCACAATCACCGGCGAATCGGCGGTGCCGACCGCGTTGAAGGTGCCCTCAGAGGTCACATCGAGGATGCCATCCTGCGGGATCTGAAGCTCGAATCCCGCCTCTAGCACCAGGTCTGCATTGATCTCGACATAGGTGTCTCGCAGGCGCACGGGCACGCCGAGCGGGCGCCATGTCATGTCGGTATCGATACTGGATCCGTCCGCCAAGAGCACGTTCTCGGAGTTGCCTGTAAACTCGTTATCCGCCGCGATCGTCGCCAAGCTGCCGAGACCGACCCATCCGATCTCCGCATTTCCCTGGATTGTGGTCTTGCCCAGTTCGATTTGACTATCAGGGCTGATCTCTATCGCCGTGCTTTGGTTGTCAACGATCTTGGAATTGGTGATCGATATTTTGCCACCTCCAAACATCGAGACAGCCGCTTCGTTCGCGTTCACACCGCTTATTTCCGTGTACTCCAGGCTATTCTGCGTGCTGCTGACAGCCGAGAGTGAGACGCCCAGCCAGCCGGCAGCCGCCGGCTCGATCGCGTTGAGGACGACCGGATTGCTCGCGCTCCCCGAGGCCACGATCATGCCGCTGCCGGAGATCGCCAGGCCCGAAAACTCGCTAAAGGAGATCGTTACGCCCGCCTCCAGGGTCAGGGCGCTTTGGATCGAGAGCCAATTTTCGGCGATGTAACAGCCCGCCGGCAGGGTGACATCTTGGTCGACATCGGCCTGCACAAGCGGCGCACAATCGCCGTTACTCCCGGTTGTGCCCGTCTCGGTCGGCCCGGTCGTCTCCGTCGTACTGCTCGTATCCGTATCACCCGTATCACCCGTATCGTCTCCGACCGCGGGCGGACAACCTGCAGCGAGCAAGAGCATAGAAGCGAGCGACAGCAGCGAGCGATAGGCGGATGTAGTAGGATTTCCCATGGCAGCGGTAGTCCGCAGATCGGCCTTCGTGATCACGAAAACTCGACGTGCTCGCCGGTAATACCGTGAGTTGATTCACGTGCGTGAACAAGCGAACTCGTGCGCGTCTACGATCGGCGCTCGGCAAGCGCGGCGACGACCTTCGCCCACACGCCATTCTCCTGCCAGCGCTTCTTCCAACGCCAGCAGGTCGTCGATCTGCCGAACTCCGCGGGCAAGTCTGACCAGCGCGCGCCCGCGTGGTGCTGTATCCAGCGGAGCGCATCCACGACCCCCCGCAGGTCGACAGGGGGACCGGGCCGCGGCCGTTCGGCGCCCACTAAGGGTACAATCCGCGCCCAGTCGGCGTCGCAGAGGCGAGCAAAGGGTCGCGAGCTCGGCTGCGGATCGGCCGGCGTCTCGCCGATGATCCGGCGGGTCGCCGTCACCAAAGCCTGGCGCACAACAGTATCCGCCAAATGTGCATATCTCTGGGTCGTCGCCGCATTTCGATGACCCAGCATCTCGCCGACAATCGCCAGGGGCACACCGGCCATCAACGCGTCCGAGGCGAATGAATGCCGAAGATCATGGATGCGAACATCCGGTATTCCAGCAGCCACACGAATCGTGTTCCATGTCGCGTACAAACCCGTGAGCTTGGTGCCATGCCGACTGCGGATCACCAACCCTCTCTGGGGATGTCCGTACGCCGCATGGATCTCTCGGAGCATCTCGACCACTTCGCGCGACACCAAGACAGTCCGCTGCCCCGTCTTTGTATCCGGCAGACGAAGACAGGAGTGCTGCCAATCGACCATCGACCACTCGAGGCCCAAAATCTCTGATTTGCGCTGGCCTGTAAGCATTAAAAGTCGGATCGCCCAGGTGCTGGAGGGCGCGAGGTAGCCGCGATTGGAGGGCCGCAGCCTCGATCCCCGATCGAGCACCGCCTCGACCGTCCGGCGCTCTTCGGGACTCAAAAATCGCTCGACCTTGCGTGAACCGAAGCGCTTGATACCGGCACAGGGGTTGCGCATCTCGCTGAGTTCCCAATCCTCGATGATCCGGGAGTACAGGCTGCCCAAAACACATATCGCGTAATCGGCGGTCCCCCGAGTGCTGCTCAGATCAGCGTGCAACGCCTTGGCGTCGCGCCGGCGGATCGACTCGAAGGCACGATCCCCAAAACGCGGCAGGATCAGACGATCGAGCATATCGCGATACCGCTCAGCCGTGCTCGCCTTGAGATACACATCCACATGCTCGCGCAAAAATCGTTTTGCGAGGGCGCGCACGGTCAACTGTGGGTCGGCCGCAGCGTCCCCTTGCAGACGCTCAGGAGAGCGCTGCGCGGCCCCGCGAGACCACCCCCGAGAGGGCGCGCCGAACCGGCCTTGGTGCCCCTGAGACGAAGGCTGCGCCGCGCTGGCAGCCGGGATACCGGCGAGCACGAGCGCTGCCTGACGACGTGCCTCCTTGAGCGAGAATGCGTCGCTGAGCACGCCTAGACGGACCCTGGAGTCGCGACCGTCGACGCGATGGCGGACAAAAAACACCTTCTTGCCGCTTGGCAGCACGCGGACGACAAATCCGGGCAGCCGGCTGCAGGTGAGTTCGTACGAGCGACCCCTGGGCCGGAGAGAGCGCAGCTTCGCGGCCGTGATCGCCTCCGCCATGAACTACGGATATCAGGACAAAATCAGTACACACAAGGGCTGAAATCGTACTGTCCGAAAAGACACAAGATGCCGCGTGTGACCGAGCAGGGCGGTCTTGCAAAACACTGTGCTTATTGCTCACGTGGTATGCGTGTTGATTCCAGATCCTGCGGGTGCGGACCCATTGTCCTTTGGCGTCGCCAAAAATCCGCACGCCGGTCTGTTTGCCGCCCTCGCAGGTGATCCCAGAGTAGTTATTGGAGACAGCGACGATATCGGCATGACCATCATTGTCGACATCCGCGATCAGCGGTAGCTCGCGCAGAGTGCCAGTCGTATTGCAGGTCCTCCAGATCTCTTCGCCGGTGCTGCCCCTGTAGATCCGCAGGTAATGCTCGTCGGAGTAGACAACCTCGGCCGAGCCGTCGCCGTCAAAGTCAAAGACCGACGAACCCGTCACGGCCGACGAGCAGTCTTTGGTCTGCTTGATCCAGAGCACGGTCTCGTCGCCGGGGATGTTTGGATCCATCAGCTTGGTCCCATCAAAGACCACATAGCCGACGCCACCCGCGACGGCGACATCCGGCGTGCCATCACCGTTGAAATCGGCGATCGTCGGCGGACCGCCGCCATGCTTGTTGCCAGCGGAGCCAGGCGGACAGAGATTCGGATTTAGCGAACCGTTGATGTCGATGCCGTCGCGAATGATCTCGACATTGTCGGGCATATCGGGGTTGTAGCGCCAAACCACCAGGTGGTGCTTGAGGGTGGCACCATTGTTCGAGATCGCCGCGATCTCGGGCTTGCCATCGAGATCAAAGTCGGCGACCGCAGGAAAGAGCCCGTCGATGCCAGTGCTCACCATGACACCACCGGCAGAGTTATGAGCTCCGCGAGCGTGCACAATGTCGAGCTGCCCATCATTGTCGATATCTGCGGCGGTCGAGTAGCTCGAACCGGGCAGCCAAACCTTGGTCACTCCGGTCTTGCCGTCAAGCACCCGGCCCTCGACCAGGACCTCGGGCGATCCGTCGCCATCGATGTCGGCGATCGACGGCTGCACACAGGTGCTGGTCTCGGGCGAGAGCCAAAGCTCGTTGCCAGCCGCATCGATCGCACGGACGCGGTTGGTATCCGTGCACATCACGATTTCGTTGCCGGGCTTGCCATCGATATCACCGCCGGCAATCTCGCGGCCGGGATTGATGCGATCCGAATCAAAGTGCACACTCCACTTCTCGACCAGTTCGCCGCCGACGATCGAGACCGCATGGATCGTGCCGTTTTTGTTGTACTGGCCGCCGACAAAGCTCGAGAAGATGATCTCCGGGATGTCCCGCTCGTCGACCACCATGTCGCAGTTGTCGTCGTCGAGCTGCAGGACGATCGGCGCCATCATCACAGTGCCCTTGTCCCAATGATACTTAACCGTGGGATTGAAGGTCCCGTCGGGCACATACTCACATTTAGTGAGACAAGTGATCTCTTCGCCCTCCATGGGCTCCTCGCCGGGCTCGCACTCGGGGGGTGAAGGCAGGCATTTTCCGTTCTTTATCTGCTGACCCTGGCACATCTCACCGCCCATGACCTCCTCGCCCAGGCTGTATTCACAGTACTCATCGGCTGCGCACTCGCTGGCATCGATACAGACGGCCCCGGGCGCGACGCAGGTATTGAACGAGCAGACGTCACCGCCCGCGCAACAGACGTCACCACAGGCTAGATCCTCTTCGCAGCAGACACCGCCCACACAGACGCCGCCGTCCTCCTCGCAGCCCTCAGGACAGATCGCACCGGTCGTGCCAGTCGTCTCGCCCGTCGTGCCTTCGGTGGTCCCCTCGGTCGTGCCGACGGTCGAGCCCGCGGTCATGCCTTCAGTTGTGCCCTCGGTCGCACTGTTGCTGCCGCTGCCTTCGGTGGTCGCCGTCGTACCGCTGGTACTCATGCCGGTGCTCGAGCTCTCCCCGGTGCTCATCACCGTCGTCGCACTAGTCTCTGTACTCGCCGTATCGTCGCCGTTACAACCCGCCGCCAAAGCGACCACCGACACAGCAAGAACCCCCGTCGCAGCCCTAAAATTGTTCAATCTACTCTCCAATACTCCACCCTCAACCTTCCAAGGATGATCAGGATATCCGGGCCCTGCAGCGGACGGTAGGCCTCCTCGCTCGCCGACTAGAGAACGCGTGAAGCCGCACCACCTAGGGTGGCGCGGCTTCGTTTGCGCGATGGAGAGCCGGTGACTACAACCAGCGCTTCAGCTCTTTGACCGCATTGGCCTTGAGCTCGAAGGTCGCTTTGATGTCCTTGTGACAGCTCTTGCAGTTGACCTTCTCGCCGGCGGCCTTCGCCTTCTTAACCGCGGCTTGCATCATCTTTTTAGCGGCCTTGCGGCCCCCGGTCTTACAAGCCCTTTCGACGTCCTTGATCTTGAAGTTTTTGGAGGTGCAGGCGTCGTCGCCGGCCTGGGCTGGGCTGGCCACAAGGCCGCCTGTGAGTGCCCCTGCGAGCGCGAATACGCAGAGAGTGCCAGTGCTGAGGAGCGGAATGCGAAATATGCGCGAGTTCATCGAGTTTCTCCGAGTGTTGCGGTCTGTCCTTGACCTATCGGTCACAAGAGGAGCTAGACGGTGCGACCGCGAGGGTATTCAAGGACGTTCTCAAAAAGAAAGAGGCCAGCTCACCACTTCGTACAACGATCTTCGCGTCGCGATGTAACCCAAGCGATGTGCATTACATATCTGGCACTACTGCGCATCTTTGGGTTCGGTTTTGGCGGCCTTGGCAATCTTGCCCTGAGACGCGATCAGGACCGAGAGCTGCTGGATTTGCTCGGCAGAGAGCTTGTCCTTGAACTTCGGCATCTCGGCGGTATCGATGTAGAGATCCGGCGCCGAAGAGTCCGCGATCACCCGCCCGAGCCAGGCGACGCTGCCCCGATTCTTGAACGCAGGGCCGGTGCTCTCGCCCTCGATCTCGTGGCAGCTCGAACACTCGAGGGTATCGTCGTAGAGTTCTTTGCCGCGGGCGAAGAGCGCCTGATCGACATCGACAGCGCTCTCTCCCATCAATCCGTAGGTGTACTCGACGATCGCCGCGAGTTGCTCCTCCGACAGATCCTCGGTGCTTATCGGCTCCATCGTGTCGTGCTTGGTACCCCCGTAAAAGCGTTCGTCCGCGGGGTTGCGGATCAGGGCCGCCAGCCACTCGCGACCGCCGTAGCCCGCGTCAAAGCTGGGCGCCTCGTCCCCGCCCCTGCCACCCAGACTGTGGCAGGTCACGCAATGCTCTTTGAAGAGTGCGCGCACCTGAAACTCGGGATCGTTCTCCCAAACAGCGACGCCCCCCTTCGGCGGCACCCCCTCCAGGGCGAGCGCCCGCGCCTTCTCGCCGGCCTCTCGTGCATCGGCCAAGCCCTTCGCCAGCTCCTCGTTGCTGGCGTCCTCGACCACCGCCATCGCCGAGAGTGCGACGATGCCGGACATCAACGCGGCGACCATGATGAGCACCGGCATGCGCGAACGGATCCGCCGATCGCGACCGCGATCGATGAACGGCAAAGCGAAGAAAAAAGCACCGGCAGCCCCCGGGATCAGGACTGTGCCGACAACCTGCAGCGGTCCGTGAAAGTACTTGAGGAGCTGGTAGAGCGAGATGAAGTACCACTCGGGGCGAGCCGTGAAGTTGCTGCCCGGATCGGCCGGCGCGTAGAGTTCGGAGCCGTGAGTGGCGATCGTCATGCCGAGCAACACGGCCCCGCAGAGCGCCATCGCCAGGACTGAGAGGAAGAGCTGATGCGGCCAGAAGGGCTGCGCCTTGGCGGCGAGTTGCTCTTCGCTGAGAGCCGGTGGTGCTGCCGGACCGTGCCGCCGCCTGAGATAGACGTGCACCGCGGTGAGCAGAGTGAAGGCGATCGGCAGGACAAACACGTGCAGCGCGTAGTAGCGAGTCAGCGTCAGGTTGCCGAGGGAATCGCCTCCCTGCATGAGGCTGCGAACGACATCGCCGGAGGGCGCCGAGGCGATGATGCCCCCGCGAACCTGCGTCGACCAGTAGGCGTTTTGATCCCAGGGCAAGGGATACCCGGTGAAGCCAAAGGCGAAGATCAATCCGGCGAGAGCCAGGCCGCTCCACCAGTTAAACTCCCGGGGCCGGCGATAGGCGCCCGCGAGAACCACCTGAATGAGGTGCAGGCCGATGACGATGATCATCAGCGAGGTGCCGTGATAGTGGAGCCCGCGGATAAACCATCCGCCGGCGATCTGGTCGTTGAGGAAGGCGGTACTCGCCCAGGCGTCGCTCGCCGAGGGGCTGTAATAAAAGGCGAGGAGAATGCCGAGCACAACCTGCTGCACAAATAGATAGAGCAGCACCCAACCAAAGACGTAGCGGAGGCGTGCACCGCCCGGCACCGAGTCACCCAGGGCCGCGCCCAAGAGCTGGCGATAGGCGGTACGATCGTCGATCCAATCGCAAAGACGACGCATGGCTAGACCTCCTCCTTGGTCTCCGTGCCCTGCTTAAAACGCAGGTAACGGATGGTCACAAGCTTCTCTTGCTCGTTTGTCTCGAGGCTGTCGAGACTTCGCGGTGACGGGCCCTCGAGCACCTTACCGGCGAGCGAGAAGGAGGATTTATGACAGGGGCAGATGAACTTTTTGGTCTCGGGGTTGTAGTCGATGGCGCAGCCAAGGTGTGGACACACGGTCGAGAAAGCGGTGAGCGAGCCGTCGATCTCGATCACCCAAGCAGAGCCAATTTTGACGTCGGGGGTACGGTTCCAGGCGTCGACCTGATCGGCGTAAAGATCGACTTTGATCGGCAAGCCCGTGAAGTTGCGACGCTTGCCTGCCTCGATAAAGCCACCCCCTGAGCTGGTCAGTTTGTGATCCAAGGGATAGGCAACAAAGCCTATCGCCGGCGCCAGCGGGATCAGGGCGAGGCCCCCTCCGATCACGCCGATCCCGATCTTGAGCATCGTTCGCCGTGAAGCGCCGTCTTCTCGAGGCTTGCTCTCGTCGTCTGCCATGTTGCTCCTTGTGACCGCCCGCTGGCGACTTGGCCTGAGGGTACCGCGAAGCGAACAGCTGCGTCGCGATCGCACTCCTTGGTAGAATGCCGTATGAGCGCGTCCAAACGGGCAACTCTGCTCCGCCCAGAGCCCGGACCCGAGACCCTAAAAACCACACGATGGGGCGGTCATCGCCTCGCGGCTCTGCGCCTCTGCGACAGCCCAAAGGGCGCGCGGATCGGCGAGTCTTGGGAGTTCTCGACACTGCCAGGTCGAGTCAGCCGCGCCCGCGGAAAACCCCTAGGCGAGCTTCTTGGGGCCCCCCTGCCCTTCCTCGCCAAACTCATCGACACCGCGCTGCCCCTCAGCCTGCAGGTGCACCCTGCCGACGGCACCGACGCCCCCGGCAAGGAGGAGGCCTGGATGATCCTCGACGCTGAACCCGGTGCGCATCTTTGGGCCGGGTTGGCGCGCGGCGTCACGCTGCCACAACTGGCCCAGGCCGCCACCCAGGCCCGCGCAGCAAAGAGGTACGAGGCCGCTCTATTCGCCCTCATGAGGGCGATCCCTGCGATCCCTGGCACGATCATTCTTGTACCCGCCGGTACGATCCATGCAATCGGCGGCGGAGTACTGCTCGCCGAGATCCAACAACCGAGCGACTGCACCTTTCGTATCTACGATTACGGCAGCGGTCGAGAGCTCCACGTCGATGCCGCCATCCAAACGATCCAGACCGACGCCGCACCTCAGATCTGGACCCCAAAGATGAACCCGCAGAGGCTCCGCGGCGAGCACCTCGATCTCGAGATCTTTACGGCCGGTCGCCATCGCCTAAAAATCTACGACGACCCGCGCCTGGTGGTCTCGATCCGCGGGAACTCGCAGATCGCAGGGGTGACGCTCAGCAAGGGCGACCTGGGCCTGCTACTGCCAGGTGCCGCGTGGCTCCGGGTCGAGGCCGACAGCATCACCTTGATCGGCAGCTGCCAGTAGCTCACTTGTCGGCCGGCACGGCGTCGACAACCGGTTTTTTTGCCGGTTTTTTTGCCGGTTTTTTTGCCGGCTTCTTTGCCGGCTTCTTTGCCGGATCATTGTGCCCGGGATCGATCGGCTTACCGATCTTCGTAGGCTTCTTGAAGAGCTTTCGCAGGGCCCGGCCCTTGCGCTTGTGCTTCTTCTTTTTTGCGTCTGTTTTTTTGTCTTGCTCCTCGGAGGTTTCCGAGCCCGGCTTCGCCTTGGGCCGGTATTTTTTCTTTTTGGCCTTGGGATGCTTGCACCGCCACTTGTCCAGCTCGCAGACCCAATCGCCAAAATGGACCTCTCCCCACAGCATCTTCCAGCGCCGAGCCCGCTGGCGTTTGAGCGTCTTTTGGAGGGTCTTTAAATAGACCTCGAGGTCCTTTGACAGGGGCAAGGGCTCGCTCTCACCGGGATCGCGGCTGAGGTCGTAGTACCAGGCCTCGTCGACCTGGGGCTCGTACACAACCTTGCGATCACCGATGACAAAACCGCGGCAACGCATCTCAAACCAGCACGAGAACCACCGCGGCGCCCCCACAGGGAAGTCATCCGCCAGCAGATCGTAGCCACCTATCTGATCCCTCGCCGCCTGGTCGACCGGGATTTTGAGGAGGTTTAGCAGCGTCGGAGTGATGTCGATGAGACTCGCATTGCCGGGCACCTCGTAGGGCTCGATGCCAGGGCCGACGATCACGAGCGGGACCCGCAGGCCCTCCTCGTAGAAATTGTTGTCGTGCTGCTTGATGCCCTTGTCGCCAAAACCCTCGCCGTGATCGCCGATGACGATGATGTACGTATCGTCGCGGAGACCTCGCTCCTCGAGCTCCCCCAGCAGACCGCCGAGCATGCGATCCTCGGCCTCGACAAGCCGGAGGTATCGCTCTGGAGAGGTCCCGTGCGGCAGTTTCTCTTCGCGAGCGATCTTTGTCGCCCGCCGCGAAAGGCGATAGGGATGATGCGTCGCCGAGGTCAGGAACGTCGCAAAAAAGGGCTGATCCTCTTCGACTGTGTCGAGCCACTTGCCAAAGGGCTTGACCAGGCTCTCGTCGTCGGAGGCGAGGTAGCCGAGGACCTGCCCGCGAATGTCCTCCCAGGCCATAAATTGTCCGTAGCCGAGGCGATGCACAAGCCGCGGGCGCCACTCAAAAGTGCCCCACGAACTCTGCATAAAGAGCGTCGCGTAGCCGGCCTCGTCTAACATCGACGGTAGGCATTGCACCTCGAGATCGCGAGACACCTCGACGACCCGCTTTTGCATGGTCGGGAAGCGCCCACAGAGCACCGAGAAGAGAGACTTTGTGGTGTGCGGGAGCACGGCTCGTGTGCGGTGCGCAACCAAACCCTCGGTCGCCAGCGCCTCGAGGTTGGGCGTGCTCGCGGCCCCTTCGTTGCCGGAAAGCGAGGTCTTGTCGTAGCGCGTGGACTCGAGAACGACGAGCACGATGTTGGGCCTGTGATCACCGACCTTGAAATCCGCAATCGTCGTCTTCGAGACCAGACGAACCGGCTCGTAGCCGCTAAAGGATCCCGAATCGTGGATGATCGCGAAGGTCCGAAGAGTTGAGAGCAGCGCGTTTTTGCCGAGGTTGCGGGCCATCACCGTGCGCGGCCGGGGTGCCGCCAGCATCGCCGTAAGCGCGACAAAGGCGAGCCAACCAGTGCAGAGCATGCGCGTCCGACCGCTCAGCCGACGACTGAAGTCCCAACGACGTCGCCGAAGCTCCCAGCGGAGCACCAACGGCAGGCCGATCCCGAGCAGGCTCCAGCCGAGGATGTTGAGACCGACGCTGAGGGTGAGGCCCTCGCCGGTGATATCGGCGACGTCCTGAAGCCGCGAGAAGAGCTCGGTGAAAGCCTCCCATGTGGCCTGTTCGCCGGTGATCAGCAGATAGCCAGTATTGAGGGTCGCGGTGATCGCCCCCGCAAGCGCCAACGGAAAGGTGAGCAGCCACGCCCGACGAAACCTCGACTCAAAAAACGCCAGCAGTGCGGCGATGCCAAAGTAGACGACGCCGTCCGCGGTGAGTGCCCAGATGAGCAACAGGATCGGATGCTCGACCGCCTCGAGATCGGCGACCGCGAGCGCCTTGCCGACCGCAGTCGCAAGGGCCGAAGCGACCAGGACATAGGTCGTGAACGAAGCGAAAAGGCGGACCCAGCCCGACCGGGGAGGCACGAGTTGCCTCCAAGATATTGGCCGGAGCGCGCGAAGCGACTCCCGTGCTCGCTCAGCCAGACTCACGGCCGCGGGAGCATACTGGCACCTTCAGGCAGCTGCAATGATGCAAGCCGAATCCTGCAAGCCTTGCGCGCACACACGCCGAGCTACCGTGCCCTCAACCGCGCGTGTGTGACCTCAACTCGACGACGCGGGCTCGACGAGCGCGGCGATCCTCTCGCGCAGCTCGACACTCAATGCCGCCAACTCGCCACTGCTGAGCCCAACAGTCTCGACCTGCGCACCGATGTAGACATCAATGCGCGCGGCCCGAACGATCGCAGTGCCCTTGGGCAGCATCTTAAAAGCGCCGCGCACAGCGATCGGCACGACCGGCAACCCCGCATTGCGGGCGATCCTGAAGACACCTGTGCGAAAGGGCCGGACTCGGCCGTCGAGGGTGCGATGGCCCTCGGGGAAGGTCAGGATCGAGATGCCACGGCTGGCCCGATCCCGTGCAGAAGCGACGATCTCAGCGGCTCGACCATCGGAGCGTCGGTACACCGGGATCGAATTGCCCAGGCGCATCATCTGGCCGTAACCCGGGATGCGCAGGTGGGCCGCGTTTTCGAGACCGCAAAATACCTGCGGGATCGCGGCCAGGGCGATGTGCCCGTCGAGCATCGACACGTGGTTTTGGACGTAGAGGGAGACCCGCTTGGGATCGTAGCCGGGATCGTAGTGCACAAAGATCCGGCTGCCCGAGAAGCGCGGCACCAAGCCCATCACCTGCGCAGGCCCCTTGCGTTGGAATCGCTCGAAGCGCACAAAAACCGCGATCGGAATGCAGATGAGCGCCAACCCGATCATGACCGTGAAGGACACCACCCAGGTGAGCAATGACGGCAACACCCAGAGCAGGTTACCGAGGTACGTTCGTCGGGACGCCACTCGCACGCAGTGTACAGCTCAGGCCCTTGGTTGCGAACGCTCTCTGAAGATCGGGCGTGCGCTCAAACACGCGAAAGCCCGGACCACACCGGCGATCGAATGAGCCTCAGAAGGGCTTTACCTGCGGCTCTACCTGCGGCTCTACCTGCGGCTCGTCGGGCTTTGCTCGCAGCGGAACCTGCGGGGCGACATTGCAGAGCGCGTCGCTGAGAGTAGCCTCAAGTGCGGCCGCGAGGCTCAGCTGATCGCTGGCGACGCTGTCGATATCAAACGACGCACCACCGGTACCGTCCGGAAGAGAGGGCAACTCGCCGAAGGGGCTCTGGAGACCGCGAGTGACGTCCAGGCACTCGCACTCTCCGCCCAGCTTGGCGCTGAAGCTGGAGACCCGGATGTGATTGCCCCGGAGCGCATCGAGTGTCTCCTGATAGGTGTGGCGGATAGGCTCGCCGCTCTGGACCATCGGCGCTTCACCGAAGTCATCGTCGGTCGCGTGCAGGACAAGGCGCGCGGTGCTCTTCGCCGGCCCCCAGGCGAAGCCGGTCGCTGCCGCGTGCAGGGCATCGAGGGAATTTTCGGGCCAGTCGCTGTTGGTCGCCTTGCTGTGGATCTGCCGGTTGGAGGCGGTGAATTTTCGCCAACGGACGAGTTCGGCCTGCAGCTCGGCGACCGAGTCAAATGCGCGACCCCCATTCGTGAGTTCGACATCGTCGACAAAGACGACGAGGCCGTAACGCGGCCGCTTGGAGAGCCCCCTCAACAACGCGTCGACCTCGACGATACCCCGCTCCACCCGATCAACCATAAAGCCCATCGTCGTCGAAACATCGATCACAAATACGACGTCGACATCGCTCTTGGGCACACGCTTTGGATCATCGCAGGTGATCGTCGGCAGCTGCGCAACCGTGCCGCCCAGGACCCCGTGGATGATCTCTGCACCGGCTGCACTGTGGGAGTCGGTGCCCTCAGACTCGAACTCGACAAATTCGACGACATCATCGGCCTCATCAAGCACGCTCGGCAGCGGAATGCCACGGACCGGTGCGTCGACCGACTCGGAGTGTTCACTGCTTCGCAGGCCGAGCAGACCCTGCGGGGCAGCATCGTCGTCCGCGAACTCCGGGAGGGTGCCGACGAGATCGAGAGAACCACTGTCCGCCGAGTCAAACAGGGTACCGACGAGGCCGTTCATCGCAGGACCATCGCCGAGCACCCCAAGAACGGCGACATCAGAGTCCGATGCCAACTCATTATCTGGCCCTTTGACCATGTCGATCGTATCGCCGCCCCCAACGACCTCCATCATGTCCTCTGTGTCTTCGGCAAACTCGCCGCCGACAATCCCCCCCAAAAGTCCCGCGCTGTCACCCGCGAGCCCCAAATTTTCGACCATCACCGTCGGCGTCGGCGACTCGAAGCCACTTCCGATGCCGACCCCAGGATCATCGATCTCTTCGATCTCTGCGATCTCTTCGACTTCTGCGATCACGGGGACGACAAACTCGGGCACCTCAAGGATCGGCATCGTCCGCTCGATCGTTGGCAGTTCGGCGAGAGAGGCGAAGAGGACCCGCTCAAACGAAGTCTGGGTGGCCTCTTCGTCGCCCTCCATCTCGACCTCGGGCACCGGATCTGCGGCCCGCGTCAGGAGCGCGAAGAGAGCCACAACCCCCACCCCCAGGACCAGCTGGCGGGCGAGATCGGCGATGCCAAAGCGAGTGGCAAAGCCGAGGTGAAGCGGCGCCTCAAGGCTGAGGTGGAGCACGATCTCCGGCTGGTCGACGAGAGTAAAGCGAGCGGAATCGCCCGGATGAAGACGGATTTGGCCCTCCACCACGAAGTCCGCATAGCGGCGGCGCTGACCCGAAAGCACGATCTCCCCAGCGAGCCCGGGCACGTAGAGGATCCAATCGCCGTCGGTCAGATCACAAAGACCCGCCGCACCCCCAAGACCGGGCAGCACCAGCGACGCCTCGGGGCTCTCGCCCACAGACAGCGCCCGGTCGCCGCGGAGGCTGTGCTCCGCGAGGCGAGTGCCACAGAAGTCCAGGCTCACACGCCAGCCTGTAGGGGGCTCGATCACCTCTTCGGGGGGACGCGGCATGAGGTCGCTAAACGTACACCAGGGCCGAGTCATTCCCCACAGCTGAGAGAGTCCCCTCACGGATCCGCAGAATCCACAGGCCGCCGAGCTTTGAGGCGACGCCGGGGCCCCAGCCGTGGTAGATCACGCGGCCGTGTTTGAGACGATTTCGAAGGGTTTTAGGGCCGCTCGCGAGCGACTCACAGGTCAAGGCGAACTCACCGAAGAGGTGATCAACGCCGCTCTTAAGGACGTACGACTCAGCCTCTTAGAGGCGGATGTCGAGTTCGGGGTCGTCAAGGCCTTTCTTAAATCCGTCCGCGAGAAGGCCCTCGGCGAGAAGGTGCAGCTGGTCGCCAAGGCAGCCGAGAAGAAGATGCGGGTCAAGCCCGAGGACCACTTCGTCAAGATCTGCCACGACGAATTGGTCGACCTCATGGGCCCGGTCGATACCTCGCTAAACCGGGCTCGCGAGGGCTGCACCGGCATCATGATGATCGGCCTCCAGGGCTCGGGAAAGACGACCTCCTGCGGCAAGCTCGCGCGCAAGCTGCAAAAGGCCGGCTTCAAGGTGATGATGGTCGCCGCCGACGTCTACCGCCCGGCCGCAGTGCACCAGCTCCAGGTGCTCGGCGACCAGCTCGGCGTCGTCGTCTACAACGAAGAGGGCCAGAGCCCGGTCGAGATCTGTAAAAACGGCCTCGAGACCGCAGAGCTGCTCAAGTGTGACTTCATCCTCTACGACACCGCCGGTCGCCTGACGATCGACTCGCCGCTGATGGACGAGCTGGTCAACATCGAGGCAACGGTCAAGCCCGCCAATACTTTCTTGGTGATCGACTCGATGATCGGCCAGGACTCGGTGACCACCGCCAAGGCCTTTGACAAGCGCCTCGAGATCACCGGCATCGTGCTCACCAAGCTCGACGGTGATGCCCGCGGTGGCGCGGCCCTGTCGATCAAGGCGGCCACCGGCAAGTCGATCAAGTTCCTCGGCATGGGCGAATCCCTCGACAAGCTCGAGGAGTTCCGCCCCGAGGGGCTCGCCGGTCGAATCCTCGGCATGGGTGACCTCGTCGGCCTGATGCAGGACTTTGAGGGCGTCGTCGACGAGGAGCAGGCGGCCAAGGATGCCGCCAAGATGATGAGCGGGAAGTTCACGATGGATGACTTCCTCAATCAGATCAAAACCATCCAGGGCATGGGAAGCCTCAAGGACATCGTGCAAAAGATGCCGCTCGGCAACATGCTCGGCGTCGATATCCCACCCGAGGCGCTCGAGGCCGCCGCCGATGACAACGAGCTGGTCAAGATCGAGGCGATGATCCGGTCGATGACCAAGCACGAGCGGACTGAGCCCGAGGTGTTCATCAAGGCCCTCGCACCCAGCAAGGCGGCCCAGCTCAGCCGTCGCAAGCGTCGCCAAGAGCCCAAGTTCGACGCCAACTCGATGACGCCCAGCGACTTCGTCAACTCGCGGATCCGCCGGGTCGCCAAGGGCTCCGGTCGCAAAGATGAAGAAGTCCAGGCGTTGGTCGGCCGCTTCATGTCGATGCGTGACATGTTCGGCATGTTCGGCGATCTGCTTGGCGGCATGGGTGGCATGCCCGGTATGCCCGGTATGCCCGGCGGCGGCGGCGGTGGTGGTGGCGGCATGCTCGGCAAGATCCCCGGCATGGGCATGCTCAAGCAGATGAACGCCATGCGAAAGCTGATGAAAAACCCCGAGGCGCTCCAGAGCCTGATGGGTGGCGGCGGCATGCCTGGAATGCCCGGCATGCCCGGCATGGGCGGAATGCCCGGAATGCCCGGAATGCCCGGCGCACCAAAACCCGGCGGCTCCTCAGGGAGCGCCAGCCAGCGCTACTCTCGGACCGCGGCCAAGCGCAAGAAGGCCCGAAACTCGCGCAAGAAAAACCGCCGCAAGTAGCGAGCGAACGCCTCTCGCGCCAACGAGCACGGACCGCCGAATGCGGCGTCCGTGCTCGTCTTAATTTGACCCGTGTGACGCCACTCTCGAGCCGACAGCTCAGCGCGCAAGCTCGTCGTGCACCGGTGCGAAGAGGTCGTTCATAAACTCGACGAGCAGCAGCTCGCGAGCCTTCACCGGCAACGCGTTCAGCACTTGGTTGACCTCGGCCAAGCGCTCTGGGAGTTCGCCGCCACCGATGCCCCCAAGCTCGAGCATCTGCCGGATCACCGCGGGCTCAATGCCCTTCGAGAGATCGATCGAGCCAAAGAGACCACCGACCACCGCGACCAAGGGCGAGAGCGGCAGCCCCTTCGCCGACTCGACGCTCGCCGCCAGATCACGGAGAAAGTCGTCGACCCAGTGCAGGCAGGCCGGGTTGACGCTTACGTGGATGTTCTCCTTGGAGGCGCCAAAAGAGAGCTGCGGCTGGATGAACCAACCTCGGACCTTCATCTCGTCGGAGACGTGAAAAATGTCGACGCCCTCGGCAGAAAACGCGAAGAGGTTCATCTCGGGCACGCCCATGATCGAAAGCTCAGGGATCGCGTTGATGCCTTCGATCAGGCGTTTGGTGCCATCACAGACCTTGCGGGCGATCTCTAGGTAGCCCTCGTCACCGAAGTGGTGGAGCACCGCCCAGGCAGCGGCGAGCGGCCCCGCTGACTTCGAACTCTGAACGGTGGCGTTGACGATCGTGTAACCGCTCCAGTTTGAGCAGGCGTAGATCTGGTGACGACGCAGCGACTTGTCGCGGTAAAGCACAACCGACGCGCCCTTGGCCGCGAAGGCGTACTTATGAAAGTCCATTGAGATCGAAGTGACACCCGGCACCCGAAGATCAAAGTCCGGGACCGGCTCGCCCAGGCGCTTGTAGTAGGGCAGGAGAAAACCCCCCATGCAAGCGTCGACGTGGCAGAGGATGCCCTTCTCGGCCGCCAGGGCTGCGATCTCGGCGATCGGATCGATCACACAATGGGCAAAGGAGACCGCCGAGCCGACCACAAGGATGGTGTTCTCGGTGATCGCCTCGCGCATCGCTGCGACATCGGCCTTGTAGGTTTTGGGATCGATCGCCGTCACCTTCACCTCGAGACCGAGGTAATGCGCGGCCTTTTGGAACGCCGCGTGCGCGGTCTCCGGAAGGATGATCTCCGGCCGCAGGATCTCGGGATGGTGAGCGCGAGCGTGATCGCGGGCCGCCTTGACCGCGCAGAGAATGCTCTCAGTGCCACCGCTGGTGAAGTTGCCGACGGTCTGCGCGTCGCCTCCCAGTTGAGCCGCGGCCATCGCCACGAGCTCGTTCTCTAGACGCAGAATGCTCGGGAACGAGGTGGGATCGAGGCCGTTCTCGCTGAGATACATGGAGAACGCCCGCTTGATCACAGCCTCGGCATCGGCCCCCGGATCGTAGACGTAGGCCCAGGTTCGGCCGTCCCTCCAGGTCAGATCGCGGGCACGAAAGCCCTCGAGGGTAGTGAACAGGGTGTCATTATCAAGACCGGTCGCAGGGATTCGCATCGAGACTCCAGAGGGCCCGAGTGTAGCCCCAGGCCCTGCCCCCACGGCCGCGCGACCGTGTGCATTAACCGTCGGGCGTGTCGGGCTCACCGCCCGGATTCCAGAAAATCACGGTCTGTTCGGCCTCTTGCGAACGATCGACGATCTCTGAAAGCTTCGAGACGGTATTCGCCGAAGCGACGATCTCGGGCGGAATGCGAACATCGAAGACGTCGAAGATCCGTGAGAGCACCGTCGCAGCCTGCAGCGAAGAGCCTCCCATCTCCACAAAATCATCGTCGACGCCGATCCGGTCATTTTTGAGAACTCGGCGCCAGATCTTGAGCAAGCGGCGTTCGGTGTCGGTGCTGGGCTCATCCGCGAGAGCCCCTTTTGGATCCAAACGCGGTCGCCACTGCATGCCCGGAAAAATCGGGCTACCGGGCACCCAGTCGCACTCTGGAAAAGAGATCCGCAGGACCCCAGCGAGCCCGGGCTCTGGGGTGCCATCGTCATCTGCCAGGTGCTGCTTCAGCGCGCCAGGCGGGAGCTGAAGCCGCGACTCTAGGGCGCTCACTGTGATGCCCACACGCCGGCAAAAGAACTCGATCTGCTCACCGAGACCGGGAGTTTTGCTCTCCCCCACAGCCCTATCATCGCGCTCGCTCATGGACTCAAGCCCCCGACCTAGGGCTCCAGTCTAGCGTCGCCAGTACTGCCTCACCAGCGATCGATGCGGCCCGCGCCCGCGCGACACAGCACGCACCGCAAGCACCGCAGCTCAGGTGAAGAGGCTCATCGGCGCCTCAAGGAGCTTCTTGAGGGTCGCGAGGAAGCGAGCATTGTCGGCCCCATCAAAGACCCGATGATCGGAGCAGAGTGTCGCCCGCATGACCTTGCGAATGACCACCGCGCCCCCCTCGACGACCGCTTCGTCGGCGATCCTGCCGACTGCGAGGATCGCCCCTTCTCCAGGGTTAATCACCGCAGTAAAGGCCTCGATACCGAACATACCGAGGTTCGATACCGTAAAGGTCGAGCCATTCATCTCGTCGGGGCGCAGCGACTTATCCTTGGCCCGCTTGCCGAGATCGCGGATGTCGAGCGAGATCCGTTTGATGGTTTTTTGATCGGTATAGCGAACCACCGGCACCACGAGTCCGCCCTCGACCGCGACCGCGACACCGACGTGCACATCGCCGTACTCGATGATGCCCTGCGGTGTGTAGGCGGCGTTGATCCGCGGGTGCAGGCGCAGAGCCTTGGCGACCGCGTAGATCAAGATGTCGTTAAAGGAGATCTTAACGCCGCTGAGAATGCCGTTGAGCTCGGTGCGCATCGCCGTCGCCCGGTCCATGAAGATCGGGATCGTCAGGTTGATGTGGGGGATGTCCCGCTTGCTCTGGGTCATGCGCTTGACGATCGTCTTGCGCATCGGCGTTAGCTTTACCGTCCGGTCCTCAAAACTCGCGTAGGGGCGACCGTCGTGATCGACATCGGTACCGGTGCCCGCGGTCTTGGGACGAGATTGTGCGACCGAAGGTGTCGCGCTCGACGGCGCCTTGGAGACACTCGCGGCCCGAAGCACATCTGCCTTGATCACGCGACCGTGCGGACCGCTGCCGGGGATCGTCGCCAGCACGAGGTCGTTCTCTCGAGCCAGGCGGCGGGCGATCGGCGACGCGGGGATGCGCTCATCAGATCCGCCGGAATTCGCTTTCGCGGCCGTACTCGTCGGCACGGCCGCACTCGGTGCCACCGTACTCGCTGCGGCTGTGCTCGCTGGCGCAGCTGTGCTCGCTGGCGCAGCTGTGCTCGCTGGCGCAGCCGTGCTCGCTCCTCCGGACTTGGCTCGCCACGCAGTGAGCGTCGCGGCGGCATCCTCCCCCTTTTTACCGAAGACAGCGATCGCCGCCCCGATCTCGAGGGTCTCGCCCTCGGTAGCGAGCAGCTGGAGAACGTAGCCGGCGTCGAAGGATTCGAACTCCATCGTCGCCTTGTCGGTCTCGATTTCGGCGATCACCTGACCGCGCTTAACCTTGTCGCCGACAGCGACCAGCCACTGGGCGATCACGCCCTCCTCCATCGTATCTGTGAGCCGTGGGAGTTCGACGACGCTTGCCATGGGACTACTCTTTGATCTCTCGGGGGGTAGACCCTCGAAGGAGGGTCAACAGGTGTGCAGCATACTGCGTGTTGGCGCTGCAAAGCGCCCAAACTAACGCTTGTAGGTGACCTCGTGGATCGCCGCCAATGCCTTCTCAGGGGTTGGTAGCACCAGGTTTTCGAGGTTTTCGGCGTAGGGCATCGGCACATCCTCGTAGCAGACCCGGAGCACCGGCGCATCCAGATGATCAAAGGCCGACTCTTGGATCCGAGCGATGATCTCGCAGCCAACACCGCCGTAGGGCCAGCCGTGGAAGAGCACGACGGCGCGGTTGGTCCGGCGCACACTGGCGAGAACCGTCTCGATGTCGAGCGGCCGCAGCGTGCGCAGATCAATGACGTCGCACTCGATGCCGTCCGAGGCCGCGAGCTCTGCAGCCGCGAGCGCGATCGGAACAGCCTGCCCCCAAGTGATGATCGTGACGTCATCACCGGCGCGCTTGGTATCGGCGACACCCAGGGGGATCAGGTACTCCTCCTCGGGTACCTCGCCCTTGTCGCCGTACATCAACTCGCTCTCGAGGAAAATCACCGGATTGGGATCCCGGATCGCGCTTTTAAGCAGCCCTTTGGCGTCGTAGGCGGTGGCGACCGAGACCACGATGAGCCCGGGGATATGCGCGTAAAAGGGCTCAAATGCCTGACTGTGCGTCGATCCCAACATATGCGCGCCCGCGTTTGGACCGCGAAAAACGATCGGCACCGAGTGCTGACCGTTGGTCATGTGGTGGATCTTGGCGGCGTTGTTGATGATCTGATCAAACGCGACCGCCGAAAAATTGAAGGTCATGAACTCGATGATCGGTCGCAGGCCAGCCATCGCCGCGCCGATACCGACGCCCGCGAAGCCGGTCTCGGCGATCGGAGTGTCGACGATTCGGCGCGCCCCAAAGCGCTCGAGCAAACCCTCGCTGCACTTGTAGGCACCCTTGTAATGACCGACCTCTTCGCCCATGAGGAAGACACGTTCGTCGCGTGTCATCTCCTCGAGCATCGCGTCGCGGATCGCGTGTCGAATTTGAATCTCGGGCATCGCTCAGCTCTCCACCAGGATGTTCTCAAAGCGAGCCTCAGGCTCGGGCACAGGGGATTTTTCGGCAAAGGCAACCGCCTCCTCCATCTCGGCGACGATCTCATCGTCGAGCTCTTCGAGGGCGTCTTCGCTTAAACCGTGACGCTCGACCAGCGCCCGGGTGGTCCGCTCTAGCGGATCCCAACGGCGCGACTCCTCGACCTCTTCGCGGTCGCGGTACTTCGCGGGGTCGCTCATCGAGTGCCCGCGGAAGCGATAGGTAATGAGTTCGACCAACACCGGTCGGTTCTCCTCGCGGGCGATCTTCGCGGCCGCACCCAAGCGCTCGGCGGTCTCGGCAACGCTGGTCACCCGAAAACGATCGCTCGCCATGTTGTAACCGGGCGCCTTGAGAGTGATGTCGTGCACCGGGATCGAGCGCTCTAAGGGCGTACCCATCGAGTAGAGGTTGTTCTCGACGACAAAGACGATCGGCAATTTCCACAGACCGGCGAGGGTCCAGCCCTCGTGCGTCGGGCCGATCGCGAGGGCACCGTCCCCTAAAAAGCAAAAGGTCACCGCGCCGTCGCCGAGGTACTTCGAGGCAAACGCGTGACCGGTGGCGACCGGCACGTGATTGCCGATGATCGCGTAGCCGCCCCAGAGCTGACGCTCGCGATCAAAGAAGTGCATCGACCCGCCGATGCCCGAGACCAGCCCCGTCGACTTGCCGTAAAGCTCGGCCATGCAGGCACCTGGTGCCGATCCCAAAGCGATCGCGAAGCCGTGGCTCCGGTAGGTCGAGACCACCCGATCGTTCGGCCCGACGATTTCTTTGGTCGCGACAGCAATCGCCTCTTGGCCGATGTAAAGATGGAGGAAGCCGCTAATTTTTCCGCGGGTATAGGCACGCGCAGCCAGCTCTTCGAAGCGACGGATCCGCAGCATCTCGCGATAGCGGCGAAGCTCGTCCTCCTTGCTTGTAAAATAAACGTCGAAGTTGCCCGGATCGGGCGGCGGAAAGTCTTTGTCGGCGGTCATGACGAGAGCTGACGGAGGGTATCACCCTAGATCCTCGCGGTCGAAGACAGTGGTCGCTGCGGAGACCTCCCCTGGGCGCGCAGACGCGTTCGCACTCGGGGGCGAGGGACCCCCGAAGGTCAGAACACCGCACTCGTCTGGTGTCCATACACGCCCTGTCGCAGCCGCGCTTGGTTGGTATAACGCCGGCCCATGGCGAGCACTGAGCAAAGCCCCCTCCCCTCGCCCCAGAGCTTCGCCGACCGGATCCTCGCTGGCGAAAAGGATGCCCTCGACACCGAAACCCTGCGCCGCTACCTCGCCGGCGAGGGTGAGCTTTGGCAACTGATGGCCGCCGCTCTGCGTCTCCGTCGGGCACGCTTCGGCGACGAGGTGCACCTCTGCTCGATCGTCAACGCCAAACGCGGTGGCTGCCCCGAGGACTGCGGGTTTTGTTCGCAGTCGCGACGCTACTCCACCGGCATCGAACCCGATCGTTTCCTCAGCCCCGAGGAGATCACGGCCGCCAGTGCCAAGGCGAGCGCCCACGGTGCGAGCGCACTCGGCCTGGTGACCGCGACCCGCGGCCTTGATCACGGGTCCAAGGCGCTGGAGCTGATCGCCGAGGGTGTCCGAGCCGTGCGCGCGGCCGGCCACACCGAGGCCCACGCATCCGTCGGCCTGCTCAGCCGCGAGGCCCTGCGTGAGCTCGTCGACGCCGGTCTCACCGAACTCAATCACAACCTCGAGAGTGGCCGCGAATTCTTCAAAACGATCGTCAGCAGCCACACCTACGACGAGCGCCTGCAGACCATCCGCAACGCCAAAGAACTCGGCCTGCGCACCTGCGTCGGCGGCATCTTTGGCATGGGCGAAACGCCCGCGGACCAGGCCGAACTCGCGATCACCCTGCGCGAACTCGACGTCGACGAGGTGCCGCTCAACTTCCTTGTCGACGTCGAAGGTACACCGCTCGCCGGCCGCGAACCCCTGAGCCCACGGGCGATGCTGCGGGTGATCGCCGCCTTCCGCCTCGCCCTGCCCCGACAAAATATTTTCATCGCCGCCGGTCGCCACCACCTCGGTCAGCTGCTACCGCTGATGTTCAGCGCCGGCGCCTCGGGCATGATGATCGGCGACTTTTTGACGACGCCCAACCGCACCGTCGACGACGACCTCGAGATGCTCGAGATGCTCGGCCTGCACGGCCATGCCTGCGGATCGCCACGGCCCGAGATGGCCGCAGTGCAGGCTTCACAGGCCCGGGAGACCCCGCGGCGGCTCCCGGTTGTCGCCTAGCTCGCTGCGTGCACATCGAGGTGTGCAGCTAGAAAATCCAACGAGCGCTGCCACGCCTGCTCGGCGCTCTCGCGATCGTAGACCTCCGGGCGCGTCTCGTTAAAGAACGCATGCTTGGCGTCGTAGCGGAAAATCGTATGCGGCACCTCGACGGCCTTCAGTGTCGCCTCGAGACCGTTGACCGCCGCCGGTGTGCACCAGTCGTCGTCGACCGCGAAGTGAGCGAGGAAGGGCACGGCGATCTTCCCGGGGTCGACCGCCTCCGCCGGTGGGATCCCGTAAAAGCAAACCGCAGCGTCGAGTTCGGGAAGATGTACCGCCGCCAAAATCGTCAGGGCGCCGCCCATGCAAAAGCCGAGCACGCCGACCTTGGCCCCCGACTCCTTGAGAAAAGCGACCGCGCTCTTGATGTCCTGATCGCAGGCATCGGCCCAGTCGAGACCGGTCATCATGTGGTTGGCCTCGTCGCCGTCCGCCGCGACTTTGCCGCGGTAGAGGTCCGGTACCAACGCCCGATAGCCCGCCTGCGCTAGGCGATCGGCGGTCGCCTTCATCTGCTCGTTGAGACCCCACCACTCCTGAATCACGACGACCGCGGGCGCGCGCTCGCCTCCTTCAGGGGTCGCGAGATAGGCCGGCAGGGTCGCACCGTCGAGGCGCGTGATCTCGATCATCTTCCCGTCGCTGGGCATGTGCCGACGATCTTTCTCTAGCGAGGCGTGAAGGTCAAGGTGCGGCCTGCGCGGGCGGCTCGGCCGGCACAATGATCACGGGAATGGACGCCAAAGCGGCGAGGTCCCCCCCCACGCTTGAGGTGAAGATTCGATCGAGAAACGAGAGTCGCCGGCTGCCAGCGACGATCATGCAGGCCTTCTCACGCACGCAGGTCTCGAGCACGCCGTGTGCGGTCGGACCCCGGACAACCAGCGAACGCGCCTTGATCTGATGACGTTCGCGCCACGCCTGCACGGAGGCCTCTGCCTGCGAACTCGCCTCGATCGAGGCCCGATCCCAAGCGCTCGGCGCGATGTAAACCTCGAGCGCGCTGTGGACCGAAAAGGCGTGCACGACCAGGAGGTCGCGACCCACCGTCGACGCCAACTCCACGGCGAAGTCGAGCGCAGACTCTGAGCTCGGGCCCAGATCGGTCGCCAGCACCACCGGACCCGGCGCGAGCTCTGCCCCCAGATCCGGCGGCACAACAGCGATCGGTGCAGGCATGCGTCGAAGCAGGCGACGGGCCACACGACCCAAACGGATCACCTTCTCGGAATTGGCTTTCGCTTTGCGACCGATGATCAGCACCGATCCAGCAGCAGCCTCCAACGCGGCTCCAAGCCCCTCCTCCGCCGAACTCGCCTCGATGACACGCACATCGCGGAGCTCCGCGGCAGCACCGGCCTCGTCGACCGATTTCTCCGCAAGCCCCTGCACCCAGGCACGCAGCTCCACCTCGGTCTTATCGGAGAGGCTATGACGAAGCGGATGCGTGGTGAGCACGTGCACCCCCGAGAAGCTCGCCTCCGGAGCACGCTTGCGCAGCCAGCTCGCCAGGCGCAGGGCACCACTCGAGAGATCAAGGAGATCCAGTCCGACGATCCAATGCATACGCGAGCATCGCAGCCCGGTGATCGCCCGACAAGATGACAACTGCACGCAAAAACGCCGTCAACTCCAGCGCTCGCACGCATAAACGACCGGCTGCCCCCAGAGCTCCGTGCGCTCGTCATTCGTCGACATCAGTGTTAAGGAATCTAAAGAGCGAATGTGGACACCACCCGAGAGAGTCCGTCACCCGATCTCAGAGACCCAATGGCCGAGCGCGGAGCAAGCCGCTGCGAGCCGCTGGTTCTCGCCCATCGTCGTCGGTCCGCTGCGACTCATGACACGTACGTGGGTGCCAGCGATGGTGCCCTGGCGAGCGACCGAGGACGGCTTTGTCAGCGACGAAGTACTCGACTGGTATCGCCGCTTTGCCGAGGGGCGACCGGGGGCGCTGGTCGTCGAAGCCACCGGGATCCGCGATGTGCCGTCGGGGCCGCTGCTGCGAATTGGCGACGATCGATTTGTACCGGGCCTGATGCGCCTGGCCCAAACAGTCCGCGATGCGAGCCTTGGAGAAACGCGCCTCTTCATCCAGCTCATCGACTTCTTGCCGGTCAAACGCCGCCCTCAGCCCGATACATTCCTCCGGCGCTTCCTCGTGCTTGACGACCATCACCGCTCGAAAATCGCCGCCGCCCGCCACGACCCCGGCCTCCGACAGGCCGACGAGGAAACGCTCCGCGACCTCCTGATCGCAGGCGACGACGCGCTGCTCGACGCCGTGCTCCGACCCCGTGAACTCCGCGACCTCCGCTACGGGCTCCGCGTCGACATCGGCGATCTCGATCGCCCAGAGGTCCGCGCGCTGCCCCAGCAGCTGCCGGGGCTCTTCGCCGCCGCCGCGCACAGGGCCGAAGCTGCGGGCTTCGATGGCGTCGAACTCCACTACGCCCACGCCTATACGATGGCCTCCTTCCTCTCGCGAACCAACAATCGCGACGACGGATACGGCGGCTCTTTGGAGGCGCGGCTCAGGCTGCCGATGGAGGTCCTGGCAAAGGTCCGGGCCGCCACCTCGAGAGGGCTCGCGCTCGGCTGTCGCATGTTGGGCGACGAGGTGATCGAGGGCGGCAGCACACTCGACGACACGATCACCTACGCCCGGGCCTTCGCCGCTGTCGGCATCGACTTCCTCAGCATCTCGAAGGGCGGTAGATTCGACGACGCCAAACAACCAGCGATCGGCGCCTCGATCTATCCCTACACCGGTCGCTCTGGCTACGAGTGCATCCCCACTGTCTACAGCGACAGCCGCGGCCCCTTCGGCCGCAATGTTCCGCTGGCCGCGGCGATCCGCAGCGCCATCCGCAGCGACGGCGGCTCAACCCCGGTGATCACCGCCGGTGGCATCCATAGTTTCGAGCAGGCCGAAGCGATCCTCGACCGCGGTGAGGCAGACATCGTCGCCGCCGCCCGGCAAAGCCTTGCCGACCCCGACTGGTTCAACAAGATCCGCAGCGGCCACGGAGCGATGATCCGCCGTTGCAAATACACAAACTACTGCGAAGCCCTCGACACCAAACACAAGCAAGTGACCTGCCAGCTCTGGGATCGAGAGGCGATCGACGTACCCGAAACCCGCCTCTCGAAGGACGGTCGCCGCCGTCTGACAGCACCGCCATGGACACCTCCCGAGGCCGACGATTGACACGTTCGCGGAGGTCTTCGGCAGAGTCTTCGATGACCTCCGCACGACCCTCTGCATGGCCCTCGTAGCGCCCTCCATCCTCACAGGAGGAGTGCTTGCGGTGCAGAGGCACCACACTATACGGTTGTGCGGTGTCGCGCTTTCGTAGAGCCAACGTCGTTCTGATAACCGTCGTGCTGGCTCCCACGGCGGTGGCCTGCGAATACGATGCTGAACTTTGGGACATGTCCGAAAACGCAGCATCCGTGGGCGGCACATCCACAGGCGGATCGACGACCGGATCGAGCTCCGAGGGCGACACCAACTCCGACACAGGTGATACCGACCCGAACACAACAGACTCCGACTCCGACTCCGATACAAATGCCGATGCCAGCTCCAACACGGCACCTGATCCAGGCCCCGGCACGGGCGCGAACGACGGTTTTCTCCCAGGGCCCTGGGACGCCGGTTACCCGATCCCGTCCGAGCCGCAGATGCCCGGTGATCCCGAAATCGGCTTTGATGCGCTCCTAAACCGCGGCTACGTCTCTTGCGGTCTGCCCTCGGGTCTCTTCGCCCTGGCCAAGCCCCTCCTCGGCGCCTACGCCAACGGCGAGACCTTGCCCTGGCGCAAGGGCAAGAACGCAACGGTGCCCTACAACTGGACGATCCACACCGCAAAAAGCGGCGTCGAACTAGCGTCAATGAACTGCCTCGAGTGCCACGCAGGTCGATTTAATGGCGAGATGATCATCGGCCTGGGTACCGCCGATATGGACTTCACGACCAGCCTAAGCATGGGTCTAGAGCAGCTGCCCCAAATCCCCCTGCCGGGCAAGAGCATCGACGAACTCAACAAATTCGTCGCCCGCTACAACGCCGTCGGGCCCCTCGTGCAAACCAAGACGATCGGTACCAACCCCGCAACGGTGCTCGGCGTTCTTCTGGCCACGCACCATGATGTCGACACCCTCGCCTGGAGCGACGAGCCGCTGATCGACGTCGAGGTACCGATGATCCCCGTCGACGCGCCGCCGTGGTGGCGGATCCGCAAGCGCGCTGGGCTTTTTTACAACGGCATGGCCCGTGGCGATCACCGCGGCACGATGATGTTCGCCTCCTCGCTGTGCACCGATACCGTCGAGGAGGCGACCGAGATCCTCGGCTACTTCAACCACATCAACGCCTACATCCGCACGCTCGAGGCTCCGATCTATCCCTTCTCGATCGATTCGGCCCTCGCCGCCGACGGGGCCCAGATCTTCATGGCCGATTGCGCCGGCTGCCACGGCACCTACAGCGACGACCCCGAGGCCGAGAGCTATCGCAGCCTGCTCCTGCCCTACGAACTTATTGGCACCGACTCCGCATACGTACTGGCCGCGGACGAGTCGATCGGGGCGATGGCCGATTGGTACAACAACTCTTTTTACGGCTCGATCACCCGGGTCGAACCGACAATGCCCTTCGCCGGTTACATTGCTCCGCCTCTCGACGGGATCTGGGCGACCGCCCCCTTCTTGCACAATGGCTCGGTACCCACGCTCGAGCTCGTTCTCAATAGCGAAGCGCGTCCGACCTACTGGCGACGCTTCGATTATAAAAGCGACAACTTCGACACCGAGGCCCTGGGCTGGCCCTTTGAGACCCTCGATGCCGGTCACGACGCTGTCCCCGAGGCGGAGCGCAAGTACATCTACGACACCACGATCTTCGCCCATTCGGCATCCGGCCATACCTTCGGTGATCACCTCACCGACGACAAGCGAGTCGCACTCCTCGAGTACCTGAAGACCCTCTAGAGATCGGCATCGCTGGTCGGCAAGGCCAACCAAAATGCGGAGCCCCGCGGCTCCACTGGATCGACGCCGACGCTGCCGTGCATCGCCTCGACCAGGTGCTTGACGATCGCCAAGCCAAGACCCGTACCGCCGACCTCCCGCGAGCGCCCTGGGTCGACCCGGTAGAAACGCTCGAAGATTCGCATCCGGTGCTTTTGGGCGATCCCAGGGCCGTTATCACGGATTTCGATGCGCACCGTCGACTCGTCGATCACCCGCGAAGCGACGACGATTGCCCCCCCCTGCTGGGTGTACTTGACGGCATTGTCGACCAGGTTGAGCAGCACCATCTCGAGCGCCGTTGGATCGGCCCAGACGACAGTGCCCGGCGCGACCTGATCGATCACCCGGATCTCCTTGTCCTCGGCGAGGGTCTCGACGGATTCGCAGATCCTCTGAGCTATCGGCGAGACATTGACCGAGTCACAATCGAGGTTGTAAGTGCCCGCCTCGATCCGCGAGATCTCGAGCAAGTCACCCACCAGAGCGGCCAGACGATCGGCATTACGAAGGATCGCATCGAGAAAGCGACGGGCGATCTCTTTGCGATCAAGGGCGCCGTCCAGAAGCGTCTCGGCGTTCGCTCGGATGATGCTCACCGGCGTGCGCAACTCGTGCGAAACATTGGCGACGAAGTCGCGGCGGATGGTCTCGAGGCGGCGGATTTCGGTGACATCGTGCATTACGATGACTGCGCCGCTGGCGTTTCGCAGAGGGCTCGCGTAGGCCATGATCCGCCGCAAGGTCGGCCCTGGTAACTCAAATTCGTCGCGCTCGGCCTCGCCGGCGAGAGCCCGGTCGACGAGATCGTGCAGTGCAGGGATCGGGATCCGCTCGCGCAGGGTCGAGCCGCCGCGACCGACCGAGAGGCTGAGCAAGGCGACCGCCGCCCGGTTGACCATCGTCATCTGCTGCTCGCGATCGAGGGAGATCACCGCCTCGTCCATCGACTCCAGGACCGCTTCGAAGCGGCTCCGCTCCGAAGCCAGGGTGGCGACCGTCGACTCGAGTTCGTCCGCGAGTCGGTTGATCGAACCCGCGAGGCCACCGATCTCGTCCTGAGAGGCGATCGCCAACGGTCGCACCAGACCTCCCTCTGCGAGTAGGCGCGCGTCGTGGACCAGCGATCGCAGCGTGCGCGAGAGAAAGTGAGAGGCAAACGCGCTCATGACCACAGCGCCGACCAGACCGATAAGACCGGCGATCATCAGCGCCAGACGCAGGCGCTCGACCGCAGCCTCGACCTCGGAGAGCGGCCGCGCAACCCGAACAACACCCTCGATCGCCCCTGTCTTAAAGGGCAAGGCGATGTAGAGCATCTCCATACCGAGACTCTGGGAAAAGCGACGGGCGATGCCCTCACCACCGTCTAGGGCCTCGATGACCTCTGGCCGATCGCTGTGGGAGTCGAGTTCGGCGAGAGCGGCGAGTTCGAAGGTCGAGTCGCCGACGACACGGCCATCGCCGTCGATCACCGTCACTCGACCTGCACTCGGATCGGCGACTTGATCCGCGAGCGGATCGACAAATACAGGATCGACGGTGCCGCCCCGCGCAACCATCACCCGGATCAAGCGCGCGTGGTTTAAGAGTTCGGTCTCGATCCGAACCTGAGTCCAGTCACGGAGTTCGCGCTCGAGATAGATACCGCTGGCCGCGACCACGGTCAGCACCAAGAAGATCGAGACCAGAAAGATCTTGCCGCGAACGCCGATCTTCACGGGCCCTCGCGGTGACTAAGCCCCCTCGCGGAGCTCCGTGGTGAATCGGTAGCCCACGCCCCGCAGGGTCTGCACGTAGTTGGCCACCTCTCCGAGTTTCTTGCGCAGGCGCCGGACGTGGGTGTCGACCGTGCGAGTTGTCAGGCCCGGCTGCACCCCCCAGACGTCGAGCAGCAGCGCGTCACGGGTTTGGACCCGACCGCGGCGAGCGATCAGCGTGGTCAAGAGCCGAAATTCGAGGGCCGTCAGGACGATCTCATGGTCGTCGACCCAAACCCGATGACCCTCCATATCGACCCGCAGACGCCC
The DNA here is from genome assembly GCA_964474905.1 of uncultured Nannocystis sp. Lineage (GTDB taxonomy): Bacteria > Myxococcota_A > Polyangia > Nannocystales > Nannocystaceae > JADJRG01. The sequence goes on along the minus strand of CAYYUP010000002.1, from coordinate 1,639 downwards.
GTACGAACTCGGGACCACGGCCTGCTCGGTCGGCGCCTTGCGGCGCATGACGGCCTTCACCCGGAGCATCAGCTCGCGCACGCTAAAGGGTTTGGTGACGTAATCGTCGGCACCGACCTCAAAGCCGACCACGCGATCGACCTCTTCGGACTTCGCGGTCATCATGATCACCGCGATGCTCTTGGTCTTGGCCTCGGCCCGCAGCTGCTGGCAGACCTGGGTGCCGGACATGTCCGGCAGCATCAGATCGAGCAGCACCAGATCAGGCACAGGATCCGTGACCGCGATCTCGAGCGCGTGGCGACCGGTGTACGCAGAACGCGTCCGAAAGCCCTCCTTCTCGAGGTTGTACTCGAGAGTTGCTACCAGATCGCGTTCGTCTTCGACGATGAGGATGAGACCGCTCATGCCCTCGGCGCCGCCATCATACATGGTACGCAGCCCCAGGGCTGGATCGATCTTGCAGCTCAGCTGGCAACGCTACCGAGAGCCTTGGCAAAGGCCTGCAAGGCGTCGACAGTGGTGAAAATACCCGCCAGACGGTTGTCCTTGACGATGACCGCGGTCCCGTATTTGTGCTCGGCGAGCGCTGCGATCACCGCCCCAAGCGGCTCGTCGGGACCGACGACGTAGGGATCCGGAGTCATCGCCTCCTCGACTGTGACCGCGTCGGGGTCGAGACCAGGGATGCTCTCGACCATGCCCAGATCCCGGTCCGAGATAATCCCGACGACCCGGCCGCCATCGAGCACGGGCAGGTGACGGATCCGGTGCTCCGTCATCCGCCGCGAAGCCTCGCTCATCGGCTGCTGGCGGCCGATCGAAACCGGTGCAGAGGTCATCAGAGTCCCAATCGGCAGGTTCGAGTCGATCATTGCGAGACCCAAGCTACATGCCCAAGAGTTTGTCGGCACCGATGTGCTCTGCGCAAACTTTACCCAAGAGTGCCGAGCCCATCTCGAGCGCGTACCTTTGGGTCATGTACAAGAGCATCCTCGTCGCGGTCGATGGCTCCCCACGGGCGCCGCTAGTTCTCGAGCACGCGCTGGCGATCGCCGAGCGCTTCGAGGCTACGCTGCACCTCTGTCGCGCGGTCAACATCCCGCTCAGCATTCCCGTCGAGGCTTGGACGCTCTCAGGTGAAGAACTCGCCGCATCGCTTATTAACAGCGCCCGCGCCGAGATCGACGAACTCGCGAAGGACGTACCAGCTGCGCGCCGCGGCGCCTCAATCTGCGAGCTCGGCAAGCCGGCGCAGGTGATCGAGAGCGCCGCCGAGAGCTGCGACGCAGACCTGGTCGTCATCGGTAGCCACGGCTACGGTCCCCTCGATCGAGTCATCGGCACCACCGCCGCACGGGTGGTCAATCACGCAAAACGACCGACCCTAGTCGTGCGCTAGCAGGGTTTCCAATTAGGGCCGCCCGCCGGCGGATCACAAGCCACAACACCTTCGGGCAGACAACTGCCCTCGAGCAGGTGCTTGGTATTGCCGACACACACTGCCTGCGCTTCGCCTGCGCACTCGAGGTCGCCGTCGATGCAGCCCAAGAAGACAGGTTCGCCGAGACACCAGGCGCTGATGTTGTTGATGAACTCCAGGGCGACGACTCCCTGACAGGAAGGATCTTCCTCGCAG
>CAYYUP010000001.1:393987-431043 GCA_964474905.1 uncultured Nannocystis sp. | reverse complement strand
GAAGAAGCCGCTCCCGAGGAAGAAGCCGCTCCCGCTGAAGAAGCCGGCCCCGACGCCCGTGAGTACGCTCGCCTAGCTTTGCTCGCGAGCTACAGCCACCTGCTCGATCGGATCTGCGAGGCCGCTTCGGGCGATCTCGACGAAGGTGCAGCCGATCGAATCGCTGTGCTCTCTGAGGCAGCCGCTCGCCTAGTCGACAACGACTTTGTCGAGCGCTTAGTCTTCAGCAACGACTGAGCATTCTGAGAGAGTACGGATCGAGAGCCCCCCCCGATGCCGGGGTTGGGCTCTCGTCGTTCTCGACGACACAAACAAACATGTCTTAATGAACATGATCAAATACGCCAGCGAAGTTCATTGCCGCTCTGCTATAGGGCGACTTCGGACGAACGCGTGCGCCAATCGCGCGAAGATCATCGAAATTGATAATTAAGCAGTCCAGCTAACGCAATTTTCTTGATGCTGATTGCCCGTTCAGTATCCTGCAACCCATGACGAATAGGGCTTCTGAGGCGAAATTACGTGGTTTGGCCAGGGTTTCGATGGCGGATCTAGCCGCGCCTGGACGCTTGATCGAGATCTCTGGGCGCGGTGTCAACGCCCGCCTGAGTACCGCTGTAAACCTCCTGAGACAGGCCCAGATCGAGGGCGAAACGAGCGCTTGGATCCAACCCGAAGAAGGTGACCTCTATCCGCCCGATCTGGCTGCGGCTGGCATCGATCTCGAGTCGCTGATCGTGCTCCACCTACCGACCGATCAGGGGGCGCGCGATCTGCTTCGAGCGAGCGAATGGCTGCTTCGCTCCGGCGCCTACGGTCTCATCGTGGTCGACCTCTCAGGGGTCCGCGCACCGCGAGGCCAAGCCTGGTGTGCACGCCTTGTCGCCCTCGCGCGGGAGCATGGCACTCGTCTCCTCCTGATCACCGACACACCGGCGAGCCAGTCATCGCTCGGGCCTCTGATCGGCCTCCGGATCGCGGCCCAGCGATCACCACCGCTCGCCGGACAGTGCACGCTTCATGTACATGTCCTAAAGAACAAGTCCGGTGGGCCGCTAAAAGTCGTGCCCGAAACCTGGCGGACACCGAGCGGCCTCGAGGCATGAGCGCGCCTCCTCCACTGGCCTGCGTCAGCATCCCCGAAATCGGGCTCCAGGCCCTCCTTCGGCGCCCAGAGGTTCTCAAAGAGGCAGCGCTTGCCCTCGTCGATCGCCCAGGACCGCAGGGCCGGATCACCGCGTGCACGGACGCTGCAAAGCGCAGTGGTGTTCGTGCAGGATTACGCGCAAGCGCGGCGGTTGGGCTCTGCGAAGGGCTTCGTACGAGCGCGATCGATGACGACGAACTCGCGTCGATCCAAGACACGATCTGCGACGAGCTCAACCGCTTCTCACCGCGAATCGAACCGGGCCCACCGGGCAGTGGCGCCTTCTGGATCGATCCATCCGGCATGGGCCGACTCTACGGACCGCCTTCATTGTGGGCGGAGGCGATCCGCATTCATCTCTCCGATCTCGGCTGGCGTTCGACCATCGTCGTCGGCTTCCGTCATTTCTTAACCCGAGCGCTCGCAGAGTGCAGCGACCGCCTGCACGTCTTCAAAAATCCCGAGGAGGAAGCTGCGGCTGCCCAATCGGTCGCACTCCTTAATCTTGATCTTCCAGCTCGGCGAGTGGCTGCGCTCGCGAGCCTCCAGGTCGAGACCCTCGGCGATCTCATCCGTTTACCGGCTGCCGATCTCCGCGCCCGCTTTGGAGCAGAGATCGCGAAGCTGCACGCCGACGCCAGCGGATCGTCATGGAGAGCGCTCCGCCCACGGCAGCATCGCGAACCTGTGCGCGCGAGCATCGTCATCGATCCCCCAGAGCAGATCGACGAGCGGCTGCTCTTCGCGATCAAGGGGATCCTGCCGCAGCTCATCGAGCAGCTCCGCGGTGCGGGAGAGCGGGTGCACGCGCTCGCGCTCCGCCTGCTCTTAGACAGATGCGATCCCATCGAGCTGGCGATCGAGATCGCCGAGCCAACCTCGGAACTCCTGCCGATCCTCGATCTCATCCGCCTCCGGCTCGGCGCCTTGTCCCTCGCTTCGCCGGTCACGGAACTCGTGCTCATGCTCGATGGATCGCGCCCCGCCCTGCCCCAGCTCGACCTCCTCGCCGAACGCGAGCGCCGTGATCCGAGGGCCGCCGAACGTGCACTCGACCGCATCCGCGCGGCCTACGGCGAAGGTGCGGTAACCCGCGCTCAGCTCCGCGAGACGCACCTCCCGGAGGCGCGTTTTGCCTGGGAACCAACCTGCTCGATCCGCCAGCCGCGACCGACCGCGCTCGCTGCAAATCTCTCGGGCAGCTCCTCGTGCCTGATCCGTCGGCTCCTGCGCCGCCCGATTCCACTCAGCAGCACAGGCGAGACGCGCCCCGGCACCGATCCTCCGATGCCCTCGATCGCCGGTGCCGTGCCGCCTGTATTCGGATCGATCCGCCGTCTGCACGGACCCCATCGGATCAGCGGCGGCTGGTGGGTGCGCCCGGTCGAGCGCGACTATTACTACGCAGAAACCACCGGCGATGAGTACCTCTGGCTCTTTTACGACCGCCCGCGCCAGCGCTGGTTCCTCCACGGCGTGCTCGACTGAGGCAATTCGGCATGGGTTACGCAGCGCTGTGGGTGAAGAGCAACCTCTCGTTCTTGGTCGGCGCGTCGCATCCAGAGGAACTGGTCGAGCGGGCACATCAGCTCGGGCTTGGGGCTCTCGCTCTCACCGATCGTCACGGCGTTTACGGCTCTGTACGCGCCCATACCCGCGCCGCCGAGCTCGGCATCAAGCTGCTGCACGGCGCCGAGATATCCGTCTCCAAGCCGCCGCTGCCCGACGCATTTGGGCCCCTCAGCGAAGGTCTCGCCGAAACCGAAGAGCAGGCGACGGCGTTGATCCTGGCGATCGACCGCTCGGGTTGGTCGGCGCTCTGCCAGCTCCTCTCTCGCGCGCATCTCGATCATCCGCGGGCCCACCCAGAGCTGAGCGTCACCGCCATCAAGGCGATCGCGAAGGCACCCGTGATCGTGTTAAGCGACGCTCCTTGGCTCCTCGAATCCCTCGCGGGGAGCCTTGGCGACCGCCTGTACGGGCTCTGCGCTCGCCATCACCAGAGCGATGAGCGACGCCGCGAGAACGAGCTTCGCACCCGCGCAAAGGCCCTCGGCGTGCCCCTGGTCGCCGCCGTCGAGGTCCTCTACCACGAGCCAACAAGGCGACCGCTGCAGGATGTATTGACCTGCATCCGCCACGGGAGAACGCTGAACGACGCCGCCGGCTGTACCCGCCCAAACGCCGAGCACGATCTCAAATCGGTCACCGAGATGACCGCGCTCTTCGCCGATGCACCCGAGATGCTCGAGCGAACCAATGAGATCGCCGAGCGCTGCAGTTTTACCTTGGCCGGGCTCTCCTACCGCTACCCAAGCGGCGATCTTCCCGCGGGCAGCAGCGAGGCCGACATGCTCAGCAAGCGCACCTTCGAGGGCGCCCATCAACGCTACGGCGCGGTGGTACCCGCCGATGCTGTGACCCAGCTCCGCCGCGAACTCGCGCTCATCAACGAACTCGACTTCGGCGGCTACTTCCTGACCATGTGGGACATCGTTCGCTTCTGCGATGAGCGGGGCATCCTCTGCCAGGGCCGTGGCAGCGCCGCGAATTCGCTGGTCTGCTACTGCCTCGGCATCACCGCGATCGACCCGCTGCGCATGGATCTTCTCTTCGAGCGTTTCCTCAGTCGCGAGCGCGCGGAGCCCCCGGATATCGATCTCGACATCGAGCACGAGCGCCGCGAAGAGGTCATCCAATACGTGTACAGCCGCTACGGTCGGCGCTACGCGGCGATGGTCGCGAGCGTGATCCGCTACCGCCCGCGCTCGGCGATCCGCGACGTCGGCAAGGTCTTGGGTCTGCCCCAGGCGGCACTCGATCGCGCAGCGAAGCTTCACGATCACTTCGCCCAACGGATCGACGCCGAGGTGCTCAGGGGCGCCGGCATCGATCCCGAGAGCCGACTCGGCACTCATCTCGTCGCGATTGCCGGCGCGATCCTGGACGTGCCCCGCCACATCGCCACCCATCCCTGCGGCTTCCTCTTAGGACATGAACCAATCGACACATTGGTGCCGATCGAGGCAGGAGCGATGCCGGGACGTACGCTCATCCAGTGGGATAAGCACGACATCGCAGCGTTACGCCTCTTTAAGGTCGATCTTCTGGGCCTAGGCGCCCTCTCCCACCTCCACCGAACATTTGATCTGATCAAGGACTGCTACGGCCGCGAGCTGACGATGGCGACGATCCCTGCGGAGGATCCCGAGACCTACGCGATGCTTCAACGGGCCGATACCATCGGCGTCTTTCAGATCGAGAGTCGAGCGCAGATGGCGATGCTGCCGAGGCTCCGCCCCGAGACCTTCTACGATCTCGTCATCGAGATCGCACTCGTCCGTCCTGGGCCTATCCAGGGCGACATGGTGCACCCCTATCTCCGCCGGCGATGCGGCGACGAGGCGGTGACGATGCCGCATCCCGAGGCCCGCCGGATCCTCGGCAAAACGCTCGGCGTGCCGCTTTTTCAGGAGCAGGTAATGCGCCTGGCGATCTGCCTCGCCGGCTACAGCCCCGGCGAGGCCGATCAGTTGCGCAAGGACATGGGCGCCTCCCGAGCTCCGGGGCGGATCGAAGAGCACCGCGAGCGGATCCTGCAGCGCATGGGCGAACGCGGGGTCAGTCCAGAATTCGCCGAGCGTCTCTTCGCGCAGATCCGCGGATTCGGCGAGTACGGCTTCCCCGAGAGCCACGCGGCCTCCTTCGCCCTCATCGCCTACGCCAGCGCCTGGCTCCGCCGCCACTACCTGCCGGCGTTCATCTGCGGCCTGCTCAACGCCCAACCGATGGGCTTCTACGCGCCCGCGACCATCCTCGACGACAGTCGCCGTCACGGCGTCGAGATCCGCCCGATCGATGTGCAGCGATCTTCGTGGGAGTGCACGCTCGTGGAGCGCACCCCAAAAGACAGGACACAGGATCCGTCCGCGGACAAAGTCTGTGGGCTTCGATGGGCGCTGCGTATGGGGCTCTCCTATGTCCGTGGGCTCAGCGTCGACGACCGCATCGCCCTCGAGAACAACCCGCCCCCCTACACAAGCCTCGATGACTTTGTCCGACGAAGCGGCCTCGGTCGCGACTCCCTGCACGCGCTCGCCGAGGCCGGGGCCTTTGACTCCTTCGGCTACTCGAGGCGCGAAGCCATCTGGCGGGCTCGGGGTCTCGCCACCCAGGCCAACGATCGCCTCGCGCTCGAGGACGTCAGCGACCTGCCGCTCTTCGCCGACCTCAACCAACACGAGGCCGTGCTCTGGGATTACAAGCGCAGCGGACACAGCACCCACGGTCATCCTCTCAGCGCTCTGCGAACAAAGCTCCAACGCCTGCACATCCTCGACGCAGCGACGATCCGCGGCCTCCGAGATGGCGTTTCGGTCGAAATCGTCGGCCTGGCGATCTGCCGCCAACGACCCGCTACAGCCAGTGGGGTGACTTTTTATACCCTCGAGGACGAAACTGGCTTCGTCAACGTCATCGTCTGGGCCCGGGTCTTCGAGCGCTACGCGACGGTCGCCAAGACAGCTTCGGTGCTCGGGGTCAGCGGCCGGATCCAGCGGAGCCGCGAGGGGGTCGTGCATGTGATCGCCGATACCCTTTGGGAGGCGCTCACCCAGATCCGCGAGCGCGGACAGCAAGTCCTCAAGCGGGCATAAACCCCAGCGCACGCCCCAGCAGATGAGCCCGCGCCGCGGACCAGCTCCGCCAGCGAAGATCCCCATCTGGGGCCGACGATCCGCGGGGCAATACGCCGACAAATTCCATGCCCGCGGCCTCGGCGAAGCGCTGATCGGTGAAGGCTCGATCGCCAACCATCACCATCGCCTCACCCGGCAACTCCATGCCCGCAAGTGTGAGTTCGACGATCCGCGGCGCTGGTTTCATCGCCCCCCGATCCTCGGTCGGCAGGATAAGATCAAAAGCCTCGCGATCGATGCCCAGCGCCCTCAAGCGCCCGCAAACCCCCCGGTAATCAGAGACCAATCCCAGACGCAACCCGGCACCGCGCAGCTCCCTTAAAAGCGCGTTCACCCCGGGATAGGCCCGGACCGTAGCCATGCCCTCGCGCACGGTCGGATCGTAACGCTCATCGATCCACCGCAGCCATCGCGCCTGTCCGCTCGCACCGGGCGCAAGGCGGCGCAGGGCCTCCTCCCGGAGCGCCTCCCAAGACCCACAATCGACACCGGCCAGCGAGCTGCGCGTCCGCGTATAGCGATAGAGCCGAGGCAACGACCCGGGCAACCTGCGGATCACAAAACGCTCGAGCACGCGCTTGTCGTAGAGCGTGCCGTCGAGATCGAAGACAACTCCGGCGATCGCCCTCTGTTGCACGAAGTACGACATGAAACGCGAGATTAGTGCGTAAACAGCCCTTAGAACAGCTCTACGCGCAAAAATACAAGTGCAGACCTCTACTTTTTTCACCTCTTTCCCGACTGGCCGGACCTCGGTAGCGTTCGACAATGCGCTCAGCTCTACTTTCCTCTGCCGCCATTCTCTGCATCGCCGTATCTGCCTGCGGCGGCGCCTCGGATGACGAGACAGAGATGAGCCTTGGCGAGAGCGGGATCGCGAGCATCACGATAAGCGGATCCGGCCCCTCCTCCGGCACCGACACCGATACCGACACCGACACCGACAGCAGCGGCAGCGAGGGCAGCGGTGGTGGCTCGGGGGACGGCGACTTCAAGTACGACGTCGGCGTTCCCGACGGGGATACGATGCCCGACGACGAGCCCTGCGAGGGCGACGAGTGCGTCTGTTCGATCCCTGATCACGTGCCCTGCGACGCCGGCACCAGCGATCCCTTCGCCGCGATGGGCCTCAACTGCCCCGGAGAACTCGCGGTTCAGGCATCGACGATGGGCGCAGCGCAGGCGATCGGCGTGCGCACAGGCTTCGGCACAAACGGCACCTTCGCACCGCGGGAGGGCAACTCCTACGCCGTCATCGGCTCGGGCCTGGTCGCCGAACTCGACCTGCAGACACCGGGCGGCGACAGCAACAGCGGTCCGACCTACTGCAACGACAGCCTCGGCATCGCCCTCGGCAAAAATCTACCCGCGCCGATCAAACCCAACGCGGTCGCCGGCGACTGCACACAAAATCCCGGCCTCGTCGGCACCGGCGACTGTTCGGGCACGATCCAGGGACAGTTCGATCAGGGCGGCTCCGCCAACGACTACACCGAACTCCGCTTCCTCCTCGACGTGCCCGACGACGTCACGTCGTTCTCCTACGACTTCGCCTTCTTCTCGACCGAGTGGCCGCAGTACTACGGCTCCCAGTACAACGACATGTACATCGGTTGGCTCGAGTCGGAGATGTGGACCGGCAACATCTCCTTCGACATGCAGGGCAATCCGATCTCTCTCAACGCCGGCTTCCTCGACTTTCAAGACGGCGGTGCCGTCCTCCCGGAGTTCACAAATACCTGCATGCGCCAACACGCCGGCACCAACTGGTTGACCAGCACCGTCGGCGTCACCCCGGGCGAGCAGATCACCGTCGTCTTCTCGATCTTCGACGTCAGCGATGGAATCCTCGACAGCTACGCCTTCATCGACAACTTCCTGTGGGGCTGCGAGCCGAGCGGCAAGCCGCAGACCATCCCCAGCTAAACCCCCGGCCCCAAGCAGGGCATTGACAGGCTCTGAGCGCCTGTTACCGTCCGGCCCGCGAGGACCAAGACCATGCAGAGAAAGCCCGAGATCGAAGAAGATATCTACTTCAAGGAGCAGGAGCTCGCCGCCCGGACCAAACTCCGCGAGCGCATGGAGGCGGATGCCCGCAAGCTCGAGCTCGAGGCCCGCAAGCTCGAGCTCGCCGAGACCATCCAAGCGCTCGGCTTCACTGGCGAGAAGGCCCGGATCTTCGATCTCATGCCCCTGGTGCACGTCGCCTGGATCGACGACTCGGTCTCCCGAAAGGAGCGCGCTGCGATCCTGGACGTCGTCCGCAGCCGCGGCATCAACCCGGGCAGCGAAGCCTTCCAGATGATCGAGAGCATGCTCGAGGAGCGCCCCGCGAAAGCCTTTATGGACGAGACCCTGGCGTTGTTAAAGCTGACACTCGCGGGCAAAGAGGGCGCCTCGCTGGTTGATCTCTGCGTGAAGGTCGCGGACGCCAGCGGTGGTTTTCTTGGGATCGGCAACGCGATCGACCCCGAAGAACGCGCCCAGATCGAGACCATCGCCCAGACCTTTGGCGACTCCGCACTGCGGACCTTCCACCGCGCCTTCGCCAGCCGCTGAAACCCGTCCTCGACAGATCTGTCCTAAGAGGCAGGCTTGTCTTGGACCGGCGCAAAGCCGTGCAGACCGTCGGCGACGGTCGGCGGCAGGCCGGCAACAGCGACAAACTCCGCCATCTGCTCGCGCGCCGCCTCCCGCCTCTCAGTGCGGACCACCGCGTCGGCGATCGATCGCAGGGTCTCCATCTGCCGCGCTCGATCGAAACGCTTGAGGATCGCAGCGAGCGACTCTAGGGTCGGCGGCGCATCGATCTCACCGAGGATCCGCGCGCGTCGGCTCTTGCTCAACGGCAGCCGTCCGACCAGCGTCTCGTAGAGCGTGTGCTCCTTGGGCGTCGCCGCAGCTCCGCGCTGGAGGAGATTTGCGGCGAACCCTGCGACCACCTCGGCGCGCTCCATCGCCGCGTAGGTCCACGTCTTGCGGTGCACAATGAGCTGGGCTCCATCGATGGAGAGGCGCTCGCCGATCCGTTCGAACACGCGGATCTCTGTGAGCGAGGCGTCACCGTCCGCGAGGGCGATGGCCCAGACTCGCTCGAGCAACGCCAGGTGATTCGCAGCCGGTGGCGCCCTCAGCTGCTCAAAATGGGCCTCGAGCGCCGCCTTGTCGGCGACCAGATCCATCCAGAGATCCTGCTCTTCAGGATCGAGGTAGGACTCGACCATCGCGAGCAGTCGGGCGGCCTCCCCCCCCGTGAGGACTCGGTCAGCGAGGGCGAGCAGGCCGCAGGAAACGAGGGTCCATTCTTGCTCAGCAGTCAGGGGCACGGGGGGTCTCCACCGCTAGCGTACCTGGTTTTGACGCCCCCTTGCGCTCGCGACATAGTTGCAGGAACGAACGCCTACGCGCGGATCTGTGACCATTTGGGCATCTTTGGCGCGCGCGACCCAGCGCTCTCGAGCCTACTGACCTGTGGGCCAACGCAAACGCCAACAGCGGTGAATCTTCGGACTCCGCTGAAAATCGCGGGGAATGGTCGGTCGACTGAGGTCCTCGACCTCGAGGCCCGCGAGCCCCTCTTCGTCGAGACGAAAGCGCCGGTGATGGGTCGAAAAAATGATCTCGCCGCCCGCGTAGAGGCGCTCCGCCACCGTTTGCAGAAGCTCGACGTGATCCTGCTGCACATCAAAATCCCGGGCTCGCTTCGAGTTGGAGAAGGTCGGAGGATCGACATAGATCAGCCCGTAATGCCGCCGATCGCTGGCCAGGAAGTCCCGAACATCAGCGCCGATCAGCCGGTGACGTTGGCGATCGAGCCGGTTTAGCTCGAGGTTGCGCTCTGCCCAGCTCAAATAGCGCCGCGAGAGGTCGACCGAGGTCGTATTTTTGGCGCCGTTTAGAGCCGCGTGCACGGTCGCGGTCCCTGTGTAACAGAAGAGATTGAGCACCTCGCGACCGGCAGCCGCAGCGGCGAGCAAGGCCCGCACCGGCCGGTGATCGAGGTAGAGACCCGTGTCGAGGTAGTCGTGCAGGTTGACCAAAAAGCTGGCCTTGCCCTCGTGGACCACGTGCATCTCATCGCTCGTCGCCTGGCGAGTGTATTGGTCGCCGCGCCGCTGTCGACGACGCTGCTTGACGATCACCCGCTCGGGATCGATGCGCAGGTGTTCGGCGACGACCTCGTGGGCTTCCCGGAGCCGACGGACGGCTTTTCGAGGCTCGATCGTCGCCGGCGGTGCGTACTCTTGAAGGACCACAAAGAGCCCATCATCGCTGTCGTAAAGGTCGACCGCGACAGCGTACTCGGGAATATCCGCGTCGTAGAGGCGATAGCAACTGATGCCCTCGCGCTTTAACCACGGGGCCAACGCGCGTTGGTTCTTGCGTAGGCGATTGCTGAGCGCCACAGCATTGAGGCTCCGAGGATAGGCCTTCGGTGGCCCGCGAACGTTTGACTCCTGCACGTCGATCAACAGCAGGCTCACCTCGATCGCGCCGTTTAGCAGCTTGTAGATCTTCCGCGCCCGCAGGCCTGTCGCCTTACCGAGTGTCGATTCGGAGGTCAGGATCGCGGCTCGCCAACCGTCGAACTCGGCGATCAAGCGCTCACCAAAGGTCCTGTAAAGGGCCTCGAGATCCTCCTCTTGGCCCAAGCGCTCGCCGTAGGGCGGATTGCTGATCACCAGGCCCGCGGCCTCCCACTCAGGCGGCCGCACAAGCTCGCTCACATCACCGACACGGACCTCGACAAGACCGCGGAGATCGGCGCGCTCGAGGTTCGCCTGAGCCGATCGAAGCACCGCCCGCTCGCGATCAAACCCGACGATCTGCGGCACCCGGCTGCGCCCCACAGCCCAACGCTCGCGTGCCTCTTCGAGGAGCTCTGCCCAAATTTTGGGGCGATGCCCGAGCCACCCCTGGAAGCCGTAATAGGTACGCGTGAGCCCCGGTGCCCGATCGCCAGCGATCCATGCCGCCTCGATCGGCAGGGTGCCCGAGCCGCACATCGGATCGACCAGCGGCGCCTTCGCGGCCGCCAGCGCGGGCCAACCAGCGCGGATCAGGATCGCCGCAGCCAGGCTCTCTTTGAGCGGCGCTCGGGTCCCCGGCGCTCGATAGCCGCGCCGATGCAAGCTCTCGCCCGCGAGGTCGATCGCGATGCTCAGGAGGCCACGTCGGAGGTGCGCGTGGATCCGCAGATCGGGGCGCTCGCGTTCGACATCGGGTCGCCGCCCGCAACGATCGGTGAAACGATCGACGATCGCGTCTTTGACCCTGAGCGCTCCAAAATGACTGTTGTCGATGCCCGAACCACCGCCGACAAAATCAACAACAAGGCTGCCGTCGGGGCTCAGATGTTCCTCCCAGGGGATCGCCGAGACAACGTCGTAAAGCCCATCGGGGCCGTCGATCTCGACCTCCTCGAGGCGAAGAAGGATACGGCTCGCAAGGCGCGACCAGAGGCAGCAACGATAGGCGAGCGAGAGGTCCCCGCGAAAACGAACGCCGGCCTTTGTCAGGCGAATGCTCGATGCCCCGAGTTCACCGAGTTCGGCGGCGCAGAGTTCCTCGAGACCGGGCGCTGCAGTGGCGAAGAGGTCGAACATCGGCGGGGTTGTACCGCGAAGTGACAGCTTTGAGCCGCTCAAAAGCGCCCGCGGCGATCACGCGGTCAACGATTGATCAATTTGGGGGCAAATGGCCCATGCACTGGACACAATTCATGATAGTTCGCGGATTCGGTCGAAGAATGTGATCTACATCGAGATGCAGTACTCACATTTACTGCAAAGCGAAACTTCCGTGAATCACGCCACCGGCCCTGCCGTTCAACCTGCCATGAATCGACAGAACAAGGTACTTCGGCCTGCCAAGGGCATTTTCGTGGTCACAGTGGCAACGACACTTGCGCTCGCTCCCCTCACCGAGGCGAATGCATCGCCCTATCAAAATGCTCTGCCCGCACTCACGGATATGGGCGCCGAGGTGAACGCCGATGAGGCCGAGCCCGAGGGCCCCGCGGAGGCTTCGAGCCAGCCCGAGCCGAAGAAGGGCCTGGGCATGATGATCAGCGGCGGTGTGATCACCGGCCTCTACGCCCTGCCCCTTTCACTCTGGGGCATCGTGATCATCGCGGGCTCAAAGAAAGCCGCGAATGAGACCGGCTCTGATGGCGTAGGCAAGGTCGGAGGTGCTCTTGGCGGGGTTATTCTCGGCTTTGGCCTTGTCGGACTCGCCGTCGGTGTGCCCCTCCTGGGTGTCGGCGGCTCTCGATTCAGCAAGTGGCGCAAATGGAAAGAGGCCAATAAGGTCGCGCTGGCACCGAATGTTGGACGCACCGCATTTGGCACCTACACGCCAGGGCTCGCGCTACGGTTTTAGCCGCGCACTGGTCACGGCATTGTTCGAGTGATCATCGCATTACGGCCGGAATCGGTCGTCGATATGCACACTGCCAATAGTGAGTGTAGACATGTCGGTATGAACTGCACCCCCGTGGAGACTCAAGAGTCGTTGGCGAGACCCGCGACCCAAGCCGCAAATTCGCGCAATCCACGGTCGAGATCGATGGTCGGACGGATCCCGAGATGGGTCGTGCTCCGTTCGACAGAGGCGCGTGAACGCCGGACCTCGCCGCTGCGGGCGGGCAGATGCAGGATCGAACTCTCGCTCCCTGTGATCGCCACGACCCGCTCGGCGAGCTCCCGGATCGAAATCTCTTGGCCACCGCCGATGTTGATCGGCGTGCCATCGCTGGGACCGCGTTCGCAGGCGGCGAGGATCGCCTGGACAACATCGCTGACGTGGATGAAGTCTCGAGTCTGTTGTCCATCGCCAAAGATCTCGAGCGCCTCGTTGGCGAGCGCCCGATCGACAAAACGAGCGATCACCCCCGCGTAGGGACTCGCGGGATCCTGGCGGGAGCCGTAGACATTAAAGAAGCGCAAGCTCAGGGCAGAGAGCGGGTTGTCGGGCAAGCGCGCTTGGACACGAAGGTGCATCTCGGCGGCCAGCTTGTGGATCCCGTAGGGCGAAGGCGGCCAACCTGCATCCTCCTCGACCACCGGTAAGGCCTCGCTGACCCCGTAAACGGCCGCGGAGGAGGCGAAGACCAGACGAGCCCCGAGCGATCGGGCGAGACGCGCGACCTCTAGGGTGCCAATCAGGTTGTCTTGGGCGTCGGCGATCGGCTCGTCGAGCGAGCGCGCAACGGCGATTTGGGCCGCCAGGTGGACCACCGCTCGAACCTCTTGGATCTCCTGGAGATGGGGCTCTAACTGCGGTGCCAGGGGCTCCCCGACATCGGCGCAGACGACCCGCAGGCGCGGATCATCGACATGTGCAGCGAGGTTGGAACGCCCACGGGGCTCCGCGACGGCGCGATCGATGACCAGTACGGGGCGGTTGTCGGCGAGCAAGGCGTCGACTAGATGCGAGCCTATGAAACCGGCGCCGCCGGTGAGAAGGGTCCAAGCAGCCATTTTTAGCCGATCGTGACCTGATGTCGGTTGAGGTTGACCGGCTCGCGACCGCGAGGGATCTCGAGGCCGTCGCCGGTGAAACGAGCGACGATGACGGTGACATTGTCGGGACCGCCTTCGGCACAGGCCGCCTCGGTCAGAGCCCGGCAGCAGCGCATCGGATCCTCGTAGCGAAGCAGCTGGTCGAGGATTTGCTCGTCGGAGAGCGGCGTATTGAGCCCGTCGCTGCACAGCAGCAGGATGTCGCCCGCCCGCAATGTCGTCGTGACCAGCTCCGGGCCGATGCGCTCCATCACCCCGAGCGCCTGCAGAAGCACGTTGCGATTGTCGAGCTGGCGAGCTTCTTCGCCGCTGATCCGACCAGCCGCAACCATTTGACCGACGACACTGTGATCGGTGGTCAGCTGATGGAGCGCACGACCACGACGGAGGTACGCCCGAGAATCCCCGACATGCACGAGCGCCAACTCAGGCCCGTGCAGCAGCGCCGCGGTGACCGTTGTGCCCATGCCCCGGAGGGTCGGGTCTTCGCCGGCGACCTCGAGGATCTTTGTATTGGCCTCGCGAGTGCCCTCGATCAGCGCCTCTTGCACGCTCGTCATCGACGCAAAAGGAGAGCTCGATTGCAGGGCTGTCGCGAGCGCATCGACTGCGAGCCCGGCGGCGACGTCCCCTCCCGCAGCCCCGCCCATTCCATCGCAGACTGCCAGCAACGTGCCCTTGGGCCCTAGCGGGTGGATCCGCGAATGGGGCTGCAAAGAGCGATCACCGTTGCTCAAGTTGATCACCAGGAATCGATCCTCGTTGCGGCTGCGGATGCAGCCCACCTCAGTCCGGGCGAAGATTTCGATCTGAGCCACTTAGGGATCCATCCTCAAGCGAAAGATCTGGTCGCCGATGCGAAACATGTCACCGACATTGATCCGCACTTCGTCACGGATCTTCATGTAGGTGCCGTTTGCGGAGTCGAGATCGGTGAGGCTCACGGACATCGCCGCGCCGTCGACGGTGACCCCGAGCTGCGCGTGCTGGCGACTGATGAAGGCATCATCGCCGAAGACGATGTCGCCCTGCTCGCGACCGAAGACGACGACCGTCGAGCGCAGAAAGTAGGACTCCGCCGTCGCTCCGCCGTAACCGATGCGGGTCAGGCAGGCCCAGGCCGGATCGAGAGGCGTACCAAAGAGGCGCGCTCCATCGACCTCGACGTCGGCCTCGGCCGGTAGATCCGGCACATTGTCGAGACGCAAGAGCTGGTGCCCGAGGAGGATCAAATCCCCCGGGAAGACCGGCATCGTCGTGCTGATCCGAAGAAAGATCCCGTTGAGGCTGCCGAGATCGACCAGCCAAATTCCATCCGTACGCGGCTCCAGGCGGGCGTGCACCGGCGAGAGAAATTCGTCCTGGGCAAAGGAGAGATCGCTATCCCGCCGACCGAGCGTGAGCGCTGCGTCGGGAAAGAAGAAGCTCTCGCCATCGCTGCCGTCGCGATTGACCAGGACCAGGCGCAGTGCCCCTGCCTCGGCGACGTGCTCCCCCGAAGAAGCAGAGGACGCCACCGGAACCGGCTCTCGCACGCCTGCGACCGCGTGGGCGTTCCAGGAAGGCGTGGTCTGCGCAGGGGCCGGTGCGGGCGCCAATACCGTTTCGGGTGCAGATACAGTCTCGGCAGCTGCAGGCGTCGACACAGCGGCTGGCGCTTGAGGCGCAGGCCCACGAGCCCCGGCACGACTGCTCGCAGCACCGCGTCGCGGACCCCGTTTTGGCGGCTCTTTGGCGACGATCGAAAAATCTTCTCGGGGTTCTGAGCGCTCCCCCGCAGTGGATCGCTTTCGCAGCTTGCGCACCTCGGTGGTCAGGACCTTGAGACGCTGGGTCTGCGGGCGCGGAGCACGGAGGCCGATGGCGAGGCCGCAGACCTGACAAAACTGGAAATCATTGCCCAGCGGAGAGCCGCAGCGCGAGCACTTCTCGGCGCTCTGAGCCGGACTGCGGGACTGGCTCAGATCGTAGCCACAGACCCCGCAATCCGCCCCCGCTGCCCCGATTGGGCTACCACAGGCTGGACATGGCATCGACTCCGACAAGTGTCCTCAACTGTCTGTGTGGCGCCCGAGGCCTGCCCGGAAGGCTTGCCAGCGTCGGCGGCGTGGGATAGACACGCGCTCTCAACGGAACGTCAGGGTATCGGCCCCCTGGCAGAGCGTCAATTGAGCGCCTCCCCCGCAAAGACAATCTCCCCGCTCCCGCTCCCCGGGCTCTGGGTCGCACTTGTCACCCTTTCGCTCGTCGCCTGCGCCCCCCTGGTCCGGCCGGCGACGTTCGTCGGCGCTCGTGATCAGGTCACCGACGCGACCCTCGTCGGCCCCTTTGACGGTCAGGTGATCGACGAAACCACCGGCAAGCCGGTCGCCAACGCGACGGTGGTCGGCATTTGGTCCTACGATCGCGGCGACGGCTTCATCGGCCCCTACGGCTCCGAATCCTTCGAGACCACAACCGACGCCGCCGGGCGCTATCGCATCTCCAAGGCGCCGCTCCAGATCCGCGGACGCAGCGTTCGCTTGGTCACGTTCTCGCTGGTCATCTACCGCCGCGGCTACGTCGGCTATCGCTCCGAGAGCAAGCTCGATGGCGAGCCACGCACCGATTTTACAGTCCGCCAAAACAAGGTCGCCCTGCGCAAGTGGCGAGAGAGCGACTCGCACGCGGAGCACCTCGCCTACCTGGTGGCACCGCGAGCGATCCAGTCACTCGCCGCCTGGGAGGCCGATCTCGCCAACCTCGATCTCCTCAACGAACTCGGCGGCGCAGGCCCAAAAACGCGCGGCACCAAGGCATCGAAGACCCCAAACGTGGCGAAGCGCGGAGGCGACGCCTGGCTCGACGCGAGCGCACTGCTCACCCCCGATGAGATCCGCCAGCGCACCCGCACCCAGGATCGCTTTGACGTCAGCGAGCTGACCGACCTCGAGCACACGAGCTTCTATCACGGTGTGCATTACCGCGCACAGGATCGCGACGAGCCCTACGACATCTCGCTGCGCGTCTGGCAAGCACCTCCGGGCGGCATGGATCCGGTCATCGAGACCATCGAAACCACAATGGTCGGCGCCCAAAAAGGCGACGAGATCACCCCCGAGACCTGGACCCTCGAAGCCAACGCTGTCTACGCCGTCGCGTTTATCGACCGCGACGAAGCGGCGGGTGTTCTCCTGACCTGCGGCGACATGCAGTGCGCCGATCTGGCGACGCTGCTGGTGATCGCCGCTGAGATCCAGCGAAACCTCGACCGCCTCACGAGCACCCCCGTCGGTTCCAAGACCGACGTCAATGACGACGAACCAAGTGATGCTGCTCTCGACTTTTCGACGGGCGACGACGACGACGACCAAGGAGGCCAGCCATGAGCGCACGTGCATCAGCTCCTCGCCTGGGGCGCGCCCTGGTGATCGCCTTTGCGCTGCTCACGAGCGTCGCTTCTCCGCGACCGGCTGCCGCCTGGGATCCGTCGGTGACACACCTGGGCATCGTCGACGCGGGCCTCCACCAAAGCGCTGTGCACCTGCGATGGATGGCGGGCTCCGAGCTGACCCGAGGGCTCTTCTCTCCGTTGCGTATCGAGCCCGAACGGCTGAGCCCGACGGAGCGTAGATTTCTCCATACCGCGATCCTCCGGGCGAGCGACGCCACCGGCAGCCGGCCCCTCGGCGGTCCCGGCAGCTGCCCCGGCAAAGAGGCGCCCACCGTCTCCCAACGCTACTGCATCGAGGACGAGCGCTGGCAGATGAGCGCCGCCGCCTGGATCGAACTCGGCGTGCTCGCGGAGCTCTCGCCCTCGGCTCGCGAGGTCCATCACTTCATCGATCCCAAGGACCCGGCAGCCGAGACGTGGAGCGATCCAAAGCTGCCCCGCTGGCTCCTCCGCCTCCGCCTCGCTCGTCGCAACGGGGCACCGCTCGCCGCGAGCGTCAACAGGACGAGCTTCGACGGTCACGGCCTCTCAGCAGTTGCCTGGCTCAAAGACCCGACCGATGTCGTCGCCCCACCGCGGCTCTACGGCCACCTCGAGCGCGCCTACCTCGATCCAAATCCGGCCGCCCGCGCCCACCATCTGGCGATGGCGCTGATCTGCGTCGGCGCCCTGCTGCACGTCGCCCAAGACCTCTCCGTACCTGCCCACGCTCGCGCAGACGCAGGTGCTTTCTTTGCCGCGCTCTCACGCTCCCCAGGGGATCGCGGCCTGCCCCTCCAAGAACTCGCCAAGACCCGCTACGGCCGCAGCGACCTGCCCTTGCCAAGCGACGCCCAAGCGATCGGCCGAGCCCGCGGCATTCCCCTGGTACCGAGCCTCGCCGGGCATCTCATCGGCACCACCGAGACCGCCGAGATTGGCCTGGGAGTCTTCACCGCGGGTCGTTTCTTCTCCGAGTCCTCGGTGCCGACGCCCGCGTTCATCGAGACCAAAAGTGATCCGGAGGCCGCCGCCGCGACTCTTCTCGCCGATAGCCTGCTCGACCCGATCGAGGTCGCTGGCGCCCGCCTCAGCCCCTGGCCCGCCGAGCGCGGTTACCTGTTAAGTGCGACCGGTCGCCCCCTCGCCGCCTTCGATACCGACGATGCCGGCAGGATCCGTCCCTACATCGACACCACGGTCTACAACGATCAGATGCAGGTGCTCCTACCGAGGGCCACCGCGACCACTCGCTCGCTGCTCGACCTCATCTTCCCGGGCTGGCCTGCGATCGAACTCGACCGCGCCGGCCGCAACATCGAGTTCGAACTCGACGCAGATATCGTCGAACCAGAGTTGCTCGTGCTCCACCAAGACACGTCCGGCAAGCGCACGATCCGTCGCCGCGTCCGCCTGCTCGCCGGGAAGCGCAACCTGGTCACAGAGCTACCGACAACCGTCGCTGCCGAGCGCATCGTCCTCGTTCTTCGAGCCCGCTACGCGAGTGGTGATCCGCTCCTCTGGGAACTCACCCTGCCGCCCGAGACCGAAGCAACTGGCACGACCGACACCAAGCCCGCTGCTGGCAAGGTGACGATCGCCGCGGTACCGGCCCCCTACATCGCGCCCGAGGCTGCCGCTAACGCGGAACCTTCCCCTGACGATGAGGACGACGACGACGCTCCCCTCCTCCCCCTGGATCTCGACGACGAGGTTTCGGACCCGGCGGACGAGTCCTCGGAGGCGAGTCCTCCGGCGAGCCAACCGGCGACTGACTCGGCGGGCTGATCTCATCAACATCTGTCCTTAAGGACAGAAGCCCGAGATGAGCCGGCGCCACCGCAAGGCCGAGTTCTAGTTGCTCACGCGCACGCTCTGCATGCTCGAACTCCAGGGCCTCGCGCACACCCGCCTCCTGCGCTGCAGCGAAGGCCGGCATGAGTTCGCAGACATTGGCCGCCAGCGCAGCTCGCTGCTCCCCTTCGGCCGCTAACGCCCCCCACGCAAGGAAGTACGCGCGCAGTTCGGGCTCTAACGAAGTCCTCGCGGCGATCTCAGCAGCGGCATCAAATGCCCGCGTCGCGCCGCCGCGATCACCCAAGAGCAACGCAACACGGCCGCGTTCGTGGTTGCCCCAGGCAAAATCAGGAGCCCGACGATGCAGCTGCCCCAACTCCGTGGCCGCAGCCCGAAGCTCGCCAAAGCGCCGAAGCGAGAGCGCCAAACGGAATCGAGCGAGCGGCGCATCCTGGTCGAGATCGAGGTGACGGCGGAGCATGCGACGCTCAACCGCCGGCAAGAGTTCGCCGTCATCGCCGTAGAGTTCCTCGCAAAACTCTCCGTCCTCGTCGTAGAGGATCGCGATCTCACCGAGCACCGCCAGCACCAAGCGCTCGACCGTCGACGAGTGGGGCTGACGGCCACCATCCTCTTCGACCAGGATCACGTCAGCTCCCTCCGCAAAGGGATCGGCGGCGAGCACAAATAGATCCCGACCGCGCTCACCGATCACCCGATCACCGACGGAGATCCGCCCTTCGCTCAGGGCTACATCTGTCGCTTGAGACAGATCTTGGAGGCTGAGGATGACGGCCTCAGAGCAGGCGAGGTCGAGGCCGTCCCATCGCTCCCAGAGGAGCTGGGCCTCGGGGGGCAGGCCTGAGCCGTCAAGCTCCCGGCGCGAAGCCGCCGCACCGATGCGATGAAAACCGTCATCTGCGTCCTGCAGCCGAGCTTCGATGCGATCGAGCACAGCCTCGATCGAGCGGCGAGCGCTGAGCCTTAGGCGCGGGGAAGTAGCCGTCGATTCGTCGTCCATGGGCGAATCGGAGTGTCAAGGCTCCGGCGCGCGGAGTCAAAGGGCATCAATGGCCTGAAGCGCCTAGGTTCGGTGGAAACGCGGCGGCAGGTCGATGCCCTGATCTCGCAGGCCCCGCAGGTAACGCGTGAGCGAGAGCGTGGCCTTGAACTCCGTCGATCCATCGGCCGCCTTGCTCGCCGCGAAGAGCGGTCGGTACTCGATGGTGCCGTCGGCGTGCACGTGGGGCTCGATGATCTCGAGGACCTGCATCGCCTCCGCATTTACGCCGCTGTTGAGGCGAATGATGATGTCGATGGCGTGGGCCACCGAGACCGTGAGCGGCTGAAGAGCTCCGCCGGCCATCGTCGATCCAAGCGCGGCCAGACGCGTCAGGGCATGGGCGCCGTTGATGCCCCAGAGAGAGACAACCGCACCGCGACTCGCCCCAGCGATCGCATCGATCACCGCCGCGGCGTCCTGCTGCCCGCATTGTTGGCTCACCAGGAGATCGAGACCGCCACGAAGCAACACACCTAAGACGCTCGCGAGATCGATCGAGTCCGAAGGATCTTTGATCCGACGGACCTGGATCCAGCCGCGACGCCCGTGGCTGAGACGACCGGTATCCGAGATGCAAGCGACGCGAAGCCCCTCTGGAATCTCGTTGACCACAGCCTGCATAAAACGGTCGAGGTTCACCCCCCCAGAGGCGCAGACAACGACCCGTCGAGACTCCCGCAACATCAACGCCAGGAGCTCGCGCATGTCGGCGCTCAGCACCTGCTCTTGGACCAACGCCGTGAGGCTGTTGGCATCCGTACGGATCCGGCGAAGGCTGAGGATCGGCGCCTTGGCAGCGTGCGGGGGCAGGAGCGCGTAGAGGTAGAAACCGTGCTCGACGATGCCCTCGAGGATCTGCGCCCCGTCGACCAAGAGCCCACGCTTGCGTGCGATCCGGCGGATCGCCAGCTGCAAGGAGCGCTCGCTGGTGAAGCGCATGTCCAGGCGCTCGGAAGGACCTGTCTCTCGGACCACGTGAATCGGACCCGAGCCGACGATCTGGATCTCGCGGACCTCTTGGTCGCGCATCAGATCCCCGAGCGGCCCGTACTCCATCAACTCGAGGGCGATGCGCTCCTTGAGCGGCCCGACCTCGACGTTGGCGTCGAGCTGGAGAGAGTCCCTGAGGTCGGCGATCATCGCGTCGATCTCGGTGAGCGCCTGCTCGCGATCGTCGTCGTAGATGTCGCTGGATTTTGAAGGATCCAGCCGCGGCACCGAGTGCAAGACAGAGGTGACGATCTGGTTGGCGATCCGATCGACATAGGTGCTCTCGACACCGGCAGCTGGCACCCGCTCAGCAGAGGTAAAAACACCGCTGGTATCGTCGACGAGTTCGACAAAGTCGGGCAGCACCTCGGCGGCCGCGGATTCTCGGCGCCGCGACTTGCTCTTCGAGTCCGCTGGCGGCCGTGGTGGCTCGGGCACAGAGATGCAGGCATCGTCGCCCTCCAGCATCAGGATGTAGTCGCCGACATAGACCCGATCGGTCCGTCGAACGGTCCGCGCAGCACCGACCCGGCGACCGTTGATGTACGTGCCGTTTGTACTGTCGAGATCGAGGCACTCGATCTTGCCCTCATGACGACGGAGGCGGAGGTGGTGCTTCGAGACGTTCACCCGATCGAGGACAAGATCATTGTCGTCCTCGCGACCGACCGAGAAGTTATCCCCCTCAAAGGCGAAGCGCTGGGTCTGTCCCCCTTTCTCATGAACCACTACCGTAATCACCCCACTGGAGTACCGCGAAGGGCCAAGGGGGGACAAGCCGAAGCCGCTCGGGCGGGCGCTTGGCAGGGGCGCTCGAAAGTCGGTGAGGGGTTCCCTGTGCGACCGTTGAAGATCGCCCACAGGTCCGCAAAACGGCCCCTGCCCTAGATCGGTTGAGCGCGGCTAGAAGTCGTCGACATCGTCGAGAGCGTCCTCAAGGGCGTCGATTTCGCGCAATGATGCTGCCCGTCGGCCCCCTGCCAGAGGCGCCTCCGCGAGGTCTTGCGGCAGGATCGCGGCCTGTCCGCGACGGATCCAGCTGCGAGCGACCCAGGCGATCGTCAGAATCGCCAAGAGGGCGACGATCGCCGTACCCCAGAGCAGCTCCGGCCGGCCGATATACCCTTGAATGTCGGGAAACCGACCGACGAGCTCTGTCTCGATCTCTTTGCGAGTCATGCCGGCCTCGGCCTTGACCAGCATCTCGTTCTCGAGCTTGCGCGCCTGTGGCGACGGACAGGTCGCGATCGTCCGCCCCGGACAATAGGGCGACATCAGATCGTGGCTCAGATCGCTGACGATCTCTTGGGCCTCCACCGAGGGCACGGGCGGCGATGGAGACTGCATCGACAGATCCCTTCGGACCTAGTTGCCCATGTTGAGCTTCTTGGCCTTGCGCCCGCCACCGGTACGTCGGCCTTTTTTGGCCTTACCGGTGTTTTTGGGGGGATGCAGGGCCTTGAAGCAGAATTTTTCGTGCGCCGCTTTTTGCTTTGGATCGTCGAGATCAGGCTTGGCCGGCAGCTCGCCACCAATGTTCTTTAGGTACTTGGTGATCTTGTTCTCGAGGATCGTCCAGTGAGCGTCGTTCTTTTGGAGCTCGGTGCGGTCACTCTCGTTGTAGGCCTTGGGGTAGCCGTGCATGACCAGCTCATGGCCCTCGAGAAAGTGACCGATGAGCTTGGACTTCTCGAGGATCCGGGGCTCATTGGCGAATAAGCGCTGCTGCCAGGTGTTGATCTGCGGGATGAACACCTGCTTGAACTGGAACCACTGCTCGTCATCGGGGCTGCCAGGCTCGGTGCCAAAGGCCTTCTCGCCCTCTTCTTTCATTTTCTCGCGGTGGCACTCGAGTTCTTTCCAGTAATTGAGCATCCGCGACATGTTCTTTTTATCGAACTTGTAGAGGTGCTTCTCGCCCTCGGGATCCTTGCGATCCCAGGCCTTGAGTTCGGCCTCGGTGGGCGGTGGCAGACCGCTGGGCGGTCGCTTTTTCGGGTTTGGTTTGTACTGGGTTTTGAGGAATTCCTCGTCAGCATTGGTCTTGAGCGACTCTTCGATCGAGCGATGCTCACCACAACCGGTCGCAAAGATGGCTGCCGCCGCGATGATGGTCCCTAGTTCCAGACGCCAAGTTCTGCTCATCCGATAATCCTGCCCTGAGGTGGGCGACTGTAACTAGGGCCCTAGCCGCTTGTAAAGCGCTGAGCGCCGCGACCGTAGACGGAGGGCCAGGCGGCGTGCCATGACAATCGCAGAGACGAGGCCTCGCCGGCCTTGGTGCCACGAACTCGAAGGCAGCATGCGCCAGCACAGCCAAACGGGCGAAATCCCCGGGCCCCCCGAACCTGCGGAGCCCAACGCTCACGCAGACGCCGCGCTCGCTCATCAAAACGGGCACGCACCGGCGATCTCTGGCGTGATCCACAGGCGATCATTCGGGCCGCTCGCCTGGCTCCTGGGCCTGACGATCGCCATCAGCCCAGTGCTCGCCGAAGCGGCTGGCTACTGGCTCTCTGCCGAGCTCGTGGGGACCGCGAAGACCCGCAGCGCTGCAGTCACAGCGATGGCCCCAAGCGACCCAGGAGCCGCTCGCACACCACCACCGCTCGCCGGTCATTTCGTCGGACAAGTCGCGGATCTGCCGGCCGTTCTCGAGTGGATCGAGCGATGGGCCTTCTCAGGTCCCAACCTGCCCGCGATCGACAACCGCCAGCTCAGCCTCGGCCCCGCACCTGTACCCGGCGGCGACCTCATCGATGGTTTTGGCAGCTACCTGCTCGCACTTGTGATCGACGAGATCGACGACGATGGGGGCAGCCGCGCCTTCGTCTGGCCAAAGCCGATGCCCGAGCTCCCGAACGCCTGGGTACCCGCGGCGATTCTCAGCCAACAAGCGCCGCTTTTCGCAGCACCCGCGCCGCACCTGCCCCCGATCTCGGAGTCCTACGACACCGTGCTGCGGAGCGACGACCTCTACTTTCTCGGGGTCGTCGACCGCTGCGAATCAGGCTCTGGCCCCCGCGAGTGCCTGCGTTGGGCGCAGGTGCTGGTTCACGGTCAAGGCCGCTGGCGCAGCGGCTACCTGCCCGCCTCGCAGGCCGCCGCGATCGATGGTTGGCTTCGAGCGCCGGCCGGCTTGCCTCGAGTGCACACAATCCCAGCTGCGATCGTCGGCGACGAAGCCCTCTTTCTCCTGATCGTACGCACCCGCGACTACGAACTCCATCGATCGACCCTGCGCCTGCGATCCACCGGCGACTCGTTCCCGAAGCTCGACTTGGCCCTCTCCGCTGACGAAGTCATCGTCTCAAGCGAAGGTACAGAGGTCGCCAGGAGACCACTCAGCGCCTCGATCGACGCCCGCTGAGCCGGTGGGTTTACAGGGCTCTCGCGACAACCCGCGGCGCTGCGCCCTGCTCGACACGCAACGCGATCAGCACGCCGCGGTTGCTAATCGCATAGGCGCGGCCAAAAAGCGGATCGTAGGAGGGCTCCGCACTGATTCCAGAGCCAACATCGAGGCTCGCGAGAAGCTCCCCCGAGACCCGATCCAAGGCGAGCAGACCGGTCTCCGAGTGGCTGATCAAAATCGATGCTCCAACCACCACTGGTGTCGAGAGCACTCCGGGATCCTGCTGCTTGCGCCAGCGCAGGCGACCCCCTCGCTCGATGGTAAAGACACCCTCGAGCGACGAAGCGAAGACCAGGCCGCCGTCGCCAGCAGCGACCACAGTTCCGGCGCCGCGAACCGGACGGAACCACCGCTGCGAACCATCCGCGAACGAAAGGCCGTAGACACCGGTCTCCTGACCGCTGACGACGACCTCCCCCTTGCCCAGATCGACGAGCGGTGTGCTGTCTGCATCGACAAAGTCGCCGCCCTCGGGCGGGGCCACATTCGCCTGCCAGAGCGCCTCGCCCGAGGCCGCTCCGATCGCGACGACACGACCGTTACCAAAACCAGTGAAAACCACACCGCCCTCGGGGACCGAAGGATCCGCGTCGCTCACATAGGTGAGCCCAGCTTGACCGTGGATCGTGAACTCCCCCTGAAAGGGCTGCTCGTACTGCCACCGCCAGACCCCGGTGCGCGCATCGAGAGCGAAGACTTGATCCCGCGAGTTTGCGAAGTAGATGACCTTATCCGCGAGCACCGGACGACCGCGGATCGTGCCCTGGGTGCCGTAAGTCCAGCGGATTTCGCGGGTCTCCAGATCGAGCGCGGAGAGTTCCCCGTTGTCGGTGCCGACGAGCAGAACCGGCTCCCCCTCCACGAGTACAGGCGCCGAGCTGATAGCCCCACCAAAGGCATGCTCCCAGAGAAGCGCCCCGTCATCGGCACCAAGGACCAGGAGGGTGCCGTCGCGAGAACCGACGTAGAGCTGCCGACGCTCAAAGTCCGAGGTGACGATCGCACGCTCGTCGGGGTGCAAGATTGCCATCTCCGTGATCGTGATCGGCTTGAGGAAGTCGACCTCGATCACCGCACGGGCTGCGGCCGTCTCGACCGGATAAACGAGCACTGTCGGCTCTGAGGGACCGCAGGCCCCAGCAGAGGCACCGACGAAGAGCACCACAGAGCTCCAGAGGCGAAGCGAAAGACCGAGCGAACGAGCGAAGCGAGGCATCGATCACTCCGCAGGTGGGGCGGCGTTGTCGATCACATCGACGGGATTGGGGGCCTCTGCGGCGCCGGCGAGCAGGCCCGGATCGACAACCTCTGCGAGCTTGCGAACGTCGTCGCCCATCAGCGAAAACTCGCGCAGCGGGTACTCTTCGATGTAGGTTTTGAGAGCGGTTACCGCTTCGTCCTTGCGGCCATTTGCCGCCAGTAAACGGGCACGGTGGTAGAGCGCCGCTTCGCGGTAGAGCGCCCCCTTGTCACCGGCAAGGATCACAAGCTCGCCCAGTGCTCCGTCGAGATCCCCTTGGCCCTCCAACGCGAGCGCAACTCCCTCACGGGCGAGGAAGCCGAGCGGGTGATCTTCGATGCGAAGGATCTCGCGATAGGTCGACTCGGCCGCCGCGTAATCACCGTCGCGCAGGAGGTTCGCGCCCTGCATGAGCTTTGCCGCTGTCGCAGGTCCGCTGTCGGAGTCGAGTTCGTTGAGATTCTTGATCGCAGCAGAGATCGCCGCCTCGCGGGCGGCCTCGTCGGCGACGACCGGGTACGGCGGTGTGTTTGTCGATCCTGCGAGGCTCGCGACATCACCGACGCGGGCCCGTGACTCGTGGGCTGCGGCGGTCGCGAGCAATGCAGTTGCCTCCGCCGAACCAGTTTTTTGGTTGATCCGGAGGAGCACAACGCCGCCGATCCCCAGGGCGACCGCGATGATGCCGACGATCACCCAACGGCTGCGATTGGCCGCACCACGACCCGCATTACGCACGGCGCTCTGGAACGCATCGTCCTTTGGTTGTGCTGCCTGACCGCCGTCGCCGCGCTTTTTCGTTCGCGTGCGGCTCCAGGTCGGCAATGCCATGCGCTGCTCTGGCGCAGCTTGGGGCGCAGACTCCGGCTTTTCGGGCGTATCGCTCACGGATGGCGTATCTACCCGAGCGGCGCGTCCCTGTCCAGCGAGAGCAAGGTATAACCTGAAACAGTGAGGCTCCCCCGCCCGGCCGCCTGGTGCCGACCTTGGCCCCGCGCTCTCGTTATCGTCGCCTCGCTCGGCGCGGCTGGGCCGAGCTGGGCCGATGCGCCCGCGTCACCGAGCATCGCGAACGAAGCCCCGCGTGATCCCAACGACGCGCCGATGATGCGTGCGCCCAATGGACAGCCACAGCCCACTCCGATCAAACGAGCGCCGGCGCTCACGCCCCCCTACAGCGGTGAACGCCGGCTCGCCCTCACGATCTCACCGGCCTACGCCTCTTTTCGTCTGCCCCTGCTCGGTCGACCCACGATCCGCCGACCAGGTGCTGGCCTCCTCCTAGAGGCTGATCTGCGCCTGCTCTCGTTTATCTGGCTGCGGGCCCAGGTCGCCTACAGCGGCCACCCAATGGACGAGACCAAGCTCCAGGACAAAGAAACCGAGGAGATCAGCGTCACCGCAAACGCCGGCGTGCTGCACACGTCAACCGCGGGCATCGGCGCTGTCATCGGTGTGGACCTCGGCCGCTTCCTGCCGCTCGTCGACGTCGGTGCAGGTGTCTTTCGCATCGGCACTCCCGCCGGTGCTCTCCCTGGCCAACGGGGCATGAGCTGCCTTGACGGCACGATCTGCGACACGGGCCTCGCCTGCAACGCGGGGACTTGCGTGCCATCACTTGTGCCCGAAGTGCACGCCGGCATCGCTCTCGACCTGCAGCTGCGCAAGCGCTGGTTCGTCGGCGTCAGCATCCGCTACTTCGCCCTGATGCTGCAGCCGCGTGACATCCCGATCTACGTGCTCGGCGCGGCTCGACTCGGCGCCCGTTTTTAAAGAACTCTCGGTCACAAAGAAAGAGCCCCTACGCCCTCGCGTAGAAGCTCTTGCTGATGTTGGCCGGCGAGGTCAGCCGGCGAGATCCGGGCACTCGATCTTTTGGAGATCGGAGAGCTGACAGATCGCGCTGACAGTCGTACCCACCGGAGCGGGGCCGTCGCGGAACAGCTTGAACTCGAGGTTCCAGCCCACGTCAACACACTCCTGCGACATGTCATCGTCGGGGTCCGCAGTGACCGAGCCATCCGGATCGACGAGGCCGATGTAGCAGACAGCTCCACCATCAGGAGGTACAAAGGCGCCGCCATTTTTCTCGCAAACCGGGATGTCTAAGCTGTCTCCCGTCGCGAGGTTCTCCTGCTTGAGAGTGCAGTCGAAGTCGAGCACGGGTGTCGTCGTGTCGGTGTCCTTGATGCACTCTGGCATGCACGCGGGCTTGATTTGATCGCGGATTTTGTCGGCGATCGCGGCGAGGGCCGGCGAGTAGTCGTCGTCGCAGATCGAGAAGAGGTTTGAGTCCTCACCGACCTGAAAATGCTCTGCGAACTCGCGGAGGCGCACCGGCGGTACCGCGCTGCCGCTCGCCATCGACTGACAACCCGGATCGATGCCGAAGTTAGCGACGAACTCGTCGCCTCCGACATTGCTGTAGGGAGTCTCCATGCCGTCCTCCCGTACTCCCGCGATAACCGCGACCAATACCTCGGCGTTGCTATCGGACTCCTTCTTTTGGAGTTCGATCGCGTCGAGCTGCTCGGTGTAGCGAGAGATCGGGTGAAGCACGGCTTTGTCATCGGCGACGCCCTTGGCACCCGTGCTGTCGTAGTTGGCCGAAACACAGCGGTCGTAGCCGCTGGCATCGCCGATGCACTCAACACCCGCACGCCAACAGACCGCGGAACTCGGCGTCGGATCGTTGACGTCGTTCCAGAACACCTTGTTGCTCGTAAAGATGTCCTCGTAGGCGACGTTGTAGGAACAGTCCGCCTCATCGGTCACAAAGACCACCGAGAGGATCGCCTGATCGCGGAGGAAGCCCAGATTGTTCTCGCCGCTGGTATCCGCACGGATCAGCGCTTTGTACATGCTCTCGAGATGGGACTCGAAACCGCATCCGGCGATACCCTGGGGGCCGAAACACTGGAACGCCTCGACCGTCGAGATGCCCTCGGGGATATTGGTCTCGCCCTCGATGTTTTGCAGCCAGGGCCGCTTCTTGGGCGTATCGTCACCGTCGATCAGCGTTGGCTCGATGATCAGCTCTTGATCCGTGTAGTCACAGAAATCTGTGCAGGCGGTCTGACCAGCGTCGATCGCCGGGTCGACCCCTGTGAAGATAAAGTCACCTAGACGGTCAGCGCAGGAGCTGAGCGCAAAGTTACCGTTGAGCGGTGTGGTCGCGGCCTTGGGGCAACGCGGGTTGCCGGCATCGGTCGTCGTGATCGCCAGGCGGTAGTTCGCCTTGACGTCCTCTTCCTCGAGCACGCCGATGAAAGAGGCGAAGTTCGCGGAGAGCAGCGCCTGCTCCTCGGCCATCGAACCCGAGTCGTCGATCACAAAAACGATGTCGACGTCCTTGGAGATAGCAATGGAGACGCCCTTCTTGGCCTCTTGAGCCTTGTCGTACTCGACTACCTTTACGGGGTGGCTGAGACACGCGAAGAGCGACGGAAGGGCAACGGCTGCGCCCGCGAGAAGGGCGAGACGGGAGATAGTGGACGTACGCAACATTAGGATTCTCCGGTGACACACGGATCGCGGGCCCTCTTGAGCAAGAGAGGGGTGTCGCCGAAACAATCGCACACGGGTTTGCCAGCTGTAAAGCCCTCTGCAGCGCTCGCATGAGCACTTGCGGGGGTACGACCCCCCGCGATCGTGCACCCTCTGCAGGGATCCCTAGCGCTTGGCCGTCGGGCCGGGACGGGCCCGCTCGCTGTTTCCGCGGCCACGACCGCGAACAACGATGCGGATCGGCACGCCCCGGAGATCCCAGCGTCGGCGAAAGCGACGGACGAGATAGCGCTCGTAGGCCGTCGCCAAACAGCGGCCCTTGTTGGCCGAGATCACAATCAGCGGCGGCGCGGTCTCTGCCTGGGTCGCGTAAAGCAGCTTCACGGGCCGGCTTTTGTGCATCGGTGGCGAGTTGTCGGCGATCGCCGCAGCGAGCTCTTGGTTGAGATCCGAGGTCGGAATATGACGACCGAGACCGCGAGCGGTCTTCAAACAGGCGATCAATATCTCGTCGAGATTGCGGCTGCGACCCCTGCCCTCGTCGCGCCCAGGTCCGACAGCGGAGGTCTTGATGATCCGCGGCCGCTCGAGAAAGGCGAGTGCCTCCTCGGTGCTGGCCAGACAGGCGCGACCGCTGCGGGCATCACCGGCCACCAGATCCCATTTATGGAGGGCGACGACGACCCCCTTGCCCCGCTCAAAGGCCATGCGCGCGAGGCGTTGATCCTGATCGGTGACACCGACGCTCGCATCGACGACCAGCACCACGACTTGGGTGCGCTCCATCGCCCGTATCGACTTGATCGCCGCGAGTTTCTCTTGCGCCCTCGCGACCTGTCGACGCCGGCGCAGACCGGCTGTATCGATCAACACCAGCGGCTTGCCGTTAAACTCGAAGGGAAGATCGATCGAGTCCCGCGTCGTCCCGGCAATGGCGTCAACGATCACCCGCGGCTCACGCATCAAGGCATTGATCAGCGTCGACTTACCGGCATTGGGCCGGCCCATAAAGGCGATCCGAGTACCCGTTGGCTTCGCCAGCTCGGCCAGAGCGAGTTCCTCGGGCAAGTTTTCGACGATCGCGTCGCAGAGTTCACCGAAACGACGACCGTGGGCCGCCGACACCGGATAGACCTCGCCGAGTCCGAGTTCGTAAAACGCGTGGCTGTGGATCTCGCGCTTGGGTCCGTCGGTCTTGTTGACGACGAGCAACACCGGCTGCCCAGAGCGACGCAGCATGCCTGCGATCTCCATGTCGATCGCAGTCGCGCCATCGATCGCGTCGACGACAAAGAGGATGAGGTCCGCCTCGTCCATCGCGATCTGGGCCTGCGCCCGGATATGACCCGGCAGCCCGCTCTCCCCGGAGGGGTCGATGCCGCCGGTGTCGACGACCATAAAGGAGTAGCCGTCCCAATCCGCGACCCCGTACAGGCGATCGCGAGTGACCCCAGGGTTGTCCTCGACGATCGCCTTGCGGGCGCGGATCAAACGATTAAAAAGGGTCGACTTGCCGACATTGGGTCGACCGACGACCGCCACCAAAGCGTTGCTCATGACTCACCTCCAACCGGCTGGTGGTAGCCGAGGCGAGCCATCAGTTCGGGGTCCTTGGTCCAATTTTTGGTCACTGTGACCTTGAGGAAGAGATCACAGTCGCGACCCGTGAGTTCGGCGATGGCTCTTCGGGCCTCGCTCGAGATCTTGCGGATCGTGCGTCCTGCCGCGCCGATGACCATCGGCTTTTGGCTCTCACGCTCGACGTGCACGTTCGCCCGGATCACATCCTTGGCTGGCTTGCGTTGCTCTCGAAAGGACTCCACCGTCACCGCGCAGCTGTAGGGCAGCTCGTCCTTGAGGTGACGAAAAATCGCCTCCCGCACCCGCTCCCCCGCGTGCCAACGCATGTCGCGGTCGCTGAGCGAGTCGAGATCGTAAAGCGCGGGGCTCTCGGGCAACGCTTCGGTCACCGTGCGTCGCAGCTCGTCGAGCCCCTCCCCCTTGATCGCCGAGACCGGCAGCACTGCGGCGAAGTCGTGGAGCTCCGCCCAGCGGGCGATCACCGGCAAGAGCAGCTGTCGCTGGCGGAGCCGATCGATTTTGGTCAACACAAGCACCACCGGCACACCCGTCTTCACGACTGCAGCCAGCGCCGCCTTAGCCCCCTCGCCAGGGACCCAAGCCGCGGCAACCTCGGCTTCGGAGAGCATCGGCGCCTCCGCCAGCAGGAGCACGAGATCAACCCCTGTCGCCCCGCGAATCGCCTCGTCGACCATAAATCGGTTAAGAGGAGAACGCGCGCGGTGGATCCCGGGGGTGTCGACGAGCACCGCCTGAAATTCGTCCGTGGTCCAGAGCCCGAGCAAACGCTCACGGGTGGTCTGTGGCAGGCGCGAAGCGACCGCTAGATCGGCGCCCATCAGGGCGTTTAAAAGGGTCGACTTGCCGACGTTAGGTCGGCCGCACAGGGCGACCATGCCAGCGCGGAAGGGTGCCCTCTCAGGGCTCGGGGCGGCCATGGTTGAACTCTCGATACAGGGAAAAATGGGGAAAAACGAGCCGCTCTCGCAGCGGGGGGCGGGAATACACCCCGTTATGGGGCTCCGCAAGAGCCCTGTCGCCCGAAGAAGGAGCACACTGTCATACATGTAGGATATTTGATTTCATTGACCGACCTAGCGATGCTCGCGCCCATGACCGTCACCGTCGAGCGCCGAGCATCGGCTCGAATCGATAAGATCTTTCGAGTCCTGATCTCCACCGAGGAATTCGGCGAGCAGTGGTTCGTGGCCCGCAACATCTCGGAGACCGGCATGTTCGTCGAGATGCCGGAGCCTCTGCCGCTGCGGACCAAGGTGATCGTGCGCTTTCAGTTGCCCCAGGACCCCGCAGCGATCTGCGCGATCGCCCGGATCCAAAACCACTACTTCCTTCATTACGGCGCCCACGACGGAGTGCGTGCGCTCACCGGCGTGGGCCTGCGCTTCCTCCGCTTTGTGCCGGAGGTCGGCGCGCCTGTGCCCACCGAGCGCCTCCACTGAGAAGCCGCCGAGCGGCCTAGGAGCTGGAAATTTGGTCACCTCTGCGCTCTGCGTTAGTGCTCGTAGCGTGTCCTATCTCTCTCGCATCGCCCTTTTTGCCGTATTTCTCGGCGGTTGCGCTGGCGAGCCAGAGGTTTCTGTCTCCACAAGGGTCGGTGAAATCGCCGAGAGCGCCGCCCCCCTCGAGGCGCTGAGCGAGGAGATTGGCGCCTACCGACGCTGGCTCGGAGCGATGCCCGCGCTCGCGCTCGCCGACGATGACATCGCCGACGAGCCGCGATCCCGACGCGGCAAGAGTTCAAAGAAAAAACGGGGAACAAAGCAGGCCAAGCGAGCCCCCCTTCCCCCTCCGCGACCACCCGAGAACGCTGTCGAATTCGGGGCCGCGATCAAAGTGATGCGCAAGGGCCCGGTCGCAGATTTGGCGATCCCGGCAAACAACCTCGCGCTCGCTGGGGCCGAACTCTGGCCCGAGATCAAAGAACGCCTGTTGGCGCCGCGCAAGGGACGAAAAAAAGATTACCGAGCGCTCCTGGATCGCATCGGCGGTGATGTGCCCAACCGCTACGGCCATTTTGAACGTTCTTGGAAACGGGCACACGGCTACGATGTCCGCCTCTCAGAGGATTGGTTCCGCGATCTCCTGGAGCTCGCGCCCAGCAGGATCGGACGCTCCTTTCATTCGATCTACCGCGACTGTGTTCTCGAGTCGGCACTGCTTCAGGCTGCCTCGAAGATCGCAGCGGACACTCCAAAACTCGCCGATGAGGTCGTCGCAACCCTGCTCGATGCCGCCTACATCCACGAGGGCACCTTTCGCGACGAGGTCGGCCGGGCGATCCGAAGGGTCGGAGAGCCCGCGCTCCCAGAGCTGATCCGGCGATCCCTGCGGCCGCCGATCAAACGCAAAGACGATCGATTCTCCGATCCCTACCGCAAAGCCGAATACGCCGAATACCAACTCGACCGCCTCGACAGACTGCAGCCGCGAAAGGCCGTGGCGGGTGTCATCGAGACCCCACATCTGCTCGCTGCAGTACTCTCGGCATACGGAGAGCGGCGCTTCCCCGATGCTGCCGAAGTCCTCCTGGATTTCGTCGATGCAGGGCTGCCCCGGGTTCGCAGGGCCGCGCGCGATGCGTTTCTCGCCTACGTTCGAGGCCCGGCTCCCGCCTCCGAGCGAAAGATCCTCCGCCTGCTCGGCGGCAAGACGAGCTCGGCCAAGGCGGGGCAGACCTACCGCGATGCCGCCGCGGTCGCGATCCGAGAGCGTCTAGAGGAGGAAGCATCTCTCCTGGTCGAAGAGCCATGTAAGATGGTTCTCCCAGAGGGCGGTCGGGACGAAATTTGTGCCCGCCAACCCGAGCGGCACACACATGCACTGCTCGCCTTTATCGACTCTCGGAGAGCGCAGGAGGAGGAGACGGCGGTCGTCGCTGCACTCGACCGCGAGGTGCTCTCCGAGACTATCGCGGCCCTCGACCGACTGCTCGTCGTCAACCCCGATCGCATGGCCGACGCGCGGGTGATCGACGCTTACCGTCGCGGCGCTGAAGCAGCCCTGGCCGATGGCCAACACCGACGCGCAGGCCAGCTCCTGCGCAAGACGGCGATGCTTCTCACCGATCGAGATCCGGAAGGCAAACGAAGCCTGACCATCCAGGCGCTGCTCGCCGAAGCCGAGAGCGACAACCTGCCCCCCGCCGGCCGGGCAATGCTACTGACGACCGCCGAAGCGCTCGCACCAGAGGACCCCGCGACCCTCAGCGCGATCGCAGAGATCCGCCGCCAACGCCTCCGTCCGCCCTCTCCTTCCCCGCTGCGATTGGGCGGTGGATTGGCACTCTTGGGCGCGCTGCTCTTGATGCTCTCAGTCGCAGGTTCACGAACCGGTCCGTGGCTCAATCGGCCCCCACAGAGCGTCTAGCAACACATCCAACCAAAAGAGAGACGCCGGCGACCTGATGGACGCCGGCGTTCTTCTTTTTTCAATACAAGCTGCGGAGCTGAGCTCAGGGAGGCTTAGGTAGACCACCAAAGCCGTCGTCGCGGGGCGGCTTTTTGGGGGTCAGACGCGTCGGCTTTTTGGGCTCGGGCTCCTTGGGCCGCGTCGTCTGCCGCTTCTTTTTTTTCTTGGTCACGGATTTTTTCTTGGCGGGGTTTTTTTTCTTGGTCTTGGACGCAGCCTCCGCCTCCGCCTCCGCCTCCGCCTTGGCTGCTGCCTCCGCCTCGACCTTGGCCGCCGCCTCCGCTTCGACCTTGGCCGTGGCCTCCTCCTCCGCTTTCTTTGCGGCTTCCTCCTCGGGGGGGACGGCAGCGGCATCTGGCGCCGCTGCTTTCTCTCCGTCGGCAGAGGCTGCTGCGACTGCGGCCTCGGGCTCCTCCGAAGAGTCACTCTTGTTCATGGTCAGGAAGGTCAGACCACCACCGACAACAGCGAAGCCGACGATGATCAGGATCCAAGAGGACGCGCCTCCCTTGAGGTTACTCGAGCGCTCAGAGCGATCCGTGGCACCCATATCCGGCATGCTGTCGAGGCCGCCGATGAAAGTCCGTTTGTCGCCGGCCGCTGCCCCAGCCGCGGTCCCGCTGAACTCGTACACTGTCCGGGCACCTCCGGCGAGCTCATCGGCGCGATCGCTCGCCGGGGCGGTCGCCGCGGGCACAAAAGAAGCGGGTGCCGGCGGCAGAGGCTGCGGCTGCGCCATTGGCTGCTGTAGCGGCATCTGCTGCATCGCTTGGGGCTGCTGCTGCTGCTGCGCGTTCGTAGGGGGATAGCCCGCGGGCATCGCAACGCCCGGATAGGGGCTGTAACCTCCAGCTGCGGGGGCACCCGGCGCAGGCGCAGGCGCGGGTACGTACGCCGGAGCTTGAGCATATGCCTGCTGAGGAGCGTGCGGAGCGTGCGGAGCGTGTTGGGCTGCGGGATTAACAATCGTCCCACTAGGCCCTGCTTGGCCCTGGGGATCGCTGCCAAGGGGCATCGTCGACGATGATGGCTTCGGCTGGTTCACCGGCTCTCCTTGTCCAATTCTCGGACCCCGCGAGTGTGCCACGGCAAGCTTGCTCCGGCGAGCAACCGACCACAATGGGCACCGTGCGCAATTTCGGAGGAGCCTCTGCTACCCTCCGCGGATGGCTGAAGCGCGCGCTCTCTTCATCGCTTTGGAGGGCATCGACGGGAGCGGTACATCCACCCAAACGGGGGCCCTCTCGGCATGCCTGCGGGATCGGGGGCACGAGGTGCACGAGACCTGCGAACCCTCTCGGGGGCCGATTGGCCGGATGATCCGCGAGCGCCTCAGCACCCGCTGCGCGGCCATCGACCCGGCGGCCTTGGCCCTCCTCTTTGCCGCAGATCGCCTGGACCACCTCTCCTGCGAGATCGAGCCAGCGCTCGCCCGGGGCGCCGTCGTCATCTCGGATCGCTATGTGCTCTCTTCGCTCGTGTACCAGTCGATCGAGTGTGACGGCCCCTGGGTCCAAGGGATCAATGCACAGGCGCGTTGGCCCGACATCTGCGCACTCGTCTCCCTGCCGTGGGACAAAGCGGTCGCTCGGGTCACGGCGCGGCAGACGACCGCGGGGGGCGAAAAAGAACGCTACGACACGCCTGATCTCCAGCGCCAACTCGCGACCGGCTACCAACACGCCTTCGAAACCCAGCGACCGGGGCCCATCGTGCACATCAATGGCGACCGCAGCATCGCTGCGGTCACCGAAGATCTCCTTCGACTCTGCGTCCGTAAGGGGCTCTAGAGCCCCTCATCGTCGCTTGCGCAGCTCTGCTACCTCCAGCTACGATGACGCCGAAATGATCGACTACGACGTCCTCTGCCAAGCTATCGGCGATTGGAAGGCCGGCCGCGCTCCTACCCCCGTCTCCCACGATGCGGGCCCGCCGAGCCCTCCGACACACCAAACCGAAGAGCTCGACGACATCGACGACATCGACGACATCGATGATATCGACAGCGAGTTCGACGGGCTCGATCTCCAAGAGGAGCCCAAAGGGCCGCAAGAGCCCCAAGAGCAGACGATGATCTACCAGTTGCCCATCGAGCCACTCGACGAGGACGACCTCTAGCAGGCAACCGCGAACCTCGTGCAAGAGCACAAACCGCGAAGAAAAAGAGCCGACGGGAAACCGCCGGCTCTCTTTTTGTCCTACCCCTGGACCGATTTACATGTCCTGGAGGACATGTCCCTGAGGACCTCGGTGTAAGTCAGTTCGTCAGGAAGTAAACGATGATCGCGACCACAGCGATCATCACGAGAACCGCAATGACCGTGCCCGCGCTGCTCTTCTTGGGCTCATCATCTTCGTAGGTCGCAGGCTCGACCGCTGCCGGTGCCGTTGGCTTGAGATCGAAGCCCCCACTGGTCGGAGCAAAAGCGGGAACAACCGCGTCCGCAGCCTCTGCTGGAGCGGGAATAGACGCCCCCGCGGTCGCCTGCTCTGCGAGATCCTCGAGGGATTCGGAGCTTCTCTCCAAATCGGGCGTTGGCTCTTCGCCGTGGAGCTTCGAGGCAAACGAACTCACGGGCTCCTCTTCGCCGCGGAGCTTCGAAGCAAATGAGCTCATCGGCTCGACCGCACCGGGTGCCGTTGCGGGCGTCGTCGGTGTCGCCTCGGCAACCGCCGCCGGCTTCACTTCGGGTGAGCCCGGCGCAAAAGCCACAACGGTGCCGGCATCGGTCGTCATCGGCCCCTCGTAGAAGCCCGGCTCGCCCTCCGCTGGCGCGGCTGCGGCCTCTTCGGACGACTCCTCTGCGCCTTCGCCCTCGATCTCGGCCTCCATGAACATCGTCCACCCCCTTGAGGTCGGCGCTGCTCCTCCGGGGCCCTCTTCGGGCTCGGGCTCGGTCCGCACTTCGGCTTCGGGAGACTCGTTGAGTTCCTCGAGCATTGTCCAGCCGCGAATGCTCGGTGAATTTGGAGTCGCCGCTGCTGGGACCTCCGGGGTGGCCGCTGCGACCTCCTCGGGATCGTCCATGATCATTGTCCAACCGCGAACGCTCGGCTTGCTCTCGACCGGGGCTGCTGCAGGCGCTGCTGCTGCAGGCGCTCCAAGACTCGGAGACGGTGCTCCGACACTCGGAACACCCACCGCTGGCACACCGGCCAGACCGGGCGCTGCTCCCACGGGTGGTGCCCCCACGGGCGCTGCTGCCACCGGCGCTGCCACCGGCGCTGCCACCGGCGCTGCCACCGGCGCTCCGA
>CAYYUP010000001.1:383947-393887 GCA_964474905.1 uncultured Nannocystis sp. | reverse complement strand
GCTGCCACCGGCGCTGCCACCGGCGCTGCCACCGGCGCTCCGATGGCAGGCGCTCCAACAGGTGGTGCTGCGGATGGCGCTCCGGCGGATGGCGCTCCGACGGATGGCGACGCAACCTGAACCTTGGCGGGCGCCGGCTCATCGTCGGTCGCCTCCATAAACATGGTCCATCCGCGAGTGCGTGGTTTCTTAGCTTTTGCTCGGCGACTCGCCGCTGCGTGGGCAACCGCCGGAGAATCACCGAGTGCAGGCGCGCGCAACGACGGTGCTGCCAGTGGTGCGGCGCCGGGAGACGCCTTCGGAGCTGCAACGGGTGCTGCAACGGGAGACGCCTTCGGCGCCGCGACAGGCGATGCGAGGGGTGCCGCGACAGGTGATGCCTTTGGCACCGGTGATGCGAGAGGCGCTGCGACAGGCGACGCCTTTGGCACCGGCGATGCGAGCGGCGCCGCAACGGGAGACGCCTTCGGCACCGGCGACGCGACAGGCGAGACCTTGGACGAACCGCCAAAGAGCGAGCGCCCAGCCGGAGTACCAAACGAGCTGAGGCCCGGCGGAGGTGCGAGCGTCGGGCTACCCGGAGCTCCCAAGCGGCCGAAACCGGGGAGGCCCGCGGGCGCCGGCTTGGCAGGCTCAGCGCTATCGTCGACGGCAAGCTTGTCAAAGCCTTGGACAAGCTCTGCGATCGTCGAGGGCCGCACCTTGGGGTCCTTGGCGAGCGCCCCAAGGAGCACCTCATGGACCTCGGGCGGCGGCGTACTCGCGGCGTGCTGAAGCAGCTGCGTCGCAACATCCCCCGCAAAGAGGGGCTGACCGGTGAGGTAGCAATGACTCAGCGCGGCGAGGTTGTAGGCCAAGGTCGACTCGTCGATATCCTTGCCCTCGACCTGCTCGGGCGCGATGCATTCGATCGCCCCAAAGCTGACACCACCCTGCGACTCGCCGACCGCGAACCATCCGATCTTGAGGCCGGACTCGGTGCGCACGATGGTACTGGGACCTAGGTTGCGGTGAAGCACACCTGCATCGATCGCGGTCACGAGAGCGTTCCCGATCGCCTTTAGATCTTCGACCGCGGGACCCCGTGCCGGCACGTCGCCCATCTTGCAGAAGGGCTCGCCACCGACGGCCTCGTGGGTCTCAAAGATGCTGCCATCGTCGAG
Source organism: uncultured Nannocystis sp. (assembly GCA_964474905.1). Classification (GTDB taxonomy): domain Bacteria; phylum Myxococcota_A; class Polyangia; order Nannocystales; family Nannocystaceae; genus JADJRG01. Next base: position 392,724 of record CAYYUP010000001.1, on the reverse strand, counting down.
ATTACCGCAGTCGGAGATGTGCACGATCCGCGGATCGTCGAGCGCCGAGATCAGACGCATCTCCTGGAGTGTGCGCTCGCGAAGCTCGGGGTTGGCAAACGAGTCGGCTCGGTAGACCGTGAGCTCGACCTGCTTGTTGTTAGGATCGGTGGCCGCATAGGTCACGGCACCGACCCGTGAGCGCACGGTCTCGCCAACGGTGTACTTGCCATCGATGACGGTTCCCGGAGCGAGCTGAGGGGTCGCTTTGGTCATGGATTCTCCGCTGACGTGCAGCCGCGCACGAGACTAAGCGCAGGGGCTCGGTTGATCAAGCATTCGCAGGTGGCCGACGAGCCGCGGCCGAAAAAGCCACGCTTGAATGATCCCGCCCGAACCCTGCAACCAATACAAAACCGGCTGACCCGCTCTTGGGGACAGCCGGGCGTTCTTGGACATCGGCCGGAGGCTGTCCGACCGAAATCGTTCACTTGGCCGATGACTCGCTCGGCACAGGTTTGCCGGGCTCGCCGCATTTGGCGAAAAATTCTGAGGCCGAAAGAGTGCTGCGTCGACCGGCCTTTTTCTTGCGATCCTGGCCGGAGTTACGCTGACGACGAGCGCGCTTGGTCTTGGTTTCTGTGGTATGCGATGCCATCTGAGACCTATCTGGAGGCGGATGGATAGCCGGCTGACGCGGGCTTGTCAACCTCAGCCAGCATTCATAGTTTGGCGAAGGTGCTGCCGACAAAGACCCGCCGAACGCCGATAACGCCGTCGATCTCGCGAAGTGTCATCATCAGTGATTTTAGCTGCGCGAGTGTGCGAACGGTCGCATAGAAGGTATTGAGCGCTCGCATGCCAGCGTCGACCGTGCGGCAGTTGGCCTGCTTGATGTTGACGCCGTGATAGGAGAACGCCCGGCTGAGATCTGCAAGCAAGCCGACGCTGTTGCCGGTTCGGACCTCGATCGTCACGGCGCTCTCGATCTCGAGGCCGTCCTCCCAGGCGAGGTACACCCGGCGCTCGTCGATGTGTTCGAGGGACTCCGGGCAGCCCTCGACATGGGCGACAATCCCCTTTCCGGGGACAAAATACCCGACGAGGAGATCGCCCGGGATCGGCCCGCAGCAGCTCGCCAGCTGGATCATCGGTGCTCCGGCGCCACCGCTCATCGAACGTCCGCGGTTAATGATGATCGGTGATCCGGGGATCCCCTCTTTGGCGCTGAGACCGGGCCAGCCCTTGCCACCGCCGCGTCGCCCAGAGACCCGCCGAAAGACCCGCTGGAGCAGGTTTGAATCGGCGGCATCGACCTCTTCAGGGCTCGGAGCCAAACGCTCGACGACTTTGCCCACGGCGAGAAGACCAGCACCGATGGCCTCGTAAATGCTGTCCTCGCCGCGGAGTTCCTTGCCAAGATCGAGCTCTGGAACGAGCACGACGACCGATCCTGCAGCCTCTAGCTCGGCCAAACGCTCACCGCGACTCGCCAACTTCTGCTCCAAGAGCGAGCGCCCAAGCTCGCACAAGCGGGTCCGCTCCTCGATCCGCAGGTGTTGTTTGATCTTGGCGCGGGCCCGCGAGCTGCCGCACATTTTCAGCCACTCCTGCCGCGGCCGGGCATTTGGGCTGGTGATGATGTCGATGGTATCGCCCGGCCGCAGCTGGTAGCGCAGCGCCACCACATGGCCATTGACCCGGGCCCCCGAGCACCTGTTGCCGACGTCCGTGTGGATCGCAAAGGCAAAGTCGATCGGCGTCGCGCCCCGGCGGAAGGTGAACACGTCGCCCTTTGGGCTGTAGACGTAGACCTCGTCGGCGAAGAGATCGGCCTTCACCGATTCGATGAACTCGTGGGGATCGGCGACATCGCCTTGCCAATCCATCAGCTCGCTCAGCCACTCGAGGTTTCGCCAGCCTCCAGGGCCGCGATCCTGGGCACGGTCGCGCTGCCACTCGGCGACGATGCCCCGATCGGCGACCGCATCCATCGCCGCCGATCGGATCTGGATCTCCATGCGCCCGCACTGACGGTTGATCACCATGGTGTGCAGGGCTTGGTAGCGGTTTGGCCGCGGCAACGCGATGTAGTCGTGGACCCGATCGGGCACCGGCTTAAAGTGAGCATGGATCACCCCGAGCGCCTCGTAGCAACTCGCTCGGTCGGGCACGATCACGTGATAGACGACCAGATCCGCGAGCGTATCGACCTCGAAGTCGTCCTCGCTCTCCATGAGGTAGAGCTGATGTGGCTTGCGGATCGACGAGCGCAGGAGCACCGGCCTGTCCGAGGCCCAGTGCAGCGTGTCGGGATCCTCCTCGTCAGCGCCCGTGGTTTCGCCTGAGAAGGCCGTTTCCAGCAGCCCCAAAGCGGCTTTAATTACCGGCTCCGATCCCGCAAGCAGCACCTCACGCTTGGCCTCGATGAGCGCGTAAAAGGCGGGCTCGAGATAGCGAAACGAGAGATTTTGCAGCTCTGCACGGATCCACTGGATGCCCAAGCGATTGGCGAGCGGAGCGTAGATCTCCATCGTCTCCCGGGAGATCCGCGCCTGCTTCTCGGGTGGCATATGGCCGAGCGTGCGCATGTTGTCCAGGCGATCCGCGAGCTTGACTAAGAGCACCCGGATGTCCTGGCTCATCGCCAACAACATCTTGCGGAAGCTCTCCGCCTGCTGCTCCTGTCGCGAGAGGTAGGGGACCTTACCGATTTTGGTAACGCCATCGACGATGCTCGCGAGCTCGCTGTCAAAGGTCTCGGTGAGATCGACGACCGTGAGTTCGCTGTCCTCGACCGAGTCGTGCAGGAGACCGGCGGCGACGCTGTGGGTATCCAGACCCAGGCGAGCGATCGTCTCAGAGACTCGAATCGGATGGATCAGATAGGGCTCACCGCTGCGCCGCACCTGCCCCTCGTGCGCCCGCACGGCGACCTCAAAGGCTCGCACGAGGATCTCGAGATCCGCCTCTTCATCGCGCTCGCGCACGGCCTCGAGCACCCGAGAAAAGGCGACCGAAAGCACGTCGGCCTCGCCAACCGGTGCCTCTGAGTTCAACGCTCTGCCCCGCCCATGGCCAAGAGCGATCCCTGCCCACTGATCACCGCATCCGCCGCCCGACGCTGACGCACGGTCCGGCTGCGCTCCGCGACATACACAGCCCGGAGGGCGTCGTAGGCCCGATCGAGATCGTCGTTCACGATCACGTAATCGTAGTCTCGATAGTGATGGATCTCTTCGATCGCCATGCGCAGGCGTCGGTCGATCACCTCGGGTGCGTCGGTGCCTCGCGAGCGCAGACGTCGCTCGAGTTCGCCGAGTGAGGGCGGCAGGATGAACACCAGGACGATGTCGTCCGGGAATTTTTGCTGGAGTCGACGACCGCCCTGAAAGTCGATATCGAAAAGCAGATCACGACCGCGGCCGAGCGCCTCGCGGACCTGCGCCGACGAGGTGCCGTAGTGGTTGCCGTGCACCAACGCGTATTCGGCGAGCTCATCGCGAGCGATCATCTGCTCAAAGTCGCGGGGCTCGACAAAGAAATAGTCGCGGCCCTGCACCTCGCCCCGACGCGGCGCCCGGGTGGTGTACGAGACGCTGAAGCCGAGGCCTGAAAACTCGCCGCGGAGACGGTTGCAAAGCGTCGTCTTGCCGGCCCCCGAGGGCGACGAAACCACCAGCAAGAGCCCCCTTTCGCTGCGCTCATTCGACATTTTGGACCTGCTCTCGGATGCGTTCGACGGTGCCCTTTGCCTCGACGGCGATACCGCTGCCGCGGTGCGAACTGATCTTAGAGCCTACGGTCGCAATCTCCCGAAAAAGCTCCTGGCAGAGAAAGTCGAGCGTTTTGCCGTCACCGCTCTTCGCCGGCGCCGCGAGCACGCCCCGCATCTGTTGGAGATGGGAGGCGATCCGATCGAGTTCCTCGGCGATATCCGCTTTTTGTACGAGAACAGCCACCTCCTGGACGATCCGCGAGGGATCCAGGGGCTCGCCGCCGGCCCTGCTGATGATCGCCGTGACGCGCTCGCACAGTTTGGCCGCCAGCCGGTCGCCCTCCCCGGCCAACTCCTCGCGCAGCGCGGCGACCTGCGCCTCGAAGGTGTCGAGCAAGCCCGCGAGCACCGTCTCGAGGGCCGCCCCCTCGGTCACCCGCATCATCAAAAGCGCATCGAGCGCCTGCCCGACGCACTCCATCAGGTCCTCTGGAGGCTCGCTCGGACCCTCAAAACCTGGCCCTTGAGTCCGTTTTTTGGACTCAATAAAATTGAGTAATTGCAGAGCATTAAATGGAGATAGTTCAACCTTTTCAAGAGCTGCTAGAGAGCGGATCTCCCAGGTCTGGGCGAGCACCTCTCGGAGGCGATCGCTATCGATCTCAAGGGCCGTCGACGCTTCCCCCTGACGATGCACACCGACGCTGACATCGAGGCGACCGCGACCGATCCGAGCTTCGATGCACTTGCGGATCTTCTGCTCCCAGGCGGGCCCAAAAGGTTGCCTGATCTTAAACTCGCGAAAACGTTGATTGACCCCACGAAGCTCAACGACGAGCTGATGAGGTCGCCTCCCAGGTCCATCAGCCCACGGGCGGCTGGCTACTCCAAAGCCGGTCATGCTGCGAATTGCCACGTACTCTGTGGGTAACGTCTCTGCCGGGGCTACCGCAAGGGGGAGCGCGATCCTATCCTGTAAGAGATGGTGATGCGGCCGAGAGCGCGACTTGCGCGACACTCAACGATCTCGGCGAGGGTTCTCTTCGCTGTTCTCGTCTGCTCGGTGCTCGTCGCCCTGCCCGCTGACGCAACCGCCGAACAGGAGGGTCCCGTGCCGGCGCCCCCAGTCGTGATCGCCGAACCGACAGTCTCCTCGACGGAGCACCGAGCGAGCGACCCGTCGAAAAAAAATCGGCCTCGATCTTTTATGATCGGCCTCGAGGCGGTCGCTCTGCAGACACCGCCGCTGCACACCCAGCTCATCCGCTTTGACCGGCGTTACATCGGCCAAACAACCACGCTCGGCGGCGCCGGCCTCTTCGGCCGCTGGCGGGCCAACGAGCGCATCGCCCTCGACTTTGGGGTGCGCTCGGGATCACTGCGCTTCCAGCGGGCCAAGACCCGCGATCTCGTCGCTCAGGATCTTCTGCTCGCCGAACTCGCGGCACTTCTTTACATCGCCCACGGCGAAATCGGCCACCTGGCGCTCGCTGGCGGCATCGGCGGTCTCGGGCACCAGATCCGCTACAGCCGAAGCGACGGTCGCGAAGGCACACAGCGGGCCGGCGCAGCTCTTTTTCGCGTCGGCCTCGACATCGAGCTGCTGCTCACACGCATCGCCTTTGTGATCTCGCTTCGAGCCTACGGCGTGATCACAGATCGCAAAAGAACCCGCGCAAGCGGCACGATCTTTGACGACGTCGACCCCGAACTGCGCCTGGTTCCGCTGCCGGTTTTTCAAACCCACATGCTCGGCACCGCCGGGGTCGCCTACCGCTTTTAGTCCGAGCGACGCGCCGAGCGACGCAGACAGACGGCCGCGATCCGCGACCCGCTCCTAGTCCGAGCGACGCGTCAGACGTGCAGGCTTCGAGGCGCTCGCCTGTCGATCAAATTTTGCAAAGAGACGCTCGACTCCGCGGTGACGGAGGCCCATTTCGACGTCCACGCTCGCCTCCAACACTCCGCTGGTCTGCGGCTCGATCGACGGCATCAGGAGGTGAAGGAGGAGGATCCAAGTGACCATGGGTCGCTTGTAGCAGGTTGTCCTACATGGCCCAAAAAGCGGGCTATCAGGGCTTTGTCGGCGCCCAGAGTTCATCACTCGCCTCGCCGCCGAGGCCCAGGCGATCGAGACGCGGCAGATCATCGACAAAGCTGAGCCCGGTGATCCTGCGGGAGCCGAGCAGTATCTCGACCGGAGCATGCAAGATGGTCACCGGTCGGATCTCGCCGAGCCGAGCGGCGATCCGAGCCTGCGCATCCCTCCTGAGTTCCGGCGTTCGAGCGTCGCGCAAGGCTTCGATCGCGGCGTCCAGGGCGGGGTCATCGACGCCGGTGATGTTGCCGCGCCCGCGACTGTGAAAGAAGGTGTAGAGATCGCTCTGCGAGGTGTCGGCGTAACGCGCCAACGCCAGCGAGAAGGTGCCAGCAGTCAGGGGTTTGATGAGGTAGCCCCAATTGGCGTGCACACTCGGCACCTGAACGCCGATCTCCCGCCATGAAGCCCGCAGCAGGCCGCTCAGCTCGCTGGCGAAGCCCTTCGAGCCGTCCCACATCAGCGGCAACCGGAGCTGACCCGTGGAGCGCCGACGCACCCCGCGATCGAGCCCCCATCCGAGCGCCTCGAGGGTCGCCGTCGCCGTCGCCGCGCCCCGTGCATCGGCCTCCTCGTCGGCCCGTCGGAGCCAGGGATCGAGCCCCTGCCCGTCGAGATCTCCCTCGGCGATCGCGGCCAGATCGAGGGTACGCACCGGATCGAGATCGACAGGCGCCACCGGTCGCAGACCTGGGCGCCCGTAGATCTCCCGCTCCATGCGCTCCCAGGGGATCGACTCGGCGAGGGCTCCGCGCAACCGAGGTCCCGACTGGGCGCCCTCGCGGAGGTTGTAAAGAAGCAGATCGTAGATCGGCGGCGTTCGAAGAAATGCACGAAAACGTGCCGCCATGCCCGGTTTGGCCAGCTCCTTGGGGATGTGATCCGGGGAGATCGCGGTGACCATGTGCACTTCCCCCCGACGGAGCAGGGTCAGGGCCTCTGCACCGTCGGGCAGCGCCCGCAGGACGATCCTCCGGGCGCCGGTACGCTCGGGATCGACGGCCTCGACCCGCTCAAAAACCATTTTTTCGGCGTCGACGGTGACCAGGCGCATCGGCCCGCTGCCAACCGGCTCCTTGCTAAAAGCCTGTGTCCGTCCCCTGCGCTTGGACTTGGGCACGATCTTCATGACCGCGATGCGCTCCAAGATCAGCGGATTGGCGGTATCAAAAGAGATCCGGATCCACCGCCCGGGATCGCGATCCTCCGCCGGTCCATCCGAGATCTCCACAGACTTCAGGGCGTCCAAGCCGTGGCTCCGACGCAACCTCGCAGCGCGCGGTCCGAGCCAAAATTCCAGACTGTAGATGACGTCCTCGACGGTCACCGGAGCACCGTCGTGAAAGCTGCGATCATCCGGCAGATGGCAGCGAAGGGCTCGCTCGCTGGTCTCGATGACGCAGCGATCAGCGAGCCCCGGCTCCGCCCACGGGTAGCCCTCGGGCCAGCGCCGCACCAAGCCCTCAAAGAGCAGATCATCGACGACCCGCTGCCCCCAGGGATCGAGTGCGCCGAGCGGATCCAACGCGTCGGGCAGCTCGCGAATCGCGATCACGACGGTCTCGGTCGGCCCCACGGACGTCAGCTGCAGCGGCTCGCGCTCCTCTTGCAGCAGATCCTCAGCCGCGGGCCCGGACTCGCTCTCCTTTAGGGACCCTTCGATCGCGCCGCGCGACGGAGCCCCAGACCCCGAACCGCCGCAGCCAACAAGGGCACAGCCGAGCAGGAGGCACTGGGCAAAGCCGATCCGGGCCCTTAAATTCGTAAGAGCACCCCAAAGCAGCCCCAAAGCCGTGGCTCGAGATCGCGAGTCCGCCATCACATCGCCCCCGAGGGCGCAGCCTCGCCCCTGATCGCCGCGCCGCATACCTCCGGTGTACCTGCTTTCCTCGCGCTTGAAAATTCGCGGGTGCGCATGCTAAAGGTCCCGTCAGCCCACGTTTTGCTCCCTGCCGGAGCGCGGAGGATACTCCCAGCATGAAGCGTTTGTTCCGTAGAATCCTCTTGCCAACGTTGCTCTGCCTGTCAGCTTCGACGATCGCGTGCGACAAAGGCGATAAGAAGGAAAAAAAGGCGGACGCAGATATCGCCGGCGGCTCGTCTATTAAAGTTGAGCTGCCGCCGTCGCCAAACTTCGACGAAGGCAAGGTCGACGAGAAGTACCCAGACGGGGCCTGGTCGATCTACGGCCTCCGTCAGGATATCGACGAAAACATCAAGGCTGGCGAGGCCGGCACGGAGATCGAACTCCGCGGCTACGTGCAAGAGCTTTACACGCCACCCGAGTGCGAAGAGGAGCCCTGCCCGCCCGGCAAACAGCCCCACCTCTGGCTCACCGACAGCCCCGACTCGGGCGGCAAAAAGCGGGCGATGATGGTCGTCAGCTACGCCTTCACGATCCCCGAGTACGACGTCAAGCGCTGGCAAGACGTTCCCAACGTCGTCCTCAATAAGGGTCAGCAGTACACCTTTAAGGGCCGTTTTAAGCGTTTCTCGGATCAAGGCTTCGCCGACGATCGCGGCCTGCTCGAGTTCATCGCCTACAAAGACATCAACCCGGCGACCGAGCAAATGGAGTGGATCTACCCACCCGGCGCCGCTTGGCACCCGCTCGAGGTGGCCCGCCAAGCAGAGGATCAGCAAAAGCTGATCGAGGCCGCGGCCAAGACCGCCAAGGCCCAACGCGGCTAGGCCAACGATGCCCCGCACAGCCCCCATCGGGTTCGCCCTCGCGTTCCTCATGGGGGCTTTGTCGTGGTTCTCCGCACTCGCCTGCGGACCCGCCGAGGTCCGTGCCTGCACCGATTTTGTCGATGTGCTGCGCGCCTGCACCGATCGCAACGCGAAGGCCAGCAGCGGCGGTGAGGACGAGGACTACGGTCCCTGCGAGGCGGTCGCCCCCGAATGCGTGGCCTTCTTTGAGTGCGCCGCAGAGCAGCCCTGCGACGACGAACTCGGATACTTCACGATCTCGATCGACAG
>CAYYUP010000001.1:326768-383847 GCA_964474905.1 uncultured Nannocystis sp. | reverse complement strand
ATCACCCTTTGATGCCATCACTGCTCGCCCTCCCCGGCTTGCGGATCTTGAGCTTCGCCGAGCTGCCGAGGCTCAACCTCCGAGGGCCCGCCATCCCGCACGTAGTACCAATCACGCCCGCGAAGCCGTAACCAATCGGGACCGATCTCCGCAGAGATCGTGATGCCATCGACACGGCGGATGTGGAGCTGCAAAGGGGCAACATCCTTTGGAGTGCCCCGTCGCAAAGAGGCCGAACGCCAGGAGTCCCAAGCCCGCAGATCGTTCGACCAGCGGTCTGCGGAGCCCTCAGGAGCGTCTCCATCAACTCCCCAGGTGCCACCACTGCTCTGCCGCAGGATCGTCGTCGACTCTCCCTCGATGGCTTCGATCGTCCTCGCCCGACCGATCCAATAGCGCAGCGGATCGTTGAAGAGCAGATCGTCGTTGAGGATCGCGCAGGCCTCCGAACTCAACCTGGCCGAACGGGCATTTCCTGGAACATGGGCGATGCACTGCGGGTAAAGATCGAGCACCAACTCTGAGGACTGCCCTCGAATGGGTGTGCGCTCGACCCGGAGCGTGCGGGAGATCGGCGAGTCCGGCACGTCGACCCAGGCATCCGCCCGCAGGCTGCCAAAGGTAGCGATGAGCGTCTCCAGACGGACCTCGTCGAGGGCGCCATTGCCATCGGGGTGAGCGGGAGCATCGAGCCTCCAGACTCCCAAGTCCTGGCGCACACTCTGGCGAACGGTGTCGGATCCCGGACCGGGGAGGATCTCGACACCGCGGGCCTCACCGGCCTCGAGCGCGAGCATTCGACGATCCGCAAAGGTCTCGGCCGAGAAGTCGAGATCGAGCGCAGCGGCCCGCACCAACCGCAGGGTCGGGCCCTCGTCCCGCTGGCAGAGCCACGCATCCTCGGCCTGACCACAGCGCAGCATCATGCGCACACCCGAATCGCTCTCGACAACCAGCTCAACGCTCGCCACCAGCTCCCTCGGATCGAGCGCGACAGCACTGGTCGAGAGCGCCGTTATCCAGCGATAGACCTCTGTCTCGGCGACGTCGATCGCCGGCTCGCCGAGCTCTTCGATCATCCACCCACCGCCAAAACGCCGCAGGCGACGGGCGCTCGGACGCCGCTGCTCAACCGCAAGAATCCGCCCGTAGGCATAGGGAATGAGCTGCGGCTCGACCATGCCTGCCTCGGCATCTGTCAGCGGCCAAGGCTCGACGAGCTGCCGACGGATGCAGCCGAGCAAACCCGGACCGCGATCGCAAAGCCGCAACTCGGGGTGATCTGGGCACTCGCCGGCGAGGCGAAGCACATGCTGCCGCCCGTCGGATTCAGTCACCGTCAACCAGTCTTGTAGGTCGGCCTCGGCGACTGTCTCTCGCGACAGCAAGGGTGATACCTCCGCGTTGAAGAGGCGATCCAAACGGGTCTCGACCGCCGCCGTCGACAGCAGCATCGCCGGCTGCCCCCGGCTCACCCGCCAGAGCCCGTCCTCGCCCCGCTGGAGCGAGCGCGATCCCCAGGCGAGCGCATCGATGCCAGCGGGCTCCACAGGCAGCAGCCGCCGGGTCAGCCACACCTCAGGGTCCTGCTCGAGGATCGCGCCAAGCTCGGTCTCGATCACCCAATTGACGTTGTTCTCGTGAACCAAGGTGCCGTAGAGACCCGCGCCATCGCTTGTCTTCTCGCCGACGATGAGGTGCAAGCGCTCGTCGCCGATCACCACCTCGATGCTGCCCACGGCGCCGCCAAGCGTCACTCCTGAGGGCACGGCCCGCAGCGTCGTCGCCATGCGCAACGAACTCCAAAGACCCTCGACCGCATCCGCATCCGCAAAACCAAGCAGCGCATCGTCGACGAAAAGCTGGTGCCTTCCGTCGGGGCCGGGTAGCAGACGGACCCGTGGCCCACCTTCGCGTTGGATTTCGAGGCTCGCCTGCACGAGATCATGCTCGCCGAGGTTGGGAAAGATTCGCCGCGCTGCCGACTTGTTGGAGACCAGCGGAGCGCCGTTGTCCTCGACTCGCCAAGGATCGGCGTAGGCGAGCACGACGCTCAGCGTCGCGACCACCAACAGGCCGAGGGTCAAGGGCTCTGGACGCAGACTCATCGTCGCCGCCTCCAGAGCACGACAAATCCCAAGGCGATGGCAAAGCCCGGAAGACCCACTAGGCAGACGAGGCTCATGCGGCGCACCTGATCGCTCTGGAGCACGAGCTTGACGTGCTCGCGCTGCCGCGCCCGGATCCCGAGCAACGCCTCGCGCTGCGCCAACCAACCGACCGCGTTGAGGATCAAATCACGACCGTGATCGTAGATGACATCGGCGCGGAGCACTGCGTTGAGCGCGAAGTCCTGCGAGGCGATCACCACCAGCCGCGAACCTCCGAGTTCCGCCGCAGCCGCGACCGGTATCGGACCCACGCGATCCCGGCTCGCGTCGTGCCGCGGCACCCCACCGCTCTGGAGACCGCCGATATCCGCCTCTGCCCAACCCTGCTCGCTGCTCTGCAGGAGAAAGGTTGCCTTTGCCGAATCGAGGCTGAGCTCACGCACCGTCATCAGCGACACCGGTTGGCCGATCAACGATTGGACCGCAGGATGATCGCCCCAGCCCTCCTCGAGCGTGAACGCCAGGAGAGGTGTCGCACCCGGCACCGGGTGCGGATCGAGCACAACGCGATCGCCAAAATGAATCCCATAGCGGGCCGTAAGCGGCTCTAAACCGTGCACAGCGAGCTCTGCCTGACCGCGAAGGATCACCGCGCCGACGAGCAAGAGAAGGTCACCACCGCCAGTCGCAAAGCGCTCGACCGCCCGCACATGAGCAACCGGCAGCGTGCCCTCGGGCCCCGCGACCAGGAGGATGTTGCACTCGCCAAGCCCGTCCTCGCTGTCAAAATCCGCTGGCCGAACCTCGAGATTGGCCTCGCTCAGCAGGTCGCGCAGATGAGCGTAGCCGCGGTAGGGCTCGAGGCTGTCAAAGGCCGGCTCGCCGTGGCCCTGGGTGTAACAGATGACCGTGCGACGGGGATCTGAGACCGCAAGAAAGCGACTCAGCAGTGCCTCCTCGCCGCGGAATTCCTTGACCCGCGGCCCTGAGACCTGAACATCAGGACCTGTCGCATAGGTCACTAGATCACCGGGCAGGAGATGGGCCTTGCGAAGCTTACTGCCCTGCCCCGCGCGGATGAGCACGACGCCATCCGCCAGCTCACGACCGCCTAAGCCGAAGTCGGCGATTGTCGCCTCCGCCTGCTGCCGATCACGGTCGGGATCGAGAAAGCGAATTCTGAGGTTGCGGGTGATGCCACGCATCCGCAGCAACACCTCGCGAAGTTCGCCCGCAAGCGGGTTTGGACGACCGCCGCCGATCGTCGAAGGCACAACCACGGTCACGTCGATCGGCACCTCGAGCCCTCCGAGAACATCGATCGCGCGCTCAGAGAGGGTGTAGACGTGGCCCGCAGTCCAATCGTCGCGCCCCATATGACGGCTGGCGAAGGCTCCCAGATGGCCGCAGATCACCGCAAGAAGGACTATCTGCAGCAGGTGCTGCCAACGACGCCGGGGATTGACGACAGCGATCGCCCCCGCCAGCAGTACCGCACAGGTGCCGACATGCACGAAGATCCAGCGGTAGTCGACGATGCCCTGGGCGAGTTCTTGCATCATCGCCAGCAGGCTCGTGGCCTGCAGCGCCTCGGCGACCCAAGGGTTTTCAACTTGGTCGACGAGCAAACCGGCGAGCAACAGCAACGTGCAGCTGACAAAGGTGGTCACCGCCGCTGCGAGCTGCGAGCGGACCAAGGCGCTGGCAAAAATCCCGAGGGAGAGAAACGTCGCCCCGACCAGCAGTACGCCGAGATAACCCGAGAGGATCGGACCTATCTCAGGCGACACAGAGGCGCCGCGAAGGAGGACGTAAAAGACCCCCGTCGGCAACCAAAGCGCCAGATAAAAACTGTAAGCCCCCGCGAACTTGCCGAGGATGATCTGCGAAGGGGACAGGGGCGCGGTCAAGAGCGCCTCAAGAGTCCCCAGTTTCAATTCCTCGGCGACCAAACGCATGCTCAGCGAGGAGCAAATAAAGATCACCGGCAGCCAAAAGATGAAGAACGAACCGCCAAAATAGAACTGCATCACCGGCCCGGGTGCGGCCAAGGGATCGTTCAAGAAGTTGAGCAGGAGCGCAAAGTTCCAACCCTGGTTGAGTAAGAAGAGCGTGCCGACCAGATAGGCGAGCGGCGTCACAAAGAGCGAGAGCAGCTCGCGATGGGTGACCGCGTAGGTGCCATCGACGAAGCGCAACACGGCGCCAAAGGCCCTAGCGAGCATGCCGGGTATCCTCCACTGCACCGGTTGCCAGGGCGAAGCGCTCCTCGAGCGAGCGCCTGCCGATCTCAAGGCGGACCAACGGGATCTGTTGGCGAGCGCTGACCCGACCGAGTTCGATCCGCAACTCGTCGGCGATTTCGCTTCCTGAGCAGCTTATTTTCACTGTGGTGTACGAGCCCTGCTCCTTGGTGCCGGAGATCCGAACGGCCTCCGGTGGCCAGCGACCCGCGACCTGATCGACGAGTTCGCGAACCTTGGCCACCCCGACCTCCCACTCGGCGAGCACCTCGTGGGCAGGCGTCGCCAGCTCGACGGCCTCGTCGGCAACAACTTTGCCCCGAGCGAGGATGACAACACGATCACAGAGCGCCGCGACCTCGGCGAGAATGTGTGACGAGAAGATCAGCGTCTGCACACCACCCAGGCTCCTGAGCACGCCGCGGATGTCCTGCACCTGGTTGGGATCGAGACCCACCGTCGGCTCGTCGAGCACCAAAAGCGGCGGTCCGCCGAGCAGCGCGTCGGCGATCCCGACCCGCTGACGATAACCACGGCTGAGCTGATGAACCGGGATCTCGAGCATGGTCGCGAGACCGGTGAGTTCACAGACTCGGATGATCTCGCGCTCGCGCTCGCGTCGAGCCAGCCCCTTTACACGTGCCCGAAAGGCCAGGTGCTCGCGAACCCGAAGTTCGTGATAAAGCGGCACCTGCTCGGGCAGATATCCGATCTGCTGACGAGCGCGCAGGGACTCGCGAGCCACATCGATGCCCGCAACGGTGATCCGAGCCTCCCCAGGGGGACGCCCGCGCCGCGCCTGCACAGCCAAGTACCCGCAGAAGAGGCGCATCAGCGTCGACTTGCCAGCGCCATTGGGCCCGAGCAGACCCAAGCGCTCGCCCGGCCGCACCGAAAACGAGACATCATCGAGCGCGTAGCCCGACGCACCGCGGTAGCGATGCGAGAGAGCCGCGATCTCTAGCGATGCGGGCGGACGCGGTGTCATGACGGGCTGGGTGCAGGATCGGGGGGCGGGTCGTCGCCCTTCCCGGCCGGAGTCTCGTCCTTCGCGGGCTCCGCGGGATCGAGTAGCTCTGGCGGTGGGCCCGGGCGGGTGTCCAGTGGATCACGCGCAATCTCATTGAGGGCCCAATGACCGACCTCGACAACCGCCGGATCGGCCTCGCCTTCGAGCCGCTCCTCGATCGCCTTTTTGTAACCGGCAAGGCGCTGGTGACCCATGGTTTCGAGGAGCGCAGCCCGCACTCTCGCCTCGGGCTCAAACTTTAAGGCGTAGAGCAGCGCGATCGCGGTGCCGTTGTCGACGGCCGGTGTCAACGCGCCGGCGCAGATCCGACGATCATCGGCGGAGGTCACAAAGACCCCGTCCTTTTGCAGGGTCAGGCCGTCGAGCAGGCCCTTGCGGCGGATCTCGTAGCGAATGTAGGCCTTCTTGGCCTCCTCGGTGGAGCCCGCCTTGAGGTGAAGCTCGCCGAGCAAGAGCCAGGCCGCGAGGTCATCCATGTCGTCCTCGACGACTCTCTCTTGCAGCTTTGCAGCCTCGGTGTACTGACCATCTGAACCGAGCGCGAGCGCCAAGATCCGAACCGGCTCGATCTCCTGGGGCAGCAGCCCGTGGGCCTGGCGATAAAATGCGATCGCCGAGCGGGAGTCCTTCGCGAGATCGTAGAGCGAACCAACCAAGAGGCTTGCATTGGCCCGTAGATGCACATCAGAGGCTTTTTCGGCGATCTGGCGGAGGTCCGCGGCGAGCTGATTAACCGCGCCCTTAATCGCCATGGGATTGTTGCGATCAAGATCGGCGATCCGCTGCTTGGCCAGCTTGTACCGCTTGATGTAGGCGTCGTCGTTCTTCTCTGGCGGAGACTCGGCGACGTCGATCTTCACGGGCTTGACGGGGCTCTGGGCGTTGGGATCACCGCATGCGATCGCAGCAAATACGCACGTAAGCCCAAAGACACCCCGGGTGAGGGATCGCGCACTTCTGCGCATAGCGCTCTCGTTGCCGAACACCGGCCAACGTTGCCACACTTTGCTCCACTCGTCACAGACTGCGTGCCCTCGCCCTAGTTCGCCGTTCATGCCCGGACTGACAGCTCGCTCTGCCCCCGGTTCCCACCGCCCCCAAAAAGCGGAGTGGAGACCGGACTCAGGCCTTCTGTGTGCGCACAAGGGGGGTCTTGGGTCGGCACTCATCGATGGGCTCGCAAATCACGCGCGACGGACCTGGGGCCACCGCACATGGGCCGGCGGAGCAACTCTGGCAGCCCCTGCAAGTTCGGCGATATCGAGGGCAAGCGCGCCCGGGTGCTCGGCGACCGCGAGTTCACCGGCAATACCGTGCAGATGCACCCCCACACAGGCGGCCTTGAAGGGTGCAAGACCACCAGCGACGAGAGCCGCAATAAAACCCGTCAGGCAATCACCACTGCCCGCGGTCGCGAGGCCTGCCCCGCCGCTGATAGCGATCGCGAGGCGAACTCCATCATCGATCAAGGTGCCTGCACCCTTGAGCACAACGACGGCTCCGGTTAAACGCGCGAGCGCACGGGCGGCCAAGCGCCGCTCCGCCCGTAGATCCAAGCTGCGCTCATCAGCATCGCCCAGGCGGCCCAACAACCGCCGCGCCTCGCCGGGGTGCGGAGTGATGATCCGCGGCCCCGCCAGCGGGTATTTGCCAGACGGCAGCTCATCCAGGGCCGATGCATCCCAGATCGCCGGCCGCGGATCCTCGCGCCAGAGCGTCGCCAGATCGCGACGATCGCATGCACGTGTCAGACCTGGCCCGACGATCAAAACCTCCGCTCGCGGCAATGGAAGGGAGCCCCACGCGCCCACCGAGAGCGGCTCGACCATCAGCTCCGGCCGGGCACTTATCATCGACACACCGAGTCCAACTTCGAGTTCGGAGACCGTCACTAGGCCCGCACCACACCGCAGAGCGGCCGTCGCCGCCAGGATCGCAGCTCCTGTCGTGCCAGGCGAACCTGCGAGCACACCGACGTGCCCACGCTCGCCCTTGTGACGGGCCTGCGATCCAGTGTCCTTTAGAATCCGCGCGACGGCCCAGGGGGAGACCAAACTTACGTCTTCGACCTCCGCGGCATCACCATCACATGGCTCTTCAGACAGGCCAATATCCGCGATCACAACGACCCCCGAGTACTCACGCCCCGGAGTGATGTGGAGCCCTGGCTTTGAGCGCTGCATGGTCACAGTCAGGTCGACACAAGCAGCGATTCCTGGGATCGCACCGCTATCAGGATGCACGCCCGTCGGCACATCGATCGCGACGCGAGGACCCTTTGCCGCGATCAACCAACGGAGAGCTGACTCGATCCCTGCTCGCGGAGCCCCCTTCGTACCGGTCCCCAGCAGCGCGTCGACAACTAACGTAGAAGGCCCCAGAAGGCCCTCTGGGTGGTCCTCTAGAATTTTTACGCCCACCGCCTTCGCCAGGCAAATCTGCTCGGAGACGACATCGTTATGCCGCGCCGAACAGAGATGCACACGCACGCCTAGCCCCCAACCGTGGAGCACGCGTGCAAGGGCCAGCCCATCACCGCCGTTGTTACCGGGACCGCAGAGCACGACGACATCACGGATCTCAACGAAGCGCTCGACGATCTCATGGGCGACGGCTAAGGCGGCACGCTCCATCAGCAGGATCGACGGGATCCCTACAACATCGATCGTATATCGATCGGCGCGGGCGCTCGCGTCAGCGCTCTGAAGGCGCCCGGGCTCGGAGGCGGTTGGCATTTTGAGCACCTTAGCAGCCCTGTTTTAGACCGCAGGAGGCGGACCCAGCTCGGCGCTCGCGACCTCGTCGATTTGGCTGGCGTACTCCTCGAGTTTGTTTGCCTCGGGCCCTTCGAGCATCACCCGGAGCTTGGACTC
The DNA here is from genome assembly GCA_964474905.1 of uncultured Nannocystis sp. GTDB lineage: Bacteria > Myxococcota_A > Polyangia > Nannocystales > Nannocystaceae > JADJRG01. The sequence continues at coordinate 375,590 of CAYYUP010000001.1, read as the reverse complement.
GGTGCCCGAGTAGCGGATCACCACTCTGCCCTCCTCACCGAGTTCTGCCTCGATGCCGCGGATCAACGCTCCGAGCTGGGGCAGCTCCGCCAAAGGAATTTTTTTCGCCACCGGGATCGCCCGTGCAACCTGGGGAAAGCGGACCATCAAAGCGGCCAGCTCCCCGAGGCTCCGACCGCTGCGCAGCATCACCATGAGAACCTGCAACGTCGCGAGTACACCGTCACCTGTGGTCCCGTGATCGAGGAAGAGGATGTGCCCGGACTGCTCGCCCCCGAGGCTGTAACCGCCACGAACCATCGCCTCGACGACGTAGCGATCGCCGACCGGCGTACGAATCACGGAGATGCCATCGCTCGCCAGACAGCGCTCTAGCCCCATGTTGGACATGATCGTCGCGACAACCGCGTCGCCTCGCAGGGCCCCACGTGCGGCGAGGTCCCGGGCGCAGATCGCCAGGATCGCATCGCCGTCGATGAGCGCTCCCCGCTGATCACAAAAGACAACTCGGTCGGCATCGCCGTCGAGGGCAATGCCGACATCAGCACCGTGTTCGAGCACCGCCTTGCGCATCGTCTCAGGGTGCATCGCCCCGAGACCGGCATTGATATTAGTACCGTTTGGCGCGACCCCGATCGAGATGACCTCCGCGCCCAACTCACCGAGAACCGCCGGTGCGACCCGATAGGCGGCCCCGTGGGCACAATCGACGACGATCTTCAGCCCCTCCAGGCGAAGCTCAGAGGGGAAGGTCTCTTTGAGGTGGGTGATGTAGCGACCGGTCGCGTCATCGATGCGCACCGCCTTGCCGATTTCAGCGCCATGAGCCACCCGTGAATCAAGCACGCCCGGCACCATTTGGCGCTCGAGCTCGGCCTCGACGGCGTCGGGCAGTTTAAAACCATCGCCCGCGAAGAGCTTGATGCCGTTGTCCTCGAAGGCGTTGTGGCTCGCCGAGATCACGACCCCCGCGTCGGCCCGCATCGACTGCGTAATGTAGGCGATACCTGGAGTCGGCAGCGGACCGACCAGCATCACCTCGGCCCCCATCGCACAAACGCCTGCGGCCAAGGCGGTCTCAAACATGTAGCCGCTCAGGCGCGTGTCTTTGCCGATGACGACCCGACCGTGCCTACCAAAATGCGCAGCGACGGCCATGCCTAGACGAAGCGCAACCTCGGGCGTCATCGGGTGAATGTTCGCGGGCCCGCGTATTCCGTCGGTCCCAAAGAGGTGGCGATCAGCGGCCATATCAGGGCTTTTTACCGCGCCAACGCCCCTGCGGCCAACCCCAGAGTCCACTACTGCGGGATCGGCCGGACGACGAAGCGCTTGCTCTTGGGCTCGAGGCTGAGGCGAGCACGGCTCTCCGGCGGGAGCGCGTCGGTCAGCAGAAAATCGACGAAGATCACCGACGCCGGGGATTCGATCTCGGCGTCGTGACCCATGCGAACCTCCGCAGCCAAGACGTCGCGCTCGGGGATCCGATCGATGATCCGCAGGTCGGGCACGGGTCCGCGGATCGTCACCGGATAGCTCGCCGGAATCCCGCCCAGGCTCTTAGTATCGATCGGCAGAGGCGTCTCGATCCGCCTCTCTCCAACCTTTGGACGCACGACCACCCGCACCGTCACCTCGGGTACCTCCTCGCCGGGTACATCGGCAAAGGAGACATCACGGGGCAAGAGCAAGCCGGTCTGCACCTGGAAAGTGCCCGTCACTCCGGTACGCTCGATCGACTCGGTCGGCACCGAGGCGATGCCCCGAAGTTCCCGTTTGCCACCGCGGAGGCGGACCGTCGGCGGCTCGACGACCGTACTCACGTACTCGTAGTCCGCGTGCACCTCGACATGCACCACCGGCTTGATCGGCACGGAGCGGGCATCGACGGCATCGAATCGGAGATCAACTCGGTCGTAGACAACGCTGCGAAAGAGCACCCCTTCGGGCATGACGATCGTTGCCGGATCGACCTCTAAAGGCCCCGGTTCGGCATTTTCGAGATCAAGGGTGGCCTCTCCGAGATCCTTTGAGCTGAGACGGCTGATCCGCGCCCACGATCCGTGTAGCTCAACCGTCACCGTCTCGGGCAGGTTGGAGAGGAGGATGCGATCGCGGTCCTCGATCACCCGCAGAGGGATCGTGAACTCGCGAGTGACATCGTCGCGGGTGCCGATAAAGAAGACCACCGCCAGCACCAAGGCTGTGCCCTTGGTACCCCAATGATCGACTGCCAGGCCACTGACCCAGCGCAGAGGAGCGAAGCGGCTCATCATGGGACGCCCTCCTTGCGTGGCCGGCTGAGCTCTGTGCCGCTCTCTTCACCGCGCTCGATCGCCGCAGTCGAGAGATCAACCCGCGATCGGCCGACGACAGACTCCGCGCCCTCGTCTCCCTCGTCGTGAGCGGGCTGCTCGAGCCACTCGCCGAGCAATACTTCGAGTTCGCCCTTGGTCAAGGAGGGCGAGATTTCGCCGCGAGAGACCACCCGGATCTCACCGCGCTCCTCGCTGACCACCAGCACAAGCGCGTCGGTCTCTTCGCTCGCCCCGATCGCACCGCGATGCCGAGTACCAAAACGCGGATCGAGATCGTCACGCGGACTCAAGGGACAGATCACACCGGCTCGCTCGATCTTGAGGTCGCGGATGAGCACGGCCCCGTCGTGGGCGAGGTTTGTCGGGTGCGGGATCATCAGCGCGACAATTGTGTCTGCGCAGAGCGAAGCATCAATCTCGCGGCCGCGGTTGCTGGCAATGTCGAGCACGTTGATCTCTCCCTCGAGGATGATCAGAGCACCGATCCGAGCCCGCTGCAGTCGCTCCATCGCGACGACCAGTTCGGAGACGACGGAGCGCGTCTGCTGTCGCCTTCCCTGCGGCAACAACCTCTGGCCGAAGCGCAAGAGAACCCGTCGGATCTCCTGATGGAAGACGACGATCAGGATGATGATGATGTACTCGAGGACATACTTGAGCAGGCCCGCAACCGCGACCAAGTCGAGCGCGCGTGCGGCCGCTGCGATCGCCGCAAAGAAGGCGACCGCGAGCAGCACGGGTACCGCTCGAGTCCCTCGAAGGATCCGCAAGGTCGCATAAAAAGCGACGTAGAGCAGCCCAAAGTCGAGCGCGTCCCTCCAGGTGAACGCCGCGAGAAAATCACCGGGAGTCATCACGCGGAGACCTCCCGCGCCCTTGCGTAGGCGGCATCCAACGAGGCCAGCAAACGCAACGCGTCGACCGTCGGGCCGACATCATGGACCCGAACAAGCGCCGCTCCGGCTTGGATCGAGGCGACTGCAGCGACCACACTCGCCTCCCGACGCTCTTCGAGCGGCAGTCCAGTCAGGGCTCCGAGGAAGGACTTTCGGCTCGCACCGATGAGCACCGGACAGCCGGTCGCCGCTTCGATATCGGCAGCGCCGACAACCAGAGCCGCGCTCTGCTCTGCATCCTTGCCGAAGCCAATGCCCGGATCCACGACGATCTGAGAGCGACACACACCAGCCCGCAGAGCAGCTGCGACCATCTCACCGAGTTCGTCTGTGATCTCGGCGAAGAGGTCACAAAAATCGATCTTGTGCTGCATCGTCGCCGGGTCACCGCGAAGATGCGAGATCACCAGCCCTGCCCCGCTCTCAGCGACCACCGTGGCCATCTCAGGATCCGCGAGTCCGCTGATGTCATTGATGATCGCAGCCCCGGCATCGACCACCCGGCGAGCCACTGCAGCGCGCCGAGTATCGACGCTGATCGGACCGGCCCGTTCGCTCGCAACCAACCGCATGAGCACCGGCAATACCCGCCGAAGCTCGACCTCTGAACTCACTGCCGCCGCCCCAGGCCGAGTCGACTCGCCGCCGAGATCGAGGATGTCTGCCCCACGCTCGCGGAGCCCATGGGCTCGCTTGGTCGCGACCGAGAGGTTTGGAGCATCGCTCTCCTCAGGCATCAAGTGACCGCCGTCGAAGAAGGAGTCTGGTGTGAGGTTGACGATCGCCATCACCCTCGGCGTATTAAGATCCAGGACACCGTGCGCATGACGCCACACACGGACCCCGCGATCGACTCCCATCACCGGATTGTACTCTTCAGAGAGGCGCGCGGACACGCCCAAGACCGCCTTTTATGAGCCAGGCGCAAGGGCGAGAGTCAGCTCGCATTCCCTCGGTTGGCATGCGGGGAGTACTGCTTCGCGTCGATCCCGTAGCGCCGCAGGAGCTTATGGAGGTATTTGCGATCCATATCGGCCTCTCGAGCAGCCCGAGAGATGTTGCCCTCCGCACGCTGCAGGAGCCACGCCAGGTAGGCCTCCTCGAAGAGCTCGATGGCTCGCTCCTTTTGCTCACGAAAGGTCAGTGTCGGATCGAAGGCGACCGGCGCCTCCTGGTTGGCTGCGCGGGCCCCCGGCGTGATGAGGTCGATTACGCCATTGGGAGAGAGGTAGGCGCTGCGCTCGACGACATTGCGGAGCTCCCGAACATTGCCCGACCAGTCGTAGCCGACCAAACGAGCCATCGCTTCGGGATCCGGCGCTCGCCACATTCCCGGCGGAAGACGACGGGAGAAGGCCTCGATGAGCATCGGAATGTCCTCGCGACGCTCCCGGAGCGGCGGCACCGTGCAGGCGACCACCGACAACATAAAAAAGAGATCGTCACGGAACTCCCCGGCATCAACCTGCGCTTGCAGACCCCTCTGAGTCGCCGCGACAACCCGTACATCGACCTCGATCTCGTCACCGCCACCGACCCGCCGAATCCGTCGGTTCTCGAGAGCGCGGAGGATCTTAGGTTGGAGATCGAGCGGCACCTCGGCGACATCGTCGAGAAAGACCGTTCCGCCGTTCGCCTGTTCAAACGCGCCAAGACGCGGCGATTGCCCCGAAAAAGGCCCGGGATCGACGCCAAAGAGTTCGGCCTCGAGCTGGCTCGGCGTCGACGCACCGCAGTCGACAACCACAAAGGGGTGCTCACTGCGCGGCGAAGCCACATGGATCGCCCGCGCGAGCAGATCCTTGCCGGTCCCGGTCTCGCCCTCCAAGAGGATGGTGACATCGGCCCCAGCGACACGCTCGAGCACCCCAAAGACCTTTCGCATCGCCAAGCTCTTGCCGCGTACTGGACCGAAATTTTCGGAGGTGCTCGGCAAGAGCTCGACCCGCGAGTCCCTCGGCATGAATCGAAGCTGAACCCGACCTAGGGCCAAGACATCGCCGGGTCGAAGAAACCCGTCGGTGATCCGGGCCCCGCCAATAAAGGTGCCGTTTGTCGATCCCTGATCGAGCACGCGGTAGGCGTCGCCCTCGTGGCGCACCTCGGCGTGCACACGACTGACAGATTCGTCGGTCAACACGACGTTGCACTGCCGCGATTTGCCCAAGCGGATCACATCCTGCGTCACATCGAATTCTCGCCCCCGAAGCTCCCCGGAGAGCACCAAGAGACGGAACCCCGCATGTCGCAGGAGGTCGTCACTATCCTGTACGACGGTCGAATCGATGGTCGTCTCGATGTCCTGTGCCACGAGCCAACGCTACCAGGAGGGGCCCGAGTCGTCAGCACCTTCGGCGTGGGCAGAGCACACATCGCGCACCGAATGCCGACCAAAAAATGGGGGACGGCCCCATCCGGCCGTCCCCCGTGTTGCCCCTTGATGCTGTGGAGCGAGCTAATAATCAGATGTAGAAATCGACGACGGCGACGCCGCGCTCGACCTTTGGCCTCTCCTGGCGTGGCCCGATCTCCTCTTCTGCACGCGGCGCTACGAGCGGGAGCTCCAGCACAGGCCGCGGAGCTGTCGGCTGCCGGCTGATTTGAGGGTGCTTATCGGACTGGGTTCGTCGCACGGAACACCTACCCTGCTGTCTTTCTATTGCCATTTGAGGAAAATGCGTTGCGAAGCTCACAACGCGGGGTCGACGTATTGAAAAAATCCTCTTGCCCCAAAGCTGGAAGGCGTGTATGCAAACGCCCAGCCTCTGCTGAATGAGTCGCTCCAGACGTCCAGGTCATGGAAGCGACGGCTTTGCATTGGTTCAACACGACTCCTTCAGCGTAGCCCTCCTGACGCATCTGGCAAGCGCTACGATCGCGCCTTTCGAGAGCACGCGCAGGCCCGCACCGGCCTAGAAGTCGACGATCACCCAGCGCGAGCCCTCGCGCTCAAGACGTACGACCTCGCCCCCGCCTAGGTCGAGTGCAGCCTCATGACTGTCTGTACGGATCGGATCCGCTAGGTGCCCTCGGAGGCGGTCACGGGCCGCTTTTAGTGCCTCTGCGTGCTCGCCTTCGGTCCAGGCAATTCGCAAATCCTGGGCCGCGAGCCCCATCCGATAGCGCAGCGGAGCAAGCTCCAGAAGCACGTCCCACCGCATCTCATCACTCGCGCGCACCAATGTCCGCAGCGCCGCCCTCGGCGACGACTGATCCCAACGAACAAATGGATCCTCTGCAAAGACCCAGCCCTCTTCGCCGCGGGTGATCTCGACCGGTCGATCCGGCCCGATGAAGAGCGTCGCCTCCAGGCGAACCTCCAGCGGCTTCGCGAGCGCCTTCGCCCAGGCGCCGCGCTCGGATTCACCGACAAGGCGATCCATATCGACACGACCTCGGATCGACGGAGCGATGTACTCGCCTACGCCCTCACGATCTGCTCGCCGCACCTCCCGCGCGAGATTTGCACTCGCATCCCCAAGCGCGCGATGTCGCTTTGAGGCGCAGGCGACCGTGACAAGAGCAAGCAGGACCGCCCAGGGGATCGCTCGCTCAGGACGCATCGCCTCCAGAATCTTTCGGTTGCATGACTGCGGTGAATTTTGCCGAACTCTTCACCACATCACCCACGCGACACAGCCCCTCAAACCTGCCAATCCGACCTAGCCGAAGCGCCTTCACCTCGATCGTGAGCACCTCGCCGGGCACCACTGGTGAGCGAAACTTCGCCTCCTGAATGCCGATGAAGAGGCAGTTGTGCGTCTCCGAATTGAAGGCGCCGCTGAGGTTCGCGAGCAATGCAGAGGCCTGAGCCATCGCCTCAACCTGCACAACCCCAGGAAAAATCGGAAAACCAGGAAAGTGCCCCTGTAGGATCGGCTCGTTCTGCGAGACCAGCTTTTCGGCGACGATCCGCTCCCCTGGCTCCACCTCAACGACCCTATCGATGAAGAGAAACGGGTAGCGGTGAGGCAGGATTTTTTGGATTTGGAGGGCGTCTAGCGACATAGCAAAAGCCGGCCGAGGATAGTCCATCGGCCGGCTCTACGCTACGACGCCGGCCCACAGCCGGCGTCCTACTACTTGTACTTCGCGTCGTAGCGCGAGATCACCTTGGAGGTGATGTCGAGCGCCTCGTCGGTGTAGAGCACCGTCGACGCATCACGGACCAGCACCAGATCGACCTGAAGCTCCTGAGCCATTTTGTCGACCAACTTCTGGCTCTTCTTGTACATGTCCTCGAGGATCTTGCCCTCTTGCTCGGCCAGCTCCTGCTGCATGGTCATGTAGATATTTTGCATCTCCATGAACTCCTGCTGGAGCTTCTCTTGGGCGATCATCAGTTTCTCGCCGCTGAGGTTCTTGAGCTTGGCCTGATCGGCCTCTAGCTTGCGGCGCTTCTTGTCGAGCTTCTTCTGCTTGGCCTTGGAGCTGCGCTCGAGCTTGCTCTGCGCTGACTTGCCCTGCTTGGTCTCCATCAAGACCCGCTGCATGTCGACAACGGCGATGCCGCGAACCTTCTTGATCGCGGCCTGAGCAGACGTCGCGGTGGGAGCTGCGCTGACGCCAGAGAGCAGCAGGCCAGCGACGGCTGCGAATGCGAGGGAGAGGCGACGGGGGGAGCGGTAATTTTTAAGAGTCATCGCGGAAATCCTTGCTGGCCTACTTGTGGGCCCGGTCGAAGGCGACAATCACACGGTTGGTGAGATCAAGCTTGGGGTTGGCGTAGAGCACGGTCATCTCAGAGCGGACGATCACGACCTGCAGACCTTCTTCTTTGGCGATCTTTTTCACGATCTTGGAGACCTTTTTGTAGATCTTCTCGGTGAGCAACGCCTCTTTGGTCTGCAGCTCCTCTTGCAGCTCCGCGTAGAGCTGTTGCAACTCCTGCTCACTCTGGATGAGCTCGGCCTGGCGCTTTTGCAGCTCGCCCTGCGAGAGCATCGCGGCCTTGGCCTGCAGGTCTTGAACCTTCTTTTGGAGTGCCCTCGTCTTGCGATCGAGCTTGGCTTGGTTCTTTTTAAAGCGGCTCTCGAGGCTCTTTTTGGCCCTGATGCCCTCTGCCGTTTCGGTGATGCAGCGTTGCACCTCGACGACGGCGATCTTTTCGAGCGTCTGGATCGGTGCCGCATCTGCGGCCCCTTGCGGGTACGTCGCCGCCATCAGGGCGGCACAGAGGAAGACTTTGGCGATGCGGTGCATAGCGGGGCGAACCTTAGCTGTCGGTAATCTAGCCGGCAAGCGAGGTCAAAGACGGCGCCCGGGCCCGCAGGATTCACCCACCCCACAAGAGAGCTGCGTTTGTCCTATCCGAGCCGCGTGACGGACATCACCGAAGAGGCGCACAGTCCTCGGCACAACGGCGCAGGACTCGCGTGAGCGGCTTTCAGATTAGAACGAGTTGCCGACGTTGAACTCAAAGACGACAGGTTCCTCGCCACGCGGCAGGTACTCGGTCGGCGCCTGGCGATCAAGCGGGAAGCCCCACTCAAAGCGCAGGGGACCAATCGGCGAGCGCCAGCGAAAGCCAAAGCCCAGCGAGTAGCGCAGATCACCAAAGGAGAAACCCGAGCAGGGATCGGACTTCGGCAGCTCGACCGGGTTCGGCTCCGTGCAGTAGAGCGCCTCTGTATTAAAGGCATTGCCTGCATCGAAGAAGATCACCGCTTTGATGTTCGCAGGCGGCACGATCATCACCTCAAGCTCGACGTTGAGCGCGGTCAACAGGTTGCCGCCGATCCCGTAGGCGATCAGCGCAGCGCTCGGATCGGTCCCCTCTTGGACCAGGATCCGCGGACCCAGGCTGCGCAGTCGATAGCCGCGGATCATGCCGGCACCAAAGATGCCGCCCGGGAAGTAGCGCTCGTAGATCGGTACACCGTTGGGCTGCAGGCTGTGGATGTAGCCGATCTGTAGCTGGGTCTTGAGCACCGCCCAGGCGCGGAAGGCCGCCTTCGACTTGATGAGGGGGAAGTAGAAGCGGAAGGCCGCGTTGTAGCGATTAAAGAGGTTTTGCGAGCCGAGGTATTTGTTCGCGAATTGAGCCCGAAGCTCGTGCCGCATGCCTCGGGTCGGGAAGAGGTAGTTGTCCGTCGTGTCGTAACGGACACGGGTCTCGATCGACGAGGTGATGCCGTTCGAGAAAAGGTTCGAGATCAACGCGCCCTGGGGGATGTTGTAGAGGCTGCCCTGGGCAAAGATGCCGCCCGAGTTGCCAAACGCGGTGGTCTTGAAGTCGACGTTGACGTACTCAAACGAGTAGCCCGCGAAGAAGATCAGGTTGGGCACACGCGGCAGCGGGTAGCCCCACGAGAAGCGGAACCCGGTCGAGTCGCGAGCAAAACTTGGATAAACGTTGCGGCTATTGAAGACGTTGAACTGGAAGTTCCAGCGCGATTCGAGGAAGTAGCGGGTGTAGTACGAGAGGTTGAAGAGCCGGCGCAGGCTCGACATCTGGCCGACGAGGGTCACCGCGGTGCCGCGACCCAGGAAGTTGTCGTACTGGACCTGTGCCTGCAGCACGAATTGCTCGATCGTCGAGAAGCCGGCGCCGATTTGGAAGGTGCCTGTGAGCCGCTCGGTGAGCTCAATGTTGAGGATGATTTGATCCTCGTCGCTGCCCTTTGAGGTCGAGATCGTCACGTCCTGGAAAAAGCCCAGGCGGAGCACGTTGAACTCCGAGAGTTCCTTGCCGGTCTCGGAGTAGAGCGAGCCTTCGCTCACCACCATCTCGCGGCGGATCACCTTGTCGGCGGTCTTCTCGTTGCCGTAGATGTTGATCCGCTCGATGTAAACCAGCGGCCCCTTGCCGACCTCGAGGGTCATGTAAAGGAGCAGCTTCTCCCGATCCTGACGGGCGTCGGGGATCACGTTGACGTAGGCGTAGCCCGAGTCCTTGTAGCGCCGCTCGATGTCCTGGACGATCGTATTGACCTTGCCCATCGAGGCAATGTCGCCCTCCCCGAGGATCGGCGCGATCGACTCAGCGAGCACCTCTTCGGTGAAGAGCGGCTCCTCCCCGCGGGGAAGCACCTCCTTTGCCCGGATCTTGCCGATCTTGTACTGCGGACCCTCTTCGACCGGGATCGTCACGTGCACAAAGCGGCGGTCGGGGCTGAGCGCGAGCTCTGGATCCTTAAAGTTGGCGTCGAGGTAGCCCTGATCCGCGTAATACGAGCGCAGCAGCTGGTAGTCGGCCGAGAAGGCTTCGCGGTTGAAAACACCGCCGGCCCGCTTGGTGATGAGGCTGAGATAGCCCCCCACCCGCGTGTTCATGTTGGTGCGCAGCTCGCTGTCGGGCAGCGCCTTGTTGCCGACGAAGGTCACGCTGCGGACGATGACCTCGCTCGCCTCGTTGACGATCAGATAGACGTCGACCTTGCCGGGCTCATCCTCCACAGGGCGAATCGCGTAGTCGACATCGGCGAGGAAAAAACCACCTTCGACGTAGAGGCCCTTGACCTTCTCGACGTTGGCTTTGACCTCGCCCAAATCGAGGATCGAATTTTTGCTGAGGTCGAGTACCTCGTTGATGTCGTCGAGTTTGACCTTGTCGTTGCCCTCGAGGATGATCTTGCGGATCGTCGGGCGCTCGCTGACCCGGTAGGTGAGAATCACGCCAGAGGCGCTCATCTCCCCGTAGACGGCGACATCGTCGAATTTTCCGAGGCCCCAGAGCAGCTTGAGATCGGTGGCCAGCGACGCAGCCTTGACCAGCTCGTCGACCTTGGATTCGATCTCCAAGAGCATCGCCTCTGACTCGACACGGCGGTTGCCCTCGAAGCGGATCTCGGCGATCGGCTGGCCGTAAAGATCGGGATCGATCTCATCGAGCACCGCCGCCTTAAACATCGCATCGCTGGCGACCTGCGGCAGGTACGCGGCCCTGGCCTGCGCGCTGATGAGACCCGTGCCTAGGCCAGTGGTGACGACGAGCGCACAGAGCGAAAGACGAGCGGCGACCCTCGCGAAGAGCGAGCCCGCTCCCGAGACGCAGCTCTGTGGGCGTGTTCGCACAGGGGTGGGCGATAGCACACACTCTTGGGCGTGGCAGGACGTGCTGCACCCACGGCAGCGATGTACGGAGGGTCGGCTCACGAACTCTCAGTTCTCCGACGTGCGCGGGCCTCGGTCGGATCGCTGCGGATGTCATCCACCAAACGTCCGTCGGACATGCGGATCCGCCGCGGGGCCATCCGCGCCAGATCCATATTGTGAGTGACAACGAGAACGGTCATCGCTCGCTCTTCGTTGAGGCGAAAAATCAGATCGTGGACCTCGTCGCTGGTCTTGGTATCGAGGTTGCCGGTGGGCTCATCTGCGAGCAACAGCTTCGGCTCCATCACCAACGCTCGGGCGATCGCCACTCGCTGCTGCTCGCCACCGGAGAGCTCGCCGGGGCGATGCGAGAGGCGGTGCTCGAGACCCACAGCGATCAACATCTCGGAGGCCCGGTCGCGTGCCTCTTTACGGGGCAAACGACCGATGAGCGCCGGCATCATCGCGTTCTCTAGGGCTGTGAATTCGGCGAGCAGGTGGTGGAACTGGAACACAAAGCCGATCGTGCGATTGCGGAAGGCGGCGAGATCAGGCGGCGACAGGCGAGTGATGTCGGTGTCGCCAAAGAGGATGCGACCGCGGGTCGGCAGATCGAGGGTGCCAAGGCAGTGCAAGAGCGTCGACTTGCCCGCTCCCGAGGCACCGATGATCGTCACCATCTCACCCGGCTCGAGCGTCATCGTGACGTCGCGGAGCACGTGCAGCACACGTGCCCCATGGGTGAACTCCTTGTGCATGTTCTCCACCCGCACGAAATTGGTGGGGTTCTGCTTGGGAAGGGCATCGGTCATCGGGGGGTCCGAAATGCGGGCGCTACCCTAAGATGGGCGATTTTTCATGTCAACGCCGGTCACTCGCTCGATCGAAGACCGTCAATCGGCCTCAGACGGGCCGCAGTGCGGGCCGGGTGCACGCTGGAGAGCCAGACGATCACCAACGCGGCAATCCCCACGATCAGGACCTCCGCGGGTGAGACCACCACTGGTAAGCGCTGGGTGTAAAAATTTTCTGCGGGCAACGGCAGCCCCTGGCGTGCCAAGAGGGAGCAAAAGAGGAGGCCAGCGCCGATACCGACAAGCGAGCCGACGACACCGACCACCATGCCCTCGAGCATAAAAACTCGAGCAATCCGCCGGTCGCTCGCCCCCATCGCCTTCAGGATCGCGATCTCCTGGGCCTTGTCGAGCACGCTCATGAGGTTGGTCGCGAGGATGCCAAAGGCCGCGACCAGGACCACAAAGAGCAGCCCGATGAACATCGCGATCTTCTCGAGGAACATCGCTGAAAACAGGTTTTTGTTGAGACTCCGCCAGGTCTCGACCCGGAGATCCCGACGACCAAGGTTGTCCAAACGAGCGCGAATCGCCACTGTCGCGGCATCCAGGCGATCGCTGTCGACCAGCTTGACCTCGATGCCGTGCACACGCTCGCCCAGGCGTAAGAGCGCCTGGACCCGATCCAGAGGCGCATAGACGTTTTGACGATCGTAGGCGTACATACCGGAGTAGAAGATCCCCACTGCACGAACCGCGAGGAAGCTCGGAACCTGCCCGCTTGGTGTCATTCGACCGATCGGCGTGATCAGCTGGATTCGACCCCCCAGCGGTACGCTCAGCTCCTCTGAGAGCTCGGCGCCGATCAGCAGTGGAACCAGCACACCTGCCTCTACAGGCTCTTCTTGGGGGATTGGTGCGGGGTTCTCGCTCTCGGCTTCGGCTTCGACTTCGACTTCGCTGCCGGTGGTCGGCTCGATTGGTGAAAGTTGGCCTGCAGCACGAAGTTTGGGGATCTCAACCTCGGGATCTTCCCAACCTTCGTCGTCGGCTTCGTCTTCGTCGTCCGCCACGTCGGTCCCGGTCGCCCCGCGATCGTCTGTCGGGTTCGAGAGGACCTCGGCGGGATTCTCCCAGGCGCCAGCGTCCCCGTCGTCCGGTTGCCCAGCGTCTTGCTCGTCAATGTCTTCGTCAACCTGCGGCAGAGCATCACCGTTCACCACCGACCGCAGTCGCTGGGCCTCGATCGCCCGCGTGGTCGCCTCTTCGCGCTCACGTTGCCGGCGATCCAGCTCCGCCCACGGCCCCCCCCCTGGATCGCTCAGAAAGCGGTAAGCGCCCTGGTCGATCTGCTCTTCGAGGTTTGAGACCCGCGCGTGCGCATCCGGGTCTACACCGACGAGAAGCCCCCCCTGCCGATTGTAGCGACTGCGGAGCATGACCTCGCCCTGGGCGTAGGGGCTGACAGCGGCGACCTCCTCAAGATCACCGACCGCCGCGGCGATCGCCCCGTAGTCGGCGAAGGGCTCGTCCTGGACATGCGTGATTCGGACCTCCGCCGACTGCTTGATGATCTTCGCCTGCAGATCGATCTCGAGACCGGTCATCAGACTGAGCACAACGACGAGCGCCATACAGCCCTGCGCCACCGAAAGGATGATGATCGCGCTCAGCAGATTAAAGATCGAGGCGAGCACCGCAAAGGTCAGCCCCAGCAACCCGCAGGCGAGCGTGGCCAGGCCGAGCATGCCGGCGATGTCGGCGATCGGCGGCACGAAAAAATCCACCATTGGCCCGCTCGCGACCTCCTCTGCGAGGCCTCCGCGAAGCTGTGCCCAAACCATAAAACCAACGCCCACGGCGCTGAGATAGGCGAAGAGGAGCGCCGCGACGCGGGTCCACGCGCGACTCTCCCGTGCTCGCAGATGACGCCACGCCACCCAGATCGCTAGAGACTCACGCAAGGCACACCATCTCCGAGAGGCAAGCGCGAATGGCTCAGGCCTCGGCCTTCCGCAGGGCCTGGACCGGTCGCATCCGCGAGGCGACCCGCGCGGGGTAGAGGCTCGAGAGCCAGACAATGACGAGAGCCGAAGCCCCGACCAGCAATACTTCGAGCGGATCGATCGCCACCGGCAGGGTCTCAAAGTCACCGAGATTGCCACTGAGCGGCAGGCCAAATCGATCGAGCACCATGCAGAGCGCGATGCCTGTGCCGATACCAATGAGCGAGCCCACGATCCCGAGACAGAGCCCCTCGGCGATGAAGATCCGCTGGATCAGCGTATCGGAGGTGCCCATCGTCTTGAGGATCGCGATCTCTTTTGATTTCTCGAGCACGCTCATCAAGTTGGAGCCGAGGATGCCAAACGAGGCCACAAGGATCACGCAGAGTAGAGCGATGAAGACGGCGATCTTTTCGAGGGCCATCGCCGAGAAGAGCGATGCGTTGAGTTCGTGCCAATCGCGGACGATGATCTCGTCACGACCCAGACGCTTGATCAGCTCCTGCAAACTGCGCTTTCGTTCCCCTATCCTGTCGAGATCATCGACGCGAATCTCGATGCCAGTGATGCGATCACCAGTGCGGAGGAACGACTGCACAACGCCCAGGGGCGCGTAGATAAGCCAGCGATCGTACTCGTAGTGGTTTGCATGGAAGACCCCGGCGACGCGCACGTCCATGCGCCCAGGCATGCGGCCGACTGGCGTCTGGCGACCGATCGGTGTGATCAGCTGGACCCTGTCGCCGAGGTGAGCGATCAGCTCTCGGGCCTTCTCGCTGCCGATCAAAACCGGCGCGAGCACGGCCTTCTCGGGCCTGGTACGGCTGGGCGGCGCCGCCGATTTACTGGGGGGAGCAGCTCGGTCCTCGATCTCCCCCACAGCAGCATCTAAGCCCTCCGGAGGATCTGTCTCAGGGGGCAGCAGGCCGGCCCGCCGCAGCTTCGGGATTTCTTCTTCGGGGTCCTCCCAGCCGTCGTCTGCGTCGCGGCCGGGACGAGCGAGCTTGCCGTGGCTCTGGATCATGCGCGGCACGAGAAGCGGGGCCACAGGTAAAAGATGGCCCTTAAGACTGTCGGCGCTCGGCTCCTCGACGTCGTCGGAGGGCTCGCTCGGCGGCAGCGATCCATCGGCGCGCAACTTGGGAATCTCGATCGCAGGATCCTCCCAACCACTGTCCTCCACCGCGGTGTCCGCAGGTACCTCAAAAAGTGACGGCAGCGATCCGTCGACACGCTTGGGCAGGCCCCCCTGGAGACCGAACTTGCCGAGCTGCACGGCATCGCTGGTCTTCTTATTTTTCTTCGACTTGCGCGTCTTGGTGATGTTGTCATCGCGCGCAACCTCGAAGGAGAACGACGGCTCTGGAATGCGCTCGGGCTCGTCTAGGTAGTCGTAGCGGCCCTCGGTGATGATCGTCGGCAGGTAGGAGACCGTCGCCTCGCGCTCGGGCAAAATACCGGTGAGGATGCCGCCCTGGCGGTTGAGGCCGTTGCGCACCATTACCTCGCCCTTGAGATAGGGGCTGACACCATCGATGCCGGGCACCGCGGCGATCTCCTCGACCAACTCGTCGTAGTCGCTGAAGGGTCGATGGTCCTCGCGGGCGATTTGGATGTGGGAAAGCTGGCCGAGGATCTTGTCGCGGAGTTCGTGCTCGAGGCCGGTCATCAGACTGAGCACGACGACAAGCGCCATGCAGCCGAGCATCACCGAAATGATGATCACCGTCGCGAGCAACGTGAAGATCCGCGAGAGCACAGCCCCGAGCAAAAGCATTACGCCGACAAAGAGCGTGCCGCCACCGATGAGCGCGTAGTAGGACTCGATCGGCACCGAGTGGGGCACGCCTGCCGTCAGTTCGGGAACCAGCGGAACGACCTCCCCCGCCGCCTGCGCGGCCTCTGCCCCCCCGTAGCTGGCCACCAAAGCGAGCCCCAAACCGACGATGATCAGGTAGGCCGAGAGCCCCAAGAGCGGCACAACAAAGGCCGGCGCTGCATCACCGACCCGGAGGTGACGCCAGGCGATCATCCAGTGGAGCCGCTGGACCCCGAGACGGTCGGCGCTCTCGCTCATTTTGTGACTTCCCCCTCCATCAATAGGAAAGCCTCGATGAAACGATCGAGGTCGCCGTCGAGCACCGCTTGCACCTGCGAGATCTTGAGGTCCGTACGATGATCGGTGACCTGCTGGTAGGGATGGATCACGTACGAACGGATCTGCGAACCCCACTCGTTCGCCATCTTCTCGCCCTCTAAGGCATGACGCTCGGCGAGCCGACGTTGCTCCTCGAGATCCCAGAGCCTGGCCTTGAGCATGCGCATCGCGATCGCCATGTTCTTGTGCTGCGATCGCTCCATCTGACAGGCGACGACAACACCCGAGGGTAGGTGGGTCAGGCGCACCGCAGATTCGGTTTTGTTGACGTGCTGACCGCCGGCGCCCGAGGCCCGGTACTTGTCGACCTTGAGATCCGAATCCGGTACCTCGATGTCGCTGTCACCCTCGGCGGCGATATCCGGCAGCACCATCACGCTGGAGAACGAGGTCTGTCGCCGGGCCTGAGCATCAAAGGGCGAGATCCGTACGAGCCTGTGCACGCCGATTTCGGAGCGCAGATAACCGTAGGCGTAGTCGCCCGAGATCGACAGCGCCGCGCCGCGAATGCCCGCCTGATCGCCTTCTTGGTAGTCGAGCATCTCGACCTTAAAACCCTGCCGCTCACCCCAACGCTGGTACATGCGCAGAAGCATCTCGGCCCAGTCCTGGGAGTCGACACCACCGGCGCCTGCGTTGATCGAGAGCAGTGCGTTCGCACGATCGTGCTGGCCCGAGAGCATGCGCTGGAACTCGAGACCAGCGACCATTTTGTCGAGGCTCTGCAGACTCTCCCAGACATCGCGGATGGAGTCCTGATCGTCCTCCTCACGCGCGAGCTCGTAGAGCAGTCCCGCTTCCTCTTGGCGGGTCTGGGCGCCATCGAGTTGATCGACGATCTTTTTGAGACCCGACTGCACGCGCAACACGGCCTGGGCGCGATCGCTGTCGTCCCAAAAACTCGGATCGGCGATCTGATCGTCGAGCTCTTCTAGCTTCTCGCGCTTGCCTTCGTAGTCAAAGATGCCTCCGCAACTCACCAAGACGGAGGGAGAGCTGGCTGAGCAGCTCGCTGATCTTGCTGTGCTCTAAGACGAGGTCGGAATCTGGGGTCTCGGTCATCGGATGGTTCCTTGCCATAGCCGGCTAGAGCTCGACAAGCCGGAGCTGCCGACGGTGGGTCGGCGGATCGAATTGGATGGGATAGTTGCCGGTGAAACAGGCGCTGCAGAAACCGCGGCCGCGGACCTCACGTACGGCTTCGGTGAGGCCCTCTAGCGAGAGGTAAGCGGCCGAATCTGCGGTGATGTAACGAGCGACCTCGGCCGGACTGTGACTGCTGGCGATCAGCTCTGCGCGCGTCGGCGTGTCGATGCCGTAGTAGCAGGGGCTGATGACCGGCGGCGAGGAGATCCGAACATGGACCTCGACCGCGCCCGCCTCGCGGATCATACGGACGATTTTTCGCGAGGTTGTGCCCCGCACGATCGAGTCATCGACGACCACGATCCGCTTGCCCTTGAGCAGCCCCGGCACTGGGTTGAGCTTGAGCTTGACGCCGAAATTGCGGATCGAATCCTTGGGCTCGATGAAGGTCCGACCGACGTAGTGGTTGCGGATGAGGCCCATCTCGAGGGGGATGCCAGAGGCGCGGGAGTAGCCGAGCGCAGCCACGACCCCCGAATCGGGCACCGGAACGACAACGTCGGCCTCGACCGGTGCCTCGGCGGCCAAGCGCGCCCCCATGCGCAGGCGCAGTTCGTAAACCCCTTGCCCGTCGAGCACAGAGTCGGGCCTGGCGAAGTAGACATGTTCGAAGACACAGGCTCTTCGGGGCTCCGCCGGAAGCTGCTCAGAGACCAGCTCGTCGCCATGGATCGTCAGGATTTCACCGGGCTCAATGTCCCGGATTCGCACCGCTTCGATCAGATCAAAAGCACAGGTCTCCGAGGCGATGACGTACGCCCGCGGGCTGCTGCGCAAACGACCGAGGATCAGTGGCCGAAACCCGTACGGGTCGCGAGCGGCGATCAGGCGGTCTTCGGAGGTCATCACCAGGCTGTAGGCGCCCTTAACCTTCGCCAAGGCCCAGGCGAGACGGCTAGCCAGGGTCGGTTCGGAGCAGCGCGCCATCAGCTGGAGGATGACTTCGGTGTCCGAATTGGAGGAGAAAATCGCCCCCTGAGCCTCGAGTTCAGTGCGCAAGAGCTCGGCGTTGACGAGGTTGCCGTTGTGAGCGAGAGCGACCGCGCCATGGCGGTACTCGGCGGTTAAGGGCTGGATATTTTTGGGCAACGAGCCGCCCGCGGTCGAGTAACGGACATGGCCGATCGCCACCGTGCCGCGAAGCGAGCTGAGCAGCTCTTTGCTAAAGACATCCGCGACCAGGCCCATCTTGCGGACCGCGTGCAGCGTCCCGCAATCGCTGGTAACGACGCCCGCAGACTCCTGGCCGCGGTGCTGGAGCGCGTGCAGACCGAGATAGGTCAGATTCGCGGCCTCAGGGTGGTTGGCGATGCCGAACACGCCGCACATTGAGGGAGCCTAACAGTCGCCACCGCCGGAGCCGACGGAGCGTCAACCGGGGCGCGTGCGATCGAACACAGCCGCGGCTAAGCCCCGGCGCGCACGATCATCTGGACAAGGGTCAGACCCGCCGCGACCAACGCCAAGGTCCGCAGGCTCGCGAAACGGATGCCATCGTCGAAGTAGTGGCTGGCCCCAAAGAGCAGCGCCCCATTAAACAGCGCGTGCAAGAAGAAGACACCCAGGGGACCCGCGAGCAGGATCGGCAAGAACACCAGGCTTAAGAGCGCGACTACGAGCTTGCCAAGGAAGGCCGATGCCAGAGCGGCGATCGTCGCGACCTGAAAAGCCCGCCACGTGTCCTTGATGACGATGTTCGGGGTCAGAACGGCCATCACGAAGAGGCCGATGGCAAAGGCGCCAGCTGAGGCGAGAATCGGTCCCATGGACAGAAGGCTAGCGCCCTTTGGGACGCCCGTCACCCGCGGGGCGAACGCCGAGGTTCTCGCGCAGACGGGGAAGCGGCGACGACGCGCTCGGCTCAAAAAGCGTACCCGTCAGGCGCTCGTAGGTCTCGATATAGCGCCGCGCGGCCTCGATTCGGATCGAATCGGGCAACGTTGGCGGGGTCCCCTCGCCGCGAAAGCCCTCGGCAACCAACCAACGGCGGACAAACTCTTTGTCGAGACTCCGGGGATCCTTCCCTTCGGCCATCGCCTCTTCGTAGGTATCGGCGTACCAGTAGCGCGACGAGTCGGGCGTGTGGATCTCATCGATCACTCGTAGCTCGCCTGCGCTGTCGATCCCGAATTCGTACTTGGTATCGACGAGCAGGAGACCGCGCTCCGCTGCGAGTTCCTGACCGCGAGCAAAGAGCGCGAGCGAGAGTTTCGCGATCACGTCAAAATGATCGGCCTCGATGATGCCCTGTCCTATGAGCCAGCTCCGGCTGACGCTGCGATCGTGCCCCCCCTTCGCCGCCTTCGTCGACGGCGTCACGATCGGCACCGGTAGTCGCTGGTGCTTGACCATGTTCTCGGCGAGCACATGACCGCAAAAGACCCGATCCCCGCGCTCGTAGGCCCGCCAGATGCTGGTCGAGGAGACCCCCGTGAGGTAGGCGCGAACGACGAATTCGACGGGCACCGGCGTGCACTCGTGAGCCCGCATCGCCTGCGGATCGGGGGTGGCGATCATGTGGTTTGTCGCCACGTCTGCGCTTGCCTCAAACCAGTACCGCGCAAGCCCGTTCAGGATCTGTCCCTTGAAAGGGATCGTGCCGAGCACCACATCAAAGGCAGAGATTCGATCGCTGACGACGATGATGCGCTCCCCTCCAGAGCTGAAGTTCTCGCGGACCTTGCCGCTGTAGCGTTCGCCGAGTTCGTCAAACTCTGGCGGCAGCGTGTCGAGGGTGCGCCCGGGGGCAAGGGCGTCGCGGAGCCTGGACTCGGTCACGGGCATGGCTCGCACGCTAGTGGAGCCGCGTGCTCGGCTCCAGCGGAATCCACCGACCTACTGGGAGCCCCAGAGCACGTAGCCGACAAGCACTGCAGCGGCGAGGGCGAGAAAGATCAGCTGGGAGCGCGAATCGTCCTGCTGCTGCTTCTCCTCGAGACCGGGTTGCTCGCCGACCGTCGTCGCAGCGACGATCGCCCGCGCCTCGGCACTGTCGTGACTCGCCCCCGATCCGCCCGGAGCAATGCCCTCGCCGACCTCCGAGGTCTGGCTCTCTGCACTTTGGCTGCCCTCTGAAGCAACCGCGTGGTTCTCGATGTCCTCGGTGGCCCAACCGAGCGGGTGCGTCCTGCGATCGCGACCACCGCTTGTGGATGCGTCGGGATCTTCTACAGCTGGCTCCTCCGGTGCAGTTGCGGTCGCGGCCGCCACGGCATCGGCGAGGCGAGAGGAATCCTCTTGCAGGTTGGCTTCTTGGAGATTGGCTTCGCCGCTAGGGACTTGGCCCCCAGCCAAAGCCATGTTGACCAGCGCCGAGGTCTGAAGGGAGCTATCAGAGGCAGCCGAGCGCCCGCTCGGCTCCAAAACATGCACCTTCTTGCCCTTGCTAGCGTCTGGTTCTTGGCTCTTGCCGCCCTTGATCACCACCGCAGCGGGCCTGGCCCCCGAGGGTTCGTGCATCTCGCCGATCGGCGGCAGATAGGGCGGCGGCAGCTCGTCGATCGGCCCCGAAAGGCCCCCAAGAGCCGCCGCAACCGCGTCTCCAAGGCCTGGCGACGAGTCCTCGGAAACTGCCGGCAGAGGCGTCTGCGTGAGTGCCGGCGCATGCGGGCTCGCCTGCACGATCGCTGGGGCACTTGGTGTCGATGGCACGCTCGCTAAGACACCCGAGCTGGAGCTCGACCCGGCTATCGGCAGGGTCAGCCCCGATGCGCTGGCACTCGTTGCCCCCGGCGTGCGCGAAGGCATCGTGAGAGCGGACTGAGAACCCGTCTTGAGCTTGAGCGCAGGGGGTTTTACGACCTTCGCCGGTGCCGGCGGCCGAGGGCGCCGAACCGGCGGCTTGCTCGTTGTTGGTTTGGCTTGCGCCTTCGCGGGGGGGCGAACAGGCTTCTTCGGCCCCGCTCCTGTTGGCTTTGCGACGACTGCAGGCTTCGAACTTGTCGACTCCGACTTCGCTCCTGTTGGCTTTGCGGCGACTACCGGCTTGGAACTTGTTGGCTCCGGCTTCACCCCTGCTGGCTTTGCGACGACTGCAGGCTTCGAACTTGTCGGCTCCGACTTCGTTGTTGGCTTTGCAACTACCGGCTTGGAGCTTGTTGGCTCCGGCTTCACTCCTGCGGGCTTTGCCGACTCCGGCTTCACTGCCTTGGAGCTTGTAGGCTCTGCCGGCTCCGGCTTCGCTGCTGCCGACTTCGCCCCGCCTGGTTTCGCGGCCTTTGGTTTGGCAGCAAGAACCTCGGCCGGGAGACTCTCGACGATCACAGGATCGACCCCCGCCTCTGCCAACGCCGTCAGAGAGTCGTCGTCGACTCCATCCTCTTCGCCACTGACAACAATAAGAGCGGCCCCCTGCAGAGCCCGCACGAGGGCCGCACCGTTGGCATAACGCCGCTCTGGAGAGGGATCCACTGCCCGTTGCAGGACCTCGAGCAACTTGCCGCTGCTCGCCAACACCGATCCCGCTCGCAGGGCCTCGAGGGCTTCCTTTGGGGGCAACGCACTGACGTAGGTCGCGATCACGACGGCCCACGCAAAGACATCCGCAGCTGCGCTTGCACAGCCGCTCTCGGCAAGCTCAGGGGCGACAACTTGGCCGCACTCGGCGATTCGCACGGCTAGCTCGGGGCCGCCACACCCTTGGGCCAGGCCGTGCTGCCAAAGCGCATTGCCCCGTTCCCACACAAAGATCGTATCGATCCCCAAGGACCCGTGAAAAAATCCCCGACCGTGGAGGATCGCCAGACCGAGTGCCACATCGGCGATCAGCTGGCCGAGCTCCGCCATGCGATCGCGGACCTCGAGATCGGCGATCACATCGGCAAGACAGATGCCGACGTAGAGCCCCTCAAACGCAGCGACGACGTGATCGCCCTCGCACCCGGCAAAGCTCAGGGGGACCAAAACGTCGTCCTGACCGCCCTCGCAGAGGCCCGATAGCTGCTTGGCCAGGGCTTCGCGCCCCTCCGCAGTCGGCACCAGCTCTGGCCCAAGGAGTACGACACGCGCGACCTCGCCGCTCTCCTGATCGAGAGCAGCCCAGGCGGCGCCAAAGAGCGGCGAACCAGTGCCCGAAGACTCCGCTCGAATGAGCTCGAAACGGTCGCAGATCTGATCACCAGGATTATGCGCCACCGTTAGTCTCCGTATTGCCTTTGAGTCAGATCAACGCCCCGTGCTGCCAAAACCACCGTCGCCGCGCGCGGCCTCCGGCAGTACGTCGACCTCCAAAGCTTCGAGGAGGGCCACAGGCGCCAAAACAAGCTGAGCGATGCGTTCGCCGTGTAGGATTTCAAAGGGCTCCACACCTAGGTTGATTAGGATCACCTTGAGCTCCCCGCGGTAGTCGGCATCGATGGTGCCCGGGCTGTTGGCAACCGTAATGCCATGGCGAAGTGCCAATCCAGAGCGCGGGCGGACTTGACCCTCGTACCCTATAGGAATCGCCAAGGCCAAACCAGTAGGCACCAACACCCGAGCGCCCGGCTCGATCACGAGCATCTTGCCGTCGGCAAGGCAGGCTGCGAGGTCGAGACCCGCAGAGTGCTCGCTCATGCGACGTGGAAGCGCCGCCTCCGGATGGAGACGGCGCACTCTCAACGGAGGTGATGGCGACTTCACCATGCGACCTAGGCCCGCATATTTTGGACCTCGGAGGGATCGACCCCAAAGGCCGCCCGCCGGCTCAGGCGGATCTTGCCGCTCTGATCGACATTGAGCACCTTGACGACGACCTCGTCGCCCTCCGTGAGCACGTCGCGGACATTATCCACGCGGCCCTCCTCGAGCTCCGAAATGTGCACAAGCCCATCGGTGCCCGGGAGGATCTCGACGAAGGCGCCAAAGTCGACGACGCGCTTGACGACACCGTGGTAGCAGGCGCCGACCTCAGCCTCGGCGGTGAGGCCCTCGATCATGCGCTGCGCCATGGCGATCGAACTCGGGTTCTCGGAGGCGATGGTGACACGACCGCTGTCGTCGACATTGACGACGACGCCCGTCTGCTGCTGGATCGCGCGGATGGTCTTGCCTCCGGGGCCGATGATGTCCCGGATCTTGTCGACCTTGATCTGCATGCTGACGATCCGCGGCGCGTACTGGGAGATGTCCTTGCGGGGTGCCGCGAGCACCTCGTTCATCTTGCCGAGGATGTGCAAACGACCGCCACGAGCCTGGTCGAGCGCCTCTTTGAGGATCTCGCGGGTGAGGCCCTTGATCTTGATGTCCATCTGCAGGGCGGTGATGCCCTTCTCGGTACCGGTGACCTTGAAGTCCATGTCACCCAGGTGATCCTCGTCGCCGAGGATGTCCGAGAGCACGGCGATCTTGTCGCCCTCCTGCATCAGGCCCATGGCAATGCCGGCGACGGGGGCCGAGAGCGGCACGCCAGCGTCCATCAAGCTGAGACAGCCACCGCAGACCGCCGCCATCGACGACGAACCGTTGGACTCGAGGGTATCCGAGACCACGCGCACCATGTACGGGAAGTCCTCGGCACTCGGCATGACCGCGCTCAGAGCACGCTCTGCGAGGGTCCCGTGGCCGATTTCCCGTCGCGACTGGCCGCGCAGAGGCTTGACCTCGCCGGTGCAGTAGGGCGGGAAGTTGTAGTGCAGCATGAAGCGGACGTAGACGTCGCCGCGAATGGTGTCTAGGCGTTGCACGTCAGACTCGGTGCCGAGCGTGGTCGTCACCAGGGCCTGGGTCTCGCCGCGCTGAAACAGCGCCGAACCGTGCGGCCTGTCCAAGGGGTGGGCCTCGATGTAAATCGGCCGGATGTCGGCGGGCTTACGACCGTCGATCCGAATCCTCTCCTCGATAACCTTGGTGCGCACGAGCTTCTTCTCGACCAGGCCGACGGCAGCCTTGAGCTCGTCGTCGCGATCGGGGTAGGTCTCGGCGAGCGCCGCCCGGGTCGCCCGACCGGCCGTCTTAAGCGCGGCGTGACGCTCGTGCTTGCCCAGGATCGAGAGAGCCGCGACAAAGCTGTCCTTCGCGTGCTCAAAGACCGCAGCCTCGAGGGCGGCGTCGGTCGAGGGCGGCACAAACTCGTTCTTGGGCTTGCCGACCATCTTGCGCAGACGATCTTGAAGCTCGATGAGGGGCTGCGCCGCCTCTTTGGCAAACATCAACGCGTCGATCATGTCGTCTTCGGAGACCTGATCCGCACCGCCCTCGACCATCACAATCGCATCGCGGCTCACCGCAACGACCAGGACGAGGTCGCACTCTTGCTGCTGCGAGAAGGTCGGGAAGGCGATGAAGCGTCCCTTTAGACGACCGACGCGGATACCGGCGAGCGGCCCCTCCCAAGGGATCGTCGACAGGGTCAGGGCCGTCGACGCAGCCGTGATCGCGAGCACGTCCGGCTCGTTCTCGCGGTCGTTGGAGACCGCGTTAGAGATGATCTGCGTGTCGTAGCGGTAGTTCTTGGGGAAGAGCGGCCGGATCGGACGATCGATGCAGCGAGCGCTGATGATCTCCTTATTGGTCGGGCGTCCCTCTCGCTTGAAATAGCCACCGGGGATCTTGCCAGCACCGGAGGCCGGCTCGCGGTACTCGACCGTGAGCGGGAGGAAGGGCAGGTCCTTCTGCTCTTTGCTCGAGGTCGCGGTTAACAGGACCTGGGTACCGCCGCAGCTAATCAACACAGCCGTGGTTTGCTTGGCGAGCTTGCCGGTCTCGATGGTGATCTCGGCATCACCGATTTTGACGCTCTCAACAACAACGTTCATGGACATGGATACGTGTTTCCTGCCGCGGAGCAGAAGAAGAGGGTACGGCCCAAATGGGCGCACATACGCAGTCCCGCCCCGCGGCCAAAGTGATTGCGTGCGCCCCTACGAGCCGTGTTGGACGAAAAAAAGGGCACCCTTTGGGGTGCCCTTCGTCCTACTTGCGGATGTTCAGCGCGCCGATCAGCTTGCGATAGCGATCGACGTCGCGTCCCTTGAGGTAATCAAGGAGGCGGCGGCGCTGACCGACCAACTTGAGGAGACCTCGCCGGGAATGGTGATCCTTGGCGAAGCTCCGGAAGTGATCCGTGAGGTACGTGATCCGATGCGTAAGCAACGCGACCTGCACCTCGGGGGATGCGGTGTCGGTCTCGTGGGTCTTGAACTGGGCGATGATCTCGGCCTTGCGATCGATGGAAAGCGGCATATCGGCTCGAATCGGGGGGCACTTTGCCCCCAGCTAGTGGTGTGCGTTCTTATCCGTCTTTAGAGAGCGGGAGAATCGTGGCCCTGCACGCTCTTGTCAAGCACTTGGGGCCACTTTGTCGAGATGGAGGACACGCTCGGGTCGGACGATCCGATTGTCGTCATCCCCAGAGATGCGCCCGAGTACGAGGGTCGCTAGGGCGCCTTCGGGATCTCGAGCGATCAGGCTCACAAGTTCACCCTCCCGCAGATCTCCGATGATCGCCCCCGGCAGCGCCTGTCCCTGGGTCAGCCGCACGAAGTCGGGCGCGGCGCGATCAAACTCGACTGTCGGCAGCTCGAGGATCTCATCGATCGGCGACAGAGCCGACGCGGGCGCACGCTCAGGACCTTCGCTCTCGGGGTCCAGACAGAGCCGCCAACGCCACCGAGCATCGGCGGGCTGCGGGATGGCGACGGGGTGCAACGCTCGCGGGTCGTCGACGCGGAGACGGCCACAGGCGAGACGCCGAAGGCCGCCGAGATAAGCGGGCACACCCAGACGCTCCCCCAAGAGTTCCGCGAGCGAGCGAATATAGGTGCCCTTGCTCACGCACAGATCCAGCGAGACCCGAAGCGTACCGGGGGAATGCTCGTGAATTTCGACGTTTTCGACCGCGAGCACGTTCATCAACCGCGGCTTCATCACCACGACCTCGCCCCGACGCACGCGGGCGTAGGCTCGCTCACCATCGACCTTGATCGCCGAGTGGGCCGGCGGCGAGATCATATGCTCGCCGGCCAGGGCCTGCGCTGCAACGACAGCCTTAGCGCCGATCTCGGGGCCAACATGGGCCTCGGCTAAAATCTCGCCTTCGCGATCCCCCGTGCTCGTCCGTCGACCGAGGATCACGTCGGCTCGGTAAGTCTTGTCGGCGCAGCTGAGCAGCGAAACAACCCGCGTCGCAACACCGACGGCGATCACCAAGAGCCCCGACGCGGCAGGATCTAGCGTGCCGCAATGACCGACGCGGCGTGAACCGACGAGGCGCCGGATA
Organism: uncultured Nannocystis sp.; assembly: GCA_964474905.1. Lineage (GTDB taxonomy): Bacteria > Myxococcota_A > Polyangia > Nannocystales > Nannocystaceae > JADJRG01. Next base: position 349,039 of record CAYYUP010000001.1, on the reverse strand, counting down.
AAGCCAACCAGGTCGTGCGAGGTCGGGCCCACCGGCTTATCGACCAGAAGCACTCCGTGCACTCCCGCGGTATCTCGGCGACGCCGCCCCACCCTGCTACCTCAACCAACCCATGATTACGCGGGCTCGTCATCGGAACCATCAGGCCCCGCATCCCGAATCTCGGCGAGCACACTCTCGATCCGTAGGCCGCGTTCGATCGCCACGTCCTTCTCGAAGCTGAGCCGTGGCACCCGCCGAAGATGGACCTTTTTGGCGACCTCCGAACGGATCACCGGCGTCGCCGATCGAAGCGCCGCGAGTACAGACTTGCTCTGCGCAGGATCAATGATGTCGACGAAGATCTTCGCCTGTTGCAGATCAGCCGTCACACGAACACCTGTCACGCTGACCTGAGTCGTCTGCAGCCGGGGATCGCGGAGCCCAAAAAGGAGGGTATCCGCGATCGCCCGACGCAGGGTCTCTTCGATCCGTTGAACGCGAGTGCTCACAGAGTCGGCGCGATCGTCTCGATTTCGAAGCAGACGAGAACATCGTCTGGCTGAACATCACCAAAGCCGTCGACCACGATGCCGCACTCGAAGCCGTCTCGGACCTCTTTGACGTCATCCTTGAAGATCCGCAGCGAATGGATCGGGCCCTTGTGAATGACCCGACCGTTGCGCACCACACGGATGCCACCGCTGCGGCGGATGATGCCGCGAGTGACCCGGCAACCTGCGACCACACCCAGACGGGGGATCGGGAAGAGTGCACGGACCTCGGCCTCGCCGAGATCTCTCTCGCGGTACTCCGGCTCGAGTTGACCGAGCATGAGCTCGCGCACCTTGTCGAGAGCGTCGTAGATCACATCGTAGACGAGGATCGGAACGTTCTCTTGATCGGCGATCGGCCCCGCCTTGCCCACTGGCTTGGTGGAGAACCCGATGATCACAGCGTCGCCCGCGGAGGCCATCTTGACATCGGTCTGCGTGATCGCGCCGACCCCCGAGAAGATGACTTCGACCGCGACCTTGTCGGTTGAGAGGTCGATCAAGGCCTGCTTGAGCGCCTCCGCCGAACCCTGGACATCCGCCCGGAGCACGACCTTGAGCGTCGGAGTCTTCTTGCGAGCGATCAGATCCTGGATCGATGGACCCGTGCGCACGCTCTCCTTACGCCGACGAACCTCGCGACGGTGGCTGATGAGCTGTCGCGCCGCTTTATCGTTCTCGACGACCGCAAAGCGATCACCCGCCCGCGGTGCCCCATCGAGGCCGACGACCTCGACCGGAGTGCTCGGACCAACCTCACTTAGCTTGCCGCCACGGTCGTTGAAGATCAGCCGAACCTTGCCGCTGAACTCGTTGGCCACCAGCATGTCCCCCTTGGAGAGGGTGCCGGAGTCGATCAGGATCGTGGCGATTGGACCGCGCCCCTTGTCGACACGAGCCTCGAGCACCGTGCCCTGAGCACGGCCATCGTGGGTCGCACGTAGATCCAGGAGCTCGGCCTGGAGCGCCAACATCTCGAGGAGCTTGTCGATGCCCTCACCGGTCTTCGCAGAGACCTCGCAGATGATCGTCTCGCCGCCGAATTCCTCGCCGACCAGTTGGTACTCCATCAGAGCTTGCTTGACACGACCTGAGTTCGCGCCCGGTTTGTCGATCTTGTTGATCGCCACCAGAATCGGCGTGTCCGAATCTTGAGCGTGATTGATCGCCTCGACAGTCGTCGGCATCACTCCGTCGTCGGCGGCGACGACCAGGACCACAACATCAGTGATCTGGGCGCCGCGTGAGCGCATCGCCGAGAAAGCCTCGTGACCGGGTGTATCGAGGAAGACGACGTCTCCCTTGGGGGTCTCGACTTTGTACGCGCCGATGTGCTGGGTGATGCCCCCAGACTCGGAGTCCACGAGACTCGAGGCCCGAATGCGATCGAGCAGCGAGGTCTTGCCGTGGTCGACGTGACCCATGATGGTGACCACGGGCGCCCGCGGCTCGAGGTCTCCCTCGTCGACCTCTTGGAAGAACACATCCTCGACAAAGGAGACGTTCTCGACCGTGTACCCAAACTCGGCGGCGACGACTTCTGCAGTCTCAGCGTCGATCGACGAGTTGATCGTGAGCCCGCGCAGGCCCATGCCCCAAAGGACACGTAGGGCCGCGCTGGCCTTAATGCTCATCTGGTGAGCGAGGTCGGAGATCTGGATGGCCTCGTCGACGCGGATGCGCTTTTTGGCCTCGCTCATCTCCTGGGTTGTCACCCGTGGACCCGAAGCACGACCGCGATCACGGCCGCGCATCGTCATCTTGCGACGGCGCCCCTGGGCCTGCGCCCGTTCCTCACGCTGCTTGCGCTGGCTAGCGCGTCCGCCCCGGCTCTCTTCGCTCGCATCGGTGATGATCACCTGCTGCGGTCGACGGCGCTCGGCGAGCTTGATGAAGCCGACGATCTTTGGCTCGGAGCGCTGTGAAGCAGCCCCAACGATCACTCCGGCATCGTTGCGCACAACCCGACGGCTCTCCTCGGCCGGCGGAGCGACCTCGGGCTCAGGCTCGACCACCTGCGGGGGCGGCGTTGGCCTGCGTGCCGGCTCTCGCCGTGGCACCCGAACGGGCCGCTGCGCCATGCGCTCAGCCATGCCTCCGGGAAGCCGCCGGGTGCCCTGCGGCAGCTGGATTCGAGTCCCAACTGCAGGTGCAGTGCGCGGATCCTCTTCGTTCACCTCTGCTGCAGGAGCAGCACCGGTCCCAGCATACGCCGCACGCCCCTCCCGGGCGGGCTCAGCTCGACGCACGACCACAGGACGGCGCACCGGCTCCTGTCGCGACGTCGGCTCAGCTCGAGTCGGCTCGGCCTCGCGGGCCTGGATTTCAGCCTCCCGCACAGCGGGCCTAGGTCTGTTGCCACGACGGCGAATAACGGCAACTGGGCGTTTTTTGGGCGCAGCAGATTCGGCCGCAGCAGGTGCCGAAGCACCTCCCTGCACCCGCTTCAAGACTTGCGCAGCCTCTTGCTCAGTCAACGTGCTCATGTAGCCCTTGATCTCAAAGCCGTAGCTTCGGATGATCTTGACCATCTCTTTCGTATCCTTGCCAAGCTCTTTGGCAAGTTCATAGACGCGGATCTTCGCCATGGATCAGGCCTCCCTCCTCGAGGCCAGCATCGCCGCCTCCATCATGTGGAGTTGTCGATAACCGGGCAGGCCGTCGAAACCTCGAACGCTGCTGCGTTCGATCTCTTCGCGCCGCCGGAGGACAGAATCTTTGAGTGCTGTCCAAAACTCGGGGGCACTGACGCTGACGCGGCCCTCGCGAGCAAAAGCCCGACGTAAACCGCCGCGCTTGATCGCCCGATCTAGACAGCGACGATCGGGACACAGGTAAGCAGAGCGCCCAGTGGCCGCGTGGCCCCGTCGAGCAGCAGGCACTAATGCGCCATGTCCGAGTCGGCGGACGCGAAGTAGCGACGCCTGCGACTGTCTCTCGCGACAGCCGACACAGGTACGAATAGGAATGTTCATTCGCTCCGCGCCTCCATTCCTTGGCGCTCGTCTACCTCGGGCTCCACCTCGGGCTCTGGGTAGTGAACGTCTAGTTGAAGGCGACCACTGGCCGCGTCGTTGGCAATCTCGATGATCGCCTCGGCACGGTCTGGGGTTCCGATTTCGGGTACACGGGCCAATTCGTCCGCATCCGCGATCGCGAGATCACGGAGCGTTCTCCAGCCCATCTGAAAAAGCGTCGATGCCACCGAATCCCCGACCCCTGGGATCGCCGCCATCTCGGCGAGACTGCGCAGCTCCATTTCACGGAGCTTGGAGTCGGAGTAGATGTCGATGCGCCAACCCGTGAGGCGCGAGGCCAGACGGACATTTTGCCCGCGCTTGCCGATCGCCAGAGAGAGCTTGTCGTCCGGCACAACCAACTCCATGGTGTGCCGCTCGGCGTCGATCAGCACCCGCGAGACCGTTGCCGGCTGGATCGCGTTGCAGACGAAGCGGGCCGGATCCTCGTTAAAGGGCACGATGTCGATCTTCTCGCCGCGGAGCTCTTGCACCACTGCCTGAACTCGACTGCCCCGCATACCGACACAGGCGCCGACAGGATCGACATCGCGATCACGGGAAGAGACCGCGATCTTCGCTCGCGAACCCGGCTCACGGGCGCAGGCCTCGATGCGTACGATGCCCTCGAAGATCTCCGGCACTTCGTGCTCGAAGAGCTTCTCCACCAGGCCGCGATGGCCTCGAGAGAGGATGATCTGCGGGCCACGGGCGGACTTATCGACGTCCTTGACGTAGGCGACGATGCGATCACCAGGGCGCAACGACTCGCGCGGAACCTGATCGCGCTGGGGCAGGATCGCCTCGGCCCGACCATCGTCGACCTCGACGATGATGCTGCCGCGCTCAAAGCGACGGACGGTGCCGGTCATCAGCTCGCCCTTTTTGTCCTTGTAGCGATCAAAGAGATTCTCTCGCTCGGCCTCGCGGACCCGCTGGATGATCACCTGTTTGGCGGTCTGAGCGGCGATCCGGCCGAAGTTGTGATGGCCAAGCTGGATCGCGTCGATCTCGGCGTAGTCCTTCGCCTGCTGCTCGGCACGCTTTTTGTCGGCCTCCAGATAGAAAATCTGGAAGAGGAGTTCGTCGCCGATTTCAGCGACGATGCCCGCTCGCTGGGCAGCCTCTTTGGCGATCTCACGCCCCTTGGCTTGGACCTGCTCGACCACGTACAGAACCTGGAAGAGATTTACGTGGCCGGTTTCGGTGTCGAAAGAGGCCTCGAGTTCGCGGTCCTCGAAGACCTTCTTGGCCGCGGTCGCGACCGCCTGCTCGACGGTCTCGATCAGAACATCGTGGGAGATGTTCTTCTCGGCGCAGACCTGCTCCAAGACGGTGCTGAGGTTGATGTCGTCCATACGGTTAGCAGCCCTCGTAGACAAGGTTGGCCCGGCGGATGACCGCGAGCGACAGGCGTTGCTCGGCACCCGACTCGGGATCACGGAGGCCGACGATCCCTTGATGGTCGTCTCCGGGATAATCGGGGTCCTCTTCGGCGGCAAAGAGCACGCCTGTAAACGTTCGTTGGTTGCTCTCGGGGAGGAGAGCGCGGTTGGTCTTGACCACCGCACGGCGACCGAGAAAGCGGGCAAAATGGCTCCGCTTGACCAGCGGTCGCTCGATGCCCGGCGACGACACCTCGAGGGTGTACGGAGCACCCAAGAGCGCTGCCAATGAGCGCCGTTTGGGATCGGCTTCGGCGGCGTCCAGAGCGTCGCCAATCACTCGGCTCATCTTCGTGCAGGCGCCCAGCGTGATGCCTTCGTCGTTCGCGGGGTCCAGATGGTCGAGGTAGATCCGGAGGATGCGGCCATGACCGCCGCGACTACCGGCCCATTCCGCGAGCACAATGTCGAAGCCCAGGAGGTTGAGCGTCTCGCACAAAGCGTCCTCGATCAGACGCGACGCGCCCTCGCCTACGGCGACTTCGATCTTCTGCACGCGACTCGTGGAGCTGGCTCTCATGGCAGTTTCGACAAAAAAAGCGAGTCGGGGGCCCCGCTCGCTTGCGACAAGCAAAATGCGACGAGCTAGTTATCACAGGGTCCGAAGGCGAGCAACCCCGCTCGAGACCTACGACGTCGATCGTCGGGACGGGAGCAGGCTCACGCAGGTGGCGAGCGCATCGACCTCGGGGGGCCGCTCGGCCCCTGCGACCCCGTGATCGCAAAACCCTCTAAAACTGCTCCGGAGCGGTATTCGGGCTAGTATGACGGCGATGCGTGATATCTCGGCCGCGGTCATCCAGCTCCGCGCGGGCCCCGACATCGGCCGCTGCATCGCCGCTGCAGTCAGCCGATGCCGCGAGGCCGTGGACGCCGGCGCTGAAATCATTGTGCTCCCAGAGAACTACTGGGGGATCACCTCTACCGAGACCAAGGCGACGATCGCCGTGGATCTCGACAATGCTGCCAATTCCCCCCTTCTTGGCCCCTTCTTGGCCCTTTCTCGGCTCGCCCCCCGGGCTTGGATCCTGCTCGGAGGCCTGCCCGAGCGCCCCTCTGCAAGCGACGGCGCGGCCGACGCGGGACTCCTTTACAACAGCTTGGTGACCGTCCACCGCGGTCAAGTCGTCGCCCGCTACCGAAAAATCCACCGATTCGACGCGGATCTCCCGAGCGGCGTCGTGCTCCGCGAATCAGCGACGACCGCTGCCGGTCAACGACCCGTCGTCCTCCAGACGCCGGCAGCCGCGATCGGACTCTCGATCTGCTACGACCTGCGCTTCCCCAGCCTCTACGGAGCCCTCGTAGAGGCCGGAGCCGAGGTCATCGTAGCCCCCTCTGCCTTCACTCTCGAGACCGGAGTCGACCACTGGCAGGTCCTGGTACGGGCCCGTGCCCTCGACACCCAGTGCTATGTGCTCGCCCCTGGCCTCTGCGGGCAGCACAACGAACAGCGACACAGTTTCGGCCACAGCATGATCGTCGACCCCTGGGGCACGGTGATCGCGCACGCCCCCCGCGGACAGGCGGTCCTGTATGCCCGTCTTTCACGGGAGTACCTCGATCAAATCCGCCGCGAACTGCCAATTCTTCGTCATCAGGTCCTGTCACAGGGGCCCGCTGCGGATAGAATCGACCTCCGCGGACTCACGTGAAACGAGCGACCAACCCAAAGTTGAAGGGGCTCTATGACTCCATGGAGCGCTACATCGACGGCGATGCTGGCGCCTATGCAGAGGTCTATAGCGCCCTCTCAGGCCGGCTCCGTGGATTTTTGCATCGACTCGTCAGTGATCGCGAAGCCGTTGACGACATTCTTCAGGTGACCTTCCTCAAAGCCCACCTCGCCCGCGATCGCTTCACGCTGCGTAACAACGACCCGAATTCGGCGGTCCAGGCTTGGTACTTCGCGATCGCCCGCAACGCCGCGATGGACCATCTGCGCAAGCACTACCGAAAACAGCGGCGCGAGGTGAAACGATTCGCCGCCGAGGGCGATGATCTGGATCCGATGGCAAGACTCGCGGATCAACGGCCCACGATCGAAGAGCTCGGTCTCGATCGAGAACGCGAGCGAGAGATCATCGAGCGAGTCCAAGCTGCGATCGCTCGCCTACCTCAAGGTCAACGCGAGGTCGTCGAACTCCACAAGCTCCGGGGCATGAGCATGGCCGAGATCGCTGAGCGACTCGACATCCGCGAGGGCGCAGTCCGTGTCCGCGCGCACCGGGCCTACAAGGCGCTCGCCAAATGGCTCGCCCCTTCCATACTCTTTCTCCTCTGGTGGGCCCGATGACTGGTGAGCCCCGTATCGATATCAACGCGCTGATCGTCGGCGACCTCAAACGCAAGCAGGTCGCAAAGCGGCGCCACTTCCTACCGGCGCTGCTTTTGGTGTTGCTCTTTGTCGGCGGCTCGCTCGCGGTGCTCGGCGTGCGCGCTGATCTCTTCGCTCAACCGCCCTGGCAGCTCGCACTCCAGCTCCTACTCTGGTTGCTCTGCTTCCTGGTCTTCCCGGCGATCGGCCTTGGCCTGGTCTTTCCCAAGCGAAGCACTCGCTTCTCGCTGGCGCTGCTCGCCGTCGTCGCGACGATCGCCGCCGCGGCCGGCCAGGGCCTATCCACAATCGCCGATCTCAGCCACCACCTGACAGGTGAGCACGGCCTCGGCTGCGTGTGGTTCATGCTCGGCGCAGGCCTGATCATCCTGGCGATCGGCTACATCAGCGGCGCCTTTGTCCAGCGCAGACGCCCCTCCGCCGTCTACTGGATCACCGCAGGCGTGGCCCTCGCATCCCTGAATATGGTCACTTGGCACTGCCCTGCCACCGGCCTCGCCCACGTCCTGCCCGGGCACCTGGGTGGCGCTGCGCTGCTCTTGCTCTTCGCCAGCGCGGTCGCCCTCTTCGCCCACTTCCGTCAGCGACGCGAAGATGCGCAGGCCTTCGACCACACGGGCGACTAGGCGCGGGCGTAGCGGCGAAGACGACGGTAGAGCCGACCCGCACCGCGCCAGGCCACCGGACAGAGTGTGTGCACCTCTCCGCTTTTCAGCTCGATGACAAAGACCTCGCGATCGTCCGGCGGCATCGCCACGACCTCAATGTCGATCACATCGCGAGCTCGGAGACGTCGCCGTTGTCCGCCCGATCGAAATGAGAGATAGCCGGCAACGAGCACCGGAGCCCGCGGCAGAGTCGCGATCGCGAAGTCTCGAAGCCACCGCCACAGGTAGAGCGCGACCAGGACAAGCACCAGCCTCAGCGGCTCTTCGTAGCCAAGACTGAGCGCAAGCCAGGCCGTCGGCAGACGCACGAGGAGCGCGATCAGCAAGCCGATGGCGAGCACAACAAACATCAGCAGCCAGACGGCTTTGCCCGTCCAGTCGTCGGGACGCGCCGTCCAAAACCACGGCCTCAACAACAGCAGCTCCTAATTAAAGAAGACCTCGAGGATGTAGTCGCCGCCCGACACGCCCTCCTGATCAATGACGAGGTAGTACTCACCGGGATCGGGAAAATAATACTCGATCGCGTTTGGGTTCTCGCCCACAGAGCAGGTGAGCTCTGAGGCCGCAGCGCAGCTCGATCGCACGCTGATGACCGGCTGGATCGTGTCAGAGCTGGCGACCACAGTCATCAAGATCGGCTCCATTACTGTCACAAGGAACATGTCTTCACGACCAGACCCACCGCAAGCGCCGTCGACCCGCCCTTGACCGCTTGCCAAGGTGTTCTCCCAGAGGAAGTGACCGCCAGGCTGTTGGGTGATCGCCATCGAGTGCAGGTCGCAGCTCTCGAGGGGCGGCCAACCAAAGGCGATCTCGAGTTCGTAGCGGCCGTCGACGCCCGCCGCCGAGTCGATCGAGATGTAATAGTCCTGGCCCGCCTCCGCCCAAAAATGCCGAGGATCGTCGATCTCCGGGATCACGCAGGTCTCGGGCACCGTGCCGTCCTCGACGATGCAGCCGTCAGCGGTGACTCGGAGCAGCGCGGGAAAGTCGGTGCCATCCCGCATCGTCAGGATGACATCTGTGCTGTAGGGCGGCGTCAGCAGGTAGGTGTCTTCGCGACCAGCATCGCTGCCATCTTCGCCGCACCATGCCTCCGCAGATCCGCCGCCGAGCAAACGACCACGCACGATCTGAGGCTCGAAGGTGAGATCGATGGGCATCGCGCAACTGCCCTCGCGCATGTCATCGTCACCGCCACCACCACCGCCGCCGGTATCCGTAAAACCCGAGCGAGCACCGCAGGCTGTGAGCGTGAGGACGAGCCCTGCGAAGATTGGGCCCATGCGAGCCAAAGCGCGACAACTGGCAGGCAACGAGACCATCGGCAGCAGAATAGCAGTCCGTCGAGAGCAGCGTCGGCTCAGCTCGATCGCGTCCGCCAGATCGTCTCGATCTGGAGCTGCAAGCGCCAGCGCCCTCGGTAGTAGGAGCGCGAGGGCACATAGAGACAGCTCAGACGATCGCCGACGCTGACACCGACACCGGCCTGACCAAAGGCGATCGCGTCGATCAGCACCCCACCCTGCCGAAGCACCAGTTTGAGGTGCACGTCCTTGAGAATACGGACATGATCGACCTCGGCCTCCTCTAGGAGATAGCGGGGCGCCGGAAAGCCCATGCCGTAGGGACCAAGGCCCTCGAGCGCCGCGAGAAAGTCGGGATCGATAGCGTCAAGAGTCAGCACGCCGTCGTAGCCGAGCCCGGTCTCGACCTCGCGCGCGCCGATTTGCGCACCGACGGCCGCATCAAAAGCCTCGACGAAGCGCGCAATCTCCCCCGGATCCATGGAAACACCGGCGGCGGCCCGGTGACCGCCGTAGCGCCGGAGCATCGGCGCGCACTCGTGAAGCGCGGCGCGCACGTCGACATCGCCAAAGCTCCGCGCCGATCCGCGTGCCTCCTTGCGCTCGGCATCGATCGCGAGCACCAACACCGGCCGACGGTAGGACTGGACTAACGTCGCCGCGGCGATGCCGACGATCCCGTGCAACCAGCCCTCCTTCGCCACGACCAACCCGCTGCGCCCAGCCGCCCGCGGGTCGGCAGCGAGCGCGGCCTCAGCCTCGGCGACGATCCGCGCCTGCAACGAACGCCGCTTCGTATTGCAGCCCTCGACCCTCATCGCCATGCCCCTAGCCTCGGACAGCGAGCGCGCCCGCAACAGCGAGAGCGAAGGCTCGGCCGGACCCAGACGCCCGGGCGCGTTGAGTCGCGGACCCAAACGAAAGCCCAGATGCCCCTCGTCGAGGGGTTCTTTCTCGTCGATTTTCGCCACCGAGAGCAACGCCCGCAAACCCGGACGCCGACGCTCCTCCAACACTCGCAGCCCGTGACGTACGAGGATCCGGTTTTCGTCGCAAAGCGGCACCATGTCGCAGACGGTCCCAAGCGCCACCATATCGAGCCAGGCACGAGGGTCCGGGAGGCTGCTGCGTGCACGCGTCTTCGCCAAGGTAGAACGCAACGACGCGCTCAAATAGAACGCAACCCCGGCGGAGCAAAGCCCCTTAAAGGGAAATCCACAGCCCTCCTGGTGGGGATTTAGCAGCGCCGTCGCGGGCGGCATGGTCTCCGGGACTTGGTGGTGATCGATCACCGCACAGGGGATCCCGCGATCACGCAGCCAACCCAGCGCCTCGTGATCGGAGGTGCCGCAATCCCCAGTGAGCACAACATCGACCCCAGCCTCGACCAGCGCCTTGGCATCGCCGACCCCAAAGCCGTAACCGGAGTCACGGTTCGCCACCCTCGAGACGACCTCGGCGCCCAACGCCTCGAGAAAGGAGCTGAGGATCGTCGCGGTCGTCACCCCGTCGACGTCGTAGTCACCAAAGACCCCGATCCGCCAACGATTGCGAAGCGCTGTGGTCAGCAGATCGAGGGTGTCCTCAAAGCCAGCCATCGCATCCGGACGGCGCAGATCAGAGAGACGCGGTCGAAGCCAACGGTCCTGGGCTCCCTGCTCACGGATGCCGCGGCCCATCATCAGCGAGACCGCCGCGGGCGCGACACCCAGCGCCTGAGCCCGCTCGCGGAGTTCACCCAGGCTCGCACCTGGGTCACGCAGAGCCAGATGTGGAGCCTCGGCCTCCGCCGCCCCCTCGCTCATCTACGAGCTCGGCCGCCGACGACGACGACGCCGACTTGTGCGCTTGCCATCGCCATCACCATCACTCGGCGTTGCCGCACCGCCGCCCGTGGGCGTAGCTGTGGCATCGATCGTCGGGCCGGGAGCTCCATCCTCGCCAGCGTCCGCGGAGTCCTTGGACTCAGCGCGCAGCTCACCGACGGTTTTGCCCGAGATCCCGTCGACCTCAGCTCCGGTGGCCGATCCCAAAAGGGTACCGGTACCGGCCCGCTCCTCACGCTCAGCGGCGAGCAGATGCCCCTCCCCGCCGTAGAAGCGACGGTTGATGTAGAGGAAGAGCGGACTCGCAATAAAGAGCGATGAGTAGGTACCGACGACCAAGCCGACGATCAGGGCGAAGGCAAAGTCCTTGATCGGACCGGAGCCGAGCACCCAGATCGAGAGCACCACCAGCATCGTCGTCGTCGAGGTCAGGATCGTCCGGCTCAGGGTTTCGTTGAGCGCGGTGTTGGTGATCTCCTCGATGTCGCCATCGCGGTTAAGAGCGACCCGTTCGCGGATCCGATCGAAGACAACAATGGTGTCGTTGATCGAGTAGCCGATGACCGTGAGCAGCGCAGCGATGGTCTGGAGATTGAACTCCTTGTAGGTCAGGGCGAAGGCGCCGATGACCATAAACGCATCGTGGGTAAGCGCAACGATGCCCCCCGGTGCGTAGCGGAGGTCGAAGCGCAGCATCACGTAGAGGAAGATGAAACCGATCGCGTAGAGCAGCGACTGGATGCCGTCGCGCTTGAGCTGGCCACCGACCTTGGAACCAACGGTCTCTGAGGAGACAATGTGGTCGACCGTACCGGCGCCAAAGTGCTGATCGATCTGCTCTTGGATCTTGGCGCCGATACCGATGAGGCTGACCTCGACCGGGAACTCGCCCTCCTTGCCAGTGCCCTTATCGGCCCGGCCCTCACAGCCAGCCTTGCCGAGGAGCCGCTCGAGCTCGCCGTAGATCGGCTGCTTGTCGAACTTGAGGAAGATCTTGCTCGCACCCTGCGGTGGGTAGGTGAATTGCAGGAGCTTGGCGGTCTCGTAGCCCGCGAGCGCATCCTCGCAGGCCTGAGCCTGCGCCGGATCGATGGAGTGCACCTCCTTGACCCGGAGCAAAACCTCGTTTTCCGCGTCGGGGACCGTCAGCGCCGAGGCGCCCTGGTAGCCCATCGAGCTGAGAGCGTCGCGGAATTCTTGGATCTCGATGTTCTTCTTTGGATTGATCGCGACGCGAACGGTTGAACCGCCCTGGAAGTCGATCCCAAAGTTGAGCACAGAGCCACGAACGGCGCCGTTGTAGACCATCGCCCCGACCGAAACGGCCGCGAGGATGAGCGAGAGGACGATGAACTTCCATGCGTTCTTTACGAACTGGATGTTCGTCCCCGAGGGGATTATCTCGAAGAACTTCTGCATAGCGCCCTAAAGCGACACGCGGTCAAAGCCGCGGCGGTTGGCCTGGAAGTCAAAGAAGACGCGGGTGGCAAACACCGCGGTGAAAATCGACGTTGCGATGCCGATCAGGAGGGTGATCGCGAAGCCGCGGATCGGCCCCGAGCCGTACTGCCAGAGGACCAAACCGGCGATCGCCGTGGTCAGCTGAGAGTCGACGATGGTTGTGAAAGCGCGGTCGTAACCGGCCTCGATTGCCGCGCGGGCCTTGTACCCCTCGCGCACGAACTCGCGGATGCGTTCGTAAATGATGACGTTGGCGTCGACCGCCATGCCGATCGTCAGGACGATGCCGGCGATGCCCGGAAGGGTCAGCGTCGCCTTGAAGAAGGCCATCGCCGCCAGGATGAGCACCATGTTGAAGAGCAGCGCGAAGACTGAGATGAGCCCGCCGCGTCGGTAGTAAATCGCCATAAAGACGACGACCATCGACAGGCCGGCGACCATCGCCCAGAAACCGCCGACAACCGAGTCCTTGCCGAGATCGGCACCGACGCGGATCTCGAACTCCTTGATCATACGAGCTGGCAAGGAGCCGCTCTTGAGCACCTTGACCAGGTCATTCGCCGACTCGCGGACCGACTGACCAGGCGTCGAGCCCATGGTGATGCGCACGTTCCCGCCAGGGATGCGGTCGTTGAAGATGGGGTCGGAGGTGACCTCGTCGTCCATCATGATCGCCATCTTGCGCCCGATGTTGTCGCCGGACATCTGCTCGAAGCGATCCGCACCCAAACGGTCGAGCTTGAGGCTGACCTCAGGCGTACCGTTTTCGGAGTTGAAGCCGACATTGGCGGAGACGATGCTCTCGCCGGTGACCTCGGCCCGCGACTTGACGACATAGGTCTGCCAAACGCTCTCGGGCTCGCCACCGCGGCGCAGGATCATCGGCGTGCGCCCGTAGGCCAACATGTGCGATGAGGGCAGTCGCCACTTGGCCGACAGGTTCGAGAAAAACTGCTCTAAAACCCCGCGATCCTTGGCAAAGAAGACAATGGGCTCCTTGACGTTGAAGCCCTTGTCGTTGCCGTAATCGGACATCTCGTTGACGGCGATGCCCATGCCCTTTTGGACCAGACCGGCCTCGTAGAGCGCTCGCAGGTAGGGCTTGCCGGTGTCACCGAAGGCTGTCTCGTCGTCGATCATGCGCATCTCGAGCACCGCTGAGCGCTCGATGATCTTGAGCAGGCGGCGGAAGTCGCTCGACTCGGCGAGCACCTCGTCGCGCGCATCCTCAGTGAGGGCGACGTGCACGGTGTCGTCGTCGAGCGGTGCGCCTGCATTCTCGACAAGAATCTGGAGGTCGCCGGGGATCCGGTCGTCGACGATCACGTCGGTGTCGGTGATCGATGCGCTGAGGGCCCGACGCACAAAGGCGCGGGCGTTCTCGCCGGGCAAGCGGAGCACAAAGGCGCCGGGGTCAGCCTTGATCTCGCCGGTGATCACCTGGGCCGCACCGGCGCTGCGCAGGACCTCTGTCAGCCGCGAGGCGGCGTCGAGACGGGCGGCTCGGACCTCGGTCGCGGTGTCGCTGAGCCCCGGGAGCTCGATGACGATCTGCCGGTTCTTGGGGTAGATGTTGGGCTCGGCGATGCCCATCGAGTCGATCCGCCGACGCACGGTGTCGAGGGCTGTACCGACCGCGCTCTTGCGAGCCTCGGCCAAGCGGGCCTTGAACATCCTGAGATGGATGATGCCGTTAGCCTCGTCCGCCTCGTCGATCCGCTCCATGTCGGCCATGGCGATGCCCATCACATCGTCGGTCGCCGTGGCGATGTCCGTCGGGTTGTCGAAGGTGATGTTGATCCGATCGATGCCCTCGCGCAGAGCCGAGACCTTGACGTCCTTCTTTTCTTTGAAGGCGCCCTCGAGTTCGGAGGCGATCTGGTCGAGCTTGTTCTCGAGGGCCTCGTCGACTGCGACGGAGTACTCGAGATGTAGACCTCCCTGTAGATCGAGGCCGAGCTTAAACTTGTGAGTGAAGGTGTCGGTGACCCAGGGGGGCAGCGAGAACTTGGCGATCTCGGCCACCGAGGGCAGCACCATTAATGTGCTGACCACCATCAGGAGGACCAAAAAGAGCGCCTTTAGCTTTAGGAAGCGTCTCATGGGGGCTAGCTCGCCTTCGCCGTTGCTTTCGCCGTTGCTTTCGCCGTTGCCTCGGCCGGCTCCTTGATCACGTCGCCGAGCTCCGCTTTGAGCACCCGAATGCGCACGCGATCTGCGATCTCGACCATCGCGATATCACCGTCGACGCTGGCGACCTTGCCGAGGATGCCGCCACTCAAGCGAACCTCGTCGCCCTTCTGGATCCCTGAGATCCGCTCGCGGCGGGCTTTCTCGGTCTTGCTCGCGGGCCGCAGGATCAGGAAGTACATGACCGCGAACATCAACGCGAGCATCGGCAGCGGCCCCGAGAGGAGGGACGGGATGGCCGCTTCGGCGATGATTCCGAAGGTGGGGCTTGAGGAGCTGAGGATCGGCATGGTGGTGCTGCTGGGCGTCGAGTATCCATGGCCAGCCGTACGATCTGACGGCTGACGACGAGCGCCGACGTGGGGTGGCCTGACCTACCAGGAACAGAGGTCGATGTCACCCAGGAGGCGGCCGACGGGCGAGTGGGACAATGCGCAAATCGCGCTACTTCGAGGCGGTGGCCGCGGCTGCCGAGGCCTTCGCGGCGCGATCGGCCGAAACCCAGGCAGCCAGCGCCCGCTCGACTTCCGCAAAGCGCCCCTCGCGCAGCCCCCAGCGCATCGCTGCAACCCATTGGTGAAAGAAATAGAGGTTGTGGATCGTCGCCAGACGGCCGTAGAGGGGATCGTGCTGCTCGTGGAGATGGCGGAGGTAGGCCCGTGAGTAGGCGCTGCAGGTGCGGCATCCGCAGGCGGCGTCGATCGGCGCTGGATCGCCCCGATAGCGGGACTGACGGATGTTGATCCGGCCGCCAAAGGTGAAAAGCTGGCCGTTTCGGGCATTTCGCGAGGGCATCACGCAGTCGAACATGTCGATACCGGAGCGCACCGCGACTAAGAGATCCACTGGCGTGCCGATCCCCATGACGTAGCGCGGACGCTCGGTCGGCATCTGCGGTGCGACCTCGCCGAGGGTCTCGTGCATCAACTCGATCGACTCGCCAACGCTCAAGCCCCCAAGCGCGACCCCATCGAAAGGCAGCTCGGCGATCGTCGCCAGATGTTCGCGGCGCAGATCGAGATCGACACCGCCCTGGACGATGCCAAAGCAGAGCTGCTCGGGCGCGAGGATCTGCCCACGCAACGCCGCAGCCTCACGGGCCCAGCGAGAGGAGCGATCCATCGCCTCGCGGATCTTCGCCGGGGGGGCATCTGCCGGCGGGCAATGATCGAGGATCATGCAGATGTCCGATCCCAGCGCGGCCTGGGTCTCGAGCACCGAACGCGGCGTCATTCGGTGACGCGAGCCGTCGAAGTGCGTCTGGTAGCGGACGCCCTCGTCGTCGATCTTTTGCAGACCGCGGAGGCTGAAGACCTGAAAGCCGCCGCTGTCGGTGAGCATCGGCCGGTCCCAGGTGATGAAGCGGTGGAGGCCGCCGAGTTCGCGAATTCGATCGGCGCCTGGCCGGTGAGCGAGGTGGTACGAATTGCCGAGGATGATCTGAGATCCGACCGCCTCGAGATCGACACGGTCGAGCCCCTTGACCGCGCCATATGTCCCTACGGGCATAAAGCAGGGGGTGTCGACAGGACCGTGCGCGGTCCACAGCCGACCGGCCCTCGCCGGCCACGTCGGGTCGGTGGCGAGCAGCTCAAAGGTGCCGGGTGTGCGCCATTGCTCTGGATCGAGGAGCTCACAGCTGAGCTCACGGCGGGGATCGGGACGGAGCGCGGGATCATCCGGGGTCACGGTCGACGAATGCCACGACCAGCGCGCGAGCGCCAGCACCCGGACTCACAACAGCGGAGCCGCGGCTTGCCCTACTGCAAAGGATAGAGACGCCGTCGCACGCGAGCCAGGGTTCGGACTCACGGCCCTTCGGATCACCGCGAATTGGATCGTCCGGTGCCGCCCGCTCAGCCGCGATCGACGAGCATGCAGTCGCCGTAGGAGTAGAAGCGGTAATCAGCCGCGACCGCCGCACGGTAGGCCGCCATCACCCGCGCGTGTCCGCCAAAGGCCGCGACCAGCATCAGCAGCGAACTCTTGGGCAGATGAAAATTCGTGATCAAGAGATCGACCGCGCGAAAGCGGTGACCGGGAGTGATCACTAGATCTGTGCTGCCCGAGCCGGCGACGACCTGCCCGTTATTCGCGCGCGCGACCGCCTCGAGCGCCCGGGTCGCGGTGGTACCGACGGCACAGATCGGCCGCCCTGCCGCCTTTGCAGCGGCGATCCGGCTGGCAGAGTGCTCGCTGATGCTGTAGCGCTCAGCCCCGACCCGGTGATCACGGACATCTTCGGCCTCCATCGGCAAAAAAGTCCCCGGACCGACATGCAATGTGATCGGCGCGACGTCCAGGGCCGCGAGCAGCGAAGGCTCCCAATGGAGTCCTGCCGTGGGTGCGGCGACCGAGCCGGGATCGCGGGCATAGGTGGTTTGATAACGCCTGCGATCGGCGTCGCCCGGCCCCGCTTCGCGGTGGATGTAAGGCGGCAAGGGAATCTCGCCCTGAGCCTCGAGGAGCGGCAACAGCTCGCCCGCTTCGATCGCAAAACGACGGGCTCTCGGGTCGATCGGATCGGGCCCGAGATAGCGACAGCAAAGGGCACCTGCACTGAGCACATCACCGACCTTGAGGCGCTTGGCGCCACGGACCCAAGCGCGAAAGCCCTGCCCCGCGCCGAGTCCAGGCGCCGGATCACAGACCAACACCTCGAAACGACGATCGTCGCGCGCACGCCCTAAGTAGAGGCGCGCGGGCACCACTCGCGAGTCATTAACGACGACCAATGCGTCCGTCGGCAGGTATTCGGCGAGTTCGCGGGCGCGCCGGTGAAGCTGCTGCTCGCCACGGAGCACAAGCATGCGCGCATCTCCACGTTTGGGCGCGGGCTCTTGAGCGATCTGCGGGGCGGGCAGCGTGTAATCAAAGTCCTCGGGACCCATCGGTGCGCGGCTATGGCACAGGCGAGCGCCCGCGGGCAAGGTCCCAGTGTTCGAGCGCAACGCCTCGGTTGGCCGCATCACTCCATCGGTGTCATGCTCGCGATCGGTGCAATGGCGATCGCGACTCGGCCCCCTCACGCTCGCGCTCGGGGTGAGCCTCCTCTTTGGCGTCGCCAGGGCCGCCCCAGAGACCAACGCCGAGATCCTCTATCGCAAGGGCGTGCACTGCATGGAGGAGATCGAGCGTTCGAAATGCGCGATCGAACACTTCGCCCAGCTCCTCGACGAAGACACACCTGACCGAGCACGCGTTACCGACGCGATCCTGCGACTGGTCAAGCTCTACCGCAAAGAGGGGCAAGATGAGGAGCTGCGGGCCGTCCTCCGCCGATTTTGGCAGGCCGGAGGTCGCCGCAAACGGAGCGGTCACCTGCCCTACAGTGCCCGCTTCCTGCCCGCAGACCTCGATGTCGTTGGCCATATCGATATCCAGCGAGCCCTCGCCGCGCCCCTGCGACGGCGACTGCCACCTGAACTCGCCGAGGCGATGACGACCTGCGACAAGGACCGCCGCGCCGCCCTCGGGGACGCGTTACTGGTCCGTCGCGCACAGCGTCGCACCGAGGGCACATCGATGACAACCGCGGCGGCCCTCGCCGAGATCACCAAAGAGGACGCCGAAAAACGCGAGCGCTACAAAAAGCGCCAGGCGAAGCGAGGGACCCAAAGCGGCACCCCCGATACCGCACCTGTCTTTGCGTACTCGCTCTGCCCCGCCGCGCTCGCCCTTGGCAGCGATACCACCGAGGCCTGGACACGCGTCGCGTTCGCGCTCAATCACCGGGATCCCGAGCGCTCAGCGGCGATCGTGATGATCCCCGGTCTCGCCCGTCAGATCCAAGCAGGGGTTGCCGCCGGCCGACTGAGGCCCGTCGCCGGCGGACGCTGGCAGATCGTCGATCACAGCTACGAGGGCGCCCCCGTCGAGATCGCTAGCTTTGATCTCGACGAACTGACACTCGCGCCCGCCGGGCTGATGCCGACGATCGCCGCGACGATCGCCGACGGCCGCCCCACCCTCAATCCGCAGGTATCCAAGCTGATCACGACCACGCCAAAGAACCTCGCCTTCTTCGCCGTGACCACCGGCGATGCCCTGCGGGATCTCGGTCTATCGGAGCAAACAGGCAGCCGCCGACGGATCCTCGAGGCCCTGCTGCCGCGACCGCAGGGCTTGCAGATCGCCGGTGCCGCCCACGAGTACCTCGGCCTCTTCATGCGCATGCCGACCGACAATCCGGTCAAAGTGCAGCTCCTCATCGATCTCGCGACCCGCCTGCTCGCCGCCGAAAACGACGAGACAACCGCGGAGCTGCTGCGCAACCTCGACCTCGCGCAGGCTTCGAATCGCCGGGCGCTGCTGATCTCGTACGTGCTCTCGCCGACGCAGATCGAAGACATGCTGCTGCAGTAACGCCGCGGCGATGCGTCGCTGCGCGAAGTGTGGCAGGGTGGCGCGGTGTTTCTCGCGCTCCCCGTGCTCGCGCTCCTGCTCGCCCCTGTGGCCCCTGTGGCCCCTGTGACGGCCCCTGTGACGGCCCCTGTGACCCACGAGGGCGCTGCAAGCGAGTACTCACAGGCCCAAGCCCAGGCCGACCTGACGACGCTCCTGACAGCCCGTGGACGCGAGTACCTCGACGCGCGCGCCCGCCTAGAGGCCGCCCCTCGCGTGGTCGCGCCCCTTGTCGCGAGCCGTCTCGACAGGAGCGCTCAGGCCCTCGGTCCCGCCGAGCGGCAACGCCTGCTCGCACTGCTCGGCGTCTTTGGTCGCCCCGAGGATCTTCTCGCCTTCGCCGACCAGCTGCGCCGCGACGTTAAGGCCGCGGCCCGCGGGCAAGCGGTCGACGCCGCCGCGCCCTGGCGACTCCTCCTCCGCCAACAGGGCCCCGCCGCAACCGGTCTGCTCGCAGAGCTTGCCGCGGACCGTGACCTCGACGAGAGCGTGCGCGCCCTCCTGCTCGGGGATCTGATCGAGGTGCTGGATGCCGAAGAGCTGACGGGTTTCATCGCCCTGATCGGCGAGGGTCCGACGACCCTCCGCCAAGCGCTACGTCAAGCCCTGCTTCGACGCGGCCGCAAGCGACCAAAGGAGCGCCCCTCGCTGCTCGCTGCGATCGATCAAAGACTCGCAAGTGCACCTGCAGCGCAGTTCTCTGCCCTGCTCGGTCTACGGGCTGCACTCGGCGACATGGACCCGGTCTTTCTCGAGCGCCTCCTGCAATTCGCCCAAGATCCACAGGCAGCCTTCGTCGTCCGCGTCGCCTCCCTGCGGCTCCTTGGGACAGGTGCCGCGACCGATGCCACGATCAGGGCAAAGCTCGCCCAACTGGTGACAACAAATCTCAAAACCCCGCGAAGTGGCGGCCAGGCAGCGGAGATCCTCGGCTGGATCGCCCTGCAAACGCTACCTGCAGCGGATGCTTCGGCCCTGGTCGCGCAACTCGATCTGCTCAGCGGCGACGCGCCGCGGATCGTCGCCGCAGCCTTCGCTGTCGCTCCCCTGGCGATCGATGGCGCCTGGCTGCCTGCCGCCCTCAACAATCCCTGGCCGGAAGTCCGCCGCGCCGCGATCGGCAGGGTTCACGCCCCCTGCCCCCGCGAGGTTATCCGCCAGCTCGCGAGCGTCGCAGCCCCCCCAGAAAAGCGCGGCGATACCGATGAGGGCGTCGCTCGCGAGGCTTTGCGGGCACTCGGACGCTGCGCCTCCGACGACGCCGAGTCAGCGCTCATTCGGGTCCTCAAGACAAAGATCGCCGAGCCACTGCGGCGCAGCGAGGCGGCCAAACAGCTCCTGATCATCGGCGCAGGTCGGGGCGATGTGGCGGTCGCCAAGGCGATCGAGACACTCGGTGATCCAAGCTTGGTACGCCGCCTCGTCGAGGCCGCACGGGCCTCCAAGCAGCCGACGCCCGCCCTGATCCGCGCCCTCTGCCAGGTCTCCGCCGACTTCCCAGCACTGCGTTCGTCCGTCGCCGAGACCCTCCGAGCGATCGCCCCCGGATCGACCTGCGCCCAGACTTGAGGACAACACGTAGGCCGCGGATCATCGACCACCGAGCCGCATTCCTCGTCTACGATGCAGCCGCGATGGATCGACCGAAGCTCCGAAAGCTCGAGCGCCACCGCCTCGAACGCGACGGCGAGGCCTTGCTCGTACTCCGCGATCCGCTCGGCGTCAGTGAGCCGGTCGCCTTTCCAGAGGATGCCGCACCGCTCCTCGACCTGCTGAGCGGCGAGCGAACTCCAGATCAGATCCGACAGACGCTTCTCTTTCGCGGCCTGGACTTCGACCGTGAGCAGATCGACGAACTCCTGGGCGACCTGGGCGACGCAGGCCTCCTCGACGACGCGAACTTCCGCGATCGTTGGCGATCGATGCACACGGCGTTCCTCGCAGCTCCGACGCGACCCGCTCGCTTCGCAGGACTCCTCTACCCCGCCGATCCTACAGAACTCGCCGCTCACCTCGAGGGACTCCTTGGCCCGGCAGCGGCAAGACTCGAAGCGGGCTCTTCTCTCACCGGGATTGTCATTCCCCACCAACCGTTTGAGCGCTGTGCGGATCTCCTCGATCGCACGCTGCGCGGGCTCCCGGAGGCCACAGAAATCGACTGCGTCGTCGTTCTCGGCACCGATCATCACCCCGGGCTGACTCCCTTCACGACGACCGACAAGACCTTCGAAACCCCACTCGGTCCGATCGTCAGCGATCAAGCGCGAGTGGCCGCCCTCAGCCGCCGAATCGAGTGGATTCGTCGAGAAGAGATCCGACACCGAGAGGCGATGAGCATCGAGGTCGCGGCGGTTGTTCTCCGCTATCTTTACGGATCAAAAGCGCCGCCGATCCTGCCGATTCTCTGTGGCCATAGTGCTCTCCTCGTCGGTGATGCAGGCGCTGCTGCCGAGGAGTTTCAGTCACTCTGTGCTGATCTATCCGAGAACCCGCGAGTGCTCTGGCTGGCGGTCGCAGAGCTCGGTCATTGCGGGCCTGCTTACGGAAGACCGCCGATCGAGCGCCACACAGCCGAGCTGCTTGCCGAGCGTGACCGCGGGCTTCTAAACGCCCTAGTTCGCGCCCAGCTCCACGAGCTCCAGCGGCGCTGCCTCGCCGATGACATGACCCTTGGGACACCTAGCGGTGCAGCCGTGTTGATGACGCTAGCTCGACTCTTGGCGGTCGGCTTTAGCGGCCAAGTTTCCGCCTACGAACTGTTAACAGCCCCGGGCGACGATGACGGACTACTCGGCATCGCCGGCGTCCGCCTCCACCGCCCGGTATCCTGATCGAGAACAGCACAGGGGAATCCAGAGCATGCTCTGCCTCCCCCTGTGATGCTCGCAACGCGACTCAATCGCGATCAGTCGGCGCTCTGCTTCGGCACATCTGCAGGCACCGAGTCTGCCTCGGGAGCCGCCGCCTCAGGGGCCGCCGCCTCAGGAGCCGCCGCCTCAGGAGCCGCCGCCTCAGGAGCCGCCGCCTCAGGAGCCGCAACCTCAGGAGCCGCAACCTCAGGAGCCGCAACCTCAGGAGC
>CAYYUP010000001.1:312125-326668 GCA_964474905.1 uncultured Nannocystis sp. | reverse complement strand
CAGGAGCCGCAACCTCAGGAGCCGCAACCTCAGGAGCCGCAACCTCAGGAGCCGCAACCTCAGGAGCCGCCGCCTCGGGAGCCGCCGCCTCGGGAGCCGCCGCCTCGGGAGCCGCCGCCTCGGCGATTTCGACGAACTCCGCACCGAGCATTCTCAGTGCCCCGCGCACGACCTCATTGACAGCCACCCCGAGTCGCCCCTCGGGGCTCAGGGCACTCTGCGCACAATACCCTTGCACAAGGGCCAAGATGTTCTGGGCCATGGCTCGCGGGTCTGCCTCCTTGAAGACACCATCTGCGATACCGCGAGTGATGACCCCTGTGTAGAGCTTCCGACTGACCTCCCAAGCCTTGTCAAGCTTGTCGCGGAACTCCGTATCCTGAACCGCCATCGTCACCAGCAGGTTTGTCAGCCGAGTTTCGGCCGGATCATCCTCGACGGTGCGAACATGTGCCCGTACAAGATTCGCCATGATGACGTCTGCCGGTGTATCTGCCACCGGATCAAAGCTCCAACGCTGCTCAAATGCCGCGAGCTGGGCATCTAAAATGTCGTGAAAAAGCTGCTCCTTCGCCCGATAGTGAAAGTACACCCCACCCTTGCTAAGCCCCGCCTCGCGGGCGATGTCGAGGAGACGCGTCGCCGCGTAACCCCGACGAACAAAGCACCGCGTCGCCGCAGCCCGAATCTGCTGCTTGCGTTGTTCATCCGTTCTTTGCCGTGTCATCTCTATCCCCACCCATCCGGCGCAATCCAACTGCCCCTATGCACACAACGCTAGCTCGCCACCCCGTGGGTCTGTCTAGGGGCGAGAACATCGAGAGAATTGAGCCGGATAGCCGGCAATCACGGCACTTGCGCGATGTCGTCGCGTGTGAAGGCCGGGGAGCCGGGGATCGCAACAGGGCACTTTGGAGCGTTTCAGGGCACTTTGGAGCGCTTTGAGACGTATCGCCGCGACTCGGTGTACAACTCGATCGAGCGGAATCCCCCCCCAATTCGGCCCCGCTGAATAACAGGAAACCACCGCCGTCCTTGCAACCCGAGGTCCCATGCCCACCACACTGACCAAACTTGCCACTGCAACCATCGTCCTGACACTCTCGGCTGTCATCCCCGGATGTTCGTGCTCCTACTCCTCGAGCACTGGCACTTCCAAGGGAACCCATGCCCCAGGCGAGGGCAAGCCGATCAACAACGACGGAAAACCGGCTGGCACGTCAAAGGCTACCTCCGGCTCGCAGGGACCGTCTAAGGCGGTCAAGGGTGGCTCTGCCGACGATGCAGCCCCCGCTCCCGAGGCCAAGCCAACCAGCGCTCCGGCAACAAACGAGACCCTGAGCGCAAAGCCCGAGCCCGAGCCCGAGCCTGAGCCCGTCAGCAGCAAGGGCTCTGGCAGCACCTTTAAGACCGCCGACTAAGACACAACCCACACACACAAACGCCCGCAGAGGATTCTCTGCGGGCGTCGCTTTTGGTTGGTCCAGAAAGTACTGGAACTAACCGACGTCCTTAGCCTTGGATCGCTGACCTCGAACCCGCTGCATCGGCGACTCCGGGAGCTGGGCGCCGAAGAGACTCGGATCGTAGTCGGCGTCGTAGGAGTCGAGCTCGATCTCATCGCGTGTACGCAAACGCCGGAGCGGTGACTCGTCCTGAGCCGCGCTCCGAACCGCTGCGCTCTTCGTTTTTGCCTTTGAGCAGGTACCGTTTAGAGCCCGCTTAAACTCAACACCGGGCTTAAAATCAACGGTGAAGCTCGCATCGATCCGCATCGGCTCGAGGGTCCGCGGGTTCACCCCTTTGCGGGCCTGTCGTTGCTTCTTTGTGAAGGTGCCGAAGCCCGGATAGGTGAAGCGTGGCGTCTGGTTTTTGGTGACTCGAGCCCGCGCAAAATAGGACCCGAGTTCGTCAAAGGCGAGGTCGAGGATTTGCTGCACTAATTTTTTGGAGACGTCCGGCGGGAGGTTACGAGACTTTGTGATCTTCTCGATGAACTCAGCCTTTGTCATGCACTCACGTCCCCAGCGAAGTAGGACTTCGCACTCTAAGAAAATGGTCGCACCAGCGTCAACCTCTTTCCTCATTCGATCGTGATCATGATCGTCGTTCGTAGGACCCTCGCGATCAACACGATGCGAAAAGCATGCACCTGCAAGTCGCGCTGATCACGTCCGAGTTAATCGCGTCAATCGCGTCAGCGACGGTTGTTGGGTCTGATACGACTGCGGTCACGATCGCGAGCTTCTAAGGATCTCAACCGCTCGGCGGAGATCATCGAGCACGGAGAGATCCTCTTTGCTCTGCCCCGCCGCCTGCGACCCCGGTTGACGCAGCACATAGGAGGGGTGGTAGGTGACGATCGTCGGCACTGTCGTGCCGTGTTTAGCTTCACGATAGGTCAAAACTCGGCCCCGCATCTTCCACAGAGGCTGGTCCTGTGAGCTGGTCAGCAAGTTGCCAGCAAAGCGCCCGAGCGCGATCAACACTTTCGGCCGAATCGCCCGGATCTGTGCGTGTAAAAATGCCGAGCAACGCTCGATCTCCGCGGGTTGTGGATCGCGATTTTGCGACGGCCGGCACTTGAGCACGTTGGCGATATAGGCGTTGTCCCGAGGCACGCCAAGCATGTCGAGCCAGAGGTTTAGGCGCTCACCGGCACGGCCGACAAAGGGAATGCCCTGACGGTCTTCGTTGTAGCCAGGGGCCTCGCCCACAAACATCAAATCCGCCTCGGGGTTGCCGACACCAAAGACGATGTGAGTACGCCCTTGAGCGAGCCCGCAGCGCCGACAATCGCCGATATTGCGTGTTCTCAAGTAGTCGAGCTTCTTGGCAGCGCTCCACTCACTGGCCTTTGCAACCGTCGTTTGTGGCGGAACAGATTGCCCGGCCTGCGATCGTGCAGGCTGCAACTCGCGCGAGTTGTCCTGCCCTCGCGAGGCAGGCTGCGGGCGCTGCGTACCTGGCCGCGGCCCCGCTCTGCTGGCTTGCTCCACCGAAGGTTGCGTCTCTTGCCGCTGCTCCGGCTGGGCCTGCGGCTGCGTCTCTTGCGGCTGCGGCCGATGCCGCTGCTCTTCGCTGCCAGCGACCGCGATCGTTGCCTGGCTCACCGCGTTTGTAGCAGCCGCCGGCCTCGCATCAGTGCGCACATCAGACCCATCCTGGATAACCTCAACAGCGAATCGAGGCATCGGCCGGTCGGGCACAAAGCGGATTCCTTTGAACTCTCGAAGATGCGCGAGGTGAACCGCGAGGCTCTGGGCGATCCGTCGAAAGCCAGCGCTGTCTTCAACCATGCGCGTCACCTCGGGGCCAGAGGCGCATTCGAAGCTGTCCTAAGAGCCACTTTGCGAGGTCGAGCTTGGCGATCGGCGGACCCGATGGGAGCAGGCGCGGCCCCTTCCCGGCGAGTGCATCGTCGAGGATCAAGGTGCCCGCATTGGTCGAACTCGCGAACCCGAGACCGGGCACTCCGACCCGGTTGACGAAGATCGCGTCGACGCCCTTGGAGCGCAGTTTCTCTTCGCCCAGGCGCACCAGCGCGGCCTCCATCTCGGGGCCCTCGCCGTCGACCGTCTGCGCAGCAAAACCGAGAAAGCGAGTCTTGGGCCGGTGTTTCGCGCTGAGGGTCGCAAGAATATCGACCCCCGTGCGCCACTGCATCGCCCCCAAACGAGCCAACAGATCGGCCTTGCGCAGCTTACTGTCAGATCCCGTGATCTCGAGATCACCGACCGCTGCGACCATCGCCACCAAGTCCACAGCACACTCGCACAGGCACTGGCTGAGCGCGCGCTGCATCTGCTCCGCAGTCTCGACATCGACGCGTGTAACCCCTGCCGGCGTCGGCCTGTCGACGGGCCCGGCGACCAACGTCACCTCTGCGCCGAGACCGGCCGCGACCTCGGCGATCGCAAAACCCATCGCACCGGTCGACGCATTGGCGATAAAGCGCACCGGATCGATGTAGGTTCGCGTCGGGCCGGCGGAAACCACTACCCGCAAGCCATCCCAGGGGCCACAAGCCCCCCCCAGGTGCTCGACGACCTGCTCGGCGAGGCTCGAGGGATCGACCATCCTGCCCTCACCGACGTGACCGCAAGCGAGTTCGCCGCTGTCAGGGCCGATGATACCAACGCCCCGCGTCCTCAGTGTCTCGAGGTTCGCCTGCGTCGCCGGATGGAGCCACATGTTTGTGTTCATCGCCGGCGCCCAGATCACCGGAGCCGTCGTCGCGAGCAGCACACAGGTGACCAGATCATCGGTGATCCCGTGGGCCGCACGCGCCATCAGATTCGCCGTTCCCGGAGCGACGACCACCACATCGGCCCAATCCGCGAGTTCGATGTGACCTATCGTGCCCTCTTCGCTAGCGTCGAGCAGGCGACTGCGAACCGGGTGCCCAGAGACTGACGCGAGGGCCAGCTCGCTGACAAATGCCCGAGCCGCCTTGGTTAAGAGCACGCGGACCTCGAGGCCCTCCTTTATCAGCGCCCGCACAAGCGCTGGAGCCTTGTAGGCCGCGATGCCTCCGCCGACGCAGAGAAGCACCCGCGACCGAGGCTCCTCACTCACGAAGCGCTCTCTCCAAAGGCGATCGAGCCCAGGGTCTCGATGCCGTACCCCTCGAGACCGATGATCTTGCGCGGGTTGTTGGTCATCACCCGAATCCTCCGGATCCCAAGGCTTCGCAGCACCTGCGCCCCGAGCCCAAATTCGCGAAAGCCAGCCTCGGCGGCCTTCGGCAGTGGTCGCGGCTGACGGCGATCATTATTTGGCCCCGGCAACTCGATGCTCGAGAGCTTCTCGCCGGCGACGTAGAGAAAGACACCTCGACCGGCCGCATTGATCTGGCGAACAGCCGCCCGTATGCGCGCCGAGGAGTCGTCGCTGGCCAGGCCAAAAACATCACCCAAGACGTTGGCTCGCTGGGCGCGCAAGAGCACCGCATCATCGCCATCGGCGCTCTGCTCGAGTACCCCCTTGCTCAGGGTCACGTAGTCGACGCGCGGCTCCACCCGCGATCGAAAGACACGGATGGTCCAGCCGTCGCTCTCCTCGAGACCCAAGAGCGACGAGCACAGCGGCGCCGAGTCGACCGGCTCGACCAGGATCTCGCGCTGCATCCGATAGGCGATCAGATCCGCGATCGTCAGGATCTCGAGATCGTGCTTTTTAGCGAAGACCTCCAAATCGTCCATACGGGCCATTTCGCCGTCATCTCGCATGATCTCGCAGATCACACCGGCGGGCCGAAGACCGGCGAGACGGGCGAGGTCCACCGATCCCTCGGTATGCCCCGAGCGCACCAACACGCCGCCTGGCTGAGCGCGCAAGGGAAAGATATGACCGGGAGAGACGATGTCGGCAGAGCCGTTGCGTTCGTCGGTGGCCGCCCGGATCGTCTCGGCCCGATCGGCCGCCGAGATCCCAGTTGTGACGCCGCGACGCGCCTCGATCGACACCGTGAAGGCCGTGCCCATGCTGTCCGCGTCAGTCTGCACCATCATGCGCAGGCCCAGTGCGGCGACACGTTCGGCCGTCAGCGGCAGGCAGACCAACCCCCGCGCCTCTCGGCACATGAAGTTGACGTGCTCCGCAGTGCAATGCTCGGCGGCGATCACAAGGTCTCCCTCGTTCTCTCGGTCCTCATCATCGACGAGGATGATCATCTCGCCCTTGCGGATGAGGTCGATGCAGTGTTCGACGTGGGCTAAGTTGGCGTTGCTCATGGTCTTTCCTTCGACTCCTTAGTTTCGCATGTGTGCCGGCCGCTAGGGGTTGCGACCGCCAAAACCAGACTCCGCGAGCGTCGCCCAGGTAACAGCACCAGCCGGGGCGTCGGCTCGAACAAGGCGCTCGACATAGCGAGCGATCAGGTCGACCTCGAGGTTGATCCGAGCACCGCTTCGCAGATCGCCAAGTGTCGTCGCAGCTAGCGTGTGCGGGATCAGACCGACCGCGAATCCTGTGCCATCGATCTGGTTGACGGTCAGGCTGACACCATCGATGCAGATCGAGCCCTTTTCGGCGATGTAGCGCCGGATTTCGGAGGGCGTGTCGAACCACATGAGAACGGCATCGCCTCGGCTGCTGCGACTGCGCAGGCGGCCAACGCCATCGACGTGTCCAGAGACCAAGTGGCCACCGAGCGCGTCGCCCATGCGCAGCGCTGGCTCGAGGTTGACCCGAACCCCGACCGCCACGTCGCCGAGCGTCGTCTTGGCGAGGGTCTCAAAGGCGGCATCCACAGAAAAAAAATCCTCACCAGCGCTGACGACCGTCAAGCAAACCCCTGAAACCGCAACGCTCGCCCCGAGAATGCGATCGTCTGGCCGCAGGCTCGCGGTGACGCGCAGGCGCTTGCTCTGCGCCCGCGACTCGATCGATGCGATCGTACCGACGCTCTCGACCAAACCGGTGAACATAGGCGGGTTTATGACACAGAAAAGCAGGTCACCGCAGGCCTGAAACGACCCGCACGATCCGACACCACGCAGGCTTTGGGCCCGGCAGAGCTCAGCTATTGCGTGGAGCGAGCACTGTGAGCAGATCCTCACCCAGCTCTCGCCGACGTACGACCGCGAGGTGCGGAGCCTGCGCAACGCTGCTCCAGCTGAGCTGCCCCAGCAGCGGCACTCCATCCCCGAGCAAACGAGGCGCCTGAAAATAGAACCATCGCTGCCACGCGGAAGCGCTGACAAACGACGCGATCAGCTGGCCGCCACCCTCTACCAAGAGTGAGCGCAGGGGCCGCTCTCCGAGGGCCTCCAGTGCAGCGTTGACATCCACCGAGCCGTTCTCTCCCAGCGCTACCTCGACGCCCTCTGCACCGGTCACATCGAGCGCTCGCCGAGCCTCCTCAGCGATCGCGGGCCCGTGCACGACCAGAGTGCCGGCACGAAGTAGCCGAGGCTGAGGATCTGCACTGAGACAGCGCAGATGAGTATCAAAGATCACAGGCTGCGGATCGACGCCCTCAACCAAGCGCACGTTCAGCCGCGGATCATCGGCCAAGAGCGTGCCGACACCGATCGCGATCCCGTGATAGCGCGCGCGGAGGCGGTGCACATAGGTCCGCGCCGCCTCGCCGGTGATCCATCGACTGTCCCCAGAGACACATGCGATTCGCCCGTCGAGCGAGACTGCCGACTTGAGCGCGACGAAGGGCCTGCGGGTGTGCTCGTGGTGGAGGTAGTGGGCGTGCACCCGCAGGCAACGCTCACGGAGCACGCCCTCGCGAACCTCGATGCCCGCCGCCTCAAGTTCTTTACGCGCTCGCCCACTCGCGTGTCCCGCAGGATCGCTCACGCCGTAGACGACCTCGGCGACGCCTGCTTCGATGAGAGCGCGGGTGCAGGGCGGAGTGCGCCCGAAGTGAGAACATGGCTCTAAGGTCACGTAGACCGTCGCTCCGATGGCCTCGGGCCCCGCCTCGCTCAGCGCCCGAACCTCGGCGTGCGCACCTCCTGTCGGCGCCGAGCAGGCGGTGCTGCATACCCTGCCCGCCTTGACAACCACCGCACCGACGCACGGATTGGGGTACGTAGCGCCTGTTCCACGGCGTGCGAGGCGGACAGCTAGGCCCATCCACTGGAGATCACCCGTACGTTCGATCCGCATCAAGCACCGCCCTTCGGCTTGCGTGTCCGCTTTGCCTTGGCTTTGGCCTTGGCTTTGGTTTTTGCCTTGGCTCCACTCTGGGTCTTCACCGCGGCGGGCTTCGACTCCGCAGGCGCGATGGCCTGGCCCGACTCGTCGAACTCGAAGAGGTTGCGCTGACCATCCACGCTGACGTGCTCCCCCTTTTCCATCTCTACGAGCAGATGCTCGAACTCTTGGGCGGTATCAAACGATCGGTACACGGAGACAAAGCGGACATAGGCGACCTGATCCGTGTTGTAGAGGTGGTGCATGATCCGAGCGCCGATCTCCTGCGCGAGGATCTCTTTCTCGCCACGAGTCGCCGCCCAAAGCTCAACGGCGTGCACGATCTCGAGGAGCTTGTCCTCGCTGATCGGTCGCTTGCGACAGGCAACCTGGAGGCCGCTCAGGATCTTTTGCCGATCAAAATTTTGTCGAGTACCGCTGCGCTTGAGCACCACCGGCATCGTCGTCTCGACGCGCTCGCGAGTGGTAAAGCGGTGGCCACATTCGAGGCATTGGCGACGGCGACGGATGCCGCCGTCCCGGCTGTCGCGGGAGTCGAGGACTCGTGTGCTCTGACCGCGGCAGACGGGGCAGAACACGCCGTTTACGATCCTCCCGCAGCGTTGATCTTCGCGACCCGCCGGGCGTGGCGACCCCCCCCAAACTGAGCGTCGAGAAAGCTCGTGGTCAGCCGCTTCGCGAGCTCCGTACCGAGAACCCGCTGACCGAGGCAGAGCACGTTTGCGTCGTTATGCTCGCGAGCCATGGCCGCGCTAAAGCAGTCACTGACAACAGCCGCGCGAATCCCCGGGATCTTGTTGGCGGCCATCGCCATGCCCTGACCGGTACCGCAGATGAGGATTCCGAGGCTGCCATCGCCCTCCCGGACCTTTTGACAGACCTCGATCGCGATGTCGGGATAGTCGACCGAGTGCCCGGGCTCGGCCGGCCCCACGACGCTTGTGATCTCGTGACCCGCAGCGCCCAACACCTCGGCAAGCAGGACCCGCAGCTCGATACCGCCGTGATCCGAGCCGAGGTGGATCCGCACTACACGACCCTCCGAAAGATCAGTGACGCATTGGTACCGCCAAAGCCGAAGGAGTTTGACATCGCATACTCGATGTCGACCCGCTGGGCGTCGAGGGGCACGTAATCAAGATCGCAGCCCGGGTCTGGATGATGGAGGTTGATCGTCGGCGGCAGCACCCCGTGGTTGAGCGCCATGATCGAAGCAGCCGCCTCAAACGAGCCTGCTGCGCCGAGCAGATGCCCTGTCATAGACTTCGTCGACGAGACCTTGAGGCCGTTGTAGGCGTACTTGCCGAAGACCTCGCGGATCGCCATCGTCTCGATCACGTCGGCGGCCGTCGAGGTTCCGTGGGCGTTGATGTAGCCGACGGCCTCCGGCGCCAGACCGGCGTCGGCGAGCGTCAAACGCATGCAGCGCTGGGCCCCTTCGCCGTCCGGTGCAGGCAGGGTCATGTGATGGGCATCCGCATTGCGACCGTAGCCGACCAATTCGGCGAGGATCGGCGCCCCGCGGGCCTTCGCATGCTCCCAGGCCTCGAGCACGAGGATTCCCGCACCCTCTGAGAGCACAAAGCCGTCGCGATCCGCCGAAAAGGGCCGCGAGGCCCCGGTCGGATCGTCGTTGCGAGTACTGAGCGCCCGCGCCGAGGCGAAACCACCGACCGAAACCGGCGTCACTGTGGACTCCGTGCCGCCAGCGATCATCACGTCGGCTTCGCCGTAGGCGATCACTCGAGCGGCCTCGCCAATCGAGTGCGAGCCGGTCGCGCAGGCCGAAACATGACCCATGTTCGGCCCCTTGCATTTGTGACGCATGGAGATCTGGCCGCTCGCGAGATTGATGATCAACGCCGGCACAAAGTAGGGGCTAATGCCGTGACGCGGCCCCTTCTCGCGCAAAGTGTGGATCGTCGCCTCGATCGTCGTGATGCCACCCAGGCCCGCGCCGACATAGACACCAAAGCGTTCGGGATCCGGCGGATCGCGATCGAGGCCCGCCTGCTCGACCGCCATCGCGGCGCAAGCGACCCCGTATTGGATGAAGATATCCATCTGCCGCAGCTCGCGTTTGGCGAACCAGCGGGTGGTATCGAAATCCTTGACCTCGCCGGCGATCTTCGCCGGGAAGTTGGTCGTATCGAAGCGAGTGATCGGTCCGATGCCCGACTCACCAGCGCAGAGCCTGCGCCAATTGTCCTCGATGCCAATACCCAGTGGGCTGATGACTCCGAGACCCGTGACAGCTACCCTACGCTGGGCCACGACGTCACCGCTTAGCCCTGGCGGGCGGTGATGTAATTAATCGCGTCACCAACGGTGCGAATGTTGTCGACTTCTTCGTCGGGGATTTTGATGTCGAAGTTCTCTTCGAGCGCGAGCACGAGCTCGACGATCGCCAGGGAATCCGCTCCTAGATCCTCCGTAAAGCTCTTTCCGGGCTCCACTTCGCTCGTTTCTACGTCTAGTTGCTCGACGATGATCGCCGTAACTTTTTCCTGAATATCCGCAGACATGGCCTCTTCTCCTCTGGTTTCTCTCGCTGTCGTTTTCGGTTCAATTTTTGGGGAGTCGTGCGGGCCCGTTAGATATTCAGGCCACCGTTGACCCGAAGTACGTGGCCCGTAATGTACGCGGCGGCTGGCGACGCGAGATAGGCGACCGCCTCTGCGACGTCGCTCGGTTCACCGATCCGTGAGAGCGGAATACTGTCGATCAACGCCGCCCGAGCAGCCTCGTCAAAGACACCCGCCGTCATGTCGGTCTCGATGAAACCGGGGGTCACAGCGTTGACTGTCACTCCGCGCGGCGCCAGCTCGCGAGCGAGCGACTTGGTGAGACCGATCAGACCCGCCTTCGAGGCGGCGTACATCGATTGCCCGGCGTTGCCCTGCTCGCCGATCACCGACGAAATGTTGATGATTCGACCCGCGCTCCTGGCCCTCAAAAGGTGACGCGCCGCGGCTTTTGAACAGGCGAACGCGCCGCCCAAGTTGACCGCGAGCACCCGCTGGAGATCGTCCATGCTGGCCCGCATCAGGAGCCCGTCGATCGAGATCCCGGCGTTGTTGACGAGGATGTGCAGGCCGCCCTGCTCCTTGGCGATGCCTTTGATCGCGACGTCGACCGCCGCGTGATCGGACACATCAAATGCAACCGCGATCGCCCGCCCGCCCGCACTCTCAATCGATTGCACAACCTCGGTCGCGGCCGCCTCATTGCGGGCGTAGTTGATGACCACGAAGGCACCACGGGCCGCGAGCACAGTCGCGATCGCCCGACCGATGCCACGGGACGCGCCGGTGACCAGCGCCACCTTGTCGGTGAGCTGCCAGGATGGGGGCACGCAAGGCTTTGCAGGCTCAGTCACAGGGCCCCGTCCTTTAGCACATCGATGTCAGCGGGGGAACCTAAGGAGGTGACCGACACAGTCCGATCGATCCGCTTGATCAGACCCGCGAGCACTCGCCCGTGACCGACTTCGAATGCTCGAGTGACGCCCATGCGCATGGCGCTGCGCACCGACGCCTCCCAACGCACCCGCTCGGTGACCTGTCGCACGAGTTTAGCCTTCACGTCCGCGGCGTCCGTGCAAAGCAATGCGTCGACGTTGGTGATCACCGGGATGCGCAGCGGTGACACGGCGATGTCCTCCAGCGCCGACGCGAGTCGCTCGGCCGCCGGTGCCATCAACGAACAGTGAAAGGGTGCCGACACCTTGAGAGCGATGGCCCGCCCGCCCGCGGCCTTGGCCGCTTGGACCGCTCGCTCAACCGCGACCGCATGACCGGCGACAACGATCTGACCGCCGCCATTTTCGTTCGCGGGGCTGACCTCTTCGCCTTGCCCGCTGGCGGCCACGCAGAGAGCCTCGACAACGTCCGCGTCCAGACGGAGGATCGCCGCCATCGCACCCACCCCAGGCGGCACCGCCTCTTGCATCGCCTGGCCCCGCAGCCGAACCAACCGGACCGCATCTTTAAAGGCCAGCGCACCCGCGGCCACGAGGGCTGAAAACTCACCGAGCGAGTGTCCAAAACAGACCGCTGCGCCCTCAACAAATGCGGCTCCGATCTCGCTTCGGGCGGCCGCCAGAGCGGCGATCGAGCAGGTGAGGATCGCCGGCTGAGTATTCGCGGTGAGAGCGAGCGTTGCGGCATCGCCAGCGAAGCAAAGCTCGCTGAGCGAGAAGCCCAGCGCACTGTCAGCCTCGTCGAATACCGCTTGCGCCGCGGGGTAGCGCTCTGCGAGTTCTTTGCCCATGCCAACCGCCTGCGAGCCCTGACCGGGAAAGATAAAGGCGTACGTTGCGGATGTGATGGTGCTCTCGCGGGGTGTGTTCATGACGCTTCGTTGCTCTTCCTCACGGACTCATCGCCCCCGCTTTTGGCCGCGGCAAAGAGATCGCGGTGGCTGTCGATCGCCTCGCGCAGCCCCGGGGTCAAGCCCCTATCGATGTAGTGCGCGGCGAGATCGACCGCAGAGAGGATCGCCTTCGCCGACGAGCCGCCGTGGCAGATGATGGCGATGCCCTCGACGCCCAAGAGCGGTGCCCCCC
This sequence comes from uncultured Nannocystis sp., assembly GCA_964474905.1. Classification (GTDB taxonomy): domain Bacteria; phylum Myxococcota_A; class Polyangia; order Nannocystales; family Nannocystaceae; genus JADJRG01. The sequence continues at coordinate 314,427 of CAYYUP010000001.1, read as the reverse complement.
CATAGGAATCCGGGTCGAGCCTGCGCTTGAGCGCCCGCAAGCCCGGCGCCATCAACAGCGCCCCGAGCTTGCCCAAACGGCGGCCGACGATCTCTTCGCGAACGAGCGAGGTCAACGCCCGCGCAGTCGCTTCGATCGACTTGAGCGCGACGTTGCCGGTAAAGCCGTCTGTAACCGCTACGTCGACCTCGCCACTGAAGAGATCCGCGCCCTCGATGTAGCCGCAATAGCGAAAGCTCGGACTCGGATGATTGCGTAGCAAACGATCCGTCAGCCGCGTCAGCTCGGTCCCTTTGTTCACCTCGGAGCCGTTGGCGAGTACGCCGACGACAGGCCGTTGGCGATCGTTGCTGACGCCAGCAAAGGTCGCTCCCATCACCGCGAACTGCACGAGATTAAGCGGCCGACACTCGACGTTAGCGCCCATGTCCAAGAGTACACAGGAACTCTTGGGACCCGGGATCGACGAGGCGATCGCCGGTCGATCGACCCCCTTCATGCGCCCGTATTTAAAGAGCCCGCAGGCGAGCATCGCCCCGGAATTGCCGGCCGAGACCACCGCCTGGGCGACCCCTTTTTTGACCAGCTCGAAGGCCACCGGCATCGACGCCCGAGGTTTCGTCCGGATCGCACGCGCAGGGCTGTCGTCCATCGTGATGATGGACGGAGCGTGATGCACAGTCAGCGCGAGCCGACTGATATTGGAGTGACGATCGAGCCCGCGTCGAAGACGAGGCTCATCGCCGACGAGCATGATCCGATGGCCCTTTCGGGCAGCAAGGATCGCAGCGGCGATCTCGACCTCGGGACTCGACTCGGAGCCGAAAGCATCGATCGCGATCGCTCGCTCTTGCACGCGTACCTCCGCTTTGTGCAGCCTCGGCCCGCGTCGATATCGAGGGCTTCTTCTTACATCTCTCGATTAATCTTGAGCGACTGCGATGACCTGACGGCCCTTGTAGTAGCCACAGGAGGGGCAGACGTGATGCGGAAGCACCATCTCCTGGCAGTTTGCGCAGGACACCACAGCGGGGGCGGTGCGCCTGTCGTAATTGGCGCGGCGCATGTCACGCCGAGAGGGGGATTGTTTCTTTTTGGGGACTGCCATGGGTCACCGTGGGGGCGGGAGTGTAACGTCTTTTTTCTGTCGACCGCACCCATCAAAGTGCGGTCGACCTGAGTTTTCTCAAGTTATGGAGGGCGACCTCAGGTGTCGCCCTCACGCTTGCGGATCGCCTGCAATGCGGCTTTCCAGGTGGAATTTGCGTCGGACTCGAGCTCTTCGGCGACCTTAGGATCGGCGGGCCCCGAGCAGTCGGCACAGGCACGCGATCCTTTGTTGCGATCGTTGAGGTCACGTCCGCAGGAGTGGCAGAGGCCGCGACAGGCTTCGCCTAGCGGACAGAGGATCCGCATCGGATAGGCCATCACCACCTGCTCAGCGATGATGTCCCGGAGATCGAGCGTGTGACCGCTGTAGACGAGCGTGTCGGGGGCGTCGAGATCCACCTCGATATCCTCTTCGTCATCCCGTGTGCGACCTTTGCTCTTGGCCTGCGCGGTGACAGCGCCCTTTACCGCCTGCACACAGAGCTCTGCCCGGCAGGTCGCCGCAGCTGGCTCGAGGCAGCGAGCACAGGGCACACACAGCTTCACACGGAAGTCGCCGCGGACCAGCAGTGCTGTCTCACCGATGCTCTGAATGCCCAAGGAGAGAGCCCCAGGGCCTTCTACATGGGCATCTGTCGAGCCCAACATATCCTGCACCGTCGCCTCTGGCACCACGAGACGAAGACTCTGCGAGTGTTCAGTCTGGCTGAGATCGTTGAGGTCGATGACCAGGACGTCGGCATCCGTCGATGGCTTGGGGCTTGTCACGGTCTTCTTTTTTGTTTGGCCTGTTTGCTCGTCGGAATCCACAGGACGCGAGCCCAGGGTAGGTAGCCCCGCCGACATGACCTGTCAATGCCGTGTCGCTCGAGGTTGACACTGCAAAGAGTGATTGGCTATCTCCTCCCGGTCTGTGAACGCATCTGAGCCCCAAGTGCGCCTGCCCTCTTGGCGAACCGGCGCCCGGTCGACGGATGCGTCTCGCCTCTTGCGGGTCGCGATCCTCCTCGCCGCGCCCGCGCTCGCCTCCCTCGGGTTCTCGAGCGACTCGCTCGCGGCTCCTGTCGCCGAAGAGAAGAACCCAGCGACCGAACCTGCGCCGGGAGACGCTCCGCCAACCAACACGAGCACTGCGCCGGCAAAGACTCCTGCTCCGGTGACCCCACCGACGGGCGAGAGCAAGGGCAAGAGC
>CAYYUP010000001.1:183043-312025 GCA_964474905.1 uncultured Nannocystis sp. | reverse complement strand
CAGCCTCCGACAGCGACAAGCAGCGCCGCTGAGCGCTCCTTCACGGGTCAGCTCGAGCCGCCAAAGCTGCTCAAAAAACACAGCGTGCCGCCCTTCTGGATCGATCGCACCTACGACACCCATCGCACCCGCGCACTGACCCTGCCGCCGGTCTTCATCCACCGCGAAGGCACCAAGGGCAATCCCAAGAAGCTCTTCCACGCCGATCTCAGCCTCACTTTCGGCTGGTACAACGCAAAAAAGGGACGCCGCCGCTGGCTCTCTCCGCTCGGCCTTTTCTTTGGATCATTCTCTGAGCGCAGCACCTCGTGGGCCTCCGGCGCGCTGCTGATGGGCTACAAACGGACCGGCGAAAAATTCAACTTCGGCCAGTTTCCCTTTGTCTGGTGGTGGGGCAACAAGTACGTCCGCAACCTGGTGGTACTGCCCTTCCACTACCACCAAAAGGCGCCTGACAGCTATCAGGGCATGAGTGCCCTGTTCTTTTGGTACGGCCATCGAAACCTCGAGGACAGCGACCCGCGCAACGACCTCCGCTATTTCGTCGGCGCCCCCTTCTTTGTCCGCGTCAACAAGGGCGTCAAAAAGCTCGACCTCGGGATCCCCCTCTACCTCGGCGGCGAGAACAAGCTCAAAGGCCTCAAACACCGCACGGTATTCCCCTTCGTGCACTGGCAGAGCCGCGAATTCGGCAACCGCAAGGAACTCTGGACGCCCTTCTACATCCGCCGCAGCGATCGCGCACGTGGTCGTTTGACCTCGGTGGTTCCGCCCTTCCTGTCCTTTAGGTCAGAGACTCCAGAGCGTGATTTACTCTCGGTGACGCCGCTGCTCTGGCGCTCCAAAAACAAGCTCAAAGGCAGCATGACCTGGGTCGTCGGGCCCTGGATCTCCTACGCCGATCCGCAACAACGGATCAGCGCCCTAGCACCCTTTTGGTGGTCGTTTAAGGACCGGACAAAGGGCGTCAGCACCAGCCTTCTACTGCCCCTAGGCGTCGCCCGCAAGAGCGCCGACAAGACTGCGGTCTACACCTTGCTCGGCGGCGGTGTGCGCTCCAAAAAAGACGGCTGGGGTGTGACCCTGCCGCCGCTCTTCACCTCGATCCGCCAGCGCCCCACCGGCAAGAGCCACCAGGTCATCACGCCCTTCTTCTGGCACCTCAAGGATACAAAGGCCGCCGACGGCAAAGGCTCCGATCGCTGGATCCTTCCGCCGCTCGCCTACCGCACGAGGGTCGGGGATAAGCGACGTTTCGGCCTGCCGCCGTTGCTGACGTTCACCGGTCGCGAAGGCGACCGAGCCCACCAGGTGATCACGCCGCTCTTCTGGCACTTCAAGCGCGGCAAAGTGCACACCTTTGTGGTGCCGCCGTTGTACGTCCAGCGCCGCGCCGACGGCTGGGCCGCAGGGCTGCCGCCGCTGCTCTTTAGCGCCCGCACCAAAGAGCGCCGCTACACCGTGATCCCGCCACTACTCTTCGGCGACGTCACCAACCTCAAAGAGCAGCGGCGGCTGACGATCTCGCCCTTCTTTGTCCGCTCCAAAAGTCCTGACTCGCGGACGATCGGCGCCCTCGGCATCGCCTGGGATGTGCGTCGCAAGGACGAGCGCCACTCGGTGCTCTTCCCCCTCTACTACCGACGCCAACACGGCGATCGGGTGCTCACGCTGACCCCTCTCGGCGGCGGGCTCAAGACCTCAAAGGGGCGCACATGGGCGTTCGGCCCGGTGTTCTCGCGGCGCCAGGGCGAGGTCAAGACAGCGGGCCTGATGCCCTTCTTTATCCGCGACGTGCGCCCGGCCGAGGGCGGCGGTACGGCCAAGCACACGGTCGCGTTCCCGTTTTACATCGGCCGCCGGACCCCAGGCGACGACCTCGACATGGTCACGCCGCTCTTCTGGCGTACCCGCGTCGGCGGTGAGAAGCCGCGCAAGAACCTCGCGCTGGTGCCCTTCTACTTCCGCCAGCGGCAGCCCGACGGCGTGGATGTCGACGCCGGCCTGCCCTTCTTTTTCAGCCGCGACAAGCACCGCAAGACCCACACTCTGGTGGTCGGTCCGGGCTTCCACCGAAAAAGCCGCACCGCCCTCAACGCCGGTATTGTGCCCCTCTACTGGTGGCACGACGACGAGAAGCTCCGCCGCCTGGTCTCGCTGCCGCTCGTCTATCATACGCTCAACAAGCAAAGCGGCGCCCGCACAACCGTAGCGGTGCCCTTTTGGTTCGACTTCCGCCGAGCCAACGGATCGCGAGCATGGGTCGCCTTCCCCTTCGCGATCGGCAACAAGAAGCTCCACAACTTCACTCGCTTCGGCATCGCGGCCGCCGGTTACGTCGACATCTTCCGGCTCGCAAAAAATTACCGCTTCACCGGTGTTGTGCCGCTGGCCTTCCGCTACCAAAAGTGTGGTTTTCGCGAGGGCGACGACCCCAAGTGCGCCTACACGCTCTACGGCTCGTACCCCCTCTTTATGTACGGCAGCGACGGCAACGGCCGCGTCACCCACAGCGCCCTCTCGCTCTATTACTTCGACAAAGACAAGCGCGGCACCTCCTTCTTCACGCCCATAGGTGGCGCCCGCGTGCGCCCCGGCGAAGAGCTTATCTGGTACGCCGGCCCCGTCGGTCGAGGTGTCACCCGCAAGCACATCACGACTGCCGCCTTCCCGCTCTTCTTCCATCGCAAGCACCGGACCAAAAACAAGCACACCACTCTGGTGGCGCCGCCTCTCTTCGCAGCCCATCGCGACGGCGAGAGCCGGTGGTTTGAGGCCGGGCTTGTCTTCTGGCAGTTCCGCAAACCGCACAAGATCTCAACCGCGATCCTGCCGCCTGTCTTCTTCCTCAGCGAGTCCTACGCCGAGCGTCGCCTGCACTGGCTCCTGCCCCTGTATTTACGCGACAACAAGATGGGCGAGGACAAGACGTTCACCTCGATCTTCCCCTTCCTCTACTTCCAGCGGCGCGACGGCAAACACTTCGACGTCGTCCAATTTCCCCTGGTCTGGCATATCGAGCGGGGCAAAAATTCGGGCACCGTCGCGGCCGCGCTTTGGTGGGATATCCGAGTCCGAGGCACGACGACGCAGGTGCTGCCGGGCATCTTCTTCCGCCGCGAGAACCGCAAAAAACAGGAACTCGGCGTGATCGGTCCCGGCCTCGGCTGGTGGACCCGCGACAACCACAAGAGAACACCGGCGATGCACTGGCGCGCGCTCTTTGGCATCGTCGGCGGCGGCAACCAAGATGGTCAGCGCTACTTCTCCTTCTTTGGCGCCCGCATCAAGCTCGATCCAAAAGCCGTCTGGGTGCCGAAGGGCAAGGAGCGTCGCGAGGTTCGAAGGGCCAAGCGCGCAGAGCGACGGGCGCTCAAGCAAGCCGAGAGGCGAGGCCAGACCCCGAAGAAACCGGCTACACCCAAGGCAACAGCGACGCCAACGCAGCCGCCAAAAACACCCGCCGCGGCTCCAAAGAAACAAGCGCCCTCGCCCACAGCACAGCCTCCAAAGGCGAAGATTCCGAGCATGGGTAGCGCCGGCGCGATCCACCAGCCCGGCTCTGCCCAGCCCGGCTCTGCCCAGCCCGGCTCTGCCCAGCCCGGCTCCGCCCAGCCCGGCTCTGCCCAGCCTAGCTCTGCCCAGCCTAGCTCCGCCCAGCCTAGCTCCGCCCAGCCTGGCTCTGCCCAGCCTGGCTCTGCCCAGCCTAGCTCTGCCCAGCCCGGCTCCGCTCAGCCTGGCTCCGCTCAGCCTGGTGCGTTCGAGCCCTAATTCGGATTTTCTCCATCTTTCGAGGACCGATCCCCCGAACCCCTCGAAGTTCGGCAACGTCGGCAAATGGGCGCGCTTCGGTGATCCTACCGGCGAGCACCGGGCCAATGCCCGGCAAAGAGGCGAGCTCCTCGATCGATGCGCTGTTGAGGTCGACCGGCAACCCGAGCGCCGCGAGATCCGTCGGCAGCATGCGTGACCAGCTCGGACCGCCCGGCGCAGGCGAACGCAGTTGGCAGAGGCCCGAGGATTTGACCGCATCGCCGCTGCGAAACTCCGCCGTCACGTTTCTAGCTCCGTGACCCGGGCAAACCTCCGCGAGACTGTGCGGAGCCCCCTCACCGCAGCGCAGCACACCGTCGACCTCGACCGCGTAGTCACACGGGACCCCTACGTGCACGAGCGCAGCACGCCTCGGTGCAAGCACTGAACCCAGCATGGTCGCAAAACCGATCATCAGGAGAACCAGCAGCACAACGCCACGGGTAGCCCCGCGTACCCTGCCCAGAAGTTCGGCAACTCGCATGCCTGAAAGGTCGGCGGCGGCCGTCCTCCGTTGCGGCCGATCTCAAGCTTCGTCTGCGAGACCAAATCCGGCGTGCAAGGCCCGCAGCGCCAGTTCTCCGTAGCGCTCTTGCACAACCACGGACACCTTGATCTCCGAGGTCGACACCATCTGAATGTTGATGCCCTCGGTCGCCATGATCTGAAAGGCCTTCGCCGCGATGCCGCTGTGCGAGCGCATGCCGACCCCGACGATCGAGATCTTACAGATGTCCGGATCCTTGATGATGAGCAGCTCTTCGCAGCGCGGAAAATCGAGGGACTCGAGCTCGCGTACCGATCGATCGAGGTCGCTCTCCGGCACGGTAAAGGTCAGATCCGTCGCCCCGTCGCGGCTCGCATTTTGGATGATCATATCGACAACAACGCCGGCCTCGGCGAGCCGGTTGAAGACCACCGCCGCGACACCTGGCACATCAGGCACGTTGGTCAGCGTTACCTTGGCTTCGTTGCGGTCGAGCGCGAGCCCGACGACCACCGGCGCCTCCATCGATCGGTACTCGGACACAATCCACGTCCCTTCGCTCTCGTTGAGGCTCGATCGCACATGGACCGCGACCCCGTATTTCATCGCAAATGCCACCGAACGGATCTGCAGGATCTTGGCGCCCAGGCTCGATAGCTCGAGCATCTCTTCACAGGTGATCTCGGCGACCTTGCGAGCCTTGGGTTCGATCCGCGGATCCGTCGTGTAGACACCGTCGACGTCGGTGTAAATCTCGCATACATCCGCGCCAATGGCTGCAGCGAGCGCGACCGCCGAGGTATCCGATCCGCCACGCCCCAAGGTGGTGATGTTGCCCTCGGCGTCGAGCCCCTGAAAGCCCGCGCAGACGACGATCTTGCCGGCCTCAACCTCGCGCCGAATCCGTTCACCCCGGAGCTCTTGGATCCGAGCGTTGGTGTACCTACCGTCGGTGATCATGCCGATTTGATGGCCTACGAGCGAGATCGAGTCACCGCCAAGATCGTGGATCGCCATCGACAGCAGCGCCGCGCTGACGTTTTCGCCGGTCGATACCAGCTGATCGAGCTCTCGCTCATGAACCCGATCACCAGCGCCGCTGGCCGCAACGTAGGGCCCCTTATCGGGCATGCCCTGCTCTCCCCGACCGAGCCGCACCAGATCATTGGCGAGCGAGAGCAGTCGGTTGGTCTCGCCGGCCATCGCCGAAACGACCACCACCAGCTGATGCCCCTGCTGACTCGATGCGATGCAACGGCGCGCGCAGGCCCTGATCCGCTCGAGCGTCGCCACGGAGGTCCCGCCGAATTTCTGCACGATGAGCATGTCGAGCGGCGCAACAGTGCAGCGAAGGCGTTGAGTTCGTCAACCGACCACGACTGCGCAGGACGGCCTCACCCCTTGTCATCCGGCGCGCCCTGAAAGAGCGGCAGCTGCAGCAGCGCCTCGGGAAAACCCTCACCGCGTCGGCGCCGGGCCTCCTCCTCCTCCAGGATCGTCGTGATCGCCCCGCGACAACTGCCACAACCCGTGCCCGCTCCGCAGGAGGCACCCACCGCGTCGAGTGTGCGCGCCCCCAGGCGCACACAGACGACGACCTCTGACTCGCTGACCGAGTTGCACTGGCAGAGGAGCAAGTCCTCCCGAAGACCTGCGCCCCGTCTAGTGGAGGGTCTCTTGGCCGCCGACGAACTCATGCCCATCCCATTTGTAGTGAGCCCGAGCGATGCCCCCAGGGGCGACGGTGTAGAGCGAGAAAGCACCGTTTCGACCCGTCTTTTGCGAGAGGCTGGTACCAGAGGCGATGCCGTGCACCACCGCCAAGCCCTCGGGACCCGGCAGTGCGCCCTCGATCTCGACGTGCTCGTGCCCGTGCAAAATGAGTTCGGCGCCGCGACGGGCGATCACCTGATTAAATGCCTCGAGGTCGAGTAAATCGTGACGGACCTTGGCGATCCCGTGCATCACCGGATGATGGATCAACACCACCCGCGCAATGCCCTCGCGACCGAGCGATTCGAGGATCGCGTCGAGACGCGTGAGCTGATCATGCCCCAGGCGACCGGTCGCGTAGAGCGGCAGCGTCGCGATCGCGGTGGAGAGGCCTATCAGCGCGACACCGTCGAAGCGCTGGACAAAGGGGTAGTCGTGACCTGGCTGGCGATCGCCCTCCATGAAGGCGCCTAGATAACTCTCGAAACGGCGACTGCGAACCGAACCTCGAGTGTAGGCATCGTGGTTGCCGGGGATCACGGTAACCGGCAGGCCTGCTCCGGCAAACTTGCGCCGGACCAGTTCAAATTCTGCCTCGAGAGCCAGGTTGGTGACGTCGCCGGTGACCACCAAACGATCCGCATCGAGGGCGCGGGCGCGCTCGACGATCGCGTCGAAGAGATGGGGCCCGTGGGATTTTCGCCGGCCGAGCGCGAGGTTAATACCGCCGGTCAGGCGCTTGTTGAGGAAGCGTTGGAGACCTACACCCTCGAGATCGAGGAGGTGGATATCCGAACAGTGGACAAAACGCAGGGCCATCTATCGGTCGCCGTCTTTGGGGTTTGAGGGCAGCAGAACGGCCTTGCGCAAGTAACGCGGCGACCTCGGCCAGCGCCCAAGCTCGGTTGTAGCATACGGAATGGGGGGCGCTTCGGCCGGTTTTGGACTACATTCTCGCGCCATGCCAAGCCTTCTCGAACAAGGTCGAACCCACGACTGCGGCAGCCTCCGCGCAAGCGATGACGGGCGCGAGGTGATCCTCTTTGGATGGGTACACCGCCAGCGCAACCGTGGTGGCCGCATCTTCGTCGACCTCCGTGATCGCGCCGGCATCACCCAGGTCACCTTCGGTCCCGACATCGACGCCGCCGCCCACGAACTCGCCGGTGGCCTTCGCTCAGAGTATTGCGTCGCGATCGCGGGCAAAGTGATCAGCCGCGGCGACAATACAAACGACAAATTGCCGACCGGGGCGATCGAGATCGAGGGCACTGCGGTCGAGCTTTTTTCATCATCCGACGCGCCGCCTCTGACGATCGCCGACGACGAGCGCATGGACGCCCTCGAGACCACCCGCCTGCGCTACCGCTACCTCGACCTGCGCAGGCCCTCGCTGCAGCGCAACTTCATCCTCCGCTCAAAACTCGCGACCCTGACCCGGGCGACACTCGCCGAGGCCGGCTTCCTCGAGCTCGAGACCCCCTACATGGTCAAGTACACGCCGGGGGGCGCCCGCAATTTCTTGGTGCCGAGCCGCCTCAGCCCCGGCAAGTTCTACGCCCTCGCCGAGTCGCCGCAGATCTTCAAACAGCTCTTCATGGTCTCGGGTTTCGACAAGTACTTCCAGATCACCCGCTGCTTCCGCGACGAGGATCTGCGCAACGACCGGCAGCCGGAGTTCACTCAGATCGATGTCGAGATGAGCTTCGCCACCCCCAAGCGGATCTACGAGGCAATGGAGGAGCTGGTCTCCCGCCTCTGGCGCGAACTCCTGGACACCGAACTGCCCCGCCCCTTCGCGCGCATGACCTGGGCCGAGGCGATGGCCCGCTACGGCAACGACAAGCCCGACGTGCGCTTCGGCCTCGAACTCCAAGACATCGGCGAACAAGTCCGCGGCTGCAACTTCGGGGTCTTCGCCAACGCCCCCTACGTCAAGGGCATCTGCGTGCCGCCAGAGCACCTCAAGAGCTTCAGCCGCGGCCGCCTCGACAAACTCACAACGTTCGTCAAAAAGCGCGAGAGCGGCGGCGCCAAGGGCCTCGCGTGGGCCAAGATCAAAGAGGACGGCAGCTGGCAGTCGCCGGTCGCCAAGGCCCTCGGGCCTGAGCTCTGCGCGGCGATCAGCGCTCAAATGGGGGCGGTGCCCGGCTCCACGCTGCTCTTTATCGCCGACGACTTTCACACCACACACATGGCCCTGTCAGCGCTGCGCTTAGAGCTTCGCGACAGCCTGGATCTGCTCGGCAAGGACACCCAGTGGCGCTTCCTCTGGGTCACCGATTTTCCGCTTTTCGAAACAAGCGAACGCGGCTTTGTCTCCTCGCATCACCCCTTCACGATGCCCCGAGCCGAAGATCTGCACCTCCTCGACACAGATCCCGCAAAGGTGCTCGCGCAGGCCTACGATCTGGTGCTTAACGGCAACGAGATCGGCGGCGGCTCGATCCGTATCCACCGCTCCGACGTGCAGGCCAAGGTCTTTAAGGTGCTCGGCCTCAGCCCCGAAGAGATCGAGCAAAAATTCGGTTTCCTGCTCGAGGCGTTCCGCTACGGACCGCCGCCACACGGCGGTGTCGCCTTCGGCCTTGACCGCATGGCGATGCTGATGTGCGGTGCCGACAGCCTCCGCGACGTCATCGCCTTCCCCAAGACCTCCCGTGGCCAGGATCTGATGACCAGCTGCCCGAGCAACGCCGACGACGCGCAGCTCGCCGAGCTCCATATCACCCGTCGACCGCTGCCCGACGCTAAGTAAAGATGCACTGAGGGACAGACCAATCGTGAGCGACGATCAGCAGGGCGAGCAACACCAAGGCGAGCAAACTCCGCCTACCGATAGCGCAGGCGCGCAAGCGGCCGCTTCTCCTGAGGCGGCCGTGATTACTGACGCAGCTACCGTTACCAAGAATAGCGGGACAGGATCGAATGACCTGCTCCTTCGGACAGCTGCATCTGTCATCTGTGCCACCTGCATGGTACTCGGCTCTCCTGACGCCAATCTCTGGTGGCTCGGGCTCATCGGCTGGCTGCCTTGGCTCTGGCTGATCGATGGGCGCTCACCAAAGTCGGCATTTTTCTTCGGCTGGCTCACTGGCACGATCACTGTCTTTTGGGGCTTTATCTGGCTCTCCGAACTGCTCACGCGCTTCGCGGGCTTCGGCATCGTCGGCACGCTCGGCATCCACCTCCTTTTTTCCGCCTTCCAGGGCCTGCAATGGGCACTGCCCGCCGCTCTGATCGCCCGAATCCAGCGACGTACGGGGCGCAACCTGCTCTGGATCGCCCCCCTGGCCTGGTGCGCCGGTGAGGCACTGCTTCCCCACGTTTTCCCCTCGTACCTCGCGCTGATGTGGTGCTGGCAGCCGATCTGGCTCCAAACGGCCGAACTCGGTGGTGTCTGTACCGTCGGCATGATGATGCTGCTGATCAACAGCGGCCTTTACACGACTCTGGTGACATGGCTGCGCGAGCGTCGTCTCGACCGTCGCGCGCTCACTGTCTTTATCGTCACGATCGTCGGCGTACCCCTCTACGGGTTTGTCCGCATGGCCCAAATCGACGCCCTCGCAGAGGCCAGTCCCAAGGTTAAGCTCGGCGTTGTCCAGGGCAACTTCGGCATCACCCAGTGGACACATCCCCGCTACAAGCGGGTGATCCTCCACCGTCTCCAGCAAGAATCAGCGCGCCTCGAGGCCGCTGGCGCCGAGGTCATTCTGTGGGGCGAGACCGCCTACCCCTTCTCACGGGCTCTGCCCCGCCGCAACGCCCACGACTTCCCAGAGCGCCACCCCAGGCGTGTCCGCGTTGGCTTTTCGGCGCCGCTGATCTTCGGCCTCGTCACCTCCGACCACAGCCCCGAGACCGGCTCCCGATTCCCGTGGAATACCGCGATGGTGCTCGAGGCCGATGGATCCGTCGGCGATATCTACGACAAGAACTACCCGCTGATCTTTGGCGAATACATCCCGCTCGTCGATCCCGAGTGGTACCTCGACCAGGTCCCGTCGGCCTCGTACATCAATCCGGGCACCGTTCCGCAAGCCCTCAAGGTCGGCGAGTTTAGCTACGGCCCGCTCATCTGCTACGAAGATATCCTGCCGCGCTTCGCCCGAGACATGTCGAACGAGGGCATCTCGGCCTTCGTCAACCTGACCAATGATTCATGGTTCGGCAAAACCAAGGAGCAGTACCAGCACCTAGGCCTCGCCGTGCTCCGAACCATCGAAAACCGGCGCCCCTTGATCCGGGCCGTCAACGCGGGTCCATCCGCTTACGTCGACGCAAACGGTCGCCTCAAGATCTCGACCGAGATCAACGATCCAGACGCGGATGGCCTCCTCGATCCGGTTGGTTTTGTCGTCGAAGTGCCGATGATTGACCCGCATTATCGGACCCCCTACGCTCGCTTTGGTGAGGGCTTAAACGGCCTCGTTGTGCTTGCCCTCATCGTTCTCGGGCTCCGCAGGCGCCGACAGTAGCGAGCGAGAACAAGCTGGTTTCTAGAGACACGCAAGAGTTTCTCGCGAGAAGCTCTAGTGTCACTTGCAGCTGCCGATCTGCACCTCCATGCTCAATGGAGTTATGGGTGCTTTAGTGATGTCCTCAGAGGCGACGACCCCGCACATGTTGCCTGCGATTTGCAGCTTTGATCGGGATGATGAGCGCGTCCTGACCCTCGAAGCCCGGATCCTCCACCTCGAGAAGCAGCTCGCAAATGCCGAACGCAACCGGATTACGGCGGAAGAGGAGGTCGGTGAGCTCCGCCTGGACCTGCTTCGCACCCGCGACAGTCTGACAGCGGTCTCCACCCAGGCAGAGCAACTCTTCTCCGGTCTCCGAGTCATCAGCGAGGCCCGTCACGTCGAGACTCTCTTCTCTGGCATGCTCTCGGTGCTCCGGGATGTTCTCCAATTCGAAGAGGCGTTTATCCTCGTCTTCGCGGAGGGTGAGCCGGCCCAGGTCGTCGCGGCGACGAGCCCGAGCCTCCGGGCCTTGCGTTGGCTTGGCGGCGTATTTACGAAGCGAGTCCTCTCCGGCAAGACGCTCTCTCTCTTCAACCTCAACAGCAAACCCGACTGGCTCGGCGTCGACCCAGCCGTGCGCCAGCGCTTCGGCTCAGCTCTGCACATTCCTCTCTCTTCGCGGCGTTCCCAGGCCATCCTCGTCTGCCTCCACCGCGAGCGCGGCTTCTTCACAGCCACCCACTCCGTGCTCGCTCGGCGCTACGTCGGCCTCGCAAGCCAGGCCCTGCAAAACGCCGAAATGGCGACCGATCTAGAGCTCGCCAGGGACGCCGCCGAGGTGCACAGCCGGGCCAAGAGCATGTTTTTGGCAAACATGAGTCACGAGCTGCGCACTCCACTAAACGCGATCATCGGCTACTGCGAACTCCTCCTCGACGAGGTAGAGGATCGCGATGATCCCAGCGTTACACAGGATTTGGGGAGGATTCGCACCTCCTCGCGCCTGCTCCTCGAACTCATCGGCAACGTGCTCGATGTCAGCAAAATCGAGGCAGGCAAGGTCGAACTCTCGATCGAAGAGGTCGCGATCGCCGATCTCTGCAGCGACGCTCTCACCTCGATCGACCCAAGGAGCAACCACCTAAGCTGCGACATCAGCCGCGATCTACCCCCCCTGCACGCAGATCGCACAAAGCTCCGGCAGGTCCTGATCAACCTCCTCGGCAACGCCTGCAAGTTCACCGAGGACGGGACCATCGCGCTTCGTGTCGGCTCCGAGCCCGACGACAAGGGCGCGCCCCTGATCACCTTCAGCGTCAGCGATACGGGGATCGGCATGACCCTAGGGCAGGTCGCATCGATCTTCGAACCTTTCACACAGGTCGACCCCACACCGACCCGGCGCTTTAGTGGCACCGGCTTAGGCCTGACGATCAGTCGCCGCTTCACCGAGATAATGGGCGGCACTCTCCAGGTCGAGAGCGAAGTCGGGCGCGGCACTGTGTTCACCGTGCGCCTACCAAGCCGCGCATCCTGATCGCCCCCCAGGCCGTGCTCTAATTCGGCGACGCTGCGGCCCCACGCATGCATGGCGGCTCTACCGCCGTCATGGAGCAGGAAATCCTAGTAGGTTAGCGATCTCTCTCGCTCGGGCGCAAGGCGATTGCACGCATAATTTGCGTGCGACTCAGGGTCCCCCCGCCTTGCCGGTCTGCGGATCAACCTCCATCATCGAAACAACGATGGGAATTCTCACGATAGCTACGCAAGCGACGACTGAATCGGACTCGGCGGCCGCGATTCGCAAATGCTTCACCGACGTCCGCGAGGCGCTTGGCGGCGACCCCAGCCTCCTCATCGTCTACCCCACCGTCGGGCATGATCTAGAAGCCATCGCCTCCGGCCTCCGCGAAATCGCCCCTGGCATACCCACTCATGGTGCAACGACTTGCCTCGGTGTGATGAATGATGCGGGCTTTTCGGGATCCGACGGTGTCGGCCTCGGTCTCTTCGGCCTTCGCGATCCGGACGGCGACTACGGAGTCGCAGTCCGCCCTCTCGGTGACGATCCTCAAGCAGCGGGACGCGAGGCCCTGCTCGCTGCGATCGCCGCAGCAGATCGAGAAGGAGAACCCCCAGAGCTCGTCTGGATCGCCAGCGAACCCGGCAGCGAAGAGGCCGTTCTCAAGGGCTTTAAGGAGATCCTCGGTGTTCGTGTACCGATCGCGGGCGGCTCGGCAGCGGATAACGATGTCACCGGCGGGTGGTTCGAGATCGCCAACGGCCAGGTTCACAGCGGCGTCGTCGTCGTCACTGTGATGTACCCCTCAACACCGCTCCGCTTCGCGTTTCACAGCGGCTACTCGGCGACCGAGCACAGCGGCGTCGTCACGAAGGCCCAGGGGCGCACCCTCCACGAGATCGACGGTCGGCCCGCAGCGGAGGTCTATAACGAGTGGACCGACGGCGTCATCGAAGATCACCTAGACGGCGGTAATGTGCTCAGCACGACCTCTCTCCACCCGCTCGGGCGGGTCTCCGGCGAGCACTGGGGCATGCCCTACCACCGCCTCTCGCACCCCGACTCCGTCACCCCAGAGGGCGGCCTCACCCTCTTCACCGAGGTCAGCGTCGGCGACCGCATGGTGCAGATGGTCGGCACCAAAGAGCACCTGCTCACTCGGGCAGGTCGAGTCGCCAAGGCGGCGATGAACTCCGCCAACCTGACTACCGACGCCCTCGCCGGGGCGCTCGTCGTCTATTGCGCCGGCTGCATGCTCGCGGTCCAAGACGAGATCCCAGAGGTCGCCGCAGGCATCTCTACCGAACTCGGAGGGCGTCCCTTCCTCGGCACCTTCACGTTCGGCGAACAGGGCTGCTTCGCCAACCACGAGAGCTACCACGGCAACCTGATGATCTCTGTCGTCGTCTTTGAGCGGGGTGGCACAGCGGTCTGATGGCCAATCGCGCCCCCAGTTGTCCACTTGATCCGATGGCTCGAATCCACGAACTCGAGGCACAACTCGCACGCTCCGAACGCTCCAGGATCACCGCCGAAGAAGAGATCAATGATCTGCGCATCGACCTCAAGGTCGCGCAAGAGCACCACCGGATCGTCGCAACACAATCCGAGCAGCTCTTCACCGGCCTCAAGATCATCAGCGAGGCGCATCAGGTCGATGAGCTCTTCGCCGGCATGCTCGCCGTACTCCGTGAAGTGCTCCGCTTTGACGAAGCGTTTATCCTGGTCTTTGGCAGCGACGGTGAACCTAAGGTTGTCGCGTCAACCCATGCGGACTTCGAGCACGTCCGTTGGCTCGGCGGTTCTTTTACGCGACGGGTACTCTCCGGCAAGACGCTCGCGCTCTTTGACATCAGCAGTAAATCCGATTGGCAGGGCGTCGCCCCAGAGCTGCGCAGCCGTTTTAGCGCCGCCCTGCACGTGCCACTCGTCTCACCGCGCTCGCCAGCGATGCTCATCTGTCTGCACGCAGAGCGCGGGTTCTTCACCGCTGAGCACTCCACGCTCGCCAATCGCTACGTCGGTCTCGCAAGCCAGGCGGTGCAAAACGCCGAGCACGCGACCGAGCTAGAGGCCAAGGTCGTCGCCCGAACCGAGGCGCTGCGTCACGAGCGAGACTTCGCGCTGCAGCTGACAATGAGCATGGCTCAGGGGCTCGTCACCACCGATACAACTGATACACAGGGCCAGATCACGCTGGTCAATCCGGCCTTCATCGAACTCTCGGGGTGGTCCGCGGATGCCTTGATCGGCCGCGTGCTCTCGGACCTCCTACTCGACACCGACAGCCAACCCGAGAATCCACTCGACTGCCGTGAGGGCTGCACCCACGAGCGCCTCCTCCGCTGCTCGGACGGCAGCACTGTGCTGGTGATGCTCTCGACCGCGCCACGGCGCTCCGCCTCCAGCGACGGTGCCATCCACGTCTTCACGGATCTCCGCAAACGCCAAGAGATCCAAGCCGCACTCGAACTCGCCAGGGACGCCGCTGAGGCCAACAGCCAGGCCAAGAGCATGTTCTTGGCCAATATGAGCCACGAATTGCGAACTCCGCTAAACGCGATCATCGGCTACTGCGAGCTCCTTCTCGAAGAGGCCAGTGATCGCGATGACCCGACGACCAGCGTCGACCTGCAACGGATCCACACCTCCTCGCGCCTTCTCCTCGAGCTCATCGGCAACGTGCTCGACCTCAGCAAAATAGAGGCGGGCAAGCTCGAATTTTTCCTCGAAAATGTTTCGATCGCCGACGTTTGCAGTGACGCACTCACCTCGGTCGAGCCCGTCGCGGACGCCAACAACAACACCATCCGCTGCACGACTCAGAGCAATCTGCCGACGCTCCACGCAGACCGAACCAAACTCCGCCAAGTCCTGACAAACCTGCTCAGCAATGCATGCAAGTTCACTCTGCACGGCGATGTTGAGCTCCGCGTGGGCGCCGAGATCGACGCGAGGGGCAACGATGTGTTGACCTTCAGCGTCCGCGATACGGGCATCGGCATGACACCTGAGCAGGTGGCGTCGATCTTCGAACCCTTCATCCAGGCCGATGCAGCGCCGACCCGGCGCTACGCAGGAACCGGGCTCGGGCTGACGATCAGCCGTCACTTCACCGAGATGATGGGCGGCACTCTTGAGGTCGAGAGCGAGCCGGGTAAGGGCACGATCTTCACCGTGCGTCTGCCCTCCGCGCCGCTCACGGACGCCCTGCTGCAGGGCTCGCCCGCCCACTCCTAACGCCCCCCAACGGCGGACGCTTACAGGGCGGAGTTCGCCCCGATCTCACTGCATAAACAGGGCAGTAGCGGTGAAAGCGACGCCCCACCGCCGGCGTTTGACACCCGAGATGCGGCAAAGAGAGCCACCTCCTGGATGTCCCACCATGTCGTTCCTAAACTCTTCCCCCCTTCCGGCTCGGCCACTCCCCCTCAGCGCGATCGTCATCGCACTCCTCGCAGGCAGCACGTTCTTCGCCCCGGAGGCTGCCGCAAGCGAGGCCCAGTTCGCCGGTGATGTGCAGCTCGCGAGCGACTCTCCGCGGCGTCAACGAAAGCCCGGACCGCTCGAGACCGGCGGATACGTCGAGGTCGCCTGGCGCCCGGCGATCGGCTTTTTTCGCGACGGAGTCATCCCCGAGATGCGCCTCTCAGTCGCCATCGGCGGTCGCCTGAGTTCGCGATTTATCCTCGCGGCGCACCCCCACGTCGATATCTACCTCGATCGCCCGGCGGCCTCCGGCGCTGGCATTGACATGCTCGGCACGGTCTACACCTGGAAGCGGCTCTTCGTGCGCGGGGGCGTTGGCGTCACCTCAGCGGTGCCCAACCTGCGCACCGATACCACCTCACGCCCGGGTTACGGCGGCCTCATCGGCATAGGCTACGACTGGCATCTCAAGAAGAAGATCAACATGGGCGTCGGCGCAGACCTGGACATGCGCTGGTTCAAGGACGGCACGCCGCGCGCAGCCCTGATCACCGGTGTGCACTTTTGGTTCGGCTAGGGCGCACCCTCAGCGTGACAGCTCGCGTACTCTGGGATCGCACCGTTTGGTAGGGCCTCGCTGCCCTCCCAAAAGGGCGGCGCACGCTTGGCTCCGCCTACATCGTCCATCGTCGCAGCGTCGTAAAGACGACCGCCGACCATCGTGTAACGAACGTGCTCGCTCTGGCGAATGTCGACGAGCGGATCACCAGCGATGATCGCCAGATCCGCGAGCTTGCCGACCTCGATCGATCCGAGATCGCGGTCGAGGCCGAGGTACGCCGCGCCGTGCAGAGTGCCGGCCCGGAGCGCCTCGTGTGGGCTCATACCGCCCTGGACAAGCATCCACAGCTCCCAATGGGCCGCGAGCCCCTCTCGTTGACCGTGAGCCCCGAGCTGCACCCGAACGCCCGCATCGAGTAGTTTTTTGGCGAGCGCCGCCGCCCGGATGTGGTTCCAGTCGTCATCGGCAGCCATCGTTCGCCGCCGCGCCCGAGCGTCGATTCGATGGCGAGGCACAAACGTTCGCAGGCGCTGATTCTTCCATACCTCGGTGTGCGCGTACCAATACACCTCACCGGAGAGACCACCGTAGGCGACGCCCAAGGTCGGCGTATACCCGACCTCGGTCGCCCCCCACAGCTGCTCGACATCAGCGTACGCCTGGGCCACAGGGATCGCATGTTCGATACCGGTGTGACCATCGACGACCATCGACATGTTGTGGTGAAAGAGCGAGCCGCCCTCGGGCACGACCATCATGCCGAGTTCGCGGGCAGCAGCCACGACCTGCTGTCGTTGCTCTCGCCTCGGTTGGTTGTAGCTCTTAACCGAGAACGCACCGATCGCCCGCAGGCGCCTGAGATGACGACGCGCGTCCTCCAGCGAGTTGATATCCGCGGTAAACGAGGCCTTCGCCCCGTAGAGAATCGTGCCGGTCGAGAAAATCCGCGGCGCCGTCAGTAAACCGGCACGGGCCAGCTCGCTCGCCGCGAAAATCGTGTGTGTATCGTTGGACGGGTCGTGAATGGTCGTAACGCCGAAGGCCAGCGTCGCCAGGTGGAGCCAGTTTTGCTGGGGGATGATGCCGTTCTCACCCTGCGATCCGTGGGCGTGCACATCGACGATGCCGGGCATCACAGTCATGCCTGTGGCATCGATCACCTGTGCTCCGCTCGGTACCGGAACCTCCGCCCGCGGACCTACCGCGGTGATCCGGTTGCCGTCGATGATCACCACGCCGTCGGCGATGACCTCGTCACCGCGCATCGTCACCAGCTTGGCACCGACGATCGCCTTGATCCCAGAGGGGCGCCAAGCGTCGATCGTCAGCCCAATCGGCAGACCCGCGCTCGCTGGCTCCGGCAGCTCCGCCGGCGCCCCCTCGATAAACGAAAACGCATCGCGAAGCTCACGGCTGTAGAGTTCGGGCCCAAGCGACCAGTAAAGACGTCCCGAGTCGCCACCCCAGTGGATAAAGTCACCTGCATCTTGGGTCACCTGAGCGATCGGTTGCCCCTCGGCTTTGGGACCGAGTTCGGTTGTCCTCCCGGTCGCCGGAAAAGGCGCGATAAAGGCGTGAAAGCCTTCATTCCAGGCGATCCAATGGCCATCCGGCGAGACCGCGAAGTCGGTGGCCCGCTCGGTCTTGACATGCGTAAAGGGGTCGCTGCCATCGACTTCGATCGATCTCAGGACAACCTTGCCCTTGTCCTCGCCAGATCCGCGAGTACTGAAAAAGACGCGCTCGGAGGAGGCACCGAAGTGGGCTCCATGCCCCTCCCGGGTGATCAGCAGCGGCTCCGCGACCTCTGCACGCCGACCTCTGCCCATGCTCTTTGTCGGCAAGGCGTAGATGCCCGGATCGTTCGACCAGGCGGGTGAACGGCTCCAGCCGCCACGGACTTTGCGGTAGATGATCGTCGCCCCGTCCGGGCTAAAACGCGGCTCGACGTAATGTCCAGGCTCGGTTGTCAAGACCTTGGACTTGCCACCTCGGGCCCGGATGACGCGCACGCTGCCGAAACTCGAGTCGTTCCATGTGGTGTAGACGATCGACTTGCCATCGCGAGAGAACGCCGGAAAAAGCTCGACGACGTCATCGTCCTGGGTCAGACGCTTTGGCTGTCCCTCGGGCAAGGTCCGAATGTAGATATGCCCGAGCGCCTGGTAAACGACAGAGTGCCCATCTGGGGCGACCTGGACCCAACGCAGTGCCTTCACGTCGAGCTGTGCGGGGTCTACCTCGACTGGCCTCCGCAACGCCGCAGCAACCCTGCGTGTGCCCTTGACCCTAAATGGGATCACGGCCGCGGCCCCGTTGCTCGCGTCGATCCGCCAGATCTTGCCCTGCGCCCAGGCGATGATCGACGCGTTGTCGGGGGTCCAGGCGATCGTCGGGTAGACCCCGTGGATCGCCCAGGCCTCCTGCATATCGCGATCGAGACCCTCGTAGATCGGCCGCTCGATCCCTGAGTCGAGATCGCGGATCACCAGTACCGAGCGGCCGCCTAGGCGACGGACAAAGGCCAACCTGCGACCGTCCGGCGAGGGAGTCGGCCGCACCGCACCACCGGCGCCACCGGTGATTTTTTCGATCCGTCCGCTCTCCCGATCGAGGCGAGAAATCGCGTAGATGCCCGCGTGCGGGTCCTTGTTGTACTCAAAAAACTCGCCGGGCGTGATGTCGTGGCTGTAGTAGAGATAGCGACCATCCGCCGAGAACGCCGGCTCATTGACGTCTTTTTGGTCGTTGGGCTTCTCGGTCATCTGCAGGCCCTTGCCACCACTCACGTGGTAGAGCCAGATCTCGCCACTGCCGAGCGAGCGCCGCTTTGTGAAGTGCTTGCGGACGGCGATAAAATTCCCGTCGGGTGTCCACACTGGCCCATTGACCAGGCGATATGTTTCGTCGGTGATCGCCTTTGCGTTCGCACCGCGACGATCGATCACCCAGATGTTGTCGCCACCGCCGCGATCCGAGGTGAAGGCGATGTGCTCACCGTCCGGGCTAAACCGCGGCTGCATGTCCCAGGCGATGCCCTTGGTGAGCGCCTTCGCCTCGCCGCCGGCAATGGGCATGATGTAAAGATCACCGAGCAGATCAAAGACCACCTCCTTGCCATCCGGGCTGACATCGAGGCTGATCCAGGTGCCCTCATCGGTATCGATCGCGACCTCTTTAAAGTCCGCGCCATCGTGACCGGGTGGCGCATTCACGTCCCATTTGTCGGTCTTTTTATCCGCCTCTTCGCTGCCCTCTTTGGCCTTTGCGTCCGCGGCCATGCCCGGCTTCACTGCGAGATGCCACGGCGGCTCAGTATTCTCGCCTTTGCTGGCGCAACCGACCGTGAGCATCGCGAGGAGAGGAACAACCCGAAGGGCAAAGGTGCAACGCATTGTCCGCAAAGGTACCGCATCCCCCCGCCAACACTCACAACTAGGCGAACTCGCAAGAGCCGACACGCTTCGATCTACCGCGCCCTGCACCCTCGAATTCAGAGCTTACTCAGTGGACCCAACTCGCCGAATCCGGCGATCCGATCAAGCGCCAGGATGTGGCACAAATCGCTCGAGTACACGATCGGCGCCGAGACTGAGCAGGGTCTGCGCAAGCTCTCGGCCGAGCTCTCCAGCCCTTTTTGCAGGGCCGCTCTTGCTGCCTGAGTAGAAGGGGCGACCGCTCGGATCACCGATCATGCCGCGGATCTCGATCTCCCCGGCGGAGAGGGTGGCATAGGCCCCCATCGGTACCTGGCAGCCGCCGTCGAGACGGGCCAAAAAAGCACGCTCCGCAGTGGCGACGATCGCCGTATCGGGATCACCAAGGGGCTCGAGCAGCGCCCGAGTGCGCGAATCGTCCTTGCGGCACTCGAGCGCGAGGATCCCCTGCCCCGCCGCCGGACAGAAGATCTCGGGATCGAGAAGCTGCATGTCTTCGCGGAGCAGGTCCAAGCGACGCAGCCCCGCCGCTGCCAGCAAGATCGCGTCGAAGTCACCGGCCGCGAGACGTGCCATCCGGGTCTGCACATTGCCCCGTAGAGGCAGGATCTCGGCGCCCGGATGCAGACGACGGCAGAGCGCAGCACGGCGCAGGCTGGTCGTACCGATCCGAGCGCCCGCAGGCAACGCTGTCAGCGAGCGTTCGGCCACCGGCAGATCTGCACGGAAGAGCACAGTGTCCCGCGGATCCTCGCGTGGAGGTGTGCACGCGAGGATCATGCCGGGCGCCAACTTGCCCGGCAGGTCTTTCATGCTGTGAACCGCGAGGTCGACCGCATCGGCTGCGATTGCCTCCTCGATCGCGTTGACGAAGAGCCCCTTGCCGCCGATTTTGTAGAGCGGTCGATCCTGGATCTGATCGCCCTTCGTGCTGATGATCACCAGCTCGATCCTGAGCCCCTCCCCCCAACGCTCGCTCAGGCGATCACGAACGTGCTCCGCCTGCCAAAGCGCGAGCTTTGAGCCGCGAGTGCCGATCCTAAGGGGCCGCTGGAGATCAGGAGATTCCATGGGCGCACGATGCCCCTTTCAGAGCCGGTCGAAAAGCCTGCGTGGATTCGAACACCCCGCGGCATCTCCTGCAAGCCTCTCGGCGATGGCAGTGGCACACGTGGGCGCAGAGGGTAGGATCAGCGGATGACGAGGGCCAACGAAGATCCTGAGCGACGAAGACTCCTGCTCGGAGTTGCTGGTTTCCTGGCGATGAGCTTCTTGGGCACAGGCTGCCTGGGCGGTCGCCGTCGCAGTCGTCGTCGTGGGCGCCGGCGCGGACGTAGGCGTGGCAAACGGCGCGAGGCGAGACGCGAGGCGGATCTCGGTCCTGATACCCAAACTCCCTCGCTCTAAGCGAGCCTGAGGTCGCCTGGGCTCCCCTGCCCCTGTGCAGAATTCAGAAATTCAGAGCACGCGTACAGAGGAGCGGCATCCGCCCGGGGCGTCGCACAATTCTCGCCGGTCTGCCTCGACTACGGCTAGGCCTTTACCGGCTTCACGCCGGCGGGCACGGCTTTTTCTGGCGACGGCGCTCGCTCTGAGACGCTCTCTTCTTCGAGCTTAAAAAGCACCTCGACCGCCGAGACCAGAGCCGTCGCGGCATAGGACTCTTCGCCACTCGCAGACTCGCGAAGTGAAGTGACCGGATGGTGCAGGAGCTTGCGCACAATGCCGTGAGCGAGCGACTCGACCGCCTTGCGCTGGGCCGGCGTCAGCTCACCGAGTCGACCGCCCAAGCGTGCCAGCTCACCGTCCGCCACCGAGCGCGCGTGCTCGTGCAGGCGTTGAATCACCGGCCCCACCGAGCGCCCGCGCAGCCAGCCGACAAACGCGTCGATCTCGACCTCGAGAAGCTCCGACGCTCGCAGGGCCTCGGTTTCGCGGCTGCGGAGGTTTTGGTCGACGATGCCCTGGAGGTCGTCGATGTTGTAGACAAAAACCTGACCGATCTTGAGAACATCAGGATCGACATCACGCGGTACGGCGATGTCGACCAAGAAAATCGGCGCCCCTCGACGGGCTCGCATCACTGGACGCAGCAGCGCCCGATCGATCACAGGACGCTGCGAGCTCGTACTGGTGATGACGATATCAGCCCGAGCGAGTTGCTCGCGAAGCCCCTCCCAAGGCACGTAGCGCCCGCGAAGTTCGGCGGCCAAGGCCTGCCCACGCGGCGCGGATCGATTGACCACGGTGAGCGATGAGATGCCCGCAGAGCGCAGGTTAATACCTGACTGTTGGGACATCTCGCCTGCGCCGACCAAGAGCGCTGTACAGTCGCTGAGTTCGCCGAAGATCGAGCGCGCCAGATCAACCGCGACCGAGGAGACAGAGGCCGCACCGCGAGCGATCGCCGTCTCGGTCCGGACCCGCTTGGCACCTCTAAAGGCGCTGGTCAGACAGCGATCGAGAATCGCGCCAACAGTGCCGTGGGAGCGGGCGAGTTCGAAGGATTCCTTGACCTGACCGAGGATCTGCGGCTCACCGACGACCATGCTCTCGAGGCTCGCCGCCACCCGAAAGATGTGGGCAATGGCATCCCGCGAACCGCGGATAAAGCTGTGGTGCAGGAGCGACTCAGGGACGACACCGCGATGCTCGGCGAGCACTCGAAGCGAGCGCTCTCCAGCCTGTGCCCAGCCCCGGCAGACACCAAAGATCTCGACCCGGTTGCAGGTCGAGACGATCATCGCCTCCTGCAGACCGGCGTCCTTGCGGAGCGCCAGCAGCAGCTCATGCAGCTGCTCCGGCGAACTCGCGACCTTCTCTCGAAGCTCGACCGGCGCGGTCTTGTGGTTGATACCGACGGCGACCAGCTCGCTCATGCCCGGACCCCGTAGTAAACGAGGATCAGCACCGTGCAAGCGAACGCGACCAGAGTTAGCAGGGCTGCCCGGCGACCGCGGATCCCGAGCGCCGCCCGCAGAGCCAAGACCGCGACGCTCGCCAGCCAGGCGACACCACCGATCGCGATCTCAAACCACCGATCGCGAAGGCCCACAAGGCCGCCAGCCTGGGTGATCCAGAGAACACCGGTGACGATCGCCAGCGTGAAGATCGGCGTTGCGACCATCATGACCCGGTGATGCAGACGGTCGAGACCCGTCAGCGAGATCCCCGGGCCGCCGATCGCCGGCTTGAACTTGCGAAGGCGAAGACGCCGCTCCATCGCCAAGTAGATCGCCGCCACACCAGCCGCCAAGCTAAAGATCGCGAGCCCGGCGGTCGCGAGACCAATATGCAGGCGGGTGAGGCCTACGGATGCCGGAATTCGGGAGCTGCTATCGACGTCGAGGGCAAACCCCAAAACCAGGCCGATCAGTCCCAATGGTGCGAGCAACGTGCCCAGAGCGGTCAACGATCGCCCACGCGCCACTGCGAAGAAGAGGGCGATCGTGATCATCGCGCCAAACGAGATCACTCGAGAGACGCTGCCAAAAGGATGCGCCCCGCCGGCACTCTGGGCCCCGATCGCCGCAAAATGCAGGATCGCCGCCACTGCCAAGAGAATACGCGCGAGCTTGCGGGCGCGCTTGGAGTCGCCCCCGCGCTCCACCCCGTACGCCAAGGAGGCCGCGGCGTAGGTCAGCGCCGCGAGGATAAAGAGGACCAATACCGGCATGAGCAGGCTCGCATTACGCCCTCGGTAGGGCCTCTAGGGAGGTCGCTAGCCGCCCCCATGCGGCTGCGTCGAGCTCGAGCTCGACACCCTGGGCATCGACCGCCGTGGCGATGATCCCAGGCACCACTGTGTAGGCAGCATCGCCGAGCAAGACCGACGTATCGTAGTGTTCGGCGCCCAACTGAGCCAGCTCCTGCGAGGTCTTAACCTTGCCGACCACATCGGCCTCGTCGGTCTCGGAGCCGTCAACGCGATCAAAGTAGACCGCAGGGTTGATGAAGAGCGACACGCTCGCCGCCCCCGACGGAACCCGCAAAAAATCGCGCTCGAGGTCCGCCTTTCCCTCGGAGATCCAAATATCGACGAGGGATTGGGAGATGAAGATCCGCGGCATGATCGCGGGCAATGGTAGCCCCTGCTTTAGCGGCGCTTCAACACCTTGCACTCCGCCGCACCAGGGCCCATGCTCACTCACCGCCGACGGGTACGAGGTCCCACGGCGCTCAATTTCCCCAGCCTCGACTGCAAAGCCGACGACTATGGCGTCCGCGAACATCCGCAACATCACCGACGACTCCTTCGAATCCGACGTTCTCAAGTCACCGACGCCTGTCCTTGTCGACCTTTGGGCGACCTGGTGTGGGCCCTGCAAAGCGATCGCGCCCCTCTTGGAAAAGCTCGAGGCCGAACTCGGTGAGCGCCTGACGATCGCCAAGCTCAACATCGACGAGAACCCAAAGACCCCTGTCGCCTACGGAGTGACCGGCATTCCGACGCTGCTGCTCTTCAAGGGCGGCGAGCTCGCGGCGACGATGGTCGGCAACCCGGGGCGGCTCCAAAAGATCCTCGACTTTGTGACCCCTCACCTTTAGGACCGCGCCTAGCCCGCGCACCTGTCGCTGTAAGGCGAAGGGCCAAAGACCAAAGACCTCGCAATCGCGGGGTCTTTTTAATTCACGCTAGCCACGCCACGCCACACGCAACGAGGCCCCGACAACCGTCACCGGTGCGGGGCCCCTGCGAAGTAAGAAGGACGGTCGGGAGCGCGACTAGAAGTGGAAGCCCAGTCCCGCACCCTGGACGGTTGTGCCGATCATCGGCGCGACCTTGAAGTCCTGAATACGCCCCTTGGAGATCGCCTTGAGGCTCTTCTCGGTTTTGATGAACTTTCGCGCATCACTGCGATCCTGCGAGACGATCACCCCGAGCACACCGGCGAGCAGCACGGTCGCACCAAGGGCGATATCACCGCCCAGGAAGCGCTTGCGCATCGTATTGCCCTTGGTCGTCACATCCCCCGCCATCGTCGTGTAGTCGGCGCTGTCGGTTGGGTTTGTATTGCTGAGACCCGATGCCTCGAGCATCGCGACCGAATCCTTGTAGGGACCGCGGGCGACAAAACCGAGGGTGTAGAGGGCGCCAGTCGCGACCACGCCGGTCGCGGTCAGACCGAGGGCGACCCAGGCTCGCGGCTGCCAGTACCCCCAAAAGGGCCCTGACTTGCAGTTAGGCCGTAGATCCGGCGCCTCATCGCGGGACTCCCGCTTTTTGCGCGGCTCGTTGCGGCAAAACGCCTTGAAGTCCTTCTTGAGATCGACTTTGACGCCGCTTGTATCGATCGCCTCGGTGGGCATCTCGTCGACCGCCGCAGAGGCCGCAACGAGCGCGGCAGCCTCAGCCTGGAGTTCCTCCGGCGTCTTTGCGGGTCCTTCATCGATCTCGGAGAGCGCCAACTCCTCCGCCGCAGAGAGCGGCGGTGGCGGGTTTTTGGCCTCCAGCACAGCGCGCACCATCGCCCTAGGCAAGGTGATCGGCAGGATGTAATCGTCGCTCGTGAACGACGCATCAAACTCCTTAACCGTGGTCTTTGTGTTGAGGTCGTAGACCGTGACGTGGGTCAGCTCGCCCGAGTCCGAGGGGGCAGCTGTCCCGTAGACCAGGTAGCCGTAAGGGACCTCTGATTTGCCCTTGGCGAGCCATTTCGCGATTTTTTCGAGGCAACTGTCGTTGACCTCCTTGCACTTGACCTTTTTACCGGCGGTATCGATGTCCATCGCCACACCGCGGACGGTAAAGCCGGCACCCTCAAACTCGCTCTGCACGCTGGAGCGTACGTCTGAGCCGATCGCGGCGTCGCCAGAGAAGCGCATCAAGCCGATGGTCTTGGCATTCGCTGGTTCGGCGGCAGGCGTCTCGGCGGCGGGCGCTGCCAGAGCCGGAAGCGAGGTCGCCGCAAGACAGAGGCTCAGGGCTCCGCAAAGCGCCCCTTGGGTGGCCGCAGCGGAGGATGTACGGGTACGTGCTCGAAGTCGGCGCATAGGAGGTCGCGGCATGATAGCGACCGCGCCCCATGGGCTCAAGGACCGGATCGCCGCGGTCGCGCCCACGCCGCAACTACCAAGGCAGCCACCAAAAGGCCCCCCAGCGCCACACAGACGTCGAGAAAGGGGCCCGAGCGCGTGGTCTGTCGCAGGGCGTCGTTCAGACTCCAAAGGGTGATCAAAGCGGTGAACAGGAGGATCAACCCGGGTCCCCAGGGTCGCGGCCGGCGATCTCTTGCGACCGCGAGCACAGCGACGATCAGGGCCGTCAGGGCCAGCGCCGGGGCAACTAGGAGGGCCCCACCGTGGGTCTGCTTGGAGACCACGAGCCCGGCAGCGATCCCAAGGGGAGCGAGTACGGCGAAGCGTGCCAGCCGGGGCACGAGCTTTTGGCTGAGCCCAGCGAAGATCTCTGAGATCGCAGCGAGCACCCCGACCATCGCCGCGACGACAGCACCGGCGACCATCGCCTCGGCGACATCGAGTTCACATCCACAGAGACGATGGAGACCGCCACCCACCTCGATGATCCAGCGCTGCATCGGCAGGAGGTGGCTGCCGGCACCGCTTCCCTGCCCGAGATGGGGCCAGAGATCTGGCACGACCCAGGCCGAGGAGGCAAGCCACGAGGCGACACCCAGGGTGCCGATCACGACACCGATCGCCGGCCACAGAAGCGACGGCAGACGCGGACCTGCGCCACCGCCGGGCGCACTCGCGAAGGCGACAAGCTCCGCAAAACCACAGCCGATCACCCACACCGGCAACCACTCCGCGACCCCCCAGAGATCCGATCCGGCTGCCGGTCGCTCGATCACGCCGACGACCGGCAACTGCCCAGCGAACGCGATGGCGATGACCGTGAGCACAGCGGCGGCGGCGAGCACCCAGACAGCCCAGGAACTCAGGAGCGACCCCGCCTGCTGCCGTCTACGGCCACCTGCGAGGCCTAAGAGAGCGAGCAAGACCAGCAAAAAAGCGAGCACCTTGCTCTCTTTCAAAACACTTCGCCAACCGCGGAGATCATCGGCACGCGTGCGCCCGAAGAGGCGACCAAAACCCAGGCGCTCGTTGCCGCGGATCTCTGAATAGCCAGTCCAACGACCTGTCAGGCCGAGCCCCGCAGAGCCCTCCGCGGCGTAGTGATCGGGGCACATGCGCTCCATCACAGGGTCGGCCTGGAGGCCCCGGGGGTCGACGCGCATGCCCGGACAAACAAGCTCGACCCGCGAGCGCTGGCCGCTCGAGCCCGACGTAATTCGGATCCGCGGTTCTGAGGTCTCGGGCTTTGGCCGGTCGAGCCGCTCCGGCACCGCGGGCACCTCGATGGCCTCGACGGTCGCCTGCGCGAAGGCCTCGTAGGCGCGGGCCGGTCCATCGGCAAATTGCAGTTCGGCGATCCGATGCAGGGCCCGCTCAAAGGCGTCCGCGTACTCCTCGGGACCGTAGCCGCGCTCGCTACCCGGCTCGACGTAATCATTAAAGGGCAGATCAAAGGGCCCGTAACCGTCGATCACGATCGCGGTGGTCTGGAAAGGATGAATGCCGAGGATCGGTCCCGAGATCGCGGCCCCGCGGGCGTCGACAGCCCCCGCCTCAAAGCGCGCACCGACGCCGCTCAGGATCGGCACGAGCGCGACCGACAACATCAAAAAGAACACGCGAAAACGGCCACTAAGGGGCCCTATCGCGGCTATCACGAGCGCTAGGCCGAGCACCCAGAGCGACGCCGGAAAGGCGATCACAACCGCAGCCAAGACACGTGCGGCGACCAAGGCCAAGACCGCCGTGATCGGCAGGAGGGCCCCGGCGATCGCCCTTTTAAGCCAGCGGGAGAGGCCCTCGACCCCCCCACGTTCGACACTCTTGAGCGCCCGTTGGCGGCCGATCCAGAGCGCAACGAGCAGCGCGAGCACGACCGGCAAGAGCCCCCACCGCAGGGTCACAGCGGGACCGACGATCACGAGCATGCCGCACGAGAGAGCCGTCGCGGTCGACGAGTTCCGGCGGCGAGCGCTGGGGGGCGGGCCCGATGAGTGCACCGCGCTCTTGTACCAGAGCCGTCGTGCTCGGGGCGACGGCCAGTGTCGCCGCTCGCCCCAGACTGCTAGGCTCACGCTGCGGATGCCAGACTACGGAATGACCCAGGGGACCCTGCCCCTTCTCGCCCTACGCAGCGTGCTGCTGCTTCCAGGTGCCACCGCCCCGCTGGAGCTCGGCCGGACCACAGCGTCGTCGACCGCCGTCAAGCGAGCGAGCGAGCGCCCTCAAAGTGATCCCAGCGCCAACCTGCTGATCGTCGCCGTGCAGCGCGAGAGCAGCCCCCACGAGCCGACCGTCGAGAGCCTCTACGGCATCGGTGTGCTCGCCGAGATCGTCCAGGTTCGCCACGGCATACCGGGGCGCTTTACGAGCGTTCTCCGGGGCATCGCTCGGGTCAACATCTTAGACCTCAGCAGCGCCGCAGAGCACCAGACCTGCCGCTTCGAGCGGAGCGTCGAGACAAGCGCCGAGCCGACCCTCTCGTACGCCCTCGCCGGCGCCCTCCAGGATCTGCTCAAGCAGCACGACGAGCTACTGCCGAGCAGCGCCAAGACCAAAGTACGCTCCCACGAACTCGCGAAGATCGCCGCGCTTCGCTCCCCCGGCGAAATCGCCGACAGGTCGGCGGGGCACATCCAACTCGACGACGAGGAGCGCCTAGAGGTCCTCCAAGAGCCGGCGTTAAACGAGCGCCTGCGCAAGGTCATCGAGCTGGTCTCGCGGGCGGCCAATACCCTCCAGGTCAAGCGTGACCTCGATCGGGCGGTCCGCGAGCACCTCTCCAAACACGAGCACAATGCCCTCCTGCGGCACAAGCTGCGGGCGATCCAAAGCGAACTCGGCGAAACCCAAAGCGAAGTCGAGGAGCGTTGGTTTTCCGAGATCGAGCGCCGCATCGACGACGCCGGTCTGCCGCCCGAAGCCCGCGCCATCGCCGATCGCGAACTCGGTCGTCTTCGCCGAATGAACCGCCAGAGTTCCGAGTCGATGACCACCCGCACCTACCTCGATTGGCTCGCCAGTTTGCCCTGGAGT
This sequence comes from uncultured Nannocystis sp., assembly GCA_964474905.1. Classification (GTDB taxonomy): domain Bacteria; phylum Myxococcota_A; class Polyangia; order Nannocystales; family Nannocystaceae; genus JADJRG01. Next base: position 283,521 of record CAYYUP010000001.1, on the reverse strand, counting down.
TCCACCAGCGAGAACCCGGGGGGCCTCGAACTCGCCGCTGCCCGCGAGCTGCTCGACGAGCAACACTACGGACTCAAACGGGTCAAAAAACGGGTGCTCGAGTACCTCAGCGTCCGCAAGCTCGCACCGCAAAAACGCGGGCCCATCCTCTGTCTCGCGGGCCCGCCCGGGGTCGGCAAGACTTCCCTCGGCCGCAGTATCGCCGAGGCCTTGGGTCGCCCCTTGGTGCGGATCTCCCTTGGAGGTGTGCGTGACGACGCCGAGATCCGCGGCCACCGACGGACCTACGTCGGTGCCCTGCCCGGCCGTCTGATCCAGGCGATGAAACGTGCCGGCACCCGCGATCCGGTGATCATGCTCGACGAGATCGACAAGCTCGGCGGTCCCAACCTGCGCGGAGATCCAGCCTCCGCTCTGCTCGAGGCCCTCGATCCCGAGCAAAACGACGCCTTCTCCGATCACTACATCAGCGTCGACTACGACCTCTCGCAGGTGATTTTCATCGCCACTGCCAACGACCTGAGCGGCATCCCTGGGGTGCTCCGCGACCGCCTCGAGATCATCGAGCTGCCCGGCTACACGATCGACGAGAAAGTCGCGATCGCCCAGCAGCACCTGTTGCCAAAGCAGCGCCACGAGCACGGCCTCGCGAATCTCGGCATCGAGATCGGCGACGACCTCCTGGAGGTGCTGGCCTCCTCCTACACCCGCGAATCTGGGGTGCGAAACCTCGAGCGTGAGATCGCCTCGCTGCTGCGCGATGTGGCGATGCACATCGCCGAGGGCAAGCCTCCCCCGGGTGCGCTCAGCCAGGCCGACATCGCCAAAATCCTGGGGCCACCGCGCTTCCACAACGAACTCGCCGCCAAAGAGCCCGCCCCCGGGGTCGTCACCGGTCTCGGATGGACCACCGTCGGCGGCACCCTGCTCTTTGTCGAGGCCACGGTCACCGCCGGCAAGGGCCGCCTGCGACGGACCGGCCGCCTCGGCTCGGTGATGAAAGAGTCCGCCCAAGCGGCGCTCTCCTACGTGCGCTCGCGTGCACCTGCACTCGGCATCGACGACAACTTCATGTCGTCGCACGATATCCACGTGCATTTTCCGGCCGGTGCGGTCGCCAAAGACGGCCCCAGCGCAGGCATCGCGATCGCCACCGCGCTGGTCTCCGCGTTGCTCAATCGACCGGTCCGCGTCGACGTCGCAATGACCGGTGAGATCACCCTGCGCGGCCACGTGCTGCCGATCGGCGGGGTCCGAGAAAAGGTACTCGCAGCCCATCGAGCGGGCATCCGCGAGGTCATCCTGCCCGAGCGCAACCGCAAGGACGAGCCCGAGCTACCCGAGCAGGTCCGCGACGAAATGACTCTGCACTTCGTACGCTCCGTCAGCGAAGTCTTGGAGCTGATGCTCCTGCCCGCAGACACCGAGGCGGCTGCCGAGTAAGAGCCTACGGGGGTCCGCCCGCTGCGAGACTAAGCGAGGCTGACGAGTACCGCGTCGTCCTCGACGGTCGTCGCATAGCGGGTCAGGGGTGCCTCGGCTGGGCCCTCTTGCACCTCTCCCGCGAGGCTAAAACGCGAACCGTGACAGGGGCAGGCGAGGCCACCGGCGGCCTCGTCGACCTTCACCGTGCAGCCCAGATGTGTGCACTTAAGCGAGATCGCGAGGTACTGACCGCCGCTCTCCCGGACCAAGATCGGCTTGCCCTTGCCGTCCGCGCGGACCACCGCACTGCCCCCGGATTCGCGGAGTCCAGCGTGCTCTGCAAAGCTCAGCCGGAGCACACCGCCGGTCGAGGACACATCCTTGAGCCCCTCGATTTTGCCACCACAACCGACCACCGCGAGCACACCGAGCGCCTTGCCACCGAGCGCGAGCGCCTGCCTGCGGTTGATCCCATCCTCACTATCGATCGCCATGGCTAATTCGTACACCCGCACGGCCAGGGCGAGCAAGACTCGGACCCGAGAACGGCAAAAGCCGCCCTGGGGCGGCCTTCGACGATGCATCCAGGGATGGGATCACCCGGGCTTGCAGAAGTACTCGACGTCGATCTCGCCCTTCGTCTTGAGGGTATCGCACCAAGTCCCGCAGAGCTCGATGCCGCTGTACATATCGTCGGTGTAGACCCAACCGTCTTCCATCGAGCAGTCCATCACCGGCGGCACCAACTGGCCCTCGATCTTGACCTTGGTGTTTTGTGGGAAGACCGGCGGATCGTCGAGCACAACGATGCACGAGAGCGCGTCCTCGGCGATCTGATCAAGCGCCGCTTGGAGGTCGTTCTGGTTCTTGGTGGCGTAGAACTTGTCGACCCCCGCCTGCGGCTTACCGCCGTCGACCGCCAGCTCGTTGAGCTTGTCGTAGGGCACGATGTTGTTCGGGTTGCCGTCCTGCTTGTTGCCCGTATTCTGCTTGGAGATGTCGATACCGACGACGTAGGTCGGGATTTGATCGTCGTTCCAGGCGCTCTGGACCGCGGTGTGCAAGCCCTGGTCGTAGATCTCGAAGCGCTCCGAATTGTTGTTGGCACCGGGATCGCAGTTGGCCGCGCCATCGGTGACCAGGAGCACCGCCCGCGGGAACTTTGCATCGAGCGTCTTGAGGTGGGTGATCGCAGTCGCCATGCCCGAGGAGGCCGGCGTGCCGCCGAAGATCGACTGGGACATCGCCGCGGGAATGGCCGCGAGGATCGCATTTTTGTTGCTCTCGGCAACCGCTACCTCGGGCGCCGCCTCGACCACGCAGGCCATCGAGTTGTAGGTCTGGGTCGCGTTCTTCGAGGGGAAGAGGCTGACGCCGAAGTTGAGCTTGTCCTGGAAGTTGGAGAGGATTTCGTCAACAACGCCGTAGACGCTGGCCCAACGGGTGATCTCGGGGGTATTCGCGTCCTCGTCGTGATCCCAGCTGTTGACGATCATCGACCCGGACTTGTCGAGCACCATGACGATGTTGGGGGTCAAGGGCTCGAGCAGCACCTTGATCTCGGCACACTGGCTAGCACCGCAATCGTTGTCGCAGAGGTCGCCGTCCATCATGTTGCCGTCATCACAGAGCTCTGCGCCATCGTCGAGGATACCGTCGCCGCAATGCGGGCCCTTCTCCTGACAATCCCCAGAGCAAGAGCCGTAACCACCGTCGTTGACACCGTCGTCACAGATTTCGTCGGCGTCGACGATGCCGTTACCGCAAAGCGGCCCTTCGGTGTCGGTCTCGCCGTTGGTATCGCTGTCGGTCGCCGTATCGGTCGCCGTATCGGTCGCCGTATCGGTCGCCGTGTCGGTCGCCGTGCCGCTATTGCTGTTGCTCATCGAACCGCTACCGGTCGAGTCGGACTCCGTGCCGGACTCGCTGGCAGTGCCGCTCATCGTCGTCGTGTCGGTCGCCGAGGCGGTCACCGTGATGGTCATGGCCGTGGAATTACTGTCAGAATTGGCGGTGTCGTCTCCATTACAAGCGACAACCAAAGAGAGGGCTAAAAGTGTGCTAACGCGGCGGTACATCGGTCTCATTACTCCTAAAAGGACGCACACAATGGTACCCGATCTGCATTGCTGTCCACGCCGAATGTTGCAGCTCACCATTCGCTGACATAGCGCTAGCAGATACGCGCGACCCCATTGGCCGGTCTCCGAATGACGCCTCGCGCCTCCGCTCAAGTCCGTCGAAGACGCCGGATGAGCTTGCTCGGAAGCTGCGCGAGCAGGTCCGCACCGGGGAAGCCAAAGCGCCGAAGAATCGCGGTGTAGAGGACAAAACCACCGAAGATGATGACCAGCAGTGCGACGGCCAAGAGGCCGCCCTCGATGCCTGTAGTGTGCTCTCGCGCCCACTGCAAGCCAAGCGAGACCGGCCACCAAGCCAGGACAATCGCCCCTCCCATCACCGCATTCGCAAGCACTAGATGAAAGAGCTGACGCGAGCGACCCTCTGCGTTCGGGGCACCCACAACCCGAGCCAACGCGACCCTCAGGATCGCGATATTTGCCAGCGCCCCGAGGGAGGTGCCGAGGGCCAGGCCCGGAGCGCCGAGGCTGCGGTAGGTGAGCGCATTGAAGATGAGATTAACCGCGACCGCCGTGACCGAGGCGAGCAAGGGAAGCCGCGGTCGATCGAGCGAATAAAAGGTCGGCGCGACCACCTTCACCATGCTGTAGGGCACAAGCCCGATCATGTAGGCCTGGAGGATTTGAGCGACCATCGCGCTGTCTGCCGGGGTGAATCGGCCGCCCTCGTAGAGCAGGCGAATCACCGGCTCCGCGAGTAAAAAGAGGCCGACTGCACTCGCCGAACTCAGCAACCAAACAGCGCTGATGCCCTCCCCCGCCCGCTTCGTTAGCGCCTCGAGATCACCGCGGGCTGCATCCTCAGAGACGCGGGTCGTCGTCACTGTCGCGAGGGCAACACCAAAGACCCCGATCGGCAGAAAGAAAACCCGGAACGCGTATTCGATCTGGGCGACAGGGCCATCGCCCAAACTCGCCGCGAAACGCGTATTGATAAAGACGTTGAGTTGCACCGCAGCGACGCCGACCAGCGCCGGCAGCATCAGGCGTACGATTCGACGAACCCCAGGGTCCCGGAACAGGCCGCGAATTCGCAGGCGCGGGCGATAGCCTAGGCGCATCAACTCCGGCAGTTGGTAAAGCGTCTGAGCGATGCCCGCGACGAGCGTGCCGACGCTCCAGACGAGCACAGCCTGACCGCCCTCGACCCCCGAAATCCAGAGGCCAAGACCGACGAGAATGCTGACGATGTTGAAGATCGCCGGAGCAAAAGCGGGCCGTCGATATCGCCTGTGGGCGTTCAACATGCCCATCCACACCGCGCCCAGGCTGACGAGGCAGAGGATCGGCATCATCACCCGGGTCAACTCGGCGGTTCGGGCGATCTTCGCGGGGCTCCAGCCGTCGGTGATCGTCATGACCACCTGCTCGGCAAAGACAATCCCCAAGGTGCTGAGCAGGCCGGTGATGATCAGCAGACCCGAGAAGACCAGGTTGCCGAGGCGAAAGGCCGCGTCCTTGTCTTCGTTGACCAGAGCCGCTGTGAAGGTCGGCACAAACGCGCTCGAGAGGGCTCCTTCGGCAAAGAGGTCGCGAAGCAGGTTGGGGATCCGAAAGGCGATCGAGTAGCTGTCAGCGAGGGCGCCCGCGCCCAGGAGTCGCGAGAAAAGGGACATGCGCACGAGCCCCAAGACCCGCGAGATCGCGACGGCAACGCTGACGGATCCAGAAGAACGCAGGGTCTCGGGCACGGGGTCTCCACCCGCCAACGCCTGAACCACTGCGGGGCTTCCACGGGCCTCGGAGTATGGTCGAGATGGCCCCTAGGCGGCAACAGCCCGCGAGCCCACAAATCGCGCCCACCTGCCCGCAGGCGGATGCGGTAGTCTCTGCGCCCCGTGCTCCTCCCGCTCGTCCAGACCCTGCGGCCACGGCAGTGGATCAAGAACATCTTCGTCGCGGTGCCGCTTATCTTCGGCCAACGGCTCACCGATCCGACGAGCCTTCTGACGACCGCCGGCGCCATCGCCCTCTTCTCGCTGGTCTCTGGTTGCGTCTACATTCTCAACGACATCGTCGACATCGAGAAGGACCGCGCCCACCCCAAAAAGCAGCACCGTCCGCTGCCCTCAGGGCGACTCTCCGCGAAGGTCGCCCGCGCCTTCGCGGCCGTCACCGTGCCGCTCGTGCTCGGCCTTGGATACTGGCTAGAGCCCCTCTACGCGCTCGTCCTCGGGATCTACTTCGCGCAAAACATCGCCTACTCGTTCAAGATCAAGAACGTCCCCTACCTCGACGTCGCCTCGATCGCGGCCGGTTTCATCCTCCGTGTGCTCGCCGGCGCCTTTGCCCTGCAGCTGCCACCGAGCCCATGGCTACTCGCCTGCACTGGCCTGCTCGCGCTCTTCTTGGGCTTTGGCAAGCGCGCCCACGAACTCGGCAGCGATAACTCGAGCAAGCAGCGGGCAGCCCTCGCCAAGTACAGCCCGGGGGCGCTCCGGGTGATCCTCTACACGCTGGCGGTCGTCACGACCGGGGTCTACGCCGCCTACACCCTAAGCGACCACACAGCCGAACTCTTCGGCACCCACAAGATGGTCTACACGACGATCTTTTTGGTCATCGGCATCGGCCGCTTTATCCAGATCACAACCCACAGCAGCGACGCCGAGAGCCCCACCGAAGAGATGCTCCGCGACCCGCTCTTTATGGCCAATTTCGTGATCGGCGTGATCGTCTCCACGGCGATCCTCTACAGCTGGATCTGAGCCGCGCGCCTGATCTTTCTTGGGCTGTTCGCTCTCTTGGCAGAGCCCTGATCTGTCGCGGTAGTTGCCGGATTCATGGTTCGCTTTCGGCATCCCTTGTCGCCGATCGACTCAGCTCACAGGTTTGGCTCACGGATCTGGGTCACAGCTCGCGTGGCCCGGGCTTGCTTGAGCCCGCAGGGCCCTCGACACTCCTCGTCGCGATGACCGCTGCGATCCCACAGGTCCCCCGCCCGCTACCCCTAGTCGGTCATATGTCGGCGCTGATGCTCGGCTCCCCCTGGGACGTCACCCAGGCGTGGCTCCGTGATCACGGCGACGTCGTACGCTTCCGGCTTCCCGGCGCCGACTGGGTGGTGACCAAGGATCTGGCAATGATCCGCCACATCCTCGTCGGAAACCCGCGCAACTACCTCAAGGACCCCTCGTCGATCGGGGTGTTCCGCGATGTTCTCGGCGCCGGTCTGCTCTCGAGCGACGGCGAACTCTGGCGGCGACACCGAGCGATGCTCGCCAAAGCATTTCGCATCGACGCTCTGCGCGACGTACCGGCGATCACCCAACGCGCGGTCGATCGCCTCTTCGTGCGCTGGGACGCTGCCGCTGTCTCGGGCGAGCCGGTCGATGTCGGCGAGGCATTCCGCATCGTCACCCTCGAGGTGATCGCCGAGGCGACCCTAGGCATGCACGCGGACGAGAGCGACGAAATCCTGCCGCGCCTCTACGAGCCGATCGTCGTCGAGTGCAACAAGCGGGTCTGGCACCCCTACCGCGCCCGAATCCCCTCCCCCGCCCGTCGCCGCTACCGGCGGAGTCTGGAGCAGCTAAACGCCTTTCTCCTGGGCAAGATCAGCGACCGCCGCCGCAATGGACCCGCTCCAGAGACCCGCGACATGCTCGACATGTTGCTCGATGGCACCGCCGATCTACCGCCCTCAAATGCCCTCGACGATCTGCTCTGCGACGAACTCAAGACCATGCTCTTCGCCGGCCACGATACGTCGAGCGCAACCCTCACCTGGACCCTGCACGCCCTCTCCCAGCGGCCCGAGTTGCTCGCTTTTGTGCGCGCCGAAGCCGACTCGATCCTGCCCGGCGCAACCCTCCCCGACTACGCCGGACTCAAGCAGCTGACCTACGCCCAGGCCTGCCTCAAGGAGGCGCTGCGCCTCTACAACATCGTCCCAGTGGTCACTCGCCTAGTCGACAACGACGACGTCGCCGGCGAGCACAACCTGAGCGCCGGCACCCGCATCATGGTGCACATGCAGGCGGTGCACCTAGACCCCCGCAACTGGCCTGACCCGACCCGTTTTGACCCCCAGCGCTTCCTCTCTGGACAAGGCGTCGGCTACCGCTGGCTGCCCTTTATCACCGGCCCGCGAAGTTGTGTCGGCCAGCACTTCTCGCTCCTCGAGGCGAAGATCATCATCGCCCTCCTGATCCAACGCTACGAGATCAAAGCCCTGCCGGGTAACAGCGACGAGCGCCACCGCTTCCAGGCACCGATCGCCCCGCGTACGCCGATCCGCCTGCACCTGCGCATGCGCTGAACACCATCACGCCGCACTTCGGAACAGACCGAGATCGACGCGCGATCAAGGAGGCGGTACGCAAGCGCCAAATTCGAGTTCGATCGGCGTCGAAGGATCCACTGCGAGAGCCCGCGGCATAATCGGCGAGCAGCCGATCTCAACGCCGTCAAGCTCCACTCGAATCCTGACCCGAAGGCCAGATAAGATCTTTGGCGGATCGATCCAGCGAGCCTGCCAACGCCAATGGTCGCCCTCGTCCGAAGTCAGATGGGTGACAAATCGATGCAGACGATCGGTCTCGGGCCCACGCGGACCTACCCAGAGTAACCAGGCGCCATCTTTGGCGATTTCGACCTCAATACGCGGCCACAGGGTGTCGCCCACGGCCCCAGCAGCGGCCACCGGGGTCGCAAACTTGAGGATCATCGGACTCACATCTGGACGCCGGAACATCTCGGCCACCCGCGCCTCGCCGGACTTAAACCACCGGCGAGAACGTGAACGATCGACCAGGTTATCGCGATGCTCGGGGCCCGGCCGGTAGCGGATCTGGGCCCCGGCAAGACGACCGTCACAGCGACCCACCGGCGCCGCGAGGCAGGCTAGATCGCCGGCGAGGATCTGCCCCGCGTCCTTGCCGTAGATCGATGATGCGCCCTCGTAATGCTGCTCTTCGTACTCCTCTGGGGTCGTGAAGTAGGAGCGGTAGGTATTGGCGAGGCCGATCAGATGCACCCGCGCACCTTCGATACCGGCTGAGCGCGCGACGGCCTCACGGATGCGGGCGCCCATCACCGTCGTCACCTCGCCCGGCAACGTCACCAGGTACTCGCCACCGAGCCGCACGACCGCAAGCGGTACCTCCGGCGAGAGCATGCCCTTGGTGATCGGCAGGAACTTGCGCTTGCTGCCGTGACCGTCCCGATGGGGCCGGCGCCGCGGCGAGCCCTCTGGCGGCACCCGAGCACCGGTCGGTCCGTCCTCTGCACCGCCGGTGGCGACCAGGCCGAGCCAAGCACGCGAGGCCGTGCGCCGCTCCTGCCCCCATGGATCGATGATGTCGCGACCGGCAAGGCTAAAGAGCCCGTGGCGCTCGCGGATCGCCGGCACCGCGACACTGCCGCCCGATGCCGCGAGCAGCGAACGAATGCCGCCGCCCAGGATCTCGGCAACCTGCACCGCATCGCGATAGCCCTGAGCCCGCCAGACCGGCGAGACATCCCCCTCGGCGCCGTTAAAGATCGCCACCACGGGGCCATCTTCCGCGCCGCCCCCCAGCTCGTACTCGATCCTCGCCGCGGTGATCCCAAAGATATCCCCGTGATAGACGGGCGTGCGGTTCTCCATGGCCGTCGGGTGCACGGCGACAAAAACCGCGGCCCCGATCAGACGGCTGTCGGCCAGGGCCTCGATACGCAGGGCAAAGAGCGAAGGATCCACGGCCCGACAGGCGACAGGATCGATGCCCTCGGGACCCGGGCAGATCGCCGGTGCAGGCCTGCCCTCGATCCACGCAGAAGCCTCTGGATCGGCGTAAAATGCCCCTAGAGACCTATTTCTTGAGTAACCGGGCAACTCGATCCGTGCCCGGCGCAGGGTCGCCGGCTGACGGCGCTGGTAGGCCTCGGCGATCGCCGATGCGAGGCCGCTGGCGATCGCATCAAAGAGCTGGCGATCAAAGCTCAGGTGCTCGGCCGCCGCGAGGTTGTGGGCGCGGTTGCCCGCGAAGGCGGCGGGGCTGTGATGGCTGTGGGTGGCGCTGACGATCACCGAACCGCGATCAAAATTTGTCAGGCCGTGATCCCGCTGGAGACGCTCGACGACCGCATCGGTCAGCCCCGAGGAAACCGCCCAGAGGTCGCCGACGACCAGCGCCATCGGCTGCCCCCGAGGATCGACAAAGACCAGCGCTCGACCGTAAAGACGCCCCCAGGCTCCGCGGCTCTCGGTGCCCGCAAAAGAGTGGCCGCCCATTGGATGGCCCGGTGGCGGAGTGATGTCGATCCGCGCCGCGCCGGCGAGCAAGGTCCCAGGCGCACGTCGCCGGGCCGCTGGGGTGACAGACACATCCAGCGTCGCGCAACCCCCAAGCACAAGCGTCGAGATCCCGGCGACGCCCACGAGCAGGCTCCGCAACGATCTCCTCGATCGGGGTGGCATCTCCACGGGCGGACCCTATCAGCCTTCAATGCTCGAACAAAGGGCCGGGTCCACGGCCCCATCGAGCCCCTGCCGATCGCCACAGCGAAGAGCCTTGCACCAAACAAGCGATCTATGTCCGTCGCAGATGACCTCACGACTGCAACCACCGGCTGGCCCCGCCTGCAGACCAATTTCCCGCTACCCTCGGCGGCGATGAAAATCGTTCTCCAACGGGTCCAACGCGCCGAGGTCCGGGTCGACGGCGAGGTCATCGGCGCGATCGGTCGGGGCGTACTGCTACTGGTCGGGGTGGAACACGGAGACGGGCCTGCGGACGTCCGGATCACCGCCCGCAAGATCGCCAACCTCCGGATCTTCCCCGGTCGCACACCGATGGATCTGAGCCTCTCCGAGGTCGACGGTGCGTGCCTCGTGATCTCGCAATTCACGATCGCTGGATCGATCAAGAAGGGCCGCCGACCGAGCTTTGACAAAGCCGCCGATCCTGCCGAGGCAAAACCCCTCTACGAAGCACTCATCACCGAGCTACGGGGACACGGTCTGCCGATCGAGAGCGGTCGATTCGGTGCGACAATGGCCGTCGAACTGGTCAACGACGGCCCGGTGACGCTGCTAGTTATGAGCCAGGGCGGCGTCTTGCTTTAGCCGAGCACGACGTCACCGCGAGCGCAGTGTACCGAGCTAAAAGCCGATCTTGCGCATGACAAATCGCGGCAGAGCGCAGATCACGAGCATGATCAGCCGCCAGATCCCAGGGGCATAGACTACCGGCGTGCCGCGATCGATCGCCCGGACCACGGATTTAGCGACCGCGACCGGCTCGCCAGCGAAGGGTGGCGGCTTGAGTCCGACGGTCATGCCCGTCTTGACGAAGCCAGGTTTTACTGTGATCACCCGCAACCCGTGCTCATGATGCCGATGGTCGATGCCCTCGAGGTAGTGGCTGAGGCCGGCCTTGGCGGCGCCGTAGAGCACCACAGGCTTGCGTCCCCGATCGCCCGCGACCGACGAGAAGACACAGAGCGTGCCACCACCGCGGGCGAGCAAGCGCCGACGCACGTGCTCACAAAAGACCACCGTATTGGTGAAGTCGAGGCGGAGCAGCAACTCTGTGCGATCAATGTCGGCCTCCATCGCCTCTTGGGTGGCGAAGATCGCCGCGGTCACGACGACGCACTCGACATCGCCGAGATCCGCCTGCGCGGCGTCCAGGGCCGCGGCAAAGCTCGAAGGATCGGCGAGATCACAGAGCGCGACACCCACGGGCAGATGACCGGGCGAGCGCGCCTGAAGATCGGCGGCCGTTCGCGCCAACTCCTCGGGCTCGATGCCGAGAACAAAGACTTGGTCACCGCGCTCGGCGAGGATCCGGGCAACCGCCCGTCCCATTCCCTGAGTCGCACCAAAAATCACTACTCGCATATTTTCAGCTCCATCCTTGGCGTTATTGTGGGTACCTAGCTACGCCGCACCGGATCGCCAAAGAGGCGAACAGACTGGGCAGAACGCAGCTTTCGCTCCGGATCCCAGCGATCACGGAGCGCCTCAAATTGCTCTAAGCGAGGCTCCATGCGCCGAAAATCCTCGGCCCGCGTAAAAGTATCCTTGGCGAGATAGATCCTTCCGCCCTCCGCCAGGAGCACCCGGTTAAGGGCGTCGACGAGGGCCTGGGTTCCCGCCCTCGCGGGAATGTCGAGAGCGATCGTCGTGCCGCTTTGGGGGAACGAGAGCGTGCCCTTGGACTGGGGACCGCAGCTCTTGATCACACAGAGGAACGAGGCGCCGCCCATCGCCGTCAACGCCTCTAAAAAGCGCACGACACCGTCGCGACCGGCCTCCTCGGGGATCACACATTGGTACTGGGTGAAGCCACTGCGCCCGTAAATTCGGTTCCAGTGGCGGATCGCATCGAGGGGGTAAAAAAACGCGTCGGGATGGCGAAGACCCTCGCGCTCCTTGGCCATGTGCTTCCAGTAGTAGAGCGTATTAAACGCCTTGGCGGTGCCGTCGTTGAGCACCCAGCGCGGGAACATCAGCGGCACGCTCGGGCTCGGACGGCCTGGCAGCGGTTTTTCGCCGGCCTCGGATGCGGTTGCAAAGCGGCCCCCGTCGAGAATACCGCGACCCATTTTGCGACCGCGGGACAGGCAATCGATCCAGCCAACGACGTAGGGATAGCGCGCGCTGTACTCCTGCAGTGCCACGAGGAACTCATCGATGTCGGCGATCCGCCGGCTCTGGCTGTAGATCCAGGGGCTCTCGATGCGCTTGAGATCGAGTTCGACCTCGAGGATATGCCCGGTCAGACCCATGCCCCCGCAGGTCCCGTAAAAAAGATCGGGATGGCTCTCTGCGGTGATCTCGAGGACCTGACCGTCGGCGACCCGCAGCTTTAGGGCCCGCGTATGGTCGGAGCCAAAGCAACCGGCGACGTGGTGATTTTTGCCGTGCACGTCGGCGGCGACCATGCCCCCCAAAGTGACAAATTGGGTGCCGGGCGTCACCGGTGTGAAGTACCCGCGGCGAAGGTAGAGGCGGTTGAGTTCGTGCAACGAGAGGCCCGCCTCGGCGCGCAGGCGACCGCTCTCGGGATCGAAGGAGAGCACGCGATCGGCCATGCGAGTGCCGAGCACCTCGCGCATGTCAGGGGGCGGCAGCGCGGAGTCGCCGTACGAACGACCTAAGCCGCGACTTAAAACCGCATCTCGACTCGCCCGTTCGAGGCGCTCGCTCAACACCTCGTGACCTGGCACGCCGATGTTGCCCCAGCCCGCGATTGTCTGCCCTTGGTCGTCCGATCCCGCCATCGGTCGCGGAGCATAGTCCGCCGCGCTCAAGGGCCCAAGCTTTGCGAGCGAGTCCCGTCTGGATACCCAATAGGCGCCGAATTCACACGACACGAGCCTTGCGCGCATAAGGCGCATCTGACCTAACGTGTATGCTCGGCGGCAGCATGAGCGCACGAATCCTAGTGGTGAGCGGGTCTGCCCGCGATGAGAGCAATGTGCACGACATCGTCCGCATCGCGGCGACCAGCGCCCGCGCGGCCGGGGCTGAGGTGCGCGAGCTCCTCTTGCACACGCTGCGGCTGCCGGTGATGGACCACGGCGACCCCGAACAGGCAAAGCTGCCAGCCGTTCAAGAGGTCCGCACAAGCGCGGCCTGGGCCGAGGGCTTCATCCTCGTGACGCCCGAGTACCACGGCAATATGACCGGCTGCCTCAAGAACTGGTTCGACTATCTCTATCCCGAACTGGCCGGAAAATTCGCAGGAGTCCTAGCGGTAACCGGAGGTGGCGGAGGGGACATGTCGATCACAGCGGTCAAAAATTGCTTCGCCTGGTGCCACGGCTTCACCCTGCCCTTCCACGCAGCCGCGCGCGCTGTCGACTTTAAGGACGGTGCGCTCCACAACGCCCGGATCAGCGACCGAGTCCAGCGAGTCGCCTACGACGTCGTCCGCTACGCGCCGATCCTCGGACGCGCCTTTAACGAGGCCCGTGCCCTGGGTGAAGGCCAAGAATCCGGCGTCGCCGGCTTCCACCTTTAAGACGCTCCGCGACCCGCCGGCTGCGCCTCGTCGACCTGCGCCGGGATCCGATACCCGTGCCAACGCGGCCCGCGAGCATGCGCGTTGCCAAGCCGTGCTACTCGAGGCTCCCATGCTCGCGCTCTCGATCTCCGGCCTGACAAAGCGCTTCGCCGCGAACACAGTCCTCCAGGGCATCTGTCTCGAGATCAAACCCCAGCAGATCGTCGCGCTCATCGGCCAAAACGGCGCTGGCAAGTCGACGCTGCTCAGCTGCATCGCCGGCACCATCATCGCCGACGCCGGTGTAATCGCGATCGCCGGTCATGATCTCAAAGCCGCACCCATGCGCTCACGAGCCGCTCTTCGTTACCTCCCGCAGGAGATCGAGCTACCCGCCGGACTCAGCGGCCGCGAGCTTTTAGAGCTGCACGCGGCGATCTTCGAAGTACCGCTCACAGCCTCGGCGATCGAACTCGCGGCTCTTAAGGAAAGCCTCGATCACCTCGCGACGACCTACAGCGTCGGCATGCGGCGTCGCTTGCTGCTTGCCGCGCTCAGCCTCGGCAAGGCCGCGCTCTGGGTCGCCGACGAACCATTCGCGGGCCTCGATCGCCCGAGCCAAACCGCCGCAATCGCCCTCCTACGCGCTCGCGCAGCCGGAGGGGCAGGAGTCCTGGTCGCCGCTCACGATGCCGACGAGCCCTGGCTAAGAGAACTCGGCGCGACCGCACTTTTTCTTCGCGACGGTCGCCTGCACAGCGACAACACCGACCCAAAGACATGCGAGCCATAAGCCTCACCCGGTCAGCGCTGCACGTGACACGCAGGAGCCGATCCGGCGCCCGTGATCACTTGGGAGCGCCCGAAGCGATCATCCGTCGCCAGGGATCGGCGCGACGAGATGTTCGTAGGGCCGAAGATCGGGGGCGCTGATGTCGAGCACAAGCGGCGTGATCGCGACCATGCCCTCGGCGACCGCCCACGTGTCCTCGCCCTCGAGATTTGGACTCTCCTCGGGCGGTCCTCCGATCCAAAAATACGGGCGACCGCGGAGGTCCTGGCGCTCCTCGACGTGCTCTCGATAGGTACGCTGCCCCATCCGGGTGAGCCGCGCAGGCAGGGCTGCAGCCCGCTTCTGGAGCGCCTCGGCGGAGAGCGGCAGCGCGGCCTCTCGCTCACGCGGGCTTATCACCTCGGGCAGGTTGACGTTGATGAGCACCCGCTCCGCCCGGGCCAGCAGCGACCTGCAGAGACGCTGAACCCAGGGCACAGCGATCTCCGCCGGCTGCCCGTGCGGCACCGAGAAAGCGATCGAGGGCGCCCCGCGGAGCAGGCCCTCAGCCGCAGCGCCGACGGTGCCGGAGTAGAAGACATCGGTGCCCAGGTTGTGCCCGGGGTTGATACCGCTGACCACAAGATCGGGACGCCGATCGCAGAGGTGCAAGCTCGCGAGATACACGCAGTCCACCGGCGTGCCGTTGACCGCCCACCAACGCTCGCGCACCCGGGTCGCCCGCAGATGGGAGTGCAACGTGATCGCCTGACTCTGACCGCTGCGTTCGGTATCCGGGGCGCAGACAACAACCTCGCCCAGGCTCTCGACGGCCCTCACGAGCGTCGCCAGCCCGGGTGCGAGAACACCATCGTCGTTGGTGACGAGGATCAGCGGACGTTCCTGCGCAGCGCTCATGTCGATCGTCGAGACAGAGTTGCAGCGCGCGCTGACCTGCTCGGCCAAAATCACACGCCAGAATTAAGAAAACCGGGCTTTCGCCCGGCCTCCGCTTAATCGGGGCGAGAGGATTCGAACCTCCGGCCCCTTGACCCCCAGTCAAGTGCGCTACCAGACTGCGCTACGCCCCGAAGCGGACGCACGATATACAGCTTTGTCGGCGGGACGGCAAGCTCCGCGTTTAGCGCACTTCTGCTCGCACGCAGTCAAGCCCGCTTCGGCCGCCTAGGCCCACCAGAGCGCCCGATCAGCGACACGTCAGCCTCGGCTCGAGCTGCCGCGAGCACGCCCTCGATGCCACCTCGACGTCGGATCAACGCGAGCGGGTCAGCATCGACGGTAGGGTTTGCGGGTCGATCGAGAAGATCACGAAGTGCGGTGATCTCCCGGAGCAGCAGCGAGGCGCTCGTCCGGGCTTGATACGCGACGTCGGGCGCAGCCTCCGTGACCCCGTCCAGGTCCTCCTTCAAGCGACGGCGCGCCCCAGCGATCGTCATCTTCTCGTCGTAGAGCAGCCCCTTGATCTTGAGCACCAGCTCGACATCACGGCGACGATAGACCCGTTGCCGCGAACGAGATCGCGTGGGCTTTAAGACCCGGAAGTTTTCCTCCCAGAAGCGCAGCACGTGGCGCTCGACGCCCGCGATCTCGGCGACCTCACCGATCTTAAAATAGAGTTTGTCGCTGGCAAACCCGTCCGCAGCCCCCTTTGGGCGCTCGCGTCGCTTCGCCATCTAGCGCTCCGGGTTGAGGATCCCGCGGAGGATGTTGCTCGGCTTGAAGGTCAACGCCTTGTGGGCCTCGATCAAAATTTCGTCACCGGTTTGAGGGTTTCGACCGGGCCGCGGATCCTTGTCGCGAACAACAAAATTGCCAAAGCCAGAGATCTTGATCTTGTCGCCCTCAACGAGCACGTCTTTCATGGTCTTAAAGACCAGATCAACGAGATCTGCGGCATCCTTCTTGGAGAAGCCGCCAACTTTGTCACAGACACGATCGACGATGTCGGCCTTGGTCACGTCGTCGATGATCACGTGATCGCCGCGGCGATTGCAAGACACTGGGCGGCGTGCGCAGCTCGCTAGCGCACGCGGATATCTCGACCTAAGCCGCTGAGCCCGGCAATCGCGTGGCTGACAATCGCATCGTGCAGCGGTCGTATCTCCGCATCGGTCACACTTCGACCCGCCGCCCGGTAGTGGAGACGCAGGAGGAGCGCTCGCCTACCCTCTTCAATGCCAGCGCCTCGATAGTCCTCGACGACCTCAACACGGGGCGCGATGCCATCGCCCAGGAGACGCGGAGGAGCACCCGCCTTGGCGCCTTTCTTCTTGCGAGGCGGAACCTCCGGCTTCACCACCAGAGAGGACGCGATCAGGGCGTCGACGACCTCGATCGCCGGCAGTGTCGTCGGGATCTCGAGGGAGAGATCGCGGCTGGTCGCCGGAAAGCGCGGGCGCTCGCGGGCGATCGGCACCGGTAGATCGGGCAGCTTTTCGATCTCGATGACACCGACGTAGGCGCGGGCGCGATCGCCAAGATCCCGCCCGCGGGCGATGTCCGGATGCAACTCACCGACATGACCGACGCGGATCACGGGCTCCTCGGGATCACCGACAACAACACAGATCTCCGCCTGGACGCCGGGATGCAAATACGCGACGCGATCCGCCGGAGCGATCGCCTGGACCCGGGAAATGTAGCCTAGACGCTCCAGGGCACTCGTCATGACGCCGACCGCAGACAGCCCGTCCTCCTCAGGCCCACCGTGCAACAGGATCGCGGCCTGCTCGCGCTCGACCGGCAGTAAGGCATCGATGGTCTCGATCGGCGCGGCCGTCTTGGGGTCCAGCGATGGCGCGACCACAGCCGCAGCGCCCTCGGCCCAGGCGTAGACCCGTGCGAGCTCAAAGAGGCGGACAGGGTGCGGATGCCGGGCAACGTTCACCTCGAGGGCGTCCAAGAGATCCGGCAAGAGATGGGTGCGCATCACCGAAAGCGGTGTTCGCAACGGGTTCGCCAGGGCGACCAAACGCTCCGACGCCCCCTCCTCGAGAAAGGGCACAAGCTTGTCCGGATGGGTGAATGCGTAGGCCAGATGCTCGTGCAAGCCGGCTTCGCAGAGCGCATCGGCGAGGCGCTCCCGCACGCACGCCCGCGGATCGACCTGCTCGACCGTCGGTGCACTCGGAACCGAGGCCAAGGCCGGCAGATCCTCGAGGCCATGGAAGCGCATCAGCTCCTCGATCAGATCGACCTCGCGCCGCAGATCCGGGCGATGGCTGGGTGCGACGCAGCGCAGCAGATCGCCAGAAACCTGGCTGACCTCGACCTCGAGCCCGACCAGGATCCGCAACGCCTCCTCGGCGCCGACCGGCATGCCGAGCAGCTCGAAAGCCCGACTGAGACGAAGATCGATCTCAGGCCCTGGCGGCCGCTCTCCTACGACCTCGGCCCGCGCGCGACAGGTCGCCCCGGTGATCGTCTGGAAGAGATCGATCGCCCGCAGCACAGCTCGCTCGAGACCTGGACCGTGATCGACCCCGCGCTCGAAGCGGTAGCTCGAGTCGGAGCTCAGCGAGTGCCGGCCCGCGCTCGCCCGAACACCTCCCGGAGCGAACCACGCAGCCTCGAGCAGGATCTCGTCGGTCGACGACTCGACCATCGACTTGGCCCCGCCCATCACCCCGGCCAAAGCCTGCGGGATCGCAGCATCGGCGATCACGAGATCTTCCGCCGTGAGCCCGTGCTCCGAGCCGTCGAGCGCATCGAAGCGCTCGCCCTCGGCCGCCCGCCGGATGATCACTCGCCCCTCGCACAGACGCCGGCGATCAAAGGCGTGCAACGGCTGCCCCTGCTCTAGAAGCACGTAGTTGGTGATGTCGACGCAGTTGTTGATCGCCCGCAAGCCGAGTCGATGGAGCCGAACCCGCATGCCGAGCGGCGACGGACCCACCTCGACACCGTCCAGAACAAAGGCGAAGTAACGACCGCAACGATCGCCCGCTTCGAGGCTGCAAAGCCCCTCCTCGACCGGTACATCGGGGGTCTGCAACCCGGGCAAGCGCAGACTGCCGCCGAGCTTGACGATCACATCCCGGGCGACACCGACATGGCCGAGCGCGTCCGGACGATTGGGCGTCACGCCGATCTCTAGGATCGTGTCGCAGATCTCCGGCACCCGATCGACCAGACGATCGCCGGCCTGCCACTCCGTCGGCAATACCAGGATCCCGTCACCGTCGCTGCCGATCTCGAGTTCCTCCTCAGAGCAGATCATGCCGGCCGAGGGCTCCCCTCGGACCTCTCTCGCGGCGATCTCGAGACCATTTGGCAGACGCGCACCGACCGGGGCAAAAGCCACCTTGCCGCCGACCGCAGGCAGGTTGTTCGCGCCGCAGACCACAGCCCGCAGCTCTTGTCCGTCGAAGAGCTGGACCAGGGTCAGACGATCGGCGCCCGGATGGGGCTGCTTGCTGCGGATCTCCGCGACAAGGATCGACTCGACGCCCGCGCCCACAGGCTCGATGGCGTCGACCTCGAGACCGACACTGGTAAGCAACACCGCCAGGGCTGCCGGATCGAGCACAACGCCCTCGGGAAGTTCGACGAGGCTAAGCAGCCACTGCCAGGAGATCCGCATGTCCTTCTCTCGCTCTCGGGGCTTTCGCGGTCAGGTCCGCCCAATGCGGCCCCGCGCCCTGGGAGAACAGAAGGAACACCGGACAACCCGAACAACAACTAGCTCGAGAAGCCCCGCAAGAAGCGTACGTCGCCGTCGAACATCTGTCGGAGATCCGGGATCTGATACATCAGCATCGCCATTCGGTCGATGCCAAAGCCAAAGGCCCAGCCGCTGTACTCCTCGGGATCGATGCCGACAGCCTCGAGAACCGCAGGATGCACCATGCCGGAGCCGCCAAGCTCGATCCACGCCGTTCCTTTGCACACCGAACAGGTTGTGCCGCGAGCGCGCTCGCAAAAGGGGCACTGCATGTCCAGTTCGGCGCCGGGCTCGACAAAGGGGAAATACGAGGGACGCAGGCGAATGCCCAACGAGCGACCGAAGAAGGCCGCCGTGAACTGGATCATCGTCGCCTTGAGATCCGCCATCGTCACTCCGCGATCGACGAAGAGCCCCTCGATTTGGTGGAACATCGGCGAGTGGGTTGCGTCGTCGTCGCAGCGGAAGACGGTGCCCGGAGCGATGATGCGAACCGGTGGCCGCTGCCCGAGCCGCCGAAGCCTGGCCATCGTCCGGATCTGTACCGGCGAGGTATGTGTGCGAAGGACCAGGTCGTCGCTGCCGCGGCGGTCGTCGATCACAAAGGTGTCCTGCATGTCCCGCGCCGGGTGATCCGGCTGGAAATTCAGGGCGTCAAAATTGAAATTTACGTGCTCGACGTGGGGACCTTCGGCGAGGTCAAAACCCATGCGCCGGAAGGTATCGACGAGCGCCCTGGTGGCGATGCGAATCGGGTGCAAAGACCCCTGTGGTGACCGCTTGGCGGGCATCGTCAGGTCTTCGACCCGCGCCAGGTCGCGCAGCCGAGCGGCCTCTTGGAGCTCCTGCTTGCGAGCCTCTAGGGCGGCCTGCACGGCCTTCTTGACCCGGTTGAGTTCGGCGCCGAAGGCCTTGCGCTCATCGACGGTCAGCTTGCCGAGCTTCTTGGAAAGGCCGGTGATCGAGCCCTTCTTGCCGACGTACTGGACCTGCAGCTGATAGAGCGTCTCCTCATCCGCAACTCCTTGGAGGGCGGCGAGGAAACGCTCTTGCTCGTCGTTTAGTTTTGCGAGCATGCGGGACTCTGGTTTGTAGCCCCGGCGGATCCTTTGAGAACCCGCCAGAAGGACCTAGGCAGCCTTTTGGAGGGCAGCCCGGGCGATCTCGGTGACCTTGGAAAAGGCCTCGGCGTCGAGGATCGCGAGATCGGAGAGCACCTTGCGGTCGAGCTCGATCCCGGCCTTACCGCAACCTTCGATCAGACGGCTGTAGGTCAGACCGTTGGCCCGTGCGGCGGCGTTGATCCGGACGATCCACAGGCGACGCATGTTCCGCTTCTTTTGCTTGCGACCGATGTAGGCGAAGGTCCACGCGCGGTGGACGGCCTCGAGGGCGCGGCGAAAGGTGCGGGAGCGACGACCACGAAAACCGCGAGCGGCCTTCATGATTCGATTACGACGACGACGGGCTTTAAACCCTCGTTTAGCGCGTGGCATAACTGACTATCTTCCGTGCGGAAGCATGCGCTCGACTCGCTTTTGATCCGGCTCGGAGACGATAGTCGTCCCACGAAGCTTGCGGACCCGGTCGGCGTTCTTCTTGGTGAGGATGTGGTTTTTGTGCGAAAACTTGCGTTTTGCTTTACCGCTGGCGGTAAAGCGAAACCGCTTCTTCGCGCCCGAGTGGGACTTCTGCTTTGGCATGGCGACCTGCGAAAAGGGCGGTCTATGTACCCCAGCGCGCGCCGACACGCAAGCCCAGCGAGGCCTCGCATTGTGAGCCAGCCCGCGACGCAAAAGAGGCGAGGTCATCGACCTCGCCTCCTTGGGGATTTAGCTCGTAGGAGCTAATCAGCGCTCACAACAGCGGGTTTGGCTTCCGCCTCGGGCTTTGCCTCGGCGGGTTTTTCCTCCGCAGGCTTCGCCTCCGCAGGCTTCTCCTCTGCAGGCTTTGCCTCCACAGGCCTTGCCTCGCGGGAGCTGATCTCTCCCAGGCTCGGTCGCGGCTTGGGTGGCCGCTGGGTCTCGCGCCGGACCTTCGGCGCGAGCACCATGTTCATCCGGTTGCCCTCCATGTTGGGCATCTGGAGAACCGTCGCCACGTCGGCGAGCGCGATACAAACTCGATCGAGGATCGATCGACCGGTCTCTGGGTGGGTGATCTCCCGCCCGCGAAACTGGACGACAAGTTTGACCTTGTCGCCGTCTTCGATGAACCGGCGAGCGTGCTTGGTCTTGAACTCGAAGTCGTGGGAGTGCGTCTTCGGCCTGTACTTGACCTCTTTAAGCTCGCTCGTCTTCGTGTGCTTTTTGGCTTCGCGATCGCGCTTAGAGGTCTCGTACTTGAACTTCCCGTAGTCCATGATCTTGCATACGGGAGGCGAGGCCTTGGGGTTGACTTCGACGAGCTGGAGGCCGGCCTCGTCGGCCCGCCCCATCGCTTCGTGGGTGGGCAAAATGCCAAGCATGTCGCCCTTCTCGTCGATGACGCGCACCTCCTTGACGCGGATGCGCCTGCCAACACGGTGGGTCTCGGAGCGAGGCTTGGGCTTCGGATGTCTGCGGCCGATGAGTCGAACTTCCTGTAGGAGACAATTGTTGACGACGAGATCCCGGCTCGGGTCCTCGCCGCCAGCGTCTAGTTTGCTGAAATTCTCAGCGGGGCGTCAAGCGGGGATCGAAGCTTCTTCGACGATCCGATCGACAAAGACATCGAGCCCCTCGAGGGCGCCTGTCTTGCCGTCACGGGTCCGCGCAGCGACTCCGCGAGCCTCGACCTCTTTGTCCCCCAAGACCAGCATGATCGGCACTCTTTGCAGGGTTGCGCCCCGGATCTTCAATCCGAGCTTCTCGCTGCGGAGGTCGAGCTCGACCCGGATCCCGCGGGCCCGAAGAGCACTCGCGACCTCCTCCGACCAGGCATGGTGACGGTCGGAGATCGGAAGAATGCTCACTTGCACCGGCGCGAGCCAGGTCGGGAACTTACCGGCGACGTGCTCCAAGTAGACGCCAAAGAAGCGCTCGAGAGAGCCGAGCATCGCCCGGTGGATCATCACGGGCTGGCTGCGACCGTCGCTCTGATCGACAAACTCGAGGCCAAAACGCTCGGGGAGCTGGAAATCGAGCTGGATCGTGCCGAGCTGCCAGGAGCGTCGGAGGGCGTCGCGAACCTGGAAGTCGATCTTGGGTCCGTAAAAGGCGCCGTCGCCCTCGTTGACCTCGTACTCAAGGCCCTGGCACTCGAGCGCCGACTTGAGCGCGAGCTCAGCCGCATCCCAAGTCTCGCGGGTACCCAGGTAGGACTCCGGCCGAGTGCTGACCTCGATCGTCAGCTCCTCAAAGCCAAAGGTCCGGTAGCACTCGAGAATCATCCGGGTCACACCGGCGATCTCCTCCTCGACCTGGTCCGGGCGACAGAAGATATGGGCGTCGTCCTGACAAAAGGTGCGGACCCGGGTCAGACCGTGGGTCACCCCTGCCCGCTCGTAGCGGTGCAAGCGACCGAAGTCGGCGAAGCGCAGCGGCAACTCGCGATAGGAGCGACGTGTGTGCCGGTACAGCACACAATGCCCCGGGCAGTTCATCGGCTTGACCCCGAACGATCGATCGTCGATCTCGCAGATGAACATGTTGTCCTTGTAATGCTCGTAGTGCCCGCTCGTGTGAAAGAGCTCCATGTCGAAGATCTGCGGGGTGATGATCTCTTCGTAGCCGTAGCGCGCGTAGAGCCCGCGCACGTAGGTCTGAAGCAGGTTGTAGATCGTCGCTCCCTTGCCGGTAAAAAATGGACTCGCCGGCGAGATCGGATCGAAGAGAAAGAGCCCGAGCTCGCGGCCGAGCTTTCGGTGATCCCGCTTCTTGGCCTCGGCGATGTTCATGAGATGGGTCTTGAGCGCCTTGCGATTGGCAAAGGCCGTCCCGTAGAGGCGCTGGAGCATCGGCCCCTTCTCGTCGCCCCGCCAATAGGCGCCGGCGATGCTCATCACCTTAAAGGCCTTGATCCACCCGGTGTGGGCGACGTGCGGGCCCCGACAGAGATCGACAAAATCGCCGCTGCGGTAGAGCGTCAGGGTTGCGCCCGCTGGGATCGCGGCGATCGCCTCGACCTTGAAGGTCTCGCCCATGCCCTCGAAGAGCTCGATCGCCTGCTCGCGACCGATTTCCTCGCGGACAAAGGGAACCTTGGCGGCGGTGATCTTCGCCATCTCGGCCTCGATCGCCTCGAAGTCCTCGGGCACCAGTCGGTGCTCCATCGCGATGTCGTAATAAAAACCGTCCTCGGTGTGCGGACCAAAGGCGAGCTTCGCATCGGGCCAAAGGCGCTTGATGGCGTCGGCCATAATGTGAGCGGCGCTGTGCCGCATGGTCTCCAGGGGCGTCAATTGGGGGACGCTGGGATCGATCATGTGGCGGATCTCGGACTCGTGCTCTGACATGGCCCCGGAGATCTACCGTTGCAGCCCCCGCCTGTCACGCGAACCGAGCAGCCTCCCCTCACACCGCCGCGGCCTAGGAGTACGAACGATCGCCTGCTCGCCGAAACCAACCGCGAACCAATGAAGAAAGACCCAGAGCGATTGCTCTGAGCCTCTTTAAGATAGGACTGGGCGGTTTCGAACCGCCGACCTTTGCAGTGTCAATGCAACGCTCTACCCCTGAGCTACAGTCCTGCGCGAAGATTTACGCCCATGAGGGCGGAGCGGGTTGGTAGCGCGGGTTGGGCCTGCAGGTCAAGGGTATTTTTAAAGGCCCCAAAGAGGCCTAAAAACCGGCTCGAACCCCGCTCCTCGGCTCCCTACCCCAGGGCCTCGAACTGCTCGGGCGGGCCCGGATGACCGATGTAAAGCCCCTCTAGGAGCTCTTGATAGCGCTCGGCAACCACCTCTCGGCGGATCTTAAATGTCGGCGTTAGCTCGCCCTCCGCGGCTTGCAGGGGCGCCGGCAGGATCGCGAAACGTTTGATCGCTTCGAAGGGTGCAAGGCCGCCGCAAAGCTGATCGATATGTCCCTGCACGACCTGGCGGATGCGGGCATGAGCCGCGAGTTCGGGGTACGAGCGGGCACTCAGCCCCTCGCGCTCGGCGAGCTCCCGCATGACCGACCCGTCGATCTCGATCAGGGCGACCAAGAAGGGACGACAATCGCCGTAGACCATCACCTGAGCGATACCAGAGGCACTTTGCAGACGCTTTTCGAGGAGCTGCGGGGCCATTGTTCGGCCACCGGCGGTGATGATGACGTCTTTCTTGCGACCTGTGATCCGCAGGAACCCGTCGCGCAGTTCACCGAGATCTCCGGTGTGCAACCAGCCTTGGTCGTCGAGGACTGCAGCGGTCTCCTGTGGATGTCCGTGATAACCGGTCATCAAACCTGGCCCTCGGATCAGGATCTCGCCGTCCTCCGCGATCCGAGTCGCCGTGCCCGGCAACGCCGGCCCGACGGTGCCAAAGCGATAGCGATCGGGGCGGCCGACATGCGTCGCCCCGCAGGTCTCGGTGAGCCCATAACCCTCCAAGATCAGGATGCCAAAGGCGTCGAAGAACTCGGAGATCTCGCGGCTGAGCGGCGCCCCCCCAGAGATGCAAAAGCGCAGGCGACCGCCAAAGCGCTGGCGCACCGGGCCAAAAAGAAGGCGCTCGGCGATCCTGAGACGGGCGGCCAACGAAGTCGGCAACCTCCGCCCTCGGCGTCTCATCTCGCTCGCCTCGCGGCCGGTAGCGATGCACCACTGCAGGGCGCTGCGGCGCAGCCCGCCCCCGAGTCGAATGTCGGTGAGAATCCGGTTGTAGGTGCGCTCGTAGATCCGCGGTACAGCGGCGAAATACGAAGGCGCGATCGACTCGAGATCCGCCTCGAGAGTCCTGGAACCGCCACCAAAGGCCGTCACCGCGCCGCGGTCGATCGATCCCCAGAGCATGTGCCGGGCAAAGATCTGGGCGAGCGGCAGGATCATCAGGTGCTCATCACCGAGCTTGACCGCAGTCGCGTGGCCGAGCGCCCAACACTCGTAGACCAGGCTCCCGTGCGAGATCACCACGCCCTTGGCGATGCCCGTTGTGCCCGAGGTGTAGACCCAGGTGAAGTCGTCTCCGTGACCTATCGACGCAGCGATACGCGCGAGTTCCGGTGCCGCGTGCTCTTCTTCGGCGGTGCCGCGAGCTTGGAGCACATCGAGGTTTGTGCAGGCGATCGTGCAGCCGTCGAGCTCGGGCCTTTCGCCGCCCTCTGCTCCAAAGAACACAAGATGGCGGAGTTTGGCGAGATCCGCAGAGTCTGCCCCCCGGAGCAACTGACTCGCCCGCTCCGTGCTATCGACGAGCACCGCCACACAGCCGCTATCCAAGAGGATCGCGCCCGCCTGCCCCCCAGTGACCGTCGGGTAAATCGGCACGGAGATCGCGCCGGCGAGGCTGATCGCGAGATCGCAGAGCGCCCACTCGACGCTGTTGTCGGCGAGGATCGCGACCCGCTCACCGGGCGCGACACCGCAGATTCGGGCGAGCCCGATCGCTAGGCGCCGGCTGGCGACGTGCCAATCCCGCCAGGTGAGACTCTGCCAAAGACCCCCTCGCCGGAAGCGCAGAGCCGCCGCATCGGGGGTCCTGGCCACTCTTGCCGCGACCATCGCCAGGGCGTTCGCGTGCGTGAGCGCGCCCGGCGGTGCTAGCTCAAAACGACGTTGCAGCATGGTCTTGCAGGCCCCGTCGACTAGCACACCCGGGGGCCTCTTGTCGGCCCCGGCCAGCGACCGCGCCCCGTGCGCGGTTCTATGACTCGACGTCATCACCGGAACAACGCTCTAAACCGGTGTCAAACGGTGCATATGCTCGCTCACAGGCCTGCCCGTCACCCCAGGCCCAGCGAATTGGTGTAAGGCTTGTGCCATCGTCGGGCGAAGGCCCCGCAGCGTTCGCAGCCGCCCGCCCGCAGGACCCCGAATGCCCACACTCGTCGGAAGCAGGCTGGATAAGTACGAGATCCAGGGCGAAGTGGGTCATGGAGGTATGGCCGTTGTCTACCGCGGGCGCGACACGGTGCTCGAGCGGGAGGTCGCGGTCAAAGTCCTCCACCCCCACCTGGCCGACCGCGAGGAGTCCCGCCTGCGCCTCCGTCGCGAGGCGATCACAGTCGCCAAGCTCCGCCACGAGAACATCCTCGAGATCTTCGACTACTCCGGCAAAGAAGCCACCGAGAGCTACCTCGTCACCGAATTCATCCACGGGGTCACGCTCCGCCAGTGGCTCGACGAGAGGTGGCGCCCCCATCCGATCCTCGCCGCCCTGATCATCCACCGCCTCTGCCTCGCGCTGGCCCACGCCCACGCGTTTGATGTGGTGCACCGCGACATCAAGCCCGAGAACGTGATGATCCGCCGGGACGGCTGTCTCAAACTGATGGACTTTGGGATCGCCCAGATCATCGACCATCAAAAGCTGACAATGACCGGCCAGCTCCTCGGATCGCCAGCCTACATGGCCCCAGAGCTTATCAGCGGCCGCCCCGTCGATGCCCGCACCGACCTCTTCTCGGTTGGCATCATGCTCTACCAACTCTCGACCGGCATGCTGCCCTTCTCCGGCCGCAATCCCCACGAGGTCCTGAGCAAAATCGCCGACGCCAGCTATCCGCCGCCCTCGTCGATCTGCTCGCTCGTCGACGACTGCCTCGAGGCGATCATCGACCGCGCCCTCGCCCGCGATCCCGATCAGCGCTTTCAAAGCGCCGAGGCCCTCGCCAGCGATCTCGCGGGCTACCTCGCCGAGGCCGGTGTCGCGGCCACTGGGGCCGAAGTGCGAGCTTACTTTCAAGAGCCCGAGGACTACGTCGCAGAGCTCAACGGGCAAGTGTGTGCGGCCCTGATGGAGCACGCCAGCGAGGCCATTCGCGGCAGTCAGAGCGCCCGCGCGATCCGTCTGCTAGGGCGGGTCTTAGAGCTCTCCCCCGACAACAGCGACGCGCTCGCGCTCCTCAATCGGCTGCGTCGGCGAGAGCGAAGAATCCGTTCGGTCGCGCTCCTAGGGGCCGGGCTCGCAGGTTTTGGTCTGGTCGCCGCAGGCTTTCTCTTAGCCGCCAACCTGCCCGACGATCCCAAGACCCTGCAAAACGACGAGCAGCACCCGCTCGGTGCCGGCAAACCACTGCGCAGCTTGGTGGTGCCGACGATGCCAAAAGCAAAGCCCATCAAGCTGCCCCCGGGCCAACACGCCGATGCGCCGACCGACACGAGCGCCAGCCACAAAGCTCCCCCAGTTGGCAAGCGCCCGCCAAAACGACCGCCAAAAACCCCTCCCAAAAGCGCGACCTGCAAGCTGTTCATCAGCGGCACCATGCCGCCCGCAAATTTAGGGTCCTACACCCTCAAATACGCCGGTAAAAAAGAGACGCTGAGTTCGCTCGAGCAGCAGATTTCTTTTACCCGCGACAAGATCACGGTCAATCTCACCGGCCCGCTCTACTACGGCTTCAAAACCGTCACCCGCGAGGAGTGTGTCGCCGGCGCCTCGGTCACCCTGATCGCGAAGCCACGTCCTGCGGTCCTGCACTTCCTGGGATCGCCGCCAAATACCACCGCGGAGTGCCTGAGTGGCTCTCCCTGCCCAGACGCCAAACCCCACCTGATCGGAAACGGCGTGAGCTTTCCTCGGATCCCGATCGAGCCCGGCGAGGTCTATCTCAAATTTCGCTTCAAGGCTGCTGGGTACAAGCCCCTGGTCCGGCGCTTGAGAGTCGGCCCCGGACCCAACGACATCAATCTCAACCTCACCCCTCGAGGCGACTAGCCCACATACGCCAAAAGAGCGTTTTTGCACCCACAGAGGGGGGCTTTTCGGCTAGTCTGCGCCCTCCACTCGTGAAGCCTCGAGGGTGACGATCCGGCACTTCCTCACCATCTCCATGCTGGCCCTCGCGCTGGCGGCCCCCCCCCCGGCGAAGGCCGCCCCGAGCCGCTCTGCAACCTCTGCGGACAAGCGCTTCGACTCGGAGAGCGAAGCTGTAAGCGCAGCCCTCAAAAAATGGGCCTCCGGTGATTGGATTTCCGTGCGATCGATCCTCGAGCCGCTCATCTCGAGCGGCCCGCTCAACGATCCCCTGCTCACCGAGACAGCCCTCCGCTACCTCACCGACGCGACTCTCCTCGACGAGAACCTAGATCCTCAGATCCGCACCCAGCTGGCGATGTCCTACATCAACCGGCTCTTCGACGGCGACGCAGCCTGGCGACCTCCGCCCGACACCCACGGCAAGCCTCTCTACGACCTCTACAACCAGCTCCGCGAACAGCACGAGCGGGCCAAGCTCGACAGCTGCATGGCCGAGCGAGCGTCCTGCGCAGCCGATCTCGACGACCTCAAGGACCGTCACCAGGCCCTGCGCGGCGACCACGAAGCGCTCACGACAGCCTTTGGTCAGCAGGAGGTCGAGGTCCGCGAGAAAGTCGCCCGCAACCGCGCGATCGCCCTCCTGCCTTTCGGCATCGGCCACTTCTACAATGGCCGCAAGGGCCTGGGTGCCGGTTTTCTCGCCGGCGAGACGCTCATCGGTGGCGCCGGACTCGGTCTCCTGCTCTACCGCCGTACCCAGTGCACGCGAACCAAGGGTTTCGCCCCGGAGTCCCTGCAATGCAGCGCCCCCGACGGTGAAGCCTTGGTCGACCGGCGTGACGCCGAGCAAACCCTCGGCATCATTTTTGTCAGCCTGATGGCGGTCGACGTGCTCGTTGCCCAGCTGACCTTCAAGCCCTACGCGACGATCAAGACCGAGCGGATCAAGCGAGAGGATCTCGAGGCCGAACCTGCAGCCCCCAGCCCCCGGACCAAAGGCCCGCGAAAGCGTCGACAAACACGCTCACGTGGCCGTGATAACCTCCAAGTTCGGCCCCACCCCGCCCTCTTTCGAGGCGGCGGCGGGGCCGGCTTCACGCTCCGCTTTTAAGGCCACTCCATGCCACATTTGCAGTTCAC
This sequence comes from uncultured Nannocystis sp., assembly GCA_964474905.1. Classification (GTDB taxonomy): domain Bacteria; phylum Myxococcota_A; class Polyangia; order Nannocystales; family Nannocystaceae; genus JADJRG01. The sequence continues at coordinate 254,600 of CAYYUP010000001.1, read as the reverse complement.
GGGCGCCGACGGCGTAACCCAGCGCTTCCCGCTCATCAAGCGGCTGATCGCCCTCGGTTCGTCTCCTGAGTGTCATTTGGTGCTCCGCGGTGAAGACATCGCCGACACCCACTGCACCCTGACCCATGAGCCAGGTCGTTTTGTCTTGGAGTCCACAGCGCGCGCCAACGTCTTTTACCTCCGCGGCAAAAAGACCCGCTCCCATGAACTCCGACACGGCGACGTGATCACCATCGGCGGTCAGGAGGTCGTCTTCTCGGCGGTCGATGCCCCAGCGCCCGCGCAAAGCCGACAGAGCACCGCCAAGCAGGAGATCGAGGCGATGCAGCGCCTGCAAACCTTCTCCGAGCTACTGCTCCGTCCCACCGGCGATCTCAACAACCTCCTCGACGAACTCATCGACCAGGTCGTCGCCCTGACCCGCGCCCGCAAGGGCTTTTTGGTACTCGCCGAAGACGACGCCAGCTACTCGATCCGGGTCGCCCGTCACCTCGACCGGCAGGCGGTCGAAGATCCCTCCAAGCTGCTCTCCGACGACATCATCCGCGAGGTCATCAGCACCCGCAAACCGGCGATCATCAGCGATGCGCTCACCGACCAGCGCTTCAACAACAGCCTCTCGGTGATCGCCCTCAAGCTCTCGAGCGTCATGTGCGTGCCGCTGATCGTTCGCGGCGAGCTCTTGGGCCTCATCTACGTGGGCAACGACAACGCGATCGCCCTCTTTACCCGCACCGATCTCGAGATCCTCAAGGTCTTCGCCGCCCAAGCGGCGCTCTTCATCAAGAGCGCGAAGGTCCTCAACGAACTGCGCAGCGAATCTGCCGGCCTGGCCGAACGCCTCGAAAACGTGCGCTTTGGCCAGATCATCGGCTCTTGTCCGCAGATGATCGAAGTCTACAAGCGAGTCGAGCGGGTCGCGGGCATCGACGTCACGGTGCTGATCACCGGCGATACCGGTACCGGCAAAGAGTTGATCGCCCGCGAAGTGCACGAGCGATCGCCGCGCAAACAGGGGCCGATGATCACCGTCAACTGCGGCGCGATCCCAGAGAACCTGATCGAGTCCGAGCTCTTCGGCCACGTCAAAGGGGCCTTCACGGGCGCTGTCAGCAACCACGTCGGCAAGTTTCAAGCGGCCAATAAAGGCACGATCTTCCTCGACGAGATCGGCGAGCTGCCGCTGGCGATGCAGGTCAAACTGCTGCGTGTTCTCCAAGAGAAAGCGGTCCAGCGCCTCGGCGAGAACAAGCCGATCTCCCTCGACATCCGGGTGATCGCCGCGACCAACCGCGACCTGCAAAAAGAGATCAACGAGGGCAACTTCCGCGAGGATCTCTTTCACCGTCTCAACGTCATCAACGTGCACCTGCCGGCGCTGCACGAACGCGGCGACGATGTGCTGCTGATCGCTCGCTATCTGGTCGGCCGTTACGCCAAGGAATTCGGCCGCGACGACGTCGACCCCACCAAGGCCTTTGACGCATCGGCGTACAAAGGGCTCTTGCGTTTTAAGTGGCCGGGCAACATCCGCCAACTCGAGAACCACATCAAAAAAGCGCTGGTACTCGCCGACTCGTCGATCCTCACCGCCCGCGACCTCGACCTCGAGATCGAGGTGCCAAGCGGCGATGCGAGCGGCTCTTCCTTCGTCGATGTCACCAGCGCGGACGACGAAATCGTGCCGCTCACCGAGGCCCGCGATCTCTGGCAACGCTCCTACATCAACCGGGTCCTAGCCCTAAATAACGGCAACCGCACCAAGACCGCGCGCGACCTGGGGGTCGATCCACGAACGATCTTCCGCCACCTTGAGAAAGAAGTCCGAGCCAAGCGATGAGACACCTGGCCGCCACGCTCACGCCCTCTAGTCTCGCGATCCTGCTGGCCGCGAGCACCGGCTGCGTGCTCCCCGATCAGTACATCAGCGTCAACGATGAGCAAATCCTAAACCGTTCGGCGGTACGGATCGTCGAGCCTCTGCAGCTGAGTCTTGAGGCCGAGGAGGCCTGCGACGGGAACTGCCCGCAGCCGCCACCGGATGATCCGGCGGACCTGCTGCCTCACTTCCTCGACCCGCAAGAGTACGTCTTCTGCTCCTGTCCGATGGGCAGCGTCGATGGCCAAGCCCAACCCAATTTTCCGATCTACATCGAAGATCGGGACCAGGATATCGACGGCGAATACGACGACATCTACGGCGCACTCCTCCTCGACTACACGCCCGAGAATTCAAAGCCCTATTCGTCGATCCGCTACCGCGAATACGTGAATCCCCAAGAGCCCGTCCCCCAGGCCGCGAGCATCGAGTACCAACCGATCGGACGCCGCGATCCGATCCTCCGCGAACTCCGCCTGGGCAACGAAAATCGCAACTTTGATTTTTGCAACGGCGCCACCGATACGGCGCTCGAGGCCGGCTTTCATACGCTCACGGTGATCGTCAGCGATCGACCCTGGTTCACACCTGAGGATGGAGTGATCCAGGAGGGCGTGCCCGACTTCGTTCAGGGCGCATCCTTCGACATCTCGACCTACGTCTTCTACTGCACCGCCGCCGACGTCGATCCCTGCCAATCGTCGCAATGCGTAACCACCGAGGAACCGCTGTGAGCCCCCTTGGTGGGCCCGCCCGAGAGCGGGCCCTGGTCATGTCGCAATGCGTAACCACCACCGAGAAACCGCTGTGAGCGCCCCGGGGACTCGCCTGGGCCTGTCTCCGGTCGGGGCCTGGCTCGCTGCTGTGACCCTGCTTGGCTGCTCCTCTCTCGCGCCCGAAGCGAAACCCGTCGAATGTCAGAGCGACGATGAGTGTGACCTCGCCGGCGGTGAAGTCTGCGCGATCGATCAGGGCAATGTCTGCTTGGTCGCAACTCTACCTCCACGAGGGGTGCTCGGCCTGGACGTGCGCTCCGACCCGATCTCGCTCCGCGTCGACGTGCGCGGCACCGATGCGGCAGTCGAACGAGTCACCACGCGAACCCCCTCTCGCTACCGAATCTCGTTAAAGAACCACGGTTCCGATCCCCTCTTTCCCGGGGTCCGTGACAGCTTCACCCTGGACCTCCGCGAGATCGACTACTACGCCAGCAAGGCCGCCAAACAGACGATCTGGGAGCCGCTTCCGGCAAATCTCTCGCTCAGCCAAGAGTCCAGGATCGGCCAGGGGCCACACTTGATCACGGGCTCCTTCCCGGTGAGCGATGACGAAGAGGCCGTGCCCGACATGCCCTTCGAGATCGCCTGGCCGCACTACACAGCGGCTGACATCGAAGGCAACAAGCCCGTCATCCTCGAGCTACGCAGCTCCGAGCTCTCCCCCCAGGAGTTCGGGATCATCCACAGGATCCTCCGCCGCGATCAGATCACCGAGGCTGCCGAACACTCGATCACCGTCGATACCACCCGTGAATGCGTCCGCGATCTCACCGGCGAGATCACGATCCTCTCTAAGGCCAACGAACCGCAAGAGAACCTCGACGAGCTCGCGCTGACCGTCACTCTGCGCTACGGCGAAGGTGTCACCTCGCCGACGACGATCCAACCGCCACCGGCCAAAATCGGCTGCTCAAGCGACCTCAATTGTCCGCAGCCGAGCCGCTGCATCGATCCTGACGACGACACAAAATTTTGCGGCTGCGAGAGCGATGCAGACTGTCCCACCGAACAGATCTGCTACCTCCCACAAAACCGCTGCGCCCTTGATCTCGCCGGCCGTGATGCCTTCAAGCGCGGCGATATTAAGACCAGCGACGGCAAAGCCGATCTCGAGGCGACGATCTACAGCCATTGCGAGGGCAAGATCGAGACCGCCCGCGAATTACCGCTGGTCGCCACCGTCGACCCGACCTCGCCAGAGAGCGGACTGCCCCGCCTCTCCTTCGCGTTAAACCCGAGCCTGGCCGCCGCAAACATGGACGGCAACTCGCCACCAACGCCCCTCGGCGGCAGACTCTGCCTCCCCCACTGGCGACCGGCGACACCCGTCAGCATCGAACTCGCAGGCAGCCCCGCCAACCTGTACGGCATAGGCACCGGCACCTTCTCCTGCTGCGGAACCGAGTGTCTCAGCGAGGCCACCCCAGGCTCAAAACCCGCCCAGTGCACGCCCACCGCGACGATCTCCGCCTCCGGGGTCTTTGCGATCCCCGCAGCGCCCGATCCGGATGAACCGAGCCAATGGGAGAACGCGGGCTGCTTGCCGCTCTACGTGGCTGGCGACGACGAACCAAGCGAGACCCGCTTCACCCGTGCTGGCATCGCCTGCACCGCGGAGAGCTGCGACCTCCTGCTCAGCTCCGGGGGGTACAGCAACGAGACCCCCTTCCCCTACGAGCTGCGCATCGAACCGCCTGCTGGCTCGATTTTCCGCTCGGTCGTGCTGCCCACAGAGATCGCCGCCGACACCGAGAGCCTGCCGACGATCACCCTGCCCCACCGGGTGCTCCTTCGGGGACAGGTCAAGCTCGCCGAGGAACTCTGCACAACAACTGAGGACATGGGGACCGATTGCACGTTCTCCGCCCAAGTCATGGCCGAGCGCATTCGCCTCCCCGAAGAGGCCAATACTGTGGTCCTCGGCCCCCATTTTTACGCGAGCGCGACCTTCGGCGAGGGCGATTTTGTGCTGCCCCTCAACCCCGGGGTCTACTTGCTGACAGCGCTTCCGCAGATCGGCTCCCCAGGTGGCCCGGCAGCCATCCAGATCGTCGATCTCCGGGAGGACTCGCAGCTCGTTGACATCCGCGGCGGTGTGCCCTACGCAGATCTCTCAGATCCCCTGCTCCTCGCCGCGGGCCTGCTCGTCACCGTCGAGCTCGACTCCTTCAGCTCCAACACCACGGTGATCCCCCTCGACATGGCCAGCTGGTCCGATCTCATTTTTGACGGCATGGCGCTCGACCTCAGTGCTCCCTCAACTTGTTATCGCTACGCGACCGGTGATCCTCCATCCTGCCAAATCCGGCGCCTCCGGCCCGGCAACACGACCCTCCGGCCCAGCCAAGAGGAATTCGTGAAGTTCATCACCCGCAAATAAGCCTCTGACGGGCCTTGAACCAAGGCCGTTGGAACAACCTCCGCCACCACGAACCCTCCTTGACCCGATGCCTAAACCCTGGGACACTGCGGCCGCACTGAACCCACCTTCACCCAGCCATCGGTGGATCAACGCGGCGTTTTGGCTTGTCCTGAGCGTCGCAGCCGCAGTCTATGTGATCTCCGGGGTCTATGTCGGTCTCGCGCAGGAGCGTGTTGGCCTGTCCCGCACAGAGGCACGGTGTGATTACCGCGTGGAACTCGTCCGCGACCGACTCGTGACACTGCTCCAGCAATCACGACCGCCCGGACATCCGAGTGCCATCGCGGCAGGTGAACGACTTTCCACTCTTCTCCACGAGACCCAGGCGATGTGCTCCGCCCAGGACTCCGAGATCGGACGCAAGATTGACCGAATTTCGGCGATATTTGATGCGTATGTCGATCGGAGCCGGCGCGACGAAGAGAATCGCCAGGAGCTTCTCGGGCTCTAGGACCTCCCGAACATGGCTCAGCCACCCGAGTCCGGCACAACGCTGGACAATACCTCCAATGACCTACTGACCAACCCCCCAGCTGGCGCCCCCACAGAATTGGCCCCAGATCTGGCCCCAGAATCAGCTACAGAGCTGGCCCCGGATGCAGATGCATCCAAAGGCTCAAACGATGTCGCCCCCCCACAACCCGCGGACAGTGGGGCGACTGACGATCCCGAGATCCGCGATCCCGAGCAGGCCCAAGACAATCACATGTCAGGGCCGGTGACGGCCCCCGAGCTCGAGTCCTTCGACGACTTCAAGCTCGACCCCAAACTCCGCGACGCGATCGCCGCGATGGGCTGGGTAAAACCCTCCCCGGTACAGTCGAGGGCGTTTTTGCCCCTCGTTGAGGGCCGCGACCTGATGGTGCAGTCGCACACCGGCAGCGGCAAGACCGGTGCCTTCTGCCTGCCCTGGCTCGCAGCCCGCTTTGACTCTGCGCCGGCCTCCGACACAGGTGTGCAACTGCTCGTTGTGCTGCCAACTCGCGAGCTTGCGAAGCAGGTCTGCGACGAACTCGGGCGGCTCGCCAACCACCTCCAAATCGAGCTGCTGCCAGTCTACGGCGGCACCGCGATGCAGCCGCAGCTCAGCGCTCTCAAGGCCGGTGTGCACGCCGTCGTCGGGACCCCCGGGCGGATCCTCGATCACATCCGCAGGCGCACGCTCCGACTCGATCGAGTGCGCACTGTGATCCTGGACGAGTGCGACGAAATGCTCTCGATGGGCTTCCTAGAGGACATCCGCGCGATCCTCGATGCCTGTACCGCAGAGCACCAAACCTGTCTCTTCTCGGCAACCCTGCCCAATGACGTCCAGCGGATCGCCCGACGTTATATGCGCAAGCCCGAGATGATCACGCTCTCCGGCGACTCCGTTGCCGCGGCCGAGATCGATCACGCGTACTACGTGATCTCCGGCATGCTCCGCACCCGTGATCTCGTCGACATCCTGACGACCGAAGACCCGGCCCGCGCGATCATCTTCTGCAATACCCGCGAAGAGACCAAACTGGTCGCCAACGTGCTCACCCGTGAGGGCTACAGCGCCGAGGCGCTCTCGAGCGACCTCACCCAGTACGCCCGCGAGAAGGTCATGACGGCGATGCGCGATCACAAGATCCGCTTCTTGGTCGCCACCGACGTCGCCGCTCGGGGCATCGACATCAGCCACGTCACCCACGTGATCAACTACTCGTTCCCCGAGCAGGCAGAGAGCTACGTGCACCGCACCGGTCGCACCGGCCGTGCGGGCCGCACAGGCACCGCGATCTCGCTGATCGGTCCCCGCGACATCGGCAACTTCTATTATTTGAAGCTCCAGTACTCGAGCATCAAGCCAGAAGAGCGCCACCTACCGCCGCCCGAAGAGCTGCAAGCTGCCCGTATCCAGCTTAAGATCGACGAGATTTCGCGTCTCTTCCCCGAGCAGGTCTCGCCGCAATGGGTCGTCCTGGCCCGCGGCTTAATGGGCGACCCGCGCGGAGAACAGGTGATCGCGTTCCTGCTCGAGCAGGCGATGCGCTCCTCGCGACGGCCGCGCTCCCTCCTTGACGAGGACGACGAAGAGCGAAACGAGCACAGGGGCGAGGGATCCGAGCAGCTCTCCAGCGATGCCGATCGCCGTCCAAGTCGCCAAGAGCGTGAGTACGAGGGAGAGCGCGGTCGCGATCGCGGACCTCGAAACCGAGACGGTCACCGAAGCCGCGATGGTCGCCGAGGTCGAGATGGCCGAGATGGTCGAGATGGTCGAGATGGTCGAGATGGTCGAGACCGCGATGGCCGCCGAGACCGCAACAGTCGCCGAGACCGCGATGGTCGTCGAGACCGCGATGGCCGTGCACACGCCGAGCAAACAGATGACCAGCGGCACGGCGATGCCCCGCAGGTCCGCGCCGAGCAGACAGGTGAGCCGCGAGAGCACGGCGAAATCTCGCCGACCCACGCCGGCGGGCCCGAGGCGAGGGTCGATGCTCCGACCGAAACAAGTGCCCCTGCGGATGCGACAGCAGAGCACGAGACCACGCCTGCGGAAGCTCTGGCCTCTGAAGTAAGCGAGGCCAAAATCGCCGACGAGCACGGCGACGCCAAGACCGCCGAGGCGCCACGCACCGCCCGCAAGACACGACGGGAGCGCCGTCCCAAACGTCGCCGCCCAGAGGATGGCGGCGCCGCCGACAACAACGAGAGCGCATCGGCAACCCAAGACGCGGGACCCCCGGCATCCACTTCCAACGACGACAATGCGGACAACGCAGACTCGGAGAACGCCGACAGTACCCGCGAGGCCAAGTCAGACGACGACGCTCCGCCCCGTCGTCGTCGTCGCCGTCGTCGCCGTGGCCGCCGTAAATCTGGCTCCGAAGACACCTCGGCAACCGAAGCCTCAGAGACTGCGAGCGAAGATACTTCGACAGCCGCAGAACCCGAACCGGTCACAGCCAACGCCAACGCCAACGCCGACACCGACGCCGACACCGAGGAGACCGCATCGGCCGAAGACTCCCCTGGACGACGTCGACGTCGACGTCGCCGTCGCAGCGGTAGCAGCAGCGGTAGCAGCAGCGGTAGCAGCAGCGGCAACAACAACAGCGACAACGCCCGACAGACAAAGCCAAAGCCGATCCCGCGGGTCAGCCAAGACGAGATCATCATCGACATCGATGAGAGCGAGCTCGACGTCGTCCGCGATCACTTTGGCGAAGTCGACGAACTCGACGATCTAACCCTCAAGGGCCGCCGCCGCGCCGTCATCGACACCCTCCACGATGAGGTCGAGATCGTCGATCTGTCCGGTGTCGACGCCAACGCCGAGGAGGAGGAGGGCGACGAGGTCGAGGACGAAGCAACTGCTGAGACAAGTACTCTCGCCGAGCGGTCTGCTGACGACCAAGACACAAACGACGACTCCGAGGCACCCAAAAAACGCCGACGCCGACGCCGACGTCGGAAGACGCAGCCCGTAGAGATGCCAGAGCTCACAGCTCCGCCCCACAAGGACTTCTGGGAGGTTTGGAGCGCGCGTTTCACGTTCACCGACTTCGAGGACGACAAGTACCTCGACAAGAGCGAACTCGAGGACCAGGCCCGCGAAGCCGAAGCCGAAGCTCGAGCCGAAGCAGCCGCCAAAGAGGCGAGATCCGCCCCCCGACAACGGGCCCGCAGGTCCGCCCAGGGCGAGATCCCCGAGGCCTCGTATGTCAAAATCCGCCTCAACCTTGGCCGCAGCCACGGCCAAAAAGCCTCGACGATCCGCGCCCTCCTGCGGGAGCAACTCGGCCTCGAGGGGCGGCTCATCCGCGACCTGACAGTCCGTGATACGAGCACCCTCTTCCGAACCCCAGAGGGCGACTACGAGCGGATCTCGAACGTGCTCAATGGTGTTGAAATCGGCGGCGTAAACATCGCGGTGACTCGCCCCGATGGCCCCAAGACCGATCTCCGTGCACCTCCCCCAGAGCTGCCCGATGATAACGACGACGCAGAAGCCTCTGCGGCGGAGACCGAGCCCACGGCACTACCCGCCACTCCAGAGCCCGCACAGTCGACCTCTGAAACACCCGCGCAGGCACCCACAGAGCCCGCCTCCACCCCAGACGCTCCCGCTGCAGAGCCAGTCCAAAGTGCGCAGGTTGAGAGCGAGCAAGATTCGCAGCCCGAAACCCCAAAGGACGCAGCCGCGCCCGTCGACGACTCTGCCTTGTGAGCCTTCGACCCTACCGCGATCCCGAGGCCCGCGAGGCCACGCTCGACGAGCTCGCTTCCCGTTTGGGAGGGGAGCTCGTCGTTTACGGAAGCAGCGTCGAGGGCCGCCCGCTCCGCGCCCTGCGAGTGCCGAGCCGCCGTAAAGATGCCCCCAGAGCGCTCTGCTGCGCGAACATCCACGGCATCGAGTGGATCGGCGCCCACGTTCTCCTTGATCTGCTCGCCCAACTCGCCGATGGCAGGGCGCAGGTCGCAGCTCTCCGCGCTGCAGAGCTTTGGGTCATCCCCTGCATCAATCCCGATGCCTACGCGAGAACCCACAGCACCGAAGGCTCTGGAACTCTCGTAGAACTCCGAGCGAACGCCCACGGCGTCGATCTCAACCGCAACTTTCCCCTGCCACCGGGCAAGACTCCAAGCTGGATCCCCGCCGCCGGATCGTCGACCCCCGGTGATGCGACATATCGCGGGCCCCACCCGCTATGCGAGCCCGAGACCCGCTCACTCTCCGAGCTCTGCACCAAGATCCACCCCCATGTCAGCGTCAACCTGCACTCGTTTATGGGCACCGTGATCCCCGCGAGCGTTCGTGATCGGCCGAGCTACACCGCCTACCGCCAGCTCTGCGGGGCATTTGCGGACGCCCAAAGCGGGACTCGATACCGTCGTCTTGCCAGTCGGATCTTCGATGTTTTCACCGGCGAACAGGAGGACCACCAGCACCACAACCTCGACTGCTGGGCCGCCTGCGTCGAGGTCTTTCCGGTGCTCGCCTCCTATCGGCAACACCTCCGAGCCCCGAAGCTCTTCTGGCGCTTCAACCCCCGAGATCCGGATCGATGGGCAAAGAACGACATTCCCGGGATCGTCGCCTTTATCCACGCCGCGCTGGCGCTGCCACGCCCGAGCGCGCTCCGTCCAGCGCTGATGCCCTAGCGACCGAAGCACACCGAGTGTGCAGGTGTTCGCGAGCTACTTGCCGAGACCGGCGAAGGGATCCTTAATTTGGGCGGATCCCCCTCCGCTCCCACTGCTCGCACCCTTGGTCTTCTTGGTCTTCTTGATCTTCTTGACCTTCTTGGTCTTCTTGCCCTTTTTCTTACCCTTGACCTTTGGCTCAGCTTCGAGCTGAACCTCGTGCTTGAACTCTTCCGTGTTTTGCACGGTGATCACTTGATCGACGTACCCATTTGCACGCACGTCGAGCGTGATCGGTATCCGCGAGGGCTCGATGTAGATACCCGCTTCGGTGTTGGTGGAGCCGAGCATCTCCCCCTTCTCGGCGTCGTAAATCCTGGCGTCGACGTTGGACGACAGGACAACGTGCACAGGCGTCACCGCCTCTTTGGGTTTCTCTTTGGGGGCGATCGGCGGGGCTTTGGCGGGCCTGACCTCAGATTTTGAGGCCTGCACAGCCCCAATTTTTTCCCCTTCATCGGCCTCTTGGCCCCCAGCTCCGACCATCCAGTAGGCAGCGAGGGCCGCGAGCACAAGCACGGCGATGGTAACGACGATCCAGGCACTGCTGCCCGAACGACCATGCTCGGCCTCGCCGCTAAAAGCGAGCAGTGGCCCTGAACGCGGGCGAACGATCTTCTCGGCGACGACGGCAACCGCCTCACCGCGCGAGATTCCTTCGATCGCCGCGATGAGCTCGTCCATCGATCCAAAGCGATGCTCGCGATCTTTTTGGAGGGCTTTGAGGATCAGAGCCTCGACCGGACGCGAGATCTTAACGCCTTTGGGAGCGACCGCGGAGGGTGCCGGTGGCACCTCAAACATGTGCTTGGTCAGCACCCCCATAAACGTATCGGCGGAGAAGGGCACCCTACCGGTGAGCAGCTCGTACATGATCACGCCGACCGCGTAGATATCAGCGCGATGATCGACGCGCATGCCCTGAGCTTGCTCTGGGGACATGTACTCAGGGGTGCCAAAGATCATGCCGGTCTTGGTAAGACCTTTGCCCTCCCCTTCCTCGCTCGTGACCTTGGCGATGCCAAAGTCGAGCACCTTGATGAAGTCCTTGGTGCCGCTGCGCTCGACCCGAAAGCAGTTCTCCGGCTTCATGTCGCGGTGGATGATGCCCACCGCATGGGCCTCACGGAGTGCCCGGCAGATCTGGAGGATGATCGGCTGGACCCGCTCCCAAGGCAGCGATCCCTCGCGCTCGATCGTCCCCGCCAGGTCCTCCCCCTGGAGCATCTCCATGACAAAGAAGACCGAACCGCTTGGCGTCTGCCCGTAATCGGTGATCTCGACGACGTTCTCGTGGGCGATCATCGACGCCGCCCGTGCCTCCTGTAGAAAGCGATCGACGATGTCGGGCTTGTTCGCGTACTCGTCGCTGAGCACCTTGATCGCGCAGCGTTTCCTGATCGTGATGTGCTCGGCGAGGTAGACGACGCCCATGCCACCAGCGCCTATGCGACTGATGATCCGGTAGCGCTCGAGGAGCAGTGTTCCCTCGAGGTTCGAGCTGTATGCGACGGCAACGGCAGCGCCCCCAGGATCTGACTCTACGTTCAGGTTGGTCTTGATCAGGTCGCTCGCCGAGCTGGCGACGACCGTCGCCCCCATCGCCACCGGTGTCTGCGTCTCCCCCATCGCTACTTCGGCCCAGCCTACCGCAAAACCCCGACAGAGCGCTCAGGGAGCGAATGGGTTTTTGAGTTCGTTAAGATCGCCCATTGGCTCTGGATCCTCCGCAGGCGGCTCTGGATCCTCCGCAGGCGGCTTGTCACCAGGCGTCTCGGGCTTGCTGTCGACATCCTTCGTTGCGCTCGTTGGAGCACCTTTGTGCCCACCAGAGTTCTTACCCCCGGTCGGCTTTTTCTCGGACTTTGCAGGCGCAGCTTGATCGAGCCCCGGCGGGTCCGAGGCTTCAGGCGCCATTTCGTCGCCCGCAGACGACTTCGGCGGGTCCGAGGCTGGAGCTAATCCGTCGCCGATCGGCGCCGGGTTGAGGTCTGCACGCACGGTCTTTGTTTGGTTGGGTGTCACGGTCTTCGCGACATCTACATGCCCGGGAAGGCGGAATACGAAGAGAATCCCCCCCTCGCCCCGCGGCACCTGAAAGTCGATCGGCGTCTGCCCTATCGCGCTCTCGCCACTGTGCAACACCTCGGCCCCCGAGGGCGATGACTCAAAGCGCAGACGCACGTAATCCTCCGCCTTACTCGTGCGCACAATCGGTGTAGCGACAGGATCCGCCGGCTTCGAATCCTTGATCAAATACTTCCAAAGGGTCACGGTCATCGCCATCGCCACAACCGCCGCAACACCGATGATGAGCCCCAAGGGCGGGCCTCTTCGATCCTCGTCTGCACGTTGAAGATCGTCGCTCGAGAGCTCCGAGCGGGGCAGCTGTGGCGATACGGGGGGCGGCGGCACAAAGCGCTCGATCGGCGTGCCGCGCTTGATGATCACGCTCGGTCGCTTCTGGATTCTCCCCGAGGGAGAGACCGTGCGTGGTTGGATGATGTCGGCGTCTTCGCGACCGCGGATCTTGATGCCCTCGGTGACCGCAACCCGATCCCCGCGCACACGGGTCTGCGCCTGATCGTCGACCGCAGCTGGCTCGTCTTGGGCGACGATAGGCCCACTCCGACTGGCGGAGCCCGAGCCGAGCGCAGCCGTATCGATCCGCCCCCGTCCTGAACTCGGAGCACCAATGCTCACCTCCGCCAAGTCCTCCTGCAACGCCCCTTCGAGCAAGCTAATCGTCTTTTGAGCGTCGCCCGGGCGATCGTTTCGATCGACCGCAAGAAGGAGAAAGAGCACCCGCTCGACCGTCGGCAACGGCGGCAGCTCAGGGCAGGAGGTCCGAAGATCCGCAGGCGTAACCACGGCACGCTGATGGATCGCCTCCATCGGATCGAGATCCGCGAAGAGAGCCCTACCCGTAAGACACTCAAAGAGGATCACGCCGAGCGAATAGAGATCCGCGCGGGCGTCGACGTCGGAGGATTCGGCCTGCTCCGGCGCCATATAGGCGGGCGTGCCGATAAGCATGCCCTGGTGGGTGAGGCTGCTGCTGGCGTAGAGACCCCGGGCGATGCCAAAATCGAGGATCTTGGCGAGCTCCCGCCCTTCGGGGCCAATGCAGAGGAACACGTTCTCGGGCTTAAGATCGCGGTGGACAATGCCCTCGGCGTGGGCCGCCGCGAGCCCCTTGGCGATCTGGATCGCGATGTCGACAGAGCGTGCCGGTGCCAAGCGCCCCTCGGTTGCGATCATGCGGGCGAGGGTGCGACCGCGGAGGCACTCCATCACGTAATACGCGGCTGCACCGACTCCAGTCTGGCCGTAGTCGCTGACCTCGACGACATTCGGGTGCTTGATCCGCGAGGCGAGCTGCGCCTCCTGAAGAAAGCGCTGCACGACCTCGGGCTCCAGAGCGAGCTCGCTGCGCAACACTTTGATCGCCAGCGGCTTGTCGATGATCACATGGGTGGCCCGGTAGACGAGACCCATGCTGCCCTCGCCGATCTTGCCGTCGATCCGGTACCGCTGATCGAGAACCCGACCGACCATGCCCTCGCCCTGTGCCGTCGAGGCGGCGCCAACGGCTGCCGTAGGATCCTGCGGCCGGTCCTGTGGTCTCGCCTGCGGAGCGCTGGTGGCGAACAACGTCTTCTTTGGCTCAGGTGCGTGCCTGGGCACCTGAGCGAACGCGCCGAGGCTCATTTGACGGCCCGCCCGTCGCCGCGATCCGGGGCTCGCACGGACCGCTGCATCGCCGCCGACCGCAGCCGCATCGCCCTCGCTCGTTCGCGGATCCGAAACGCCCGCCGGCTCGTCGCCCTTCGTGCTCCCGTCACCGGTCGCATCTTCGGAGCGCACGAGGCTCGGCATAATCATGCGCCAGTCCTCACGCTTCTCCCCTGCGACATCCTCAACGAGGAGGACGCCGTCCTGCGGGCAGTAGCCAGCGCCGTCGGGATAGTCAGTCCCGCACTCCGGGCAGCGCTTCATGCCTGCACGAGCCTAATCGGGCTCCCGAAGAGGGTCAACGAAGGTTCCGTTAGGTGTACCCTCCGATTCTCTATGCTCGCGATTGGCCGTCCCCTTGCTCTCATCGATGTCCATCGGGTCGCCTATCAAGGCTTGCCCGCCTGCCTCGATGATTCCGCCCGTGCCGAGCTCGCCCACACTCGAGCCCACCTAGAAGCCGCCCTCGACCGCGGCGCGACCATTTACGGCGTGAACACAGGCTTTGGGGCGCTCAGCGAAACGCGGGTCAGCCCCGAAGACCTCGCGGACCTGCAAGTAAACCTGCTCCGCTCACACGCAGTCGGGGTCGGCACCCCCCTATGCGAGGCGTTTGTCCGGGCGCTCCTCCTCCTGCGTGCACATACCCTCGCCCAAGGGGCGAGCGGCGCCTCCCCGGCCCTCGTCGATCACCTGCTGCAGATGCTCAATCGCGGGATCACACCGATCGTGCCGAGCCAGGGCAGCGTCGGCGCCAGCGGCGATCTGGCGCCCCTCGCTCACCTCGCGCTGGTGGCGATCGGCGAGGGAGAGGCCACCCTCCGAGACACCCAGGGCACGCTCGCAGGCGCGGATGCGCTCGCCTCAGTCGGCCTCAAACCCTACGTACTTCGCCCCAAAGAGGGCCTCAGCCTGATCAACGGCACCCAAATGATGACCGCGATCGCGGCTCTCTGCGCCGTCGACGCGGGCGAGCTGGTGATCGCCGCTGATGTTCTCGGCGCCCTCAGCCTCGACGCCCTACTCGGCTCGATCCAGCCCTGTGACCCGCGCATTCACCGAGGAAAACCTCACCCCGGGCAGATCGCCAGCGCCGCGATGATCCGCGAACTGATCGCGGGTTCTCCGCTCAACTCCTCGCACGCAGCCTGTGGCCTGGTCCAAGACGCCTACAGCCTGCGCTGCATGCCCCAGGTTCACGGATCTGTGCGATCTGCGCTCGCCTACGTCGCCAACGCCCTGACCATCGAGGTCAACTCGTTCACGGACAACCCGCTGGTGCTCGCCAACGATGACGGCACCTTTGATGTGATCAGCGGCGGCAATTTTCACGGGGCTTCCGTCGCTGTGCCGATCGACCACCTCACGGCCGCAATGACAACTCTCGGCACGATCAGCGAGCGCCGTCTCGACCGCTTCCTGAACCCCGCGACCTCTCGCGGCTTGCCCGCATTTCTGGCCGCAAGACCCGGGCTCGAGAGCGGCATGATGATGGTCCAGGTCACGGCATCAGCGCTCGCCAGCGAGTGCAAAACCCTGTCGATGCCAGCGAGCGTCGATACGATCCCGACCTCTGCAGGCAAAGAAGATCACGTGAGCATGGGGCCGATCGCTGCCCGCAAACTCGAGATGGTGGTCTCCGCGGTCGCCCGCATCCTCGCAATCGAGGGGGTCATCGCCGCCCGCGCGCTCGACCTCCGAGACAATGCGACCAGCCCTGCCCTGACCCGAGCACACGCTCTGATCCGAAAATACGTCGCGCCGACGACCGGCGACCGCAGCGTCTCCGCCGAGATCGAGGCCCTCGCCGCCGCGATCCGCCGCGGCGAGCTCAACCAAGCAGCCGGCGTGCGCTCAGCCCTCGCCCCGCCCGAGTAAGCCCCTACGCGCGGGCCCTGTGAAAGCAGGTCGGCCGACTCGCCAATTTTAAAACCTGTCTTAAAGACCAGGATTAATCGACGACATGCGCCGATCCCTGCTCGACCAAATAGACACCACTCGGCACGGCGTCGGCTTGTCCCTCCCGATCGCCCGCGTAGTACTTGGACCACCAGAGCGCAGCCTGCCACACAGCCTCGGGACAGGCCGCTCGCGACGTGACGCCCGGAACGATGTCGACACCTGCGTAGGCAAAGGCGGCATCGACGAATTGTGCAGCCGGCAGTGGAATACCGGCCCGAAGCGGGTTGTCGGCGTTCTCTGTGCCCCAGACGAACGCGAGCCAACGAACCAGCGGCGACACCAAATCCTCGGAAAGACGGGCGCCACGGAGGGCATCGATGCCCTCGTTTACCGCCATCTCGCTCGCCCCCGGGAAGCGAAGGACCGCCAGGTTGGCAAAGCGATCGCAGTTAAAATGATCGAGGTCGATCTCGGAGATCCCGTTGGCACCCGGCACCTCAGAGATGCGCATCCCGACCTCGAGATCCACCTGCCAGAGTCGCGGCTGCCCCGTGCCTGGCAGGACCAATACCGCGTGGCTCCAAAAACTCGGCTTGAGATCGTGGCGCAGATGCGATTGAGCGACCCGGAGGCGAAAATCGGTGAGTGTGGTGCCACCTACAAGCAGAATCCGCGCCTCAGAATTCATGTGCCCGAGGGCGCGGATGATCCAAGCAGCGTTGCACTCGCCCGAGTCCCGAGCGAGTTCGACAATCTCGGGGTTGCGAGCTGCGTGCAGAGAGATTCGGGCGTTGATCATGGGGCCTCACATTCCTCTTAGGTCAGGGTCAGCGAGCGGCGAGCGATGAGCTGATGATCGCCGACACTCCAGTAGGCGACCTCAACTTCGACGCCGCGGTCCTTGGCATGGATTTCGAGAGTCGCGATGTGATCGCACCGAAGCGGGCCAACGACGCTCCGCACGCTCCTCGTAGGCACCTTCTCGGGCCCCTCTAGCGGCTTTGATGGGAAGACGCCGTGGGCTTTGGCATCGCCGTACGGAGGGCCAGGGATCAGCGAAAGCGGCGAGGCAATGACCTCGAAGATCCGCCGATTAAAGCTTCGACGACACTCCGAGATCCGACCGTTGTGGATGTCACCGCTGAGGATCAAGAGGTCGTGAGGCGCGGCCGCAACGGCAGCGGCCAGCGGCCCGTAATCGTCGAAGTCGGTGATCCCGGAGTCAACCCAGCGACGGTGAAACTCTGACTGCGCGGGCTCAAAGAGCGGCTGCGAAAGCACCAATATCGCCGGCGAGCGAAGGCCGCGGATCTTTGTGCAGAGCTCCTCGAGATCGGCGGGCCAATGGCAGAGTTCTCGGGTCCGCTCGAGACGGCCGTCGAGCGCAAAGATCACCAGCGATCCGGGCTCTCCGGCGACCCCCATGTTGATCTCCTTGAAGGTGCGCAGCCCCCCGCCCGAAGACTCCCCCTGAAAGCCGCGGACAAAGGCGGCCCCGAGATCCGCCAGGCGTCGCCGACCCGAACTCGTATAGGTGAAGGGGACAAGGCTCGACGCGAAGGGATAGTTGTTCCAGAATTCGTGGTCATCACTGACGAAGAGATTGGCGCCGTGACGGAGGAGATCGCCGTAGCCATTCGCCAGGGGTGCACCGCCCTGCCCGAGCGAGCCACCTGGCGCCCAGTTGCGGAGGTACTTGCCGAGAACATGGCGGTAGGTCTCGGCGGACTTCCGCGGGATCACACCGAACACCGGCAGGTCGAGGTAGATCTGATCGCCGCAGAGCACCTTGAGATGCGGCAGGAGACGACCAGAGAGCAACCGCGGCAGGTTGCTGACTGTCGCTGCACCCCTGCCTCGACGATCAAAACAGGAGCCCAAGAGCATCACAAAGGGATCCTCCTGCATACCCGGTAGACGGGTCGGCAAGGTCCGCACGACGACCGGCGCCTCCATCCGAGACTCGGGCGTCGGTCGCAGTCGAAGCACATAGCGAGTGTCCGCCGCGAGCTTGCCCAGCCGAGCGCGCGCGACCCAAACGATCGGTGTCTCGCCGGGCATGACCTCTGACCAGTCGAGCTCGATTTGCCGATCTTCGTGCCCATCGATCAGCAGCTCGACAGAGGCCGGCGGCTTCGCGGGACCAAAACTGCCAAACCACAGCGCGACGCCATGCGCGTCGGGCAACTGGGGGATCATCCACATCGAAAACCATGCGTGCGCGATAAGCGCAATCGCCAAATCGTACCACACGAGGCTCCCAGGGCGTCCTCAACGACCCGCGGCTTCGCGCCGGCGCCACACCTGAACACGACCGACCCGGACCCCAAAATCGCGGACATAATTCCGACGCAGGAACGCTCGAAGCTCAGGAAATTGAGCCCGCGGCACCGTCGATCCCAGAGCGATGTAGCTCGGCAAGGTCGCGCTCAGATCCTCGATCAAGAGGCGGCGATACGTGTCGTCCTCGGCGATCACCAGGCGCGATGCGGGCGTTCTCCAGGTGTCGTCATTCGGCGGCGTAAGAAGACCGAGCGATTTGTAGATCGTCGACCCCGAAAGGCAGCCGGTGAAGGCGTAGATATCCCAGAGGTGCCAGCCCCAGACCCAGATGCGATCGCCTGGCAGCACCCCCTTGGCGATGTGCTCGGCGAGGATTCGAGCGCCTCGATCATGCGAACGGCGGCGGTTGTCGTGAAGCGTCTTTGAGAGCCACGCCGAGCGCATCGCCAGCACGAGCGCCAGGCCTAGACCGAGCGCTCGCAGCAGACGCCGCGCCCACAGGCCATCGCGGCCAGTCCTGCTGCCAAAGAGACCTCCTGGAGCCGCGGCGAGCAATGCCAGCGCCGGTGCAACCGCGACGAAGTACCCCTTGTAAAAGCGCAGGCCCAGGTACGCGGCGAGCATCGTCAGAACGGCCCAGAGCCAGAGCCAGGGCAGCGCCGAGTGGCGGCTTCGGTTGCGCTTCGAAATACCTGTCCAAAGAGCCAGACTAAGCGGAAGCGCAAGGAAGTAAACCGTCGCCATCGCGGCCTCGCGCACGCCCCCGATCACACCCAGTGCAGCCGCGCGCCGACCGATATATCGAGCGCCCCAGGTGTTGAAGAGATAGCCCTCGATGAAGCCGCCCAGGTGACCCTGAGCCAGGTAATGAGCGGCGATCGGCAGGTGAGCGCCGACAAAGCCGAGCGCCACCGCGACCAGAGCCCGCAGATCGATGCGGCGCCTCGGATCGCCGAACACCGCGAAGAGAGCAACCACCACAAGCACTGCTCCCGCCGGCCGCTTAAAGAGCGTGGCAATACCGGCGAGCGCACCCGCCAGGAGCCAGAGCGCGAGACGTCGACGGCCAACACTTCGAGCCGCCGCGAAGGCCCCCAGCATCGCCAGCACCTGTGGAAGCTGGGCCCAGGTGACGTAATTCGCATCCATGCTGTCGAGGAAGGCATCTCCCAGGGCGTAGATACCCGCAGCGATCACCGCAGCACGGGCCCCCCAGAGCAGGCCGCCGATACCCGCGACCGCGAGTAACGAAGCGATCGCCCAGGCATTCGCCCAGATCTGAAATCGGGCAATGTCGCGGCTCTCAGGGCCCGCCAGGAGCCAGGCGAGATAGAAACTACCCGGCGCCTTGAGCTCCACCGAATCGATGTAGGGCAAGCCGCCGGAGTCGAGCAGCATCGCGTTGTAGAGGATGCCGCCGACATCGTGAGAGGCAAATCCGCCCTCGGTGAATCCTGGCCAACGGAGCGCGATGCTGCCGGCGACGATCACCACGATCGCGAACGCGGCCAGGATCCAGTCACGGCGAGCGGACACCCGGCGAAGCTAACAGCCCGCGACCGCGCAGCGTCAACCATTGCCGACCCACTGTGCAAGCTGCTCACGAGATCAGCTTTCCGCGAAGGCAGACAGCCTGGGAAACGAGAGGACTACGAAAACGAAGAAAAGAGCCGACGCGGTGAGGCGTCGGCTCTGTCCCGGACCCTCAAGTCCTGAGTCGCGAGCGCTGCTTAGGGAGCCGGATCGCACATCACGTACTTGATGTCCGCCTTCACCCGCGGCCACAGCTTTGAGTTGGAGAACGCATAGCCGAGCACGCCGACGATCTCGTCGAACTGTGAGCCCTCCGGGCAGGCGTTGTTGAGCCCCTCGTTGGCGACGGCGTCGTAGATCGTATCGTCGATGCGGAGGCCGCCCGTGACCTCAAACTCGTCGTAGTCGCTGTTGTCGGCGTTCATCTTGGTGATCACGACGTCCTTGATCGAGAGCAGCATCGACTCGTATTCCTCGGCCTTGGAACCACCGGTGGCGAGCGTCGACGGGTCGGCGACAACGATCGGATCAAAGGGCAGGACCTCGCCTGCATCTTCGATCGTCACCTCTACCCCAGTGATCTCGCTGAAATTGAAGTACTCCTCGTAGGTGCCGCTGATGGTCACCCGGTTGCCGATCTTAACCGTCGCCTGCTTCTCCCCTGTGAAGACAAAGATGCCGCTGTAGGGGTCGAGCGAGTCGTCTTGGATGTGAAATCCCTGGGCGTTGCCGAGGTCGGGACGGATGCCCGTGACGTAGGCGCCTGCGACCTTGACCGGCGCACCCTTGCTTGGGTGATTCGGGTGGTTTGGATCGCGAATCGCCGGGATCGAGAAGGGGCAGAGTTCGGCGCCGGGGTTGGGCTCAGGACAGTCGTCGCAGACATCGCCGTGGCCGTCCTCGTCCATGTCGGCCTGATCCTCGTTTGGATCCTTGATGCAGTTGTCGCTGGCGTTGGGGATGCCGTCGCCGTCGTAGTCATCGCCGACCGGCGGCGTGCAATTCTCGCCGCTCTCCGTCGGGCAGAGGTCACAGACATCGCCGATGCCGTCGTCGTCGTAGTCGCCCTGCATCAGCTCAAAGTCGCGGACCGGGTTGAACACCATCGGGCAGTTGTCGAGCCCGTCGCTGACGCCGTCGCCGTCCGCGTCGTCGTTGGTGATGCCGTCGGGGTACTCGTCACGCCAGGGCGTGCAGGTCGGCTCGAGGTCGGGCACTCCGCAGAAAAAGAGCGGGTACACCGGCTCCATCGCGTCCCGCAGCTCCTGGAGATCCGCTTCGCCGATATCCTTGAGCACGCAGACTTTCTTGGCGTTGCCGCAGATGTCCATGTCCTCGCAGTCAGCCTGGCCGATCGCCGGATCGCTCATCAACGCCGCGTCGCCGTAGAGCGGCGTGCCGCCGCGCATCACCAAACCGACGCCCGCCGGCTCACCGTCGATGATCGCCCGGTAACCGGGGTTTTGTGAGCCATCGAAAATCGCGATGTCGGCGAGGTAGCCCGGCTTCAGCATGCCGATCGCATGGTCCGCGCCGACCACCAACGCCGCGTTAACCGTCGCCATGCGCCAGAGGTCCGCGTCGTCGAAGTGATGGTCGTAGTAGTTCGCGTTTAGGTAGTCCGCGCAGTTGAGCTCGCGCAAGACGTTCATCGAGCCGGTCCGCATCCAGTCGGTGCCGAGGGCGATCGTCGCCCCGAGCTGATCGAGCGCCGTCACCGAAGCGGTATTGCCGTAGAGCACGATGTTGGAGCGCGGCGACCATATAATTTTGGCCTTCTCGCTGACGGTCTCGACGATGTCGGCGACGTCGATAGCGATCGCGTGCACGATACCCGTCTGCGGCCCGATCACATCGCCGTCGCCCATCGAGGTGCAGAGGAACTCGTTCTTGGCGGCCTTGTTGATGCCCTCGCCGATGTGCGCGAGATAGGAATCGAGGTCCGCGATCTCAGCCGCGGTCGTCGGCTTGTTGCCGTAGTTGCAGCCCATCTCCTGCTGCTTGCCGCCGGCATCGTCGAGCGGGAAGGTGTCGCTGTTGACGGTCTGGATCGACAGACCCTCCTTGTCATTGGCGTCGTCTAGGTTGCGGGTGAGACCCGCCCGACCGCCGCCGCCACCGATCGTCGAGGTCGCGCCGCCCAGCAAAAAGCGGAGCTCACCGGCCTCGATCTGCCGCTTGTTGGCGCTGCCCATCGTCGAGATCTTGACGTGGCCATTCTGTCCCTTGCGCCAGTCGTGGCGGTGCTCGTAGCGGTCGGGCCCCTGACCGATCGGCTCGTTGTTGGCGAAGCCGAGGTGATCGTGGGTATTGATGAGCCCCGGCGAGATCACACCGTCAGCGCAGTCGACAAAGCTCGCGTCCATCGCCTGCGGATTGGTGTCGCAGTCGCAGCCGACACAGACGATGGTGTCGTCGACCACAAGCACCTGGCCGTTGGTATAGATGCCGTCAGGGGCGAGCACGGTGCCGCGGAGGAGAAACCCCTTGGTGCCGGCAATGCTGACCTCGCAGAGCCCCTCGTCGGGGGGCGGCAGCGGATCGCCGCCGCAGTCGATGTCACCGCCGGTCTCGCCACCGGTGTCCGTATCACCGGTCGTCGTCGTTGTCGGTCCGGTCGTCGGTCCGGTCGTCGTCGGATCTGTCGGCGAGGTGGTCTCGCCCATCGTCGTCGCGGTCGGACCTGTTGTCGGACCGGTCGTCGTCGTCGTCGTATCCGTCGTCGTATCGGTTGCCGACTCGCCGGTCGTATCGGTCACCGAGTCAGTGGCCGAGACCGCCGTGTCATCGCCGTTGCAGGCGACCGCGAGCAGCAGTCCAGTAAAAGTCCAAGGATAAAAGGCAGACGTTCGCTTGCGCACGTCGCGAGGATAACGATCGATCGTGCCCCCAATGTGCCGAATATAGGGTCAAATCGGGCGATCTCGCGCGATTTGGTCAATTTTTCGACCCTAAAAAAGAAGACGTCCGCACAGTTGCGCGGACGCCTTTGGAGTTCGGCCGGCGCCTACTTGCTGCCGATGAACTGCTCCGCGAACTTGCGCAGCTGCAGAACCGAGGGGATGCCCTCGTTGCTCTGAAAGGTCAGCGTCGAGGCGAAGGTGATGTTGTCGGCGGCTTTCCAGGCGACGTACGCCCGACCGGCCGGCGATCCGAGCAACACGTTTAGCTTGCTCTCGTACTCGCCGCGCACTGCAGCGACCTCGGCCGCGCCCTCGGCCTTGAGACGGTCGGAGATGCCGTCGGCCTCGGCCGTTACCTTTTGGCGATAGGCCAAGCTCTGGGCCTTGATGCTTTGGATGCCCAAGAGGTAGGGGTCGTTGACCTTCTCTTGGTCGATGCCGAGCATCTCGCTCGCCTTCTCGCGGGCCGCCGAAAGCTGCTCCCCAGTGAGCGCGGCAAGAGCCTCGCGAGCCTTGCCCGGTGATGGGTCGTCGGCGTCGAGGTTGATAAAGCCGATCTGGTAGGCCCGCTCGAGCTCGGCCTGCATCTTGTTCCACTTCTGCTCCAAGGACGCGACCTTGGCGTTGGTCTCGAGCTCGTAGTTGTCGAGCAACTGCTGTTGCTTGGCGACCCGCTCGCGGGCGCCGTCGAGGAGCTTGTTCTGCTCGTTGAGCTGGATCGACTGCAGCTGTTGCTCGTACTCGGGGCGGAAGGTCACCGAGCGAATGAGTACCGTCTCGGCCTCGAGATGCAGCGGCGCCAGGCCTTCGTTGAGGCGCAGCAGAGTCTCGGTGGCGACTTTTAGCCGGGTTTCCGAGTTGTAGAAGTCGGCGCTGGTCATCACCGCCAACTCCTCGCGCAGCACCGACACGGTCGTATCTTCGGCGAGTCGTTGGAAGCGGTATTCGCCGACACCAGAGCTGACGTGATTGCCTTCGATCATGATCTTGTAACCCTCGCCGGGGATGATCCGGTAGGGCACGGTCACGTCGACGCGCACGTTGTTGTTGTCGCGGGTACGGATGAGCAGCGCGTTGTTGGTCTCGTCGTCGATGTAGTCGAGGAACTGGTAGCTGCTGGGCAGCAGGCTGACCCGGTGCACAAAGGGCACATCAAAATGCCAGCCAGGGCCCAGGTCTTCGGCGAGAACACCAGAGAGGTTGCTCGCGCGCGCGCCGATGTAGCCGAGCGGCACGGTCGTCGTTGTACAGGTCGGCGCCAGGAAGAGCGCCCCAGCGAGGAGCACGATGATCTTTGCGATGCGGTTCATGGCTAGTTGCCCTTTCCGATCTGCTGCATCTGGACCCGCGAAGGCGTCGAGTCATCAGCGTAGGGTTGAATCGCGATCGTCACGCCCTTCAGACGCTCGCCCAGGCGTTCCATCACCCGCTCGATCGGTTGGGTGCGGAAGGCATCGATCTCGGCCTTGCGGGTGCGGATGTTGGCGTCGAGCTGACCCTTGAGTTCTTCGGCGCGGCGGGTCGCAGCCGCCAGCTCGGCCTGGCCCTCGCCGACCTTGGCCATCCGGTAGGTATCGACCTCGCGGATCACGTCGGCCTGGGCCGAGACCGCGGTCGCCAGCGTCTCCTCTAGCGAGGTGCGCTTCTCTTGGATCTGTCGGTTTTGATCGCGTTCGACCTCGGCCAAGCGACGCTCGCGCTTGGTCTCGGCGGCGGCGAGGTTGGACTTGATCACCTCGAGCTGGTTGCCCAGGGCGTTGCGCTCTTCGATCAGTTTTTCGTAGTCGTCGTTAAACTGCGGCCGCGGAGTGACAATCTGGGTGACCACCAAGCCGTGTTCGCTGAGTTCCTTGTTGAGCCTGGTTTTGGCCCGCTCGGTGGCCTCGCCAAAAGCCGCGGGATTGGACACCGAGATCGTCGACTCACGGCCAAATTCATCGCGAAGGATGGCCCGCACAAAGGGGCGCATCCACATCAAAAATCCGTCCAACTCTCCGGCATCAGAGATCACTGTATGGGCCTGATCGCCAGCGATCCGAAAGATGATCTTGGTGTCCTGGAAGTGAAAGTTTGAGCCATCGCTGGCGCGCACCGTCAGCTCGCGGACGTTGAGGTGATCGAAGTTCTGGTCGCCGCGCATCGTAAAGGTCTGCGGGCTGGCGTCGAGCGTGTAGACCGAGTGCATGCCGAAGGGCAGCTTCACCAGCCAGCCGGGCTGGGTGATCGTCACCGCGTTGCCGGTGACATTGTTGACCCGCACCGCGACCTCGCCGGGCTCGATCGAGGTGAACGAGCCGAAGACGGCGTAGAGCAGGATGCCTGCGGCTGCGCCGAACCAAAGACCCTTGAGCACTCGCGCGGCCGGATCGCCGCCAGCCTCTCCGTTCTTGCCCTTTGCGCCAGAATTAGGAAAGAGCGACTTGAGGATCTCGATCGGACTCTGCTGACTGACCGGACGTCGTTTTCGGCTCATAGCGCCTCCATTGGAGGGCTATCCTACACTATCGACGTCG
Organism: uncultured Nannocystis sp.; assembly: GCA_964474905.1. Lineage (GTDB taxonomy): Bacteria > Myxococcota_A > Polyangia > Nannocystales > Nannocystaceae > JADJRG01. The sequence goes on along the minus strand of CAYYUP010000001.1, from coordinate 229,473 downwards.
AATCCTAGAGATACGCACCTGTCGCGATCAGGACGAGCGCCCTGCCGCGCGAGCACCCGAGATGCGCGCTCTCGAAGCAAAGTGGCGACCCTGCCCAAAATCCCTATACTGCCCCGTGGATGGCTCTTTTTGGCTTGCGGACGCGCTCTTCCCGGCTCCCCGCGAAGCTTTCGCGGGCCCGCATGCTAAACCCGTTGGCCTGGTTTGAACGCGGAGTTCCCCGGTTTCAACTCCGCCGCTTTGCCGGCTCCCATCGCCATCAAGAGCAGCTCAGCTCGCCCATCTGCGTCGCCCACCTCACCGACCTTCACGTCGGTCGAGTAACGCCGATGCACGTGCAGATGGCAGCGATCGACCTGGTCAACCGTCAAGACCCCGATGTCGTTGTGATCACAGGCGACTTTGTCTGCCACAGCCAAGAATACCTGGGCGCACTCGAGGAGGTCATCGCCGCGATTAAGGCGCCGGTGCTCGGTGTTCTCGGCAACCACGATCACTGGTCAGGGGCCGCCGAGGTCCGCCGGGCGCTCCGCCGCGGCGGCATGGAGATCCTGGACAACGCCCACACGACGATCACTCTTGGCGGCGAACGCCTGCAGATCGTCGGGGTCGACGACGCCTACACCGGCCACGCCGACGTCGCCAAAGCGACTCGCGGGCTGCGTACCGACCTGCCGGTGCTCGGCCTCTCGCACATCGCCGAAGAAGCCGAACAGATGTGGCCCCGAGGCGTGCCCCTGGTGCTCTCGGGCCACACACACGCCGGCCAAGTCACGCTCGCCCGCCTCAACGAACTCGCCCTGGGGCGCCTCGTCGGTCACCGATACATCCACGGTCTCTACGGATCCCGTCGCGGTGCCACCCCGGAGGGTGCCGTCTACGTCGGTGCAGGCATCGGCGCTGCCGTGATCCCGCTGCGCCTGGGGGAGCGCGCGCGCCGAGAGATCACGCTCTTCGAACTCGGCTACTCACCCGGCTCCTTCGACGAAGATCACAACCCGCAAGAGGCCCTGCCCGGGCGTCCGCCCTCCGAGCGAACGATCCAAGATCGCCAGATCGCCGTCGCTCGCAAGCAGGCCCGTCGCGACCGCAAGGGCGGCTAAAAAGAGCTAGTTTGGGCCCTTTTTGTCGCCGGCGGCACAGAGGAAGCGAGGGCTCGAAAAACCGCCCTGCTTGAGCGCAAAGTAGTTGGCGATCTTGCCGTCATCAAACCACTCGTAATACATCGAGCATCCAGAGCAATTGGACTTGCTCGGCTGGCCGTTGATGCCCGCTTTGCTCACCCAAAAGGGGCCGTCGTCACTGGCATGCCACTGGGCGCAGTCTTCGCTGTTGAAGGGCGCACCGATACAGCTCTGGCCGACGACCTTTGGGTAGATCCCGAGGATGCTCATGTAACCCGGGTCGGTGGCGATGATGCCCCCGCCGACGGGGCTCACGTTCTTGCTGACCGCAAGGTAGTACGCCGTCTCTGCGTGCTCCTGGGTGCGCGGCACAAAAAGGCGAAGGCCGTAGCTCGCGCACTTCTCCTCGGCGAGCACGGCCGAGAACGCCGGCGAGTTGGCCTGTTTTTGCACGTCGACTTTAAGGAAGGTGTAACCGCCGCCGTCGGTATCCATGTCGCACCAAACCTCGATCGCCTCCTCGATGTCCGGAATGTCCGGGAGGATCTGGTAGAGGCCGGTTTCGGTGCGGGATAGGCCCTCTTTGATCGACAGGCAGGAGACCGCCGAGACGCAGCCATCGAGGCAGCCGTCGCTGGGATCACCATCGTTGCCGTCATCGCACGACTCCTGCGGATCGAGCAGGCTATCGCCACAGCGGGGCCCGTAGAGGCAAAATGGAGTGCATCCCCCGTAGAGCCCGAAGGCGTTGTCCGAACCATCGTCGCACTGCTCGAGACCCTTTTGGATCACGCCGTCACCGCAGGTCGGCTTGACGCACGAGTTGAGGCAGAGATCGCCGTCTTCCCGATTGCCGTCGTCGCACTGCTCCTCCCCCGCATGGACCACACCGTCACCGCACTCGGCGAGCTCGCAGGTCTCGAGGCAGTCGTCGCTGTTGACCGAGTTACCGTCATCGCAGGCCTCGCCGCCCTCGACCACACCATCGCCGCAAACAGCCTGGGACGTCGTCGATCCGACGTCGGTCGTCGACCCGGTGTCGGTGGTGACCAACGGCTCGGTGCTGCCGCTCGATGAATCGGTCGCCGTATCTGTACTGCTCGTCGAGTTCGTGTTGCTCGTCAACTCGGAGATCGCCGGAGGGCAAGCGCTGAGTCCGAGGAGCAGAGCCGCGGCGAGCGCTCGGGGGTTCGCAGTCTGACCAAGCATAGGCCGCCGCCAGGATACTCGATGGCAGCGCTGCGCGCCTCCCTGCCCTTGCCGAACGCTCACCACGGTCGCTATCGTCGCTTCGATGATCCGCTCGGCCCTCGCTGCAGTACTCGTCGCAGTGGCTCTCCTCCCCAGCTGCTCGCGTCCGATCGAGGCGCGAACCACCCAAGAAGACATCGGCAGACCTCCGGCCCCCGAGAAACCCGCGAACCCGACCGCGAGATCCACACCTCCGAGCCGAGCAACCGGCTCCTCCGGCTCCTCCGGCTCCTCCGGCTCCTCCGGTTCCTCCGGCTCCTCCGGCTCCTCCGGCGGCAACAGCATCCCAGAGCTGCCACCATCCCTCCGCGATCGGCCGATTCGCTACGACGAGCGGCGCAAAGCCCTGACCCTCGAGTACCGACGCCTGCATGAGGGCGGCAACCCCCAAAATGTCATCATCAAGCCCCGCCTGGTCATCCTCCACCACACCGGCGGCTCCTCCGTCGATGCCTCCTGGCGCTACTTCAATCGGCCCAAAATCGAGTCGGGCCGCAAGACCCTAGCAAAGGCCGGTGACGTCAACGTCGGCGCCCAATTCTTGGTCGGCCGCGACGGCACCATCCTCCGCTTGATGCCCGAAAACTGGCACGCTCGCCACTGCATCGGCCTCAACCACATCGCGATCGGCGTCGAGAACGTCGGCGACGGAAAAGAACACCCGCTCACCCAGGCGCAGATCGAGGCCGATGCAGCGCTCATCCGCTACCTCGCGCAGGTCTATCCGATCACCCACGTGATCGGTCATCACGAGGCCGCCAAGATGCGCAAACACCCCTATTTCCACGAGAAGGTCGCCGGCTACCGCACGCGAAAGGGCGACCCCGGACCCGCGTTCATGGCCGCTGTCCGCGAACGGATCTCCGATCTCGGGCTCGAGGGGCCACCCCGCAACCCATAAGAGCCCATAAGAACCGGTCGACACCGCAACAGGACCCTGAACAGGTCGACAAAACGCTCATATTCGCTCCACCAGTCCTCTGATGCGTGCTATCCGATCGCGGTGTCCTCGGCGCCTACGCTCATCTACGAGACGATCCACGGATCGCGAGCCTACGGGCTTCAAACCCCAGAGTCCGACACCGACCGCAAGGGCATCATCATCGGCCCTCGCCGCTGGTACCTCGGCTTCCTTAAAAGCCCGGAGCAGATCGAGCTAAACGCCGACCACGTCCGCTACGAACTCCGCAAGTTCATGCGCCTGGCGGCCGCCGCGAACCCGACCATTCTCGAGTTGATGTGGACCGATCCTTCCGACCACGAGGTGGTCACGCCGCTCGCAGAGCGCCTCTTGGATCATCGCGAGCGCTTCCTCTCGCGTCGGGTCGAAAGATCGTTCTGCGGCTACGCGATGTCGCAGCTCGGTCGGATCCGCAGCCATCGACGCTGGCTCCTCGAACCGCCCGCCGGCCCGCCTTGTCGCGGGGATTTTGGCCTGCCCGAACGCAGCACAATCCCCCGCGACCAGCTCGGCGCCGTCGAGGCGATGCTCGCGGACGGCCGCATCGACGAAGGCACGCTGAGCCCGAATTTCTTGGCGATCCTCGATCGCGAACGCCGCTACCGATCGGCGCGCAAGGGCTGGCAGAGCTACGAAACCTGGCGGCGAACCCGAAACCCCAGGCGCGCGGCCCTCGAGGCTCGCTACGGCTACGACACCAAACACGCGATGCACCTGATCCGCCTGCTCAGGATGGGCCGCGAAATCCTGGCCAGCGGCGCAGTGCTGGTACGCCGACCCGACGCCGAAGAACTCCTGGCGATCCGCGCCGGAACCTGGCCCTACGACCAGCTCATCGAATCTTCAGAGGCGCTCGCAGCCGAGATCAAAGCCCTCGCCAAAGACGCACCACTGCCCGAAGTCCCCGATGACGAGGCCCTCAACGAGTTCTGCGACGAACTCATCGCCAACAGCCTCGGCCTTCCGTAAACCCAACCATTGGCCCCCTGATCCCCGTGAGACACAGCATCAACAACCTCAAACCTGATCTCCGCCTCGCTCGTCGCTTTCTCGAGGCCCAGCCGATCCCCGGCCGCGTACTGCTCTGTGCGATCACCGGATCGCACATCTACGGTTTTCCCTCCGCCGACAGCGATCTCGATCTCAAGGGCATCCACCTCACGCCGCTGCGCCGCCTGCTCGGCCTCGGCCGCCCCAAGGAGAGCTTTGACCGCCTCGAACTCTTTGAAGGCACCGAACTCGACCTCACTTTAACCGAGGCTAGGCAGGCCCTCGACCTCCTCCTGCGAGGCAACGGCAACATGCTGGAGCGCATCCTGAGCCCCCTCCAGCTCATCGATAACGAAGAGTTACAGGAGCTGCGAGCGCTCGCCATCAGCACCATTTCTCGCAAATATTTTCGCCACTACCAGGGCTTCTTCCGCGGCAAGTGCCGAGACCACGAACGTGCCGAACGACCCCAGGCCAAGAGTCAGCTCTACATCTATCGGGTCGCGCTCACCGGCATCCACCTCCTGCGCAGCGGCGAACTCGAGACCGACCTGCGGGTGACCGCGCAGATCTACGGCTACGAGGAGGCCCTCGATCTGATCGCGCTCAAGCAACAGGGCACCGAACACGGCAGTGTGCCGCCGCAGATCGACGCTCACCACCGGGTGGCCTGGCCGCGCCTCGCCAGTGATCTAGAGGAGGCCTTCGCGACCTCGTCGCTCCCCGAGAGCGCCCCAAACAGCGAGGCCATCTCGGACTGGCTGGTTAGCCGCCGTCTGCGGGAGTTCTCGGGCCCAGCGGAGGCCTCTGGGCTCCACACGCAACGTGCGTAATCGCTCCATGTGGAGATAAACGTCAATCGTCAGGCACCCGAGGCTCTGGGGATTGTGGCATGACCACACCGCGACCTGCGAAGGCGCGGTACAACAGGCAGAAGGGACCCCTTGCCGACCATCGTCATTGATACCTGTGCGGGCCAAAAAGAGGGCCGCGAAGCCCTCGCCGCCGCGGCCATTGCCAGCCTCAACCTCGACGTGCAGATCGTCGTCGTCGGCGACGAAGATGTGATCACGCCGGCCCTCCAAGGGCTCGCCCACGACGCCGAACGTCTGCGGGTGGTGCACGCGGCCGATCAAATCCCCGAAGACGCCGATCCCAGAGATGCCCGCGAGGCCGCCCCCCGATCGAGCATCGCCGTCGGCCTCGAGCTCACGGCTCGCGATCACGAGGCCATCTTTGTCTCCGCGGGCCCGCCCTCAGCGATCGTCTCGATCGCGCTTGGCACCCTCGGACGCCTGCCTTCGGTCAGCCGAGCCGCGCTCGCTGCGGTCTATCCGACCCTGCGCCACCGCGGCCCCAACGAAGATCCCTTCGCCCTCCTCCTCGATGTCGGCGCAACCATCGAGTGCCGGAGCGAGCACCTGATCAGTTTCGCCGCGATGGGGGCAGCCTACTCCTCCAAGATCTCCAGCGTTGAGCGACCGCGGGTCGGCCTGCTCGCCAACGGCACCTCCGCCGCAGCCACACCGCTGCGGGTCCGAGAGGCCCACGAGCACCTCTCCTCTCGTCCCCTCCCCTTTGAGTACATCGGTCTGATGCGCGGCGATCAGATCACCCACGGCGAGGCCGATGTGATCGTCACCGACGGCTTTAGCGGCGACGTTTTAGTGCGCACCCTCGAGGGTGTCGCGGCCAGTGCAGACGCGCTGATCCAGCGAGCCGAGGCCCGCTTTAAGTGGCGCCTGGGGGTGCAGATGCTCGGGGGCGGCATCGCCAAGCTGCGCGAGTTCACCGATTGGGAGAACTACGGCGGCGCTCCCCTGCTCGGGCTCGATCGTCCGGTGATCGTCACCCAGGCCAACTCGGGCTGCCGCGCCTTCGTCAACGCGATCCGACTCGGCGCCAAAATGCAGCGCCTCGAGGTGACCGCAGCGGTCGCAGGGGCGGTCGCAGAGGTCACCAAGAATGTACGCGGCGAATCCACGCCCGACACCGAGGAGCCCGCGTCATGAGCGACTGGATGGGCACCGGACGGCTCCTGCACCTGCGCTGGGATCTCGACAAGACCTACCTGCGCACCGACTTTGAGTCGATCAAAGACCTGATCAAAACCTACCGGCAAAAGGCCGAGGATAAGGTCGCTATCGTCGGTGCCCGAGCGCTGATGCAGGCGCTCTTGGATCCCCACGAGCGCAACCGGCGACGGGTCACTTTTATCAGCGGATCGCCGACCCAGATGCGAACGGTGCTCACCCGCAAGCTCCGTCTCGACGGCATCGAGCCCGATGTCTTCATCCTCAAGCCAAACCTCTCCAATATCCTCTCGGGTCGCCTGCGATCGGTGCGCGGTCAGGTCGGCTACAAGCTCAGCGCCCTGATGCGCACCTACGTCGACGCCAGCGAACTCGACGAGCTGCTCTTCGGCGACGACGCCGAGCAAGACGCGTTTATCTACAGCCTCTACGCCGACATCCTCGCTGGCCGCGTCGATGCGGTCCAGCTCGCGTCGATCCTCGCGGCCTGCAAGCTCTACCGCAGTGAGGTCGACGAAGTCATGGCCCTGCACGGCCGCCTCTACAACGGCGGCGACTCGGTTCGCAGGATCTTCATCCATCTCGAAGCCCGCTCCCCCCTCGACCGCTTCGCGCCCTACGGCGCCCGCGTGGTCCCGGTCTACAACTACCTGCAGGTGGCGCTCGTTCTCCACCAGGGCAAAGTGCTGCGCGCCCGCGATATCGTCGCCGTGCTCGAGGCGATGAGCCTCGCCGGCTACACACCCGAGCGCCTCGCCAATTCGGTGCAGGATCTGGTCCGCCGCGGCGTCGTCGCGGTCGCCGACATCGAGCGCCTCGCGGCCGAACTCGCGGCCGTCGAGACCACCCGCGGCCGCACGGTGTCGACCTTTATCCAGCGCCTGCGGAGTACCGTCGTCGATCTTCGACATGTCCGAAGGACCAGCCCCGAGTGGCTGGAAGAGATCAACTACCTCGGCCTCTACCACGCGGCTCGCTTCCGCCGGCAACGCCACCGATTCTTCGGCATTCCGCTCCTCGACTGAGCCTCAACAGCCCTGGTGAGCACCAGGGCTCGGCCTCAGCCCCGATCAAAGATGACGATGTACTGGTACTCGAGGGTGGTCGTATCGACCTCTCGAACCACAAATCCGAGCGAGCTGAGCTGCCGCACCAGCTCGTCGCTGCGAACTCGCATCGCCTTTGGCGGACCTGGGGCATCGTCGGGCGCGTCTTTCTTGAAGTCGACGATGACCAGGCGACCGCCCTCTCGGAGATGCTCGCGAACCCTGCCAAAAAATGCCGGCACATCACCGATGTGGTGAAACACATCGCACATGAAAGCGAGGTCGACGTCCTCGGGAAGCTTGGGGTCGTCGCTCTCGCCGCGGATCGTGACGACATTGCCGAGCCCCTCCTTGCGAGCGCGCTTGTCGAGGTACGCGACCATCGACGCCTCGATGTCGTTGGCGATCACCTTGCCCTCGGGCAAAGCCGCAGCGAAGCGCATTGTGAAAGTACCGGTGCCAGCCCCGAGATCGGTGACAACCGCTGACTTCGAGAGCTCGAGCTTCGCGATCACGGCGTCCGGTTTCTGCCAGGCAAGACGCTCCGGGCTGTCAAACTCCGCCGCCCAGGCCTCTGGATCATCGAATCGGTGGTGACCTCCATGGTGGCGATGATCACCGCCGAGCGCAGCGTGCTTGTTGTGCTCGCTGTGCTCGCCGTCTTCACCGTGCTCGCCGTGCTCGCCGTGCTCACCGTGCTCTTTGGCACCAGCAGACTCACCGTGCGATCGCGGAGCATCGGTCACCGGTCCCTTGGCACAGGCTGCAATGCCGATGGCGATCGCCAGCAAAAGAAAGGAGCAGTGAATCCTGGGGGAGCGAACACGCACCGGTGAAGCATAGGGCCCCTGAGCCTCGGCAAACAATCCCCGACTGCACCGCACAGCTCACTTTCCTTTGCAGAGGTGACCGCCCCGTCGATCCGCTAGCGTGCCGACATGAGCCAGCGCGAACTCCGGACTATGACCTATGCGAGCCAGGATAAGATCGCCAGGATCACCCTCAATCGACCGAAGCGTGGCAACAGCATCACCTTCGAGATGCCGCAGGAGCTCGCCGCCTGCGTCGAGCGGGCAAACCTCGATCCGAGCGTGCATGTCATCGCTCTCAGCGGCAACGGCAAGGGTTTTTGCGGCGGCTACGATCTCGGACATGCCGAGGATCCGAGCCAGGTCGACTACGCCGAAGAGGGGCGCTCGCAGCTGCCCCCAGGCTCGCCTCTCGACCCCAAGATCGTTCTGGAGAACCACGATTCCAAGCGAACGTGGGACCCGATGCTCGACTACGCGATGATGAGCCGCAACCTCCGCGGCTTCATGAGCCTCTTCCACAGCGACAAGCCAGTGGTGGTCAAGATCCACGGCTTCTGCGTCGGTGGAGGATCGGACATGGCGCTTTGTGCAGATCTGTTGGTGGTCGAAGACGACGCCAAGATCGGCTACCCGCCAGCCCGGGTCTGGGGTTGTCCGACCTCCGCAATGTGGATCCATCGGATCGGAGTGGAGCGCACCAAACGACTGCTCTTCACCGGCGACTGTCTCTCGGGCAAGGAGGCAGCGGAGTGGGGATTGGCGGTCGAGTCCGCACCGGCCAACCAGCTCGATGACCGCTTTGAGGCGCTCCTGACCCGTATCGCCCGCCTCCCGGTCAATCAATTGATGATGATGAAAATGCTGACCAATCAGGCACTGCTCGCCCAGGGCCTCCTGCAACGTCAGACCTTGGCGACGGTCTTCGACGGCATCACTCGTCACACCGCCGAGGGCTATGCGTTTAGCGAGCGAGCCCGCGAGGTCGGCTTTCGTCAGGCCGTGCGCGAACGTGATCAAGCGTTCGGTGACGCAGGCCCGTCGACCTACAAGGGAGGGTGAGGTCCACACCCCGCGCACTCGCTGGAGACCGCAAAAAGCCGTATCCTACGCGCGCTCGGCCAGCCGAATCCATGGACAAGGACCCCAGCACGCGTGCCATCGATCGCTTTGACATTCGCCGCCGCCTCGGCGCTGGGGCGATGGGCGTTGTCTTTGAGGCCTACGATCGCCTGCGCAACCGACAGGTGGCGCTCAAAACCCTGCCAAATGCCGAGGCAAATGCCCTCTATCGCTTTAAACGCGAGTTTCGGACCCTCGCGGATATCTCGCATCCAAACCTCGTAAACCTCTACGAACTGTTCGTCGAAGCCGAGCATTGCTTCTTCACGATGGAGGTCGTCGACGGTCCGAGCTTCCTCTCCTACGTGCGCCCAGAGAGCGAGATCGGCGACCTCGAAACACTCGCAGGCTTCGCCGACCACCTGAGCGGTCCGCCTCCCCGGACCGAACGCTCAAAGACCCCCAGCGCAGCTGACCAAACAGGCAGTTTTGCATTCCCAGCAGTGCCGGTCGACAGCGACCATGACCATAAAACTCTCTCGAGCCTCGTGGCTCTCAGCGAGGGGGAGCTCGACACCGAGCCGGGATCGAACCCGGCCAAGACACATCGCGATGAGGTCACGATCCGCGGGCCCGTCGTCGATGACCTCGCCCCTCTGAACACGCCACGTCCCGGCCGCCTCGACCTCGAAAAGCTCCGCGACGCGCTCCGCCAGCTCGCCCTCGGCGTCGCGGCGATCCACACCGCCGGCAAGCTGCACCGCGATCTCAAACCCTCGAACGTCCTGATCTCCCAGGAGGGCCGGGTGGTAATCCTCGACTTTGGGCTAGCGGTCGAACTCCAGGGCGCAGAGCGGGGCAACGACGGGCTCACCGGTACTGCCGCCTACATGGCACCCGAGCAAATCGACGGTCAGAGCGCGGCCGCGGGCGACTGGTACGCGGTCGGCGTCATGCTCTACGAGGCGCTCACCGGCCGTCGCCCCTTCACCGGCTCGCTCATCCAGGTGCTGATGGACAAGCGCAAGCGAGATCCGCCGCCGCCCAATCATTACGATCCGAGCGTGCCCGAGGATCTCAACGATCTCTGCGTCGCCCTGCTCCAGCGCGACCCCGCGAGCCGCCCCGGTGCGGCCGAGATCCTCGAACAACTCGGCAGCGTCGCCCCGGCCGCGATCGCGACGGCTGCCGATCTCGAGCTAAGCGAACTCGTCGGTCGCGATCGCCAGATCGCCGACCTCGAAGCGGCGATGGCCTCGACGCGCAGGGGCGATGGTGTCGCCGCCTACGTCTACGGCCCCTCGGGCACCGGCAAGACAGCCCTGGTCCGAGCGTTTATCGCCGACCAGGAGCGCGACCCCGAGGTCATCGTCCTCCGCAGCCGCTGCTACGTGCACGAATCGGTGCCCTACAAGGCCCTCGATGGCGTCGTCGACGGCCTCAGCCGGCTGCTCATCAGCCTTCCAGAGGAGCAGGCACGGGTCTTGCTGCCCCGTGATCTGCACTCACTCGCCCGCCTCTTCCCGGTGATGCACACGGTCGTCGAACCGCTGATGGATCGGGCAGTCCCAAGCCGCACCTCCTTCGACCGCCTCGACCTCCGACGCAAGGCCTTTGCAGCGCTCCGTGATCTGCTCGGTCGTCTCGCCGACAGGCGGCCGGTGATCATCTACATCGACGACCTGCAGTGGGCCGATGCCGACTCCGCACTGCTCTTAGGGGAGATCCTGAGACCGCCCGATCCACCTCCGCTGCTGCTGCTCGCGACCTTCCGCAGCGAAGAAATCGCGGTGCAACCCTTCCTCCGCGAGATCCTCGAGTCCACAGGCTCGCCGGCCCGGCGAGCGATCGAGGTCCTGCCCCTCGCCGAGAGACACCTCCGCGACCTGGTCAAAAACCTGCTCAACGACTCGCCGGAGGCCCGTGCCTTTATCCCGACGATCGTTCGCGAGGCCGCGGGTTCGCCCTTTTTGGCGGAGCAGCTGGCGACCTACGTGCTGCACGGGGATGATGCCGGCGCTACCGGGGTCGGCCTCAGCGAGATGCTCCGCGCGCGAATCGCCAACCAGCCCGAGGGCGCCGTGCAACTCCTAGAGACCCTCGCCGTCGCCGCTCACCCCCTGCCCTCGCAGGTCGCGGCCGCAGCTGCAGGACTCCGCGACGACGAACGACCGCTGGTCAAAAGTCTGGTCAACGCCCGCCTGCTGCGGGTCAGCGGCGCCGAAGAGCGCCTCGAGATGTACCACGACAGGCTCCGCGAGAACCTCACCGGAACCCTCTCCCTGGCGGCCGTACGTAAGAACCATCGGCGGATCGCCCAAGCGATGGAGCGCCACGGTCTGGACGATCCAGAGGCGCTCTTTGGCCACTACCGCGGCGCCCGTGATGCGACCCGCGCGGCCCTCTACGCCGACCGTGCTGCCACCAAGGCCAGCGAAGCGCTCGCCTTCGATCAGGCCGCCCAGTTCTACCGCTATGCCCTCGAACTCGCGCCTAACGAAGCCAAGCTGCCCGAAGAGAGCGCCCACCAAAGCCGACTCAGCAAGGCCCGTTTAGAGCGCGGCCTGGGCGATGCCCTCGCCAACGCCGGCCGTTGCGAAGAGGCCGCCAACGCCTTTATGCGAGCCGCCGAGCTGGTCGATGCGCAACGGGCACTCGAGCTGCGCCGAGCCGCCGCCGAGCAGCTCCTGAGCAGCGGCCACCTCGACGAGGGGCGCCAGATCCTCGGTGAGGTGCTCGCGCAGGCTGGCATGCGTCTGCCGCCAAGCCCCAAACGCGCCCTCTTCTCGCTGCTCACCCGCCGCGTCAAAATTAAGATCCGCGGCTACTCGTTTAGCGAACGCGCCGAGGCCGAGGTGCCCGCCGACAAGCTGCACATGATCGACATCTGCTGGGCTGTGTCCACCGGCCTCAGCATGATCGACAATATCCGCGGCGCCGACTTCTCAGCCCGCGGTCTGCTGCTCGCTCTGGACGCCGGCGAACCGGTTCGGATCGCCAATACCCTGAGCATGGAGGCCGCCTTTTTGGCCAGCGCCGGCGGCACCAACCGCGAGCGCTCCTCCACCCTCGCCCAGCAGGCGATCGACATCGCCACCAAGACCGGCAACCCCGCGCCGCTCGCCCAATCGACGATGACAGCGGCCGCCTGCGCCTACCTCTGTGGCCTCTGGCGCGAAGCCGCCAACTACGCCAGCGAGGCCGATCTGATGCTTCGCGAGCGCTGCCCCGGCGCGATTTGGCAAACCGCAACGGCTCGCCGCTTTCGCTTCGGTGCACTGATGTACCTGGGCGAAATCCGCGAGCTCAGCGAGGGCCTTAGCCGCTCCCTGCGTGACGCCGAGGACCGCGGCAACCTGTACTCCGACGGCGACCTAAAGGCCCGACTCTTCCTCCACTGGCTCGCCCGCGACGACCCCGAGGGGCACCGCCAACGCCTCGAAGAGATCTTCGCTCGCTGGACCAGCGAGGGCTATCACATCCAGCACTTCAACGCGCTTCGATCGCTGCTGCACGGCGATCTCTACGACGGCTCGATCGATCATGCCGAGCGCCGCCTGGCAGCGCAGCTCAGCGCGCTCGAGGGATCGATGCTGCTCCGCGTCCAGCTGGTGCGCGGCGAGACTCTCCAGCTCAAGGCGATGATCGGCCTGGCGCACCTGGCCTCCAGTAAGGGGCCCGCCTCAAAGCGACGGGGTATTCTCCGCACCGTCGATCGAGCGCTCAAGGGCCTCGCCGGCGAGTCCGAGCCCTGGTGTGTCGCGCTCGCCGACCTGCACCGTGCAGGCTACGAGATCCAGCGCGGCGATCTAGATCGCGGCCGCGAACGCCTGATCCAGGCGATCGCCGAACTGCAGGCCGCCGACATGGCCCTTCACGCAGCTGCAGGTGAGCGCAGCCTTGGGCTTCTCGAAGGTGGAGATCAAGGCGCCGCGCGGATCGCAGCCGCCGATGCCTGGATGACCAAGCAGACGATCCTCTGCCCCGAGAAGATCACCCAAGCCATGGCACCCGGGCTCACGCCGAAACCTTAATCGTCACTCGCAGGCGCCGCAGCCAAATGTGGTGACCTCTTGGACGCAGAGATCATCCCAGCCGTCGGTGCAGCAGAAGGCGTCCTCGGTGCACACGCAGGCCTCGATATCCACGTCGACGCAGCCCGGCGTGTCGTGAACCTCGCAGCAGCTATCGCCCCCGCCACAAAAACCGCAGCCAAAGAGTTCGACCGCATCGGCACAGTCGGCTGTCCACGGGCCTTCGCAGCACTCCGGCACGCCCTCGCAGACGCAGGCCTCGACACCCAGATCATCGCAGCCCGGAGAGTCGTGCGGCTCGCAACAAGCAGCCGGTGGCGGCGCACACGAGCCACATTCTAAAAATTCGACCAGACCGGCACAGACCTCGTCCCAGGCGCCTTCGCAACAGCCCGGCGCGATCTCGCAGACACACGCCTCGACGCCCTCGTCAGCACATCCCAGGCCCCCGTGGGGCTCGCAGCAGGCCCCTTCTTCCTCGCAAATCCCGCAGCCGAGCTCGCCGACCGCAGCGACACAGGCCTCGTCCCACATCTGCTCACAACAGTAGGGGTTGTCTTCGCAGACACAGGCCGCAACCTCGGGATCGACACAGCCAGGCGAACCGTGCGGCAGGCAGCAGGGATCATCGCCGCCACCGCACATGCCACAGCCGAAGAGCTCGACCTCCTCTGCGCATTGGCCATCCCAAGAGGTCTCGCAGCAATAGGCGTCCTGCGCACATACGCACTGCGCAACCCCCTCGTCATCGCAACTCGGGCTCTCGTGGGTGCCGCAGCAGCCCAGGTCCATATCCTCGCACATGCCACAGCCGAAAAGCTCGACCTCCTGCACGCACTGACCGTCCCATTGCTCGGTGCAACAATAGTCATCCTCGACGCATACACAGTCGGCAACCGCATTGTCTGCACAGCCAGCGCTGTTTTGCGGCTCGCAGCAATTAGCACCGTCATTGCCCGTCGTCTCGCCCGATGTGGCCCCCGTCGTCTCGCTCGATGTGGCCCCCGTCGTCTCGCTCGTCGAACCTGTGGTCGTACCTGAGTCCGAACTCGGGCCTGTCGCCGAATCCGTAGTCGGACTGGCTGTCGTCGTCGTCGACGCGGCGGTTCCCTCGGACGTGCTACCGGTACTCGAAGTACCGGTGGAGCCCGAACTCGTATCGCCCGTCGTCACCGGCGGTGGAATGGCCGTATCCGACTCCGCTACGCTATCCCCGAAGCAACCCCCGACGACGATTGAAGCAGTGATGGCCCCCCCTGAGAGGGCCCATTGGACAAACCATGATCGGCGGACAAGACCAGAACGACTGGCAATACGACGCATAAAGACCCCTCACCCTGGAGCGGCCCGCACCCCCATTACGACGCAACCTGCGAGCCGCCTACGCCCCGCAGTTTACCCGCTCATGCACGTAATGGAAGGTGCTTGTGCAGGCAATCATCAACAGCGAGGACGCCGACGAATGGCGATCGCGAGAAGACCGAAGGCCATCCATGGAGCGCCGCCAGTGCTGCCCTGGGTGCAACCGCAGCCGCTCTCATCATCGTCGGAGCCGCCCGACTCGCTTCCAGAAGAGGAGCTGTCCCCAGATCCGGCTGTGGACCCGGAGCCGTCCGAGGCAGATCCCGTAGCCGATCCCGATGACGATCCCCCCTCCGTGGTGCCGTCGGTCTCCGCACCTGTCGTGCCGGCAGTACCGGCAGTACCGGCAGTACCGCTCGTGCCGTCCGTGCCGCTCGTGCCGTCCGTGCCGTCCGTGCCGTCCGTGCCGTCCGTGCCGTCCGTGCCGTCTGTGCCGTCTGTGCCGTCCGTGCCCGTGCTGCCCGTGCTGCCCGTGCTGCCCGTGCTGCCCCCGGCGCCTTCGATCACAATGTCCGCGCATTGGTAATACATGTCGTTGCCGTCGCCAAAGGGCGGCTTGTCGTACATGACCTGGATCAGCTGCAGCGTACAGCTGTCGCAAGAGACATCCGGAAGCGTAATCTCAGCGCTGTAGGAGCCGCCCGCCGCGTCCGCGATCTCGTCGAGGAGAACCGCGTCGTTGGTGTAGTAGTCGTCCATCGTCTGCGGATCGGCGAAGTCGTCCTCACCGTCGAGGTCGAGCGAGATCCGGTAGTGCGCGGGGTGGTTGATGACCTCGTCCCAGGTCACGGTGATCGTCTCGCCTCCCATGAAGGTCGCGACCGGATCGCCCTTCATGCCGCCATCACCACAGGGCTCCATTTTTTGCGACGAGGTCCGCGGAGCAGGATCGGTGAGGGCGATATGGGCGGCCGCCGGAGTGGCCGCGAAAGTGGTGCAGAGAGCGATGAAAGCGGGTCCTAGATGACGCATAGAAACTACTCTCTACCAGGTTTTTCGGCGCACACCTAAGAGCCGCAAAGAGCCGCCCCCTACACGCACCCGCCCAAAAACGGACGCCTGCTAGACAGCTGCGGCACGCAGAGCGAGAGCCTGACGAGCATTGATCACAAGTTCGCGGGCCTCTGTCAGTGTCGGCGCGAGAGCCACCAGATGTCCCATTTTGCGGCCAACACGGGGCTCTCGCTTGCCGTAGAGGTGAAGCTTGACCGCCGGCGAAGAGCGCAGCGCCGCCTGCCAATTAGGCTCGCCTTTCAGCCACAGGTCACCCAGAAGATTCGCCATCGCCGCGGGCTGAAGCTGCAACGGCGAGCCCAGCGGCAGCCCACAAACCGCCCTCACCTGCTGTTCGAATTGCGAGGTTACACAGGCATCGATCGTAAAATGCCCTGAGTTATGGGGACGCGGCGCCAACTCGTTCACGAGTAGCCTGCGATCTCGGGTGACAAAGAGTTCGGCGCAGAGAATCCCCACCAGCTCAAAGGACACCGCGATCTCCACCGCCAGAGCCCGCGCCCGCGCCATCAGTTCGTCATCGATCGGAGCTGGCGCAAGGGTCAGGTCGAGAATGCCACCGATGTGGTGGTTCTCTACCGGACCGTAGGTGACGACCTCGCCGTCCGCACCGCGCACGACCACCACCGAGAGTTCGCGCTCAAAATCAACAAAGGCCTCGAGGATGGCCTCGTCGGTCGCGAGCGCAGACCAGGCAGCGGCGGCCTCGTCGATACCGCGGACCCGTCGCTGCCCCTTGCCGTCGTAACCCCAACCGGCGGTTTTAAGCAGGCCGCCGCCGAGTTCTTGCACGCCCCGCTCGAGCGCTTTGAGGCTGCGAACGGCGACAAACGGGGTCGTCGCAAAACCCGCTGCGTTGAGCGCGGTCTTCTCGCGAAGCCGGTGCTGCGTGGTCTCCAGGAGAGCACCGGCAGGACGCACCGGAGCGACTTCCGCTGCCGCTGCCGCCGTTGCGGCCGGCACGTTCTCAAACTCAAACGTGAGCACATCGACGCTCGAAGCGAAGCTCCGCACGGCCGCCAGGTCTTCGTAGGGCTGGCAAATTTCGAGGTCCGCGACCTGTCCGGTCGGCGTGTCGTAGGCCGGCGAAAAGGTGTGCACTCGATAACCAAGGGCACGGGCCGCGATCGCAAACATCCGCCCAAGCTGACCGCTGCCGAGCACGCCGATCGTCGCCCCAGGCAGCACAGGCGCCATTGATGCTCCGACGCTCATGGCAGGGTCTCGGCGAGAACGCGCTGGGCCTGGGCCGCACGGAACTCGCGGAGGCGCTCGCGAAGCGCCGGGTATTTGCCCGCGAGGATCGAGATCGCACAGAGCGCTGCGTTGGTCGCTCCCGCCTCACCGATCGACATCGTCGCCACCGGCACGCCCCTCGGCATCTGCACGATCGAGAGCAACGAGTCGACACCGCGCAAGGTTCTGCCGGCGATCGGCACACCGATCACCGGCAAGAGGCACTCGGCCGCGACCATGCCGGGCAAGTGAGCAGCTCCCCCCGCACCGGCGATGATCACCTCCAATCCACGCCCCTCGGCCGAACTCGCGTATTCGGCGAGAAGACTTGGGGTTCGGTGGGCTGAGACCACCCGGCACTCATGGGCGACCTCGAATGAGCGCAGCACCTCGACGCCCTGCACCATCGTCGGCCAATCGCTCTTACTGCCCATGATCACGCCGACCAGAGGATGGTTGTCGTGCTCCATCGCTCGGGATTATCGGTGATGACAGCGCGCTTGTCCGCCCTCGAAAGAGCCAATGCATGCCCTCGTAGGGTCGATCCTGCGCACCAAGGACGCATGAAGACTGCGGTTCGACGCGGCTCTTCAGCGAAGAAGAGCGAGGCGATCCGATCGCGTCCCCGGTGGGTCGAACTCAGGGCCCGCCGTAGGCGTCACTGAATTCGGCGATCGTCGACATTAAATGACGAGGCACGTCGATGCCTTCGCGGCTCAGCTCTCGCAGCGTTCGCTCGTAATCCTCGAGACCTGTGCCCGGGATCCGGGTGATGCGATCGAGGGCGCCTCGGAGGGCCGCGATGATGTCGTCGCTCATCAACCAGCGATGCACCGCGTGCAGGCGAAAGACGCGATCGAGCCAGACTCCAGAGGCCGACTTTGCGGCGAGCTGGATCAGACAGTTGATCGCGATTCGGGCGGTCGGATGATCACCGGCGACCTTCGCCCCCATGAGCTGATTGGTGAGGGCAAGCGCGTACCGCTCGGCCTCCTTGATCTTGCCCATGTTGAGACTTTTTTGGACCAGCTGCGAAATCAGCGCGGGGAACTGATTGTCCTCGTGCGGGCCTATCGTCTTGCGCAGCGAGTCCATCGGATCCTCCGCCGCACCACCGCTCGCGTCACTCAAGATCGCGATCACCTCGCGACCGATCCTCACCGAATCGCCGTGCCGGAGCTCGAGCTTATTGCGCGCTGTGACCCGCTTGTTGTTGAGGAAGGTGCCGTTGCTGCTGTCGAGATCCTCGAGCTCGACCCGCGCATCGGTCACGTAGAGCCGCGCGTGATAACGGGACGTGAGGTCATCGTCGAGGATCAACCAACAGTCGCTCATGCGCCCGACCAAATGGGTCCCCAGGGGCAGAGCGAGCGTCCTACCGCCGAACTTGATCTTGAAGTTCGTCACCGCGGCGACACGATACCTCATCGAGCGCGGGCTGACACCGACAGCGGTCGTCGCTCGACGTGTGCCCGCCCCGCGGAAGGCCCGCGAGTGCGCATCCTCCTGCGCACTCTTCGCACCTTGCCAGCTCCCCTCAATCGGCCGAAAACCGCCACCCAGGTCAGCACCTGACGATCGTGAATACCGGCTCTAGGCCGGGTCCAGACCGCGAGTGCTCGGCTAACGAGCGATGAATTCGACGTCGGGGTTCGCTTGGGGGGACAAAAAGATCCGCATGACCTGCCCTCGCAGACGACCGCTACCACCGCTACCGCTGCCATCCACGACGTAGATGATCCCGCTATTTCCGCCATTGACGACCCGGACCGGCCCCACCAGAGGTACCGAGCCAAGCACGGCGCCCTCGTTGAAGGGCAGATAGCCGGTCGCCGTGGCGAAGGACTCGCGATAGCTCCGCGGGATCCGTGAGCGCCGGAAGCCCACATAGTCCACGGGCCAAGCCAGCTCTTGCCCGGGGATGTTTTGGCTCAGATCCGTGAGGCTCGTGAGATCGAGGACCAGCGACAACATCGGGTTGCTGTAGCGGATCGCCGACACCCGCTGCCCCTGATAGGAGAGATCGTGGAAGAGCCGGGCCGAGGAATTATCGTCGAGCTGGGCCGGCCTGTCCTCGGTGATGAAGCAGGGGTTTGGCGTGCCAGTCTCCGGGATCTTGCCGGAGGGACAGCTCGGAATCGGCGCAAAATTACCGAAGCGCGTGGCCTCTTCGTCAACACCGAGCCGAATCCTCGAGGTCAAGAGATTGGAGACCGTGGGATCTTCGTAACACTCGCCGCTCTCATCGGCCCGAACCCGCTGGCTGAGGAAGGAGTAGCCACCGGGGCCACGGACAACGAACGAGTTGCGCGCGCGCACGTGGTAACGGATGAGTTCGCCAAAGCAACGCGAGCCGGGCAAACGCCGGAGCACACAATCCTCGCCAGCCGCCTCGTCGCAGGCGCGCCGACACATGCCGTCGATGCAGAGCGGGAAGGCGACATCCTCGTTGCCCAGACGATCGCTGCCGACAACACCTTCGCACTCCACGTTCTCGGCGCAGCCGCCCTCGGGCTGCTCTTCGGCGCAGATCAACCGGCCCTCGCGTTCGCTCACCGTGATCGCGCCCTCGTCGTCTTCGATGTACTCCAGGTAGGCCGACTTGGGGATGTCCATCGCCTGGAGGTGGAGCTCGGTCTGGAAGGCGCGGCTGATCAAAAACTCGCGCAGCGGTGATCCGCAGGGATCCGAGATGTACTCCGCGCAGGCCTCTTGGAGTTCGTCGCCGCCTTCGTCGTAGACCTCGCCCGAGACGCAGATCCCCGAGGCCTGGCTGCCCTCGTCGCGGAGACAGATCTGACCGATGCCGCAGTCGTCGGTGTCGCCGCAGCCGAAGACGAGCAACTTGTCGCCGGCCAGCACGCCCTCGTCGCAGAAGGTTGCGCTGTTGTCGACCAAACGCGAGCCATCGGGCTCGGTGGTGTAGCAGTAGACCTCGCCTGGACCCTGGGTGTCGCAGAGGAGCTGCCCAGTCGAGCTTGAAGTGCTCGGGATTTCGCCCTCCCAATGCAGGGTCCATTCGCCGGAGCGCCACTCTCGGTAGTCACGCGAGATCACCCGCGCGACCTGCTCGGTGTAGAGCGCAGCGCCATCCTCGGGTTTGCTCAGGCCGTCGATGTTGAAAATCGGCGAGGCGGCCTCGCCTGTGAGTACTCCGTTCGTATAAGCGACGTCGACCCGCCGCAACGAAGGCGCGAGCACCTTGACGCTGTTGGCTTCGGAGGTGTCGCCGCTGATGAAGCGGTTGGGCTCACGATTGTCGACCCGCGGTAGGCCGAGCGGATCACCGCTGCCCGGATCCCGCTGCGGCCACAGCGAATGCGGCAAGATCTGAGCAGAGATGGTCTCTAGCGGATCGAGGGTTTGGGGGATCTGCACACCCGTGCTGAACTGGCCGAAAGTGACGTAGACGATGCGACCGACGTTGGTCACACCGATGCCGACGACACCGTCCGTCGTGAACGGCGAGCGGAACTCAGAGACCTCGCCGTTGTCGTCCCGGACCACCCGTTGAAAGGTCCAGTCGGAAACCACCGCACCGTTGGGAGCACGGATCCCGGGGCCCTGAGCGAAGGGCCGGCGATCCGGCGGGTTATCCCCGGGATAGGCAGCGTCGTTGCAGATCGTCGTCGTGACCTGCGTCGGGTCGACCTGGGTATCGCACTCGCGGCCGATCTCGTCGCGCTCGGCCGCAAGATCGCGACGCACAACTCGCGTCGAACCATCACCGCTGATCACGTACAAAAACTGGTGATAGATCTCGCCCGCATCGGCGGTGATCTCCATCGCCGGGGTCGGCGTGATTCTGAGGATCCCGCTGGCGGCACTGAGCTCTAGCTGCAGGCTCGTCTCGGCGAAGCTGCGCCCCTCGAAGGGGATCTCGACCAGCACATCCGAACCAGCTCCGCCGACAAAGAGCGTCGAGTCGACAATTGCGACGTCGGCCGGATCAACAAGGCTGCCGCTCTCGTCGAGCGGAGGCGGCACGACCAGTGCCAACGCCTGTGGCGAAACGCCCTCGGGATCACCGCTAAAGCCCCCCGCAGCCGCGAGCTGGGCCTCGTCGAGCTGCGACGCGCACTCGACCGGACACTGGGGATCGCTGCCCGTGTCGACGACATCAACACCGCCATCATCGGCGACCACGAGCTGCCTACTTTGGAGGATCCGACCGCTCAGGAGATCGACCTCGGCCACCAAATCGCAACTCGGGAAGGTGACATAGACGCTCGCGGGCCGGTCGGGCTCGCAGATGCCACCGGTGATGTCTTCGAAACCCAGCGCCGCCCCGTCCCCCAAAGAGGTGGAGTTGGTGAGCTCGCTCGGGGCCATCAGCACCTCACCGGGACGGGCCGCCAGCGGGGTGCCATCGGCGCGCCGAGGGGTGACGGTGGCCACCGCAACGCTCGCCGAACGATCGACGTCAACATCGAGCGCGCGCGCGCTTAGCGAGGGCACATCGAGCAGACTGAGATCGCAGCTGCCAAAATTTGCGACCGCCGCCCGGCAGCCGTCTTCGTCCACCGAGAGACTCGAGGGCAACTCGCCCACCGGAACAAATTGGTAGCCCGGCGCCCCCGGGTCCATGTCGACAAGACCGCCGAGGCAGAGGCTAAAGAGGGCGACCTCGTTGCGCTCTGAGTTGGCGATGAGGCCGACGAGCTGCGGCGTGTCTTTGGTGGTGCAGGCGTGCACGATGCTGTCGCACTGATTGACCGTCAGCGGCGTGATCAACTCGCCATCGGTCTGCACGCAAGCGAGGCCCAAGTCGAGCGGTCGATCGAGCACCCGATTGGGGGTCAGCGTCTTTTCCTGCTGCTGACAACCGACGACGCCAAAGGCGAGAGCAAGGGCAATCGTAAGGCCACATCCGCGACCCATCGAGTTGTAGCGGTGTGCAAGCGAGAGGGGGCGCATCATCCTGAGTATGGCTCCTGGAGCCCTATTCGGGCGACCTCTGTGAAGCGGGTCGAGCGGCTAACGGCGAGATCGACGACGCTGATCGTCGAATCGAGGGTATTCGCGACGTAGAGGTATTGGCGCGCCTCGTCGTAGCTCATTTGATGTGGGCCCGAACCGACAAAGACCTGCTCGATCACGCGAAAGGCATTGAGGTCGACAAAGAAGACCGTGCCCGGGCTGTAGCAGCTGATCGCCGCGTATTCGTTGCCGCCGTCGCCAAAGACAACCATCTCTGAGGGGCGGGCGCAGACCTCGACCTGAGCCGCCACCGTGTCGCGGGTCTCGCCGCGCTCGTCGAGGCTGGTGTCGATGCGGATCAGGTTACCGATGCTGTTGCGGACCACGTACAGCGAGTCGCCGTCACGCGAGAAGGCGATGTCGCCAAAACCGCCCGCAGCATCCGTTGCAGAGTCGATCCCGGCGGCCACAAATTGATCGATCGCGACCAACCGGTGCTCGCAGAGCACACCGCCCGCCACCCCCGCTTCGAGTTCCTCGGCGGTGACACATTTAAACTGCCCGTCGGCGTTGACCCTCTCGACGGTCATGCGGAGGATGAACTCGGTCTTGCGATGAGCTGCGTAGACCAGCGGGCGCGAGCAGCCACTCGTAAGCGATGGCTCGTTGCCATCGACGCAGGCGACGTATTCGCTGTTGCAGACCGCCTCGGGCCGCCCCTCGGCGGTGCAGGTGTCCCGGTCGGTGGCGCAGAGGCTGACATCGCCGCCCGGGGTGCAGGGGCGCTCTGCCAGGCCGTATCCGCCGATATAGATCTGATCGCTGAAGAGCGGCTGGATGTCGATGATCGCCGGCTCGCCGCGATTGCCCTCGCCGTAGAGCCCGCCCAAACCGACGAGCGTCACCTCTGGCACCTCCGTATGGGTGACAAACGCGAGGTCGGTGACGTTGTCCCCGCCCTGCCCGTCGGGCTCGGAGACCCGGGTCATCAGCATGTTGGTCGGCTCGCGGCCGATGATCCGGTAATCGTCGTTGTTGCGGAGGTGGCGGATCCGCTGGTCCTTGGAGCAGCGACGGGGATCACGGGCCTCCCCGTCGACACCGCAACTCAGGCGCAGCGGATCGCCGGACTCGAGACCGCCGCCTAGATCGATGAGAGCAATGCTCGGATCGGCCCTCACTGGCACCATCAGCCGCCAGCCGCCACTCGCCCCCTGATAGGCCTGCAGCCCGGTGGTGAACGAACCGACGTGCACGGTCTCGCCGGCGGCCATAAAGGACTCTTCGGTGCACTCGACGAGCTGCGGCGTGATGCCGTTGCGCCGGCAGGGCTGCCCATCATTGACCTCAGTGTAGATATCGAGGATGTCGTCCCGACGGGCGCCTTTGGTGGAGGGCGGAGCATCGTCGACACTCGCCTGCGTGCTCAGGATCGGCGACTTCTGCCACGCGCTGAAAAACGCGTCCAGATCGATCGCGGTCACCGACGCGCCATTAAAAACGAGGTCGCTGTTGGCGTTGGCGACGAAGAGCCAGCGCGGAGGCGCCGGCCAGGTCTGGGTGCCATCGACACTCGTGATCGCGGACGGTCGCGGATCGAGAAGCAAGCCGGAGGGAAAAAAGAGCCGGTCGTTGGGCGGCGGCACTCCGACACCCGCGTCCGCACAGCTCGTGAGAGCACCGGCTCCGATCGCGACCGAAGCCGCGGTCAGGACCACGAGGGGCAGACCGAGCGAGAGGCCGAAGGCGGCGGTGAGGCGGCCATGTCGAGGGCGCGGCATCGGCCGGGAAGCTACCACAGGGTCAAGCCAGGCGGCGCCCCAAGGTGATGCCAGGGGGGCCGGCTCACGTTGCCCGCACCGCCTGCGGGAGCTGGGCCAAGAAAGCCAACGAGCGCAGCGGCCGGCGGAGATGGGGGCGGAGCAGCGAGATGCTGAGATCGCGGAGGGAACGCCGGAGCGCCGCCGGAGCGGCCTCGACCGCCGCAACACCCTCCGCCGATCCCCGAAGTACCCCCTGCTCTGTCACCGCCGGCTCGGGAACCAGACCCAAGCCCAGGTTCAGCACCTGCGCGAGGATCCGCGGTGCCCCGGTGTCGTGACGATCACAGAGCGCGCCCCCCCGAAGCCCATCAAAGGCGTGGCTCTGGCCCCGGAGAGCGCCCCCACAGACGCAGCAACGACCAAAGGCCGGCAACAGGCCGAGACAATCGAGCAGTGTCAGCTCAAAACGCCGGAGCTCGCTCGCCCGCGGCACGCCCTCGATGAGCGCACCCAGGCTGCGATTGAGTTCGACGAAGATCCGCGGATCCTCCTGACGGCCGAGCACCAGCTCGTCGCAGAGTTCGCAGAGATAGGCGACGTAGCCGAAGCGGTTGAGATCCTGACCGACCGGCGCGTGGCTGCGGGTCGCGGTAAAGGCCGAGAGGCGGAGCAAGGCGCCACGACCGCGAGCAACCGTCGCCTCGCCGACCATGCCCGGATGCAGACCACCGGTGAAGCGCCGCTTTGATCCGCGCGCTCGCTTGGCGGCAGCCTCTAGCTTGCCGCGATTCGCCGAGAGCAGAATGACCAGAAGGTCGGCGTCGCCGAGCGGCCGAGTGCGGAGGATGATCGCCGGCAACACCTCGCCAGCGCTCATGGACCCACCTGGAGCAGCACCGACGCCAACCAAAAATAGAAGAGCAGACCGAGGATATCGACCGCAGTGGTCACAAAGGGACCCGTCGCCACCGCAGGGTCGACGTTGATGCGGTTCAGGAAGAGAGGCACCGACGCCCCCACCGCCGCGGCGATCATCATGGAGCCCACCATGCCAAAGGTGATCACAAGGCCCAGGTTGACGGGATCGGCGGAGGTGGTGCCGAGCAAAGGCGCGGCCAGCGCGATCGCCGTACCGTAGAGAAGCCCCATCGTCGCACCGAGGGCGATCTCTCGGAGGATCACCCGTCCGAGACGCGTGGTTTCGACCAGGCCGACGGCGAGACCGCGGACCATGATCGTCGAACTTTGGGTGCCGACATTGCCGCCCATGCCAGCGACCACCGGCATGAAGAGCGCCAGCGCGGGCACTGTCCGCAGCGCCTCCTCAAAACCCTGAAGCGAAACGGCGACCATCAACCCGCCGAAGGCTGCGGCCATCAGCCAGGGCCAACGGGCACGGAACGAGGCGCCAAAGGAGCGGGTCGAGGCCATGCCCTCGCCGGCACCGGCCATCTTTAAAATATCCTCGGTCGCCTCCTCGCGGAGCACGTCGACGATGTCGTCGATGGTGACAACGCCGAGCAATCGCCGCTGATCATCGACCACCGGGATCGCCACCAAATCGTAACGCGAAGCGAGTTCGGCGACCCTTTCCTGATCTGTCTCTACGGTCACGTAGATCAGCTCGGTGGCCATCACCGCATGGATCGGCGCGTCGGGTTTGGAGGTCACCAGCTGCCGCAGGCTGACCACCCCGACCAGGCGATCCTGCTCGTCGACGACGTAGATGTAGAAGACGCTGCCCGGCAGGGCCTCGGCCTCCTGCTGGATCATGCGCGTCGCCTCGGCGATCGTCACGTCCTCGTTGATCCGAGCGGCGTCGAGGGACATGATGCCGCCGGCGCTGTTCTCGGGATAGGCGAGCAACTCCTCGAGATCGTCGGAGTCGTCTAGGCGAGCGAGGATCGCCCGGAGCTGCTCTGGATCGATCTCGCCGAGAATGTCGGCGGCGTCGTCGGACTCGAGGTTGTCGAGCACCCGCGCCGCCTCTTCGGGGGCGAGGCGACTGATCACCATCGCCGAGACCTCGTAGCGCATCGAAGCCAGCACCTCAGAGCGCAGCTCAAGGGAGAGCTGCAGAAGGATCCTGTCCTGTTCGCTCGGCGACAGCGGGTCGATCAGAGCCGCGATTTGGACGTCGTCTAAGCGAGCCAACGCCCGCGAGAGCAGGCGGTTGTCACCCGATCGGATCAGGCGCAGATAATCAGCGCTGTTGGGGATCACCGGCATGCCGACACCTCGTCGCGAAGCTGCGAGAACGGCCGGACTATACGTCGCTTTAGCTCTGCGGCGGTACAGCTTGCTGGGCGCCGAAGGCCATCATCACCGTGAAGGCGAGCCCTAGGACCAAGAGCACCACGGCGATCCAGAGCAGAACATTGGCGCCCGGCAGACGAGCGGTGATCGCCCCCGCACGCCCCAGGAGATCGCGGAGGATCACCGAGGGGGCCCGAGGCTCGCTCCCGACGCTCACGCGGGTGCCGTTCTCTGCGATCGCGGAGTTCTGAGATCCCGGCCCCGCGGTGGCTCGCTCCCGACGGCGGATCGTCGGCATCGGCGGCTCTGGTTCGCGCTCCGCGTGCATCTTGGCCCGTTCCTGCTCGTAGAGGAGATCGAGCACCACCTGGTCGTCGATCTCGAGCGCACGGGCGCAGCAGCGGAGAAAGCCCTTAACAAAGACCGGTCCGGGAAGCGCCGACCATCGCTCCTCCTCGAGGGCCTCGAGGCTGGAGCGCGGGATCTTGGTCTTCGCCGAGACCTCTTCTAGAGTCATGCCCTGCCGGAGCCGCTGCTCACGGATATAACGACCCGGTGACAGCGGCCCCGCGTCGATCCCCCGAGGCTGCTGTGGCTCAGGATCCTCGACGACCCAAAGGCGTCCGGTCGGCACACGCATTCGACCGTAGTGTGTCGCGTTGCACCCCAAGCGAGCAAGCCCCACGCAAAGAGATCCGGCAGCCCGTGTTCGCTCTCCGCAGGAGTCTACTGCGCGTTTTGCGAAAGCTCCTATTCGCGCCGACAGATGCATTCTACGCGCGTTATAGGTTGTGTCGACATGCCCACCATGGGTGGTCACTCAATGCCTCATTGGTATTATTTATTACGTGAATTACTTATCGCTCGCGGCCCTGATCCATACCTACAGGGACGGCCCGCAGGTCGCCAGCGACTGGCTCGAAGCCACCCTAGAGGACCATCTCGGGGGCTACCGGCCGGAGGAAGGACCTGCCGTGACCCGGGCCTGGGCCGTTGGCGGGGTCCTCGGGACCGAGAGCTTGGTCCAGATGCGGCCCGTGGTCCGCGACCTCTCGACACGCTTCGCCGACGACTTCTTGCGGGCGCCCTGTCAGTGCACAATGGGCGGCTTTGTGGCCGCAAGCGGCAGCTCCCGGCCGCCGCGCTTCGGGATCAGCAGGTTTCAGCGGTGGATCGCCCTCAGCGCAGGCTCCGGCCTGGGGCCCGCTGTGGAACTCGACGAAGATCGGCGCGAAGCCCTCCGCCAACGCGTCCTGGGCGCTCTGCCCAGCTTCATCCGCCGCTCCCTGCGCGACGGCTCCGACCGCGAGCTCCTCGGCATGAGCCTGATCGCCAACCTGCACGCGGCCACCTCCTCCGGCAAGACCTACGCCGATCCCCAGATCATCCGCCGGGCCCTGCGCGAGCTCGACGCCGTCCTGGGTAAACCGGCTGCGATCGCCGTGATGATCAGCGACGGGCAAACGATCGGCATCCTCCATCGTGGGGGGAGCGCCCGCCTCGTCGAGCCACCGGCCATCGAACGTCGGCGGGCCCTCGCCGACCTCGCGAACCAGGAGAACGCGCCCCACGCAGCCCTGCTCCTCCTGAGCCCGCCCGAAGCGCCGCCCCCAGAGATCCCCAAGGGCAGACTCTCTGAGATCCCCAACGAAGTCTTCACGCTCCGTGCTCGACACCCTGTGCGCATCGACCAAGACTGAGGTATCAAGCTCATCGCCCGGTGACGCTGGGCCTAAACGATGTCGGTGAACGTCCTCCACCACGGCATGTGCTTCGACGGTGCCGCCTCGGCTGCCCTCTTCACCGCCTTCTTTGAGCGCCGCGCAGGCGCCCAAGCCTTCCACTATATCCCCAAGGATCACGGCCCCGGCGATCCCTACGTCGACCAAGATTTTAACGCGGACGAGGTCGTCGGCCTCGACTTTCGTTACACGCAAAACCCGCGGATGACATGGTTTTTCGACCACCACCGGTCGGCATTCCAGCTGCCCGGCGATCGCCAGCACTTTGCGGCCGATCGCAGCGGGCGTAAATTTCACGATCCAAACGCCCGCTCCTGCGCCAGCTACATCGCTCAGGTCGTGCGCCGCGAGTTCTCGGTTGACCTCTGCGAGCACGCCGAGCTCATCCGCTGGGCCGAGCTCATCGACTCGGCGTCCTTCCCCAGCCCCGAGATGCCCGTCCGCCTCGAAGCGCCCGCCCTGCGGCTGATGACCTTCGTCGAGAGCAACAGCGACACCACCCTGGTGGCGCCCTTTATCCGCGATCTGCTGTGCCTGCCGATGCATGTGCACGCGCAGGCGAGCTACGTCGAGACCGCCCTGCGTCCGCGCTTAGAGCAGCATCAAAGGGATATCGCCTTGCTCAAAGAGCACCAGCAGGTGCAAGGCGGCATTCTCTCCTTCACCCTCCTCGACCGACCCGGCCGCTCCTACAACAAGTTCATCCCCTACTACCACTGCCCCAAGATCCGCTACGTCGTCGGCCTGCTCCGCGCCCCCGGTGGGCGGCTCAAGATCACCGCCGGCTACAACCCCTGGCTGCCCAAGCCCGAGCGCGAGCACAACCTCGCGGCGATCCTGGAGCCCTTCGGCGGCGGCGGCCATCCCTTTGTCGCCGGCTGCGCCTTCGCCGAAAACGACGAAGAGCACGCGATTCGCGCACAGTTAGCGATCATCGCCCGTCTCCAGGGGCCGCCCACCGAGCCAGGCCGCCAGGCCCCCTAGGGCATTGGCAGGGACAGGGACCCACCCACCGCCGACTTGCACCGCAGCCCCGAGCGACGGATAAGGCCGCGGATGGTCGCCACTCCCGCCCAGCTCCACACCGCCCTCGTCCAGCTTCGAACTCGAGTCGACGAGCATTTTGAGGCGGCCGTGCGCAGGAGCCCTGCGGCCTTCGCCTGCGCCGAGGGCTGCGAAAGCTGCTGCCACCAGCGCTTCTCTGTCTTCGAGATCGAGGCATCGACGTTGCGCAACGCCCTCGTCGAGATCGAGACCGCGGACCCAGCACTCCGCCAGCGGATCCGAGAGCAGGCCACCTCCAGAGAGCACAGCGAGCGCTGCGCCCTGCTCGTCGACGGACGCTGCGCGGTCTACGATGCGCGACCGATGATCTGCCGCTCCCACGGGCTGCCGATCGCCGTAGAGGGCACAGACGGCCAAAAAATCGACTGCTGCCCGCTTAATTTCCGGGCCCCCACCGACAACGACGAGCCCGTGGGCCCCAGGCGTTTCACTCCTGAGCCGCCAGCCCGCAGCATTCTCCGGCTGGCTGCCGTCAACCAACCGCTCGCCGTGCTCGCCGAGCTTTGGCACAGGACCACGCGAAGCACGCACCTCCGCGTAGAGCTCGCCCAGCTAGCCGCAGAGCCGTCGCGGACAAACAAAGTTCAAAGATGATTTTTTCTTCTTGACAGCAACTTCAAAGCGCCGTAAAAACCGCGCACTTCGTTGCGGGGTGGAGCAGTCAGGTAGCTCGCCGGGCTCATAACCCGGAGGCCGCAGGTTCAAATCCTGTCCCCGCTATGCCAAAGGGCGGTGACCATTCGGTCACCGCCCTTTTTTTATGCCTTTCGTGGGGCGGACAACTTCGCCCCCGAAAGAGCCGCTACAACGAGTCGGTGGTCGAGTTCCGCCTACACGCACGGCACGGACCCGTGGGCCCCGTCACCGCGCGAGCCGGCGAGAGCCTCCTAGAGTTCACCGATCGAGTCGGCGTGCCCCTTGGCCAGTCCTGTGCTGGCCTCGGTGTCTGCGGGAGCTGCGCTCTGCGCATCGTCAAGGGCATGCAACACCTGAGCCCACAGACGCTGATGGAGCGAAAGGACCGCACCCTCGACCTCGAGGGCGGCTGGCGACTCGCCTGCCAGGCCTTCCCGCGGGACGCCCAGGGGCCCGCAAGCGTGCACGCCTGGCACCCAGCCTGGGGCCTACCAGCGCCTGCCCTGCGGGACCTATGAGCCAGCTTGACGGACACAGGCTTGAGCTGCCGATCACAGCCGCGGATTCGCCACCACGGCGGCTCAAATGCTAGTGTAGGTCGCTGATTCCGTGGCAAGACTCCCAGAGGACGGCGCCTCGTGGCAAGCCGAGGCCGATCTGCTGGCTGACGGCCGTGATCATCTCGATCGGCTGACGGACTCGCTGCGCTTCCGCTACCTCTACCCCCAGGGATCCAACATCGCCGTGCTGCTCGCGGCCTACCAGGAGCTCTGGCGTGAGCGCGCCGTCGGTCGCCTCCGGGCGACACCTCGCCGCCTCCGCCGTCGGCTCAAAAAGATCATCGCGAGCCGCTTCCTCCGCGACGCCGACGAGCGCAACCAAAGGCTGACCTACGGCTATCCAACAGCCACGCCAGCGCGGATGACCTCGCCCACTCCGCCCCTCGTCGAGCACGCGCTCAAGACCGTCGACGTCGACGCTCGCGCCGAGGTCCTCGCGCATATCCGGGGTGAGTCCCCGGATCTCCTGCCCTCGGCGTCGGCGACAGGTGTCGGCGACGCCCCTGGCCGCCTAGCCCGTGGCCTGGGCCAGCTCCGCCGCGCACTCGTCAACGAAGCCCTCGCCCACCCCGCAGCGCTGCCAAGCCTGCACCCGAACTACCTGCGTCTCGCCCGTTCGCCGCTGCCCAAGCACCTCCGCCACCCGGTGGCCAACCTGCTCCTCATCAAGGCGCCGCTCTACATCTGGCTGACGATCCTCCTGATCTTCAACCTCGCCTACCTCGGTGCCTGGTGGTTCTTCAATGACGAGGCCCTCGCCGACTTCTTGGGGCCGACGATCTCAACGCTGATCGACGGTGATCTCGAATTCGACAGCGTGCACTGGCAACCCCGACTGATCATCGACCTGGTCTCTGGGACACCTACACCGGTCAAGGTGCGCGGCATCCGGATCTACGAAGGTCACAAGTACTACGACCTACCGCAGCGGCGGATCACGGCCGAGGCGGTCGAGATCGACGTCAAGGTTGTGCTCCACGAGATCATCCCCTGGAACCGCCTCGGGGTGCCGCCGGTCTTCGAAATCCCCTGGTTCCTGCACTTCACAGAGGCCCGCGCCCACGGGCCGATGGCGATCCGGGTCCACGACTACGCCGTCGAAAACCGCCGCGGCGAAACCGAATGGCGCCTGAGCCTGACCGGTGCCTTCCTGCCGCCCAACGACGAGCCCGCACCGCTGCACACCCGCGGCATCTCATTCAAGGTCGACGACTTCACCTCCGAAGATCTCACCCTCGACATCGATTTCAGGACAACTGGCCTCTGGCAGACCGCGCTGCACATGTCCGAGGTCGCCTTCTCCCTCGACTACCTCGGCCGTCATCCGCTCGAGCCACCTCCCCCGAGATTGCCCCTGGCCTTTGACATCGCCGCCTTTGTCGACGAGGGGCAGCTCGACATTCTCGCCCTGGACTACCGGATTCCGCTCCGGGATCTCCGTCTCACGCGAGTCCACTCCGGCGACGACGCGGTGCCCTTCGGCGACCTCGAAATCAACGGCCGCGGACGCTTTGGCGGTTCGAGGACCGATCTCAATGGTTTCTTGGTCGACTTCTTCGGCGACGATCCGCGGGTCGACCTATCCCTCGCGTTCGACGATTTCGGGCCGATGATCGATCTGGTGCTCGCCGCCCACGAGCTACCGACCTCGATGGTCGACGCCGCCGGTGTGCTCGGCTTGCTCACGATCCGCGGCAGCATCGGCGACCCGACGATCGGCATCGCCGCCACGGGCCTGATGATCCTGCCCGATGAGGACCACCCGAGCTGGGTGATCGACGACGCCGACCTCAGCGTCACCCTGCGTAACGACCCCGTGCCTGAGCCCTGGAAGGACCGCTTTGATCCCGGCGAGATGCGCTGGCAGGCGGAGTTCGGCCGCTTCGACGCGATCTTCCTCGACGGCCCGCTCGGTCTGCACGAGCACGGGATCCCAAATCGCATCCTCCTGCCCGAGAGCGACGACCCGGGCTTCCTGATCACCGCCGATCTGGATCTTGACGGTATCGATCCAGGGCTGCTCTTCGACGACGATCCAGAGACCGCCGACACCGTCGCCGGCATGCTCAACGGTCACCTGGGTATCCCGGCGCTGGCGGTCGACCTCCGCGAGGCCACCACCGTCACCCACGTCGAAGCGACGCTGGAGGGCATCGAGCTGAGCCGCGATCGCGGCCCCCGGATCGACAGCTTGCCGCGACAGATCAGCGCTGACGGCGGGATCCGCTACGACGCCGTCGACGGCATCGGCATTGACGCACTCGCGATCACAACCAGAGGCGGCCGCCTCGAGATCGACGGCGGCACCGACAGCGCCATCGAACACCTGCGATCAACTGAAGTCTCGCTGCGGGTGAGCGACGGCGAGGCCTTCCTCAGCGAGTTCGGCCTCGACCCCTATTTTGATCGCCTCGACGCCCGCCTCACCCTCTCGGGGCCGCTCGCAGCCCCCAACGGCAGCGGCGGCTCCCTCACGCTCTCGGGCGCAGGCAGCGGTGATGTCGTCGTCAGCGGCATCGACGGGGCGAAGCTGTGGATGGACCGCGGCGTGCTCAAGGTGCGCAGCCCCAAGATCTCCGTGCTCGGCGGCAACGGCCGTCTCGACGCGAACCTCGACCTCTTCGCCAAGGGAGAGCTGACCAGCGATCCCAAGATTCAGCTCTCCGCCGACCTCAGCGACGTCGATCTCGATCGGGTGAGCGGCGGCTTCATCCGCGGCGCCGGTGACCTCCAGATCGAGGTCGGCGATGCCAGCCACCACGCGGTGAAGCTCTCTAAATTCGAATCTCAGGGTGCGCTCTACGTCCGCGAAATCGAGGTCGGCGGCGCACACTTCCGCGACGCCGAAGCCCGGTTTGATCTCAACAGCGAGCGGCTCCAGCTAGGGCTCCTAAAGCTCGCCTACCACCGACGAATAAGCCCGCACAGCGCCTCTGAGGTGACGATCCGGGCCGGCGAGCTGAGCGGCCGCGGGACCATTGCCTTCGACCGCGACACCAGCCTCGATCTCGAACTCACCGCCTGGGGCCTGCCGCTCTCGGCCATCGCCGAGGTCATCGAATTCACAGATCCGCCCTTCGGCGGCACGATCACAAAGGGCACCAAACTCGCCATCAAAGGCACCCTCACCCAGCCCTCGGTCCAGGGCCAGATCCAGCTCAAGGCCCTGAGCGCCTCCGGCATCCCCTTGGGGCAGGGCAAACTCGATTTGACGACCGCTGACTTCACCGCCGGTGGCGGCCTGGGATCGCGCCGGGAGGTGCACCTCGACGGCGTCTTTACCGAACGCAAGCGATCCAAAAATGCCGCCGACCGCCTCAACTGGACCATGTTTGGCCTGGTCGCCTTCGGTGCCAAGACCCGCCGAGGCGATGCCCCCTTCGCCGCCGAAATCACCGCGGACTTCGGCAACCTACCGCTCGCCAACCTGCTGCACGGGGTCAAGGGTGGCCTCCGCAAGACCGTCGCCGGCCAGCTCGAGGGCGCCACCGTGCGTGCGCGCCTCTGCGACCCCAGCAACTCCCTGCTGGCAGCCTGCCGCGGCCATCACGACAACCAGAGCGGCGACTTTGACATGCATGTCGAGATGGATCTCGACCGAATTTGGATCCACGAGCGCGGGGTCGAGACCGCCGATCCCTGTGCCCACTCGACCTCGCTTTGCTCGACGACCAGCCTGGTCGCCACCCTCGACGGCTCCGAGATCCGCATTGCCGCGCCCTGGATCCTGCAAAGCGGCGGCGACGGCAACCACGAACTGACGATCACCGGCGATATCGACATCTCCGAGCCGGCATTCACCGGCGGTGACGAGCTCGAGTGCAAGACCTCGAGCCAACGGGCCCAGGATCGCGTGCGCAACGTCGAAGGGGCCACTGCGTACCTCCGCGGCAACTTGGCGCTCTCGGCCCTCACCCCCTTCCTCAAACCCGAGGGCATCGATTCACTCTCCGGCGAGGTCGCGATCGATCTCGCCTTGCACGGCCATCTCAGCGATCCCGTGATCGAGGGTAGCGTCGACATTCCAACCAACAAGGTCCCGCTCAGCCTCGGGGTCAAGGCAGGCGAGCAGCCCTGGTCGATCGATGTGCCAACCCTCCTCGTCAAGATCTCCGGCGATCACATTTTTCCCTCTGGCACCCTCAAAGTCAGCGGCCAGGAGATCGATTTTGGCGACTTCTCGATGGACGGCCGCGAGTCGACCTACTACACGTTCGCGGGACCCTGCGCCGGCAATTACGCGGTCGCGGCCCGCGGTGTCATCGACGGCATCCTGATCGCAGATCTGCTGCCCGATGTCTTCGCAAGGGCCTCTGGATCCCTCGATGTCGCCTCTTTCTTCGTCGCAGGTCAAAGCGCCGACCAGCTCGAGATCGATGCCCTGCGCATGACCGTCGGCCTCGGCGACGAAGCCTTCCACGGCACCCTCGCGATCGCCGAGATCGAACCCTTCACACTGACCCGCGGGATCACCGAGTTCGTGCGCTGCTCCGCCAGCGATCCCTGTCCTGGAGGACAGAATGGCTACGCAGCGTTCATCGGCGGACGTCAGGGTGCCGCCGCCAGCTCGGCACCAAGCTCCGCGCTCAGGCTCAAGCTCGGCGAGCGCGGGCGAGCGGCCGCATGGGGCCACGTGGTGCTCTCTCCCGATCTCGATCAGATCTCCGACGCCCGCCTGCACGTGTCCCTCGACGAGGTCGCCTACAAGCAGTTTGACAACTCCGGGCGCCCCGAGCTGCTCGCGACCATTTCGAGTGACGACATGCTCCTCGAGGGCCGGGACGGCCTGATCCTCCGCGGCGAAATCCTGGTCGAGCGCTCCCGCTGGATCCGCGACGCTCAAGAGGGCGTCAAGGTGCTCTCCTTCGCAGACCCAAGCACAGCCCCAGAGTCGCCGCCGCCAAGCCTGCTCCGCGACATGCAGCTGGAGCTCCAGCTCCGCACAAGCGCGCCCGTCCGGGTCGACAACAACGTGATGAAAGGCGTCGAGGGCCAGGTCGCGATCGCGATCGGCGGTACCTACAGCGATCCGGCACTCTCGGGCAAAATCGACGTCGGCACCGGCGTGCTCGACCTGACCATCCTCGGCTCCGCGTTCGACATCCAATACGGCAAAGTCACCCTCGAAAATGACTTTGAGGCGAGCCAGGTCGATGTTCTCGCCACCCGCCAAGATCCGATCTACATCGAAGGACAGCCGCGGCAGATGTCCGTACGCCTAAGCGGCACCCTCGACGCGATCAACATGCAGTGCATCGTCCAAGGCGATACCCGAACCCGACAGCGCACCACTCGTGAGTGTGTCGACTACCTGGTTCTTGGTGCAGGTAGCCGTGAAGTCGCCGATACCAGCGGCGTTCGCCGGACCGGTGGCGGTGGCCTACTCGGCAAACCGATCGGGCTCGTCGGCTCGCTCACCGAACTCAAGCTCGATCGTTACATCCAAGAGTCCGCCCCCAAAGCCGCGCCCTACGTGCCCGACATCGGCCTTCGCCTGGGGCAGTACGGCATCGAAATCGACGCCGAAACACCGCGTCCGTGGTTCCGCACCGAGTGGGGCAGCCTCAGCGTTGGCGCCGGCTACACTCGCGGTTACCCGGGCCTGCTCCTCCGCAACTCCTCCAACTGGCGGATCCGCCTCAAAATCCTCGACACCGCCACCCTCGAGCTCCGCGACAGCACACGCTCCTATTTCAACGAACGCATCATCTTCGATCCCCTGCGCCAACAATCGCTCGAGCTCCGCCTTGACCATAAGCTCCCAAGCCTCCGCTGACCCGCAGGCGCTCGCGAGACGGGGGCGCTCGCCTGCTCCCCTGAGCGCCCTCGCGGGGGCTCTGTGCGCGCTGCTCATCAGCCTCGAGACGCGCCCGCTGCAGGCAGCCCCGGCAGACGCAGGCGCGACTGATCAGGGCGACCCAGACAACGACAAAATCAGCGACCCAAATCCGCCCCCAAGTGACGCCAACAGAGCCGACTCCGGGGCGAGCGACTCCCAAGGCGATGACTCCCGCTGCGCCTTTGGCAATGCCGCCACCGACCCCTTGGCGCCCCTCGATAAGGCCCTAGAGAGCCTCTCTGATGCCGGTTTTCGCATCGGCCCCCGACAGTCGAGCCAGACGATCCGGGGTCTCGCCTGCGCGACGACGATCAACGGCAACGCATTCCAGGGCACTGCCCCACCGGACCCGGGGCTCCTCCGCTACGTGCTCGAGAAAACCGCGGTCGAAGGCTTTGTGATCGTCCTGGTACCCACCGGATCGCTCACCCTCGAAGTGCTAGCGAGACCCGCACTCGGCACCGATGAGCGCGGGCTTCTCTTCGCTAACATCGATCGGGTCTCGATCGACGGCGCCTTCCTAAAAGGGGACAGCGGCGCCCGTCTTGCCGAGATCATCGGCCTCGCACCTGGCAACTTGAGCCCAACCTGGATCGCCGCAAAGCTCCAGCAACTCGGCTACCGCGCTGATTTTTATCCGGTCGCGCCCGGCGAACTCGTCATCCAGGTCACGCCCGGCCGAAGCATTCGCCGGGTCCGCGTGCACGACAACATCCCGCTCTCAAAGAGCGACATCCAGCGCGAACTCAGCGTCAACGCGCGCCCGGGTGCCCTCGCCTACGGCGACTGTGTCGAGCCCTCCGAGATCAGTTCGGATCGTCTGCCACAGATCTGCAACAGCGCCGATTTGGCCTGCCTGCAATGGGAGCGCGACGAGCTCAGCCGCCTCGACCGCTTCCTCTTCGACCGCGGCTATCTACACGGTGACGCCCGCATGACCCTAGTCTGCGGCCGCTCCAGCGACGAGGTCGACCTCCATATCTACATCGATAAGGGCCCCGCGTACCGGGTCAGACCGCGGGACCTAAAGATCAAGGGGAATGTGCCGAGCGTCGATCACCGCTGGATCCGCCGAACGTTCATGCCCAGGGTCAAGGCGACGCCCTTCCCCTCGCGGATCACCCGGACTCATATCGAGACCGCACTCGATCGGGCCGAACAGCGCTACGCCGAGCCGAGTACAAATATCCTCCGCTCGGGCTCCAACCGCAGCGCCCTCGAGCTGCCCTACCCCGACGTCCAGATCCGGACCTCCTACCAGGACCTAGAGCCCACCAAGGTCCCCGACGATCCGCACCTGCCGCTGACCGTCACCATCGATCTCGATCGCGGTGTGCGGGTCTCCTTCCTTGGCGAGAGCACCTTCAGCAACAAACGCCTGCTCTCCGAACTCTCCCTCTTTCGTCGCCGCGAGTCGCCAAATGCCCAGAGCGCCCAGCGCGAGGCCGCCAACCTGCGCGCCT
The DNA here is from genome assembly GCA_964474905.1 of uncultured Nannocystis sp. Lineage (GTDB taxonomy): Bacteria > Myxococcota_A > Polyangia > Nannocystales > Nannocystaceae > JADJRG01. The sequence continues at coordinate 192,307 of CAYYUP010000001.1, read as the reverse complement.
TCCTGCAATCCAAGGGTTATCTGCTCGCGACGATCGAAGGCCGCTTCGAGGAATTCGGGCAGAGTGCGCCCTCGGGCCTCTACTTCGTGATCGAGCAGGGACCTAAGGTAAACGTGCGCTCGGTCGATCTGACGATCGGCGTCGGCGTACCGCCCGAGGTCGCCTCCGACATCCGCCGCGAATTCAATCGGGCCCGGACGACCACCCGCGGCGGCTCGTTCTCCGAGACCGCGATCGCCGAGGATCTGAACGCACTGATCACCGCCTATCAGACCCGCGGCTACCCCTGTGCCAACGCGGAGGTCAAGGTCGGCTTCTGGCGAGATGGCCTCAACCACCCCGGGGAGCACGCCGTCGTCGACCTGCCGAGCATCCTCGCGCAACCGCCGACACCGGTGTGGGCCGAACGAGATTTTAACGCCGCCGGCCTCGTGGCTCTGCGCAAGCAATCGCGGGCCCGCCTCTACGTGCGCATCACCGTCGACCCTGGACCCCGGGTCTTCACCGCCAGGCGTACCGAGCGGGTCCGCTACCTCGAGGTGCCGATCTCTGGCAACCGCGATGTCTCAAACCTGCCCTTTTCGACATCTGGCAATTGGGGCACAAAGCGCATGCTCAACGACACCGCTCTGCGCCGCGACGGTGACCCCAGAGCGGGCGGCATCCCCGTGACCTCGGTGCTCGCCCGCGACGCGGAGCAGGCGATCGTCAACAACTACCAGGGCAGCGGTTTTCCCCTCGCCGACGCTGAGGTCCGCTGGATCTACCGCGAACCTATCGGCGGCAAGGAGCACCTGGTGGCCTCCGCTCGCCGGCTCACCGATCCCGACGTCGGCATGTGCACAGCCTATCGATCGGGCACAGCGGTCGAAGTCGGCGCCGAGATCAGCGTCTACGAAGGCCGCCGCGGGGTGTTTGGCGACACGTTGCTCCGCGGTAATTTCAAGACTCGCGCCTACGTGCTTCGCCGCGAGCTCTCCTTCGGCGAAGGCGACGAGTACAACGCCCTCAAGGTCCAGGACTCGCAGACCCGCATCGACGGCACCGGCACCGCCAGCTCGATCTCGATCACCCCCTACCCGGTCGGCTGCGAACTCGACTCCACCCAAGAGGCCTGCACGGTCCACCACGTCGTCGAGATCCGCGAGGCCAAAGACATCTCGATGGCACTGACCTACGGCCTCGGCTTCGCCACCCTCGACCCCTTTTACGTCTTCCTGCGCCCCTCCTTTCCCAACCTCTTCGGCACCGGCTGGGATCTCGACTTTGCTGGTCATTTTGGCGTCGACACCTCGTCGCTACCGGCATCGGTGCCCTTCCTCGGCATTTGCGCCGGCCTCGAGTGCTACGAGCGCAGCGCCCGGGCCTCACTTATCCGCCAGCGGGTCCTCGGCTCTCCGCTCACCCTCCAGCTCTCGGGACAGATCCAGCAGCGCCTGACGCCCGCGCGCGGGGCCATCGTCTCGGCCCTCGGCAACTTCAGCCTGACCTATCCGATCACCCGGCAAGTCCGCACCTACGTCGGCTACCTGATCCAAAAGAGCAACATCGCCAAAGACATCGTCAAGCCGACCGCCGCCGCCGACGGCCTCGTCATCAACCGGCGCGACGGCATCGTCACCGACCGCACCGGCGCGCTGCAATCCGGGGTCGTCTACACCAACGTCGAGGACAACCCCTTCAATCCCGAGGACGGCTTTATCGCCAGCATCGACGTGATGATCGCCTCGCCCTACCTCGGCGGCCTCGACTGGTGGATCCGAGCCGAGACCTCCTGGCAACACTTCATCCCGATCCCGCTCACCGACAACCGCCTCAGCCTGCGCTACGCCCTGCGCTACGGCCACGCGCTGCCGATCGCCGCACTACCCGGAGCCAAGACCACCTCGATCCCCGAGGTCTGGCGTTACTTCGGCGGCGGCACAGTCGACCTGGGGATCCGCGGTGTCGCCCCCGAGACCATGCTCGTCGACATCGAGACCATCGACCAGGGCAGCGGAGTGCAACGCCTGAGTTACACCGCCCAGGGCGGCCACATCCGGGCCCTCGCGACCCTCGCCCTTCAGATCATCTCGGTCCGCGACTTCCTCGGCGGCAAGCTGGCCCACTCGGTCTTCTTTGATTTCGGAGTGCTCACTCAAAAATGGTCGGGCGTCGATTTCTCCCGCGACTTCCGCCGCAGCGCCGGCATCAACTTCCTCAAGTGGGACATCCGAATCGTCACCGCCGCCCTCGGCTACGCCGTGCTGCTGCCCAATTCGATCGCCCCCGGCAACGTGCACGCAACCGACGATCCAAATGGCCGCTTTGTCTTTGATGTCGGGATTACGTTTTAGAGGGTTGGCTCCGGCTTCGGCTTCCACCACTCGGAGATCTCGAGTGACCCATCGCGGATCTCGAGCGTCGCACCCCAGCGACCCTTGCGTTTGAAGTCCCCGCGCTTATTCGCTTGAGATTGAGCGCCATACATACTCAGGACAAGTTCACTGGACTTGATCTCGATCAAGTTGAAAAAATTCCAGTTGTTTCGCACCCCGTTCGAGCCCGCGCTTCCAGCCCCAACAATTCCAACCTCGCCGAGTGCCGACTCCGCCACTCCACTCTCAAGCTCCGGATAGACCCGCTGCACACCGAGATAGGGTTGATGGCGGTGACCGTGGAGGATCAGCTGTACGCCACAACTCGCGGCCTCGCGCAGGGTCTGCTTGGCGTCGTGGGCAATGCCAAAACCACGCGAATATTCATCCGCAGGCAGGACGCTCTCGGTCGCCGTCATGTGGTGGTGATGAACTAGTAAGCGAAGCGCGAGCGACTGATTTTCCGTCCAGCCCAACGCATTCTTGACCTCCGCGATGGCTCGATCGGCCACACGACCCATCCCTGAAAGCCAATGTTTGCCGGACTCGAGCGCCGAGGAATTCAGCCCACCAACCTCGAGTATTAGCCCGTTCGCACACACGTAGCGTCTCGCCATGCTCAGCTTCGGGTCCTCGTTATGCCGGAACACACGCCGGTAGAAGCTCCTGTACTCCTCTGTCGCTTCGTCCGGCGCCTGGGTAATTTTCTCGCCGTCTTTCCACTCTTTCGTCTCCGTCCAAGCGATGTCGTGATTGCCTGGAATCATCAGCAGGTGCTCGGGACCAAGCCCATACGCTCCCAGCAGCGCATGGATAAAGCGAAACGCCTCGTAAAACTCGGACTTCGCGGCCCGGTTGGTGATGTCACCCGAGATGATGACAAGTCCGATTTCCACGTCTCCGAGACCACTCTTGATCCCGGCGGCCAGAGTCGAACTCCCCTCGCCAATGAGATTCCACCGGTGCCCCCCTTTCGTTTCCGAAGGAGAAAAATGGAGATCAGAAAGATGCAGAATGTAGGGGCTCTCTAGAGGAATCGGCTGATCACTGAGCGGCTTTGAAACCTGTGCACTCGCAAGCACAATCTTCTCGTCCAGGTCGTCCTTTTTGGCCGTTCGCAGCTCCCAGATGGTCGTATCCATCGAACGGAGTTCATCGGCATCAACTACGAGCTTGTCTGCAAAACGTTTGAGAGTTCTGGGAGCAATGCCCTTGCTCTCGGGCGAGCACCGGTAGGCGTACTCCTTAAAGAATCCAATTACGGGCTCCGTACGTATCGCCGAAAGCCTCATCCACGCTGAGCTAAAAGGCGTCTCGCGGTAGTACTTTGGAACGCGATCTTGCTCCCCTTCTGGAACCGATGGCGCAAGTAACTTCTCCTTGGGTTTGATGAGCTCTGTCAGCGTAGCGAAGTGAACCAAACCTCCGCCCGTATCCTCTTCTGGAGCAGAATTGAAGAATGCGATCTGAACGCTCGTTTCCTGCTCGATCTTCTTTTGCAGCCAGTCCCAAACATCCTCGCGGACATCCTCGGATGGGCGTCGCCACCATCCCCACCAACAATCGCCCTTCTCATCGATGATTCGCCGATGCGCGCCGAGGGTATCTGGGCTCAAGAGGTCGCGGTAACGGAAGAGAATCAACCTTTCAGCGCTCATGCGGTCCTCGTCATCTCGTCGACACCCGCGCCCACAAATTCGAAGTGCTCAAGCAGCTCCGAAAAGCTCTCGAGCGACGCATCCGGCTCACACATGCCGAAGCGCTCGCGCGCCGTCGCGACCCGCTCGACATCCTCTGCACTCCAGTGTGTCACCCGAACAAGGGTCGCCCAATCCTCCGCAAGATGACGCGTACCGTAGGCAGCCCAGGCGGTGTGCATCCCGATCTGCTGCGCCATGCCGACATCGCGGGAAATGCTGTCGCCGACATAGAGGGCTTGCTCCGGCTCAATGCCGAGACCTTCGCAAATCTCCGCAAGCACTCGAGGATTAGGTTTGTGGATTTCACGCGGAACGGGCACCACCTCGAGAGGTGCATCTGTTGCCGGAACACCAACATCTGCGGCGTAGAGTCGGTCAAGAAAAGACGCAAGACCAAGACGCTGGACACGATCCACAGCGCTCACCGTCGACGCCTCTGTGTGGCCGAGAATCGGGACGCCACGAGCGTGCAAAGTCGCCAATGTGTCCTGGACGCCTGGATAGAGGGTCAATCGAGCCTTTCGAACTCGATTGAAGGCATGAAAGGCTGGGTCGAGCAGCCTCTTGCGCTCGGCTCGATCGGCTTGCGGCCAACGCTCGATCGCACAACGAGTCTCAACCAAAGACCACGGATGCTCGGAGTCCTTGTGGCGCCGATGAACGGTCTGAAGCTCGTTTAGCAGCGTGTCACGGCCAACACTCAGGATCGGCAGTGCGGTGTCTACCATCGCGTTAAAAGCACTCGCGAAGAACCCGACCCAATCGTAGAGCGTGTTGTCGAGATCCGTGACCAGGAGCCTAATAGTTGGCCGAGACATAAAGGGTAGCGCAGAGGCGACAGACTCAGTGTAGCGAAGCCTCACCGGGTGCTGTAGCGACAATTCGGAGGGAGAAGGACTGCTCATGGCCCCAAGATCGACCACGAGCGCACGTCGTTGCGGCTCGGTTGCAGTTTTTGAAACGCATCGCCGCAGCGCTCAACGCCCAACGCCAATTACCTAGCGCGCAGCCACGCTCAAAACGCAGCTACGCCCCAGAGCACCACTACTGCGGGTTGATCTGCTTTTGATCGAGCCCGCCCGGATAGGCGTAGGAGTCGTACGAATCGTAGCCCAGGACGATGACACCGAAGGGCTGATCACCATCGAGGGTATGCACGCCATCCGCGACGGGCACGCGGCCGACCTCCCACTCGCTTGGATCGCCGCCCGGACCGACCGGCACAAAGGCGCCCTGATCGACCATCGCACCGTCGAGGGTGATCGACGAGCCGGTTTTCTTGGTGAGCACCATCCAATCGAGGTTCCAGTTGCTCGGCACAAGTACCACGTAATCCTTGCGGAACTGCTCGACGGGTACCGCCTGGGCCATCGCCGGATCGCCAGCCTTATCGGTGCCGACGCCGCTGACCTGGAACGACGAACTCATGTACTGCATGAGATAGATCGGCTTGTCCGCCTCGATGTAAAAATCACCGGGGTTGCCAACGCTGCCACTGACCGCGAACTCGATAAGCTCGCCCTTGGCCATCGTAAAGTCGGGCATGCCGATGCCGGTGACCTCGGCGTGAGCGTCGATATGCACCGACGTGTTGTCCTCAGAAGCAAAGAGGTGCCAGTAAGAGGCCTCTTGCTTGCCCTGCGAGCGCACCGGCCAACGCGCAGCGACGTACGAGGTACCCCAGGTCTGGAGGCCGTAGATCTGCTCCTCGAGGTGGTCGCAGCAGCAGCCCTGGGTCGGGATGTTCGCGCACCAATGGGTCGAGAAAACCGAGATCGGTTTGTCGGAGGTGATGTAGCTCCCCGAAAATTCAGCCGAGGGCGAGTCGAGCTGGATCACGTCGGCCTCGTTTAGCACCGGCAGCGCGACTGTCTGGCCCGCGGCGATCGCCGGGATGCCACCGCCGGCAGTGACGGCAGTCGTCGAGGTGATCTCGATATGCGTGTCGTCCTCGGTGGCGGCGATGTTGATCTGAGCCGCGCCGAAGCTCGGCTCGCCCCAGCCGAGCACGTAGTAGTACTTGTCGAGGGTGCTGCGCGGCAGCAGCAGCGAAGCGTCGCTGGTAAATGAGCTCTGACCGTTGACCGGCTGGAACTGGTAGGCGATCAGCGGCACGTCGGAGACGACCTTGTAGGCGCCGCGCGGGTTGATATTTGTGTAGTTGACGTGGCGATCGGGCACACCGAATTGGTGGAGCATCTTGGGGCCGATCATCGCCTCTTGGATCGTGTTCCACTGGTTGCCGTCGTGCACTTGCACCTGCACGTTCGCGCTGTACTGCGAGTCGACATTCGAGACTACGATCGCATAAGGCTGCGAGTCGTAGTTCTCGACCGGATCGTTGTTGGTATCGATGCCGTAGTACTCGCAACCGATCGATGAGAGGTCGTCCTCGGCCTTGGCGCAAAGGCTGACGCAGGCGCCAGAGCTGCAGACGTTCTTGTCATCGCACTCGACCGGGTCACCCCAGCTCAGACCATCATCGGCGCAGGACTCGTAGGCAGTCTCGGTCGAACATTGCACCTCGCCGGGGTTGCAGATGAGATCGGGCCCGGTGGTCGAGGAGGAGCTCGAGCTGCCTGTCAGATCGACCGTCGTGCCCATCGTCGAGCCCATCGTCGAGCTGGTCGGATCTGTCATCGTCACGACACCAGTCGACTCGGTCGTCGTCCCGCTGGTGCCCATCGTCGCTGACGCAGAGTTGCTGCCGCTGCTCGAATCAGTCGCGCTGCCGCTGCCGCTGCTGCCGGTCAGGGTGGCCGTCGCTGTGGCCGACGTGCTGACAGTGATCCCGGTAGAGGCGCTGTCTGTAGCCGAATCGGTCGACCCCTGGCCGCTGGAACAGGCGAAAGCCGAGGCCACAAGGAGAATGCTGGAGATCGCGAACTTCGATGTCGTCATAGATCGGTCCTAGGTCAGAAGTGGCCAATCTTTGCACATCTGCGGGGAGCCCGTAACGCGCATCGGAGATGCCCCCTCAAAAGCTACGAGCGCAGGTTTGTCGCCGGGCGAAGGCTCTCGACCGACAGTTTACTTCGTGATCACAACCGCGGAGCCGCGACCAAAGCCGCCGAGCCCGGGCGACACCGAGTGCCAGTCCAAGGGCAGCGCCGGCTCAGTATGTCCGAAGAGCCAGCGAGCATCACTCGGCGAAAGGTTGACGCAGCCGTGACTGCGGACCAGCCCAAAACCGCCGTGCCAAAAAGCCCCGTGCAGGGCGACGTTGTTGTGGAAGTACTGGGTCCACGGCACGTCTTCGATCGAATAAGCGTCCTCTTCGATCGGCTGATCGCGCATCGATGTGGCGATGTGCTTGCTCTGCAACCGATGCACACCGATCGGCGTCATGCCTTCCTCTTTGCCGGTCGACACCAGGGTCGCGAACACCGGCACGTCCCCCTCGTAGGCCACGAGGGTCTGCTCGGAGAGGTCGATGTGCACCCAATGTTCGTTCTCGCGGACACCCGGCGGCCGGCGGATTTTTGAGGCCTTGGCGACCGCGTACTCGCGCATCAAATTGCCGTCGGCATCCTCCCAATGAGGGTGCACGCCGATCATGACCTTGCGCTTGAACGGGTGGAGTGTGTGACGCACCGCCGGCACCTCGGCGTCGACAAGCACATCGGAGCCCTCGGCCTCGCGCCGCTTCATGCCGGTCTCACGGACCACCCAGTAGAGCGGCAGATCGTCAGCGCCGTTTGGCAAAACCTGCCCCTTAAAGGTCGAGCCCTTCTTTTGCCCGAGCTGGTACTTACGGGCGTAAACGCCGCGCAGAGTACGGAGAAAGCGACGCTCGCTCTTTACTGCCTCACCAGCGACGGTCACGTAATACGCCGCGTTGAGGTACTCCTTGACCACCGCTGGCACCTCGGAGGGGCGCTGCGCAGGATGGGTGGGCATCGGCTCGCGACCGTGCTCCGCGATCCACATTTTGGCCGCTTCGTCGGCACGGTCCTGCTCGCCAAAGGAGGGCAAGCGGTGAAAAAAGGGCGTGCCGTCGTGGTTGACCCGCCAGTATTTGTAGGGAAGCGACGCGTCGAGCTTTGGCTTGGGAATGTTGATGATGCCGTCGTCCGGCGGCTCGTCGGCGATCGAAATACCGGCCCGCAGGCAAATCCAACCGCGCGGATAGACCCGATGCCAGCCCTTCGTGCAATGGCCGCCGTAGCTCAGCTCGGCGTCGACGCGGACACGGGTGCCAGCGCGCAGGATGCCGATGATCGGCGACGACAGGTCCACACGCTCGCGCAGCACCACCGCGGGACTGGTCACCAGACCGTGCTTTGGGTACTTTTCGAGATCATCGCCGCTCGGCTCCGCACCCTCACGGTCGAAAATCGGCGGAAAGCCCAGATAGCCATCGTCGGGATCGGCCGTCATCCAGGTCGGTAGATCCGCGCGGGGCTCCTTCTTTTTGGGGTCCGCCCCCGGGCTCTCCGGCTCACTCGGGCTCCGCTCCGCATCGGGCTCGAGACTCGCAGCTTCGCCCCCGTCGGCAGCATGCTCGCGCTCGTCGATCTCTACAGCTGCGAGCCCGTCGGGATCTTGCGCGCTCTCAGTCTCGGGCGCAGGGCCCCGACTCGATGCCCCGAGTTCGTAGCCAATAGCCACCAGGGCACCGCCTAGGGCCATGCTGCCGAGGATCTCTACGAGGCGAGTGAATTTATCCGTCATCTCGGGGGCCGCGCGACGATAAGCGGTGATCCCATGCGCTCGCAAGCCGAACGCCCAGACTGCGCCCAGCTTGCGCCAAAACCGAAACAAGCCCGAAATTCCCCTGCGCTCGCGAGCCGAGCGCCCAGCTTGCGCCCGAAGCGAACTTGCCCCGGAGCGCTCGCCTGCTCCATCCTTCTCGCCGTGCCGCTCGCCTGCTCCCCTCGGCGTCTTTGGAGACCCCAGACGTCCTCGCCCTGGTCCCCGCTCGTCCTGACACTCGCCCTGACGCTCCTGGGCGGGGCACGACCCGCAACGGCCTCGCTCCAGAGCGTCGAACCCGCGACTCCGACCGATGCGCCCGCCGCCAAGGCCACGCCCGAACCGGTGACACAGGCCTCCGCTAAACCCCCGACCGATGCCGCCACAGCTCCGGCAACCGCCTCCTCCGAGCCCGCGGCTCCGACCGCCCCCGCAAGCAACTCCGCACCGCCAACCGAGCCCGCAGCTCCGGCCGCTGCCGTGAGCAACTCCGCGTCCCCAGCCGAGCCCGC
>CAYYUP010000001.1:13043-182943 GCA_964474905.1 uncultured Nannocystis sp. | reverse complement strand
GACGCAAAGACCACCGACGCAGCTCCGGCGATCCTACCCCCCCGTGTCGACGGCATCTATGTCGGCCTCACCGCCTATGTGCCCCTCACCTTCGCCCGTGTCCGCATCCTCGACGCTGCCGGAGTCTTCGTCGGCCCCGGCGGCAGCCTCCGCGCTGGCGAGGTCGTCTACCCTTGGATGACGATCGGCATCGAGCTGACCGGCGAGCTCGCCTACCGCACAAACCAACGGGTCGGTCAGGGCGCCCTGCTGATCGACGTCGGTTTTTTACCGATGCCCAAGCGACCACTCTCGCTGCACCTAGGCTTTGGCGTCGGTGGCGGAGCCGTCCGAGAGGAGGGCATCGAAGACCGCAGCGGCTTCGGTGGCGCCGCCTTCAAAGCCTCCGCACGCTACGAATTTTTCCCGCTAGCAGCACGCCTTCGACCGCGGCGAGGCGGCGGCTTCGGCCTGGGTCCTGAACTCGGTTGGTTCGGCCTGACACCGGCAGCCGCCGGTCGGCCGATGTCCAATTCGATCTACCTCGGGCTGACAACGACCTACTATTTTGGCTCGTGATCGGCACGGGTAACGCCGCCCCATCTCTGCTGCCTCAAGAAACAGATCGTCTCGTCGGCGAGCGTTTAGCAATGTCGACCGACGGCTCGATCAGCGACGGACGATCCGCACGGTCTCGATGACCTCGGGATCGAGCGGCTTGTCGTTTGGATCGCGGGGCACCAGGGCGATGTCATCCGCGAGGTCCGCTCCGGCCTCGTCACAACGGCCAAAGACGGTGTGCTTGCCGTCGAGATGCGGCGTCGGCCCGAGGGTGATGAAAAACTGGGCGCCGCCGGTGCCAGCCCCCCGATTGGCCATGCTCAACACACCTGCGTCATCGTGGGTGTGGGTCGGATCGATCTCGTCCTGCAGCACGTAGCCGGGGTTGCCCGTGCCCGTGCCCGTCGGGTCACCGGTTTGGATCATGAACCCAGGAATCACCCGGTGGAAGATCACGCCGTCGTAGTAGCGACCCGTGACCCACTCGCCGCCCCGCCGGAAGGGACGCGACCCGCGGGCCAAGCCGACAAAATTTGCGACGGTGTTGGGCGCTTCGTTCTCGAAGAGCTCGCAGCTGAGAACCCCGCGCGAAGTCACAAACTCAACCCAAAGCGTGCCCGTGTCCGGCAGGCCTTCGAGCGCCTCCTCGAGGCTGTAGACGCCCCCCTTGGGGTCACCCTGTGCGGTGTTAAAAGCCCGCATCTCGGTCTCCGACATGCCGACCTCGGCGACCTCACCGGCCTTGTAGCGCGCAGGATCGGCCGCAGGTTGGCCCCCTCCCATGGCGGCACCCTCGGTACCCTCGGCCTCAGCAGGAGCCACTGGCGTCGTGCGCAGGCCCGCTAGACGGACGGCCTCGGCTTCTTCGGCCGCTGCTTGCTCCTCCGGCAGGGGTGGCGGCGGCGTAAAGACGCAGGCGCTGAAAAGAAACACCGAGAGGAGAACGCCCCCGCGGCCACACCGCGCAATAAGCGCGTGCCCGACCATCGGCCAGGACATGGGCCAGGACATCGAAATGTGGGCGGTGATCATCGGGGCTCGCATGCGCGGCGGTGAGGTTGGCCGCTTGAAAGCAGCTTGACAAGCCCCCCGCGCTCGCTGCACAAAAGCCGCCCACCCGAACCTACGAGCGAGAAGCGCGTGGCTAATCACAAATCGGCAGAGAAAAGAAATCGTCAACGCCTCAAGCGGAGGGAGCGCAACCTGCTCCACCTCAGCACGATGCGCACCTATATCAAGCGCGTCCGTAAGGCCCTCGCGGCCGAGGACCTCAACGCGGCCAGGACCAGCCTGCCCCTCGCCATCCAGGCGATCGACAAGGCCCGGTCCAAGGGCGTCATCCACATCAACACCGCCTCCCGCTACATCTCTCGCCTGACTGTGGCGATGAATCAGGCGGCTTCAGCCTAGACACCCACTCGGGTGGAGCGAAGGGGCGCTCGCTGGGCAACCAGCGGGCGCTCTTCGTCATTGGTTCGTCCTACACGGACCGAGCCTGCACGCTCAGCGCCGCGGGTCGACCCCAGGCAGGGCTCCGCAGGTCTCGAGGATCCAACGCTGCAGCGCCAAATAAGGCGCCCTGTAAGCGATGTGAGAGCCGCCCTTGAGGTCGTAGTCGAGACGCGCCAAACCAGCGTAGGCGGCCTGTAGACGCTGCATCGAGAACCCCCGCGCCTGCGACTCGATCTTTCGCACGAGAAAAGGCGGCACGTCAGCGACCTGGCTGTAGCGACCCTCGTTGGCCTTGGCGCTCATCACCAGGCGGATCTGTCGGGTCAGCAGCGCAAAAAGCCTGTGCGCTAGGCTGGTGTCTTTCTCGCCGGCGGCAAAGATCTGCGCGAGCAGCTTGAGCGCCTCCCGGTGATCGCCGCGACCGACCGCGTCAGTGATCGCAAAGATATCGACCTCCCGGGTCTGGGCGATCACCGCCTGTACATCCGAAACACCAATACGCGTGCGCTCGCCGGCGTAAAGAAGCACCCGATCAAGACCCTCGAGGATCTCTGTGCGACCGGTGCCCACCGACGAGATCAGCACGTGCGCCGCCTCATCACCTAGCTGCCGCCCGCGATCTGCCGCCTCGGAAATCACCATGCGCCGGGCGTCATCGTCGCGCTTAAAACCCTCGAACTTCTGAGCGTGCGCCTGCTTGGCCCGCTTGGCCGTCGATACGAGCTTTGAGCGGCCGTCGATCGAGGTGCCCGAGATCACCAGCACCGTCGTCGGGCTCGGCGACTTGATGTACGCCGCGAGCGCGTCGATCGCCTTCTCTTTGGTGGAGGTGGGACCGTCGTCGCTGCGGCTTCCCCGGCCGAGATCATCGGGATTGTGGAGCTCCACCAGTCGACGAGCGGCGAGCATCGGCACCTGCGCGCAGGCCTCGAGCACCTGTGAAGCCGAGCGCACATCGGCGCCGTCAAAACGCTCGTGATTAAACGCCGACATCGACTGTGCGGTCGCATCGTCCGCCGGTATCACCGCCTCGCGGAGGGCGTCGACAACCTCGCGGATCGCCGCAGGTTCGTCGCCGTAGAGTACGTAAACCGGTGCCAGGCGACCGTCGGCGATCGCTCGCACCAACGCCTTAACCGGATCGCTCACGGCTCAGGTCGCCTCGAGGGTCGCGACGACCTCGATCTCGGCGGTCATCGGCATGAAGTCAAAGATCGAAATGTCGGTGATCCGAAAACCGCCCTCAACCATGGCCTGGAGATCGCGGGCTAGGGTCGAGGGGTCGCAGGCGACATAGACGATCCGCTCGCGCGTGATCTTCGCGACGGCGACGCTGCCCACACGACCGAGCCCCCGACGCGGCGGATCGAGCACCGTGATGTCGTAGGTCGTTTCGTTGCGGGCGATCTTTGGCAGCAGGTTCTCGGCCTTGCCGTGCTTGGCGTTGACCGGCAGTTTCCACTCTTCGGCGAGCGCCCGCAGGTAGGAGATCGACTCGCGGCTGTCGTCGAGAGCCCAGACACCCGAGGCATGACGTGCGAGCTCGCGGGTAAAATTACCAGCGCCAGCGAAGAGCTCGAGCACCCGCTTGCTGCGAGGCCGCGCGGCCTCGACAACGTGACGGATAAGCGCTGCGTTTTGCTCGGCCTGGGCCTGAGTGAACACAAAGGGCCCCGCGGCCATCGAGATCATGCCATCGCCGCCGTCGATCGCCATCGAGGTCACGCCAACGCTGTGCCGCTTTCGACGGCCGCGAAGAGCGATGCCCACCAGGGTCTCGTCGAGGGCCCGCTCACGGAACGCGACGTCAAGAGCCTCGCTCGGAGCGACCCCAGGGAGCCCGAGGATCGCCCGAGTGCCGTCGCTCAGCCCCGTGACCTCACCCCGCATCGGCAACACGTCAGCGACGCCCCGAAGGCGCTCCAATGCCCGATTAAGCGGCCCGTCGAGCACCATGCAATGGTCGAGATCGACGATCGAATGCGAGTACTGACGACGAAAGCCGAGCTCAAACGTGCCGCTCTCCTTGCTGTAGTGGAGACGCGCACGCCGACGATAACCGAGCGGCTGCGGGCTGGCGTAGGCGTGATTCACCTCGACCTTGAGTTGACGGAGTTGGCCGTTGACGATCTCTCGCTTGAGCCCTAACTGCGCCGCCGGATCGACGTGCTGCCAGTTGCAACCACCGCAGCTCGCAGCGTAGGAGCACGGTGGCGACACTCGGGCGGGCGACTTAACCAGAATCTCGTCGGTCTCGCCGCGGATCATCCTCTTCGCCTCGCGCAAACGGATCGCGGTGACGCGCTCACCCGGCAACGCCCCCTCGACCAACCAAGTCCGAGGGTCAGCGTCCTCGCCCACACCTCGACCGACGCCCTGGCCGCCATGGGCGACTCCGTGAATTCCGACGATATCTGGCATTGGCGCATCCATGGGCGCGGAAGCGTACCCGAGAAGCTCGACCGTGCATACCCCGCAATGCCGAAGAGCGTCCCGATCCCCGTTACCAACCTAGGGATAGTGCAGCGCCAACGTAAACGACTCCCAGGCACGGCGAAAGGTGACAAGGTCGTGATGCCCGAGGCGCCGCGCGGTCGCCTCGATCACCCGCAGACCTCCATCCTCACTCGCCCCCTCAGCGACGAGTTCGCGCCAGAGCTGGGGCAGAACACCGCGCTCCTGGAAGTAGTAGAGCAGGTAGCGAGCGAGCGCATAGTTGGTCCCGCGACGCTCACCGTAAAAGGTCGCCGCATCGCTCACCAGAAGCTCGGCAAAGGAGGGAGCCTGCGCCGTACGGAGCGCGTGATGGAGCCCCGGGAGCCGCCAGTTGGGCATGCCCACGAGGTGCCCCTCGCGATCGCGGCTCTGCTCAAAGAGCGACGCCAAGCCCTCGTCGAGCCAGGGCTTGGCGGCCGGAAAATTTGCCCGCAGGAGCGGATGGACCATCTCGTGGATCATCGTGCCGCCACCGGTCGCCATGTTCATCACCAAAACCCGTCGCTGCGGATCAAAATACCCGTAGGGCGTCTCGGGCTCGTCGCCAAAGAGTTCGATCGCGTTGCGACGGTAGGCCTTATCGTCGGCGAAGAGATAGGCGACGACGGGCTCGCTCGGATCGCGGGCGAAGAAGTCAACGCGCAGGCGATCGAGCGCAATGCGAACTAATGATCCTGCGTAGTCGTGCAGCCGCTGCGGCGTCAGATCACCGGTGAGCACAAAAGGAGCGACAACTTCGACAGGCCAGCCGCGACCCGCCAACTCTTGCCGGAGGCTGCGCGCCCGCTTCGCACAGCGCAAGCCTGCGATACGCCCGTTGCGAGGGGGCTCCGCGTCGATCCCCAGGGGCGCACGGATCGTCACGGCGCGCACCTGCCTACCGCCCCCTGCCGGCACCGGCCAGCGCCGCGCGAGCTCCCGTCGACGGAGCAAACGACCCCCAGAGGTGAGCGGATCGTCGACCCACAAACGCCTGCCCGCGAGCCTCCGGACAAACACAAAAGAGCCCCCTCGGAGCTCAATGAGCAACGCATCGGATCTGCTCATTAGGACACGTATTGCCGACCAGAGCTCGCGCGGAGCCTCGCCCTTGACCTCCGCGATCCACAGGGAAGCTCGGGTACCGAGAGCCTCCGCCGCCCGGACCAAGCCCTCCGCGCCAGCACCCTCCCCCCTCGAGGGATCCACCGCAGCGAGCTCAAATACCGTCTCGACTGAGATCGCGCCGCCCAACCCGGCCAGGGCCATCGCGAGCGCTGCCTCCCCAGAGAAGCCCGCGTCAGCCGCGATAAATGGTGAAGCGCTGGCAGCCCAGACGGCGCCCGAACGAGCGCTAAGGGCGAGCGCTGCGGCCCCTTGAAGCGCGAGTCTCCGCCCCATCAACATCGGCTGATCGTAGCAGCCTGCTCTGACCAAACAACGGCCGCTCTCGCCGTGCAGAGGCCTTCGCGTTACCCTGGCTGACCGCGCCGCAGATCGACCATGCGCCTCAGTCCCCCACCAGTACCGCAACTGGCTCGATCAACGGCGTCGATGCGCTCCGAACGAGAGCGCCAACAGACACGCTCGCAGATCGGCTCGTTGCTCGCGCTCACGCTCGCCATCACAACACCAGGATCGGCGCACGCGGCCCCCAACGAGCCCGCACCGCAAGAATCCGATCAACAAGAGCCCCCTCGCCTGCTCTTCATGTGTCTGCGAAATGCGGACCGGGCAGCGGTCGAACACATCCTCGAGGCACTCCGAGCCGAACTCATCGACCTGCCCGCATCGATTTCTGCCGACTGCAGTGCCGACCCTGGCTCCCACCCCGATCGAGTCGAACACGCGACCTCGATCACCAACCGAGAGGGCGCCGTTGCGGCGATGTGGATCGAGCGCGAAGAGGACGAACTCATCGCCTACTACCTCGACCCAACCGAGATCAGCGTCCGAACTCGGCGCATCAAAATCAGTCCAAGCGAGACCGCGCACCTAGATACGCTCGCCGTGATCACCCGCTCGACCCTCGACGCCCTGCTGCGCGCACGGGCGGGCCGACAGCCACCGCAGCCGCTCGCCGTGCCGCCCAAAACCAGTCGCAAAGCGTCGCCAAAGCCGGCAAAAAAAAACATCGAAGCCCCTTCGCACAGGGGCCAGCTCCGCCTTCTGATCGGCTACACGGGCAACCGCTACGCCCCGAGAGTGCCCTGGCAGAGCGGCCTCGACCTCGCCGTCAGCTACCTCTGGCCGAGCGGCGCCTACACAGGCGCCGCCTATTTGGTGACCGCACCGATCTCGCTCGATCCCTACCCTCTCGGCACCGACGACCTTGTCTTTGGCAAGATCCGTCGGCGACCGGCGACGCTCCTCGGCGGCTACCAGCGGCTCCGAGCGGTCGCTGATGGGGCGGCCTCGATCGGCCTCGAAGCAGAATTCGGGATCACTCTCGACGTCATGGCCGCACGAACGCCTGTGGTTTGCGTCGATGATTCGGGCGACTTTTGCGAGACTCGCCACGAGCTCACGCGCGCCGATCCAGTGCTCCTAAACCTGGGCTTTGCCCCCCGTGTCCGCCTGCTCGTCGAGCCAACTGCAGCGGTGCTGCTCTACCTCGGCGCCGGCCTGGACCTGCTCGCCGATCAAAAGATCTACGCGATCTGCTCAGAAACCGCAGAACCCTGCACTAGCGGCGTTCTCTTCGCCCCCTACAATTTCCGCCCCGTCGCCCAGGCGGGCCTCATTTTCCGGATTTAGCGGCCTGCTCGACCGGACTACTTCTTCTCTTTGGCCTCGATATCGATGATCTGATCCTTCGCCGGACGCTTGCCGGTGAGCTGCGGCCCGCTTGGCCCACTCGGCCCACTCGGCCCCGCCGCCCCCGCGCCCCCGCCAAAGGGAAAACCGCCCCCCAGCATGCCCGGAATCATCGGCGCATTGGTCTTTTTGGGCAGGATTAGTCCGAAAACCGCAAAGCAGAGCGCCGCTCCGGCCATCGTGTAGCTGAAGAGCGGATTGCCTGCTCCGACCCCGCAGCCAAGGCCCATCAGCCAAAATACCGCGGCGATCTGAGCCATGCAGCCTGCCCCCCGCGAAAGGCCAAGCAGCCCCATGAAGGCGATCGATCCGCCAAGCAGCATCACCAGGTTCGGACCATAAACAGGCCAGCCGAGCGCCTTCGCGTCGAGAAAGGCCGCGACGATCACGACGATCAGGCCGAGCACAAAGAAGGCAGCGCGCTTCTTGAGCTCGCGCTTCATCTTGGCCATCGGATCGAAGCCGAGCGGCGGCATGTTGCCGCCCCCAAAGGGAAAGGGGTTTTGGTTCTGATTCATACTCTCGCTCGGCCCTGGGCCTAAGAGGCCGCGGCGTGACGGCGGAGCAGATCGCGGCTGATCACGATCCGCTGGATCTCACTCGTGCCCTCGAAGATCCGGGTCACCCGAACGTCCCGGAGGTAACGCTCTACTGGGAACTCTCGAGTGTAACCGTAGCCGCCCAGCACCTGGACCGCCCGGTCGCAGGCAATGTAGGCCCTCTCGCTCGCGTAGAGCTTGGCCATCGACGCCTCACGGGTGAACACTCGCCCCTGCTCCTTAAGCCATGCTGCCCGAAGGACCAGGAGACGAGCAGCGTCGAGTTCGGTTGCCGAGTCGGCGATCATCCACTGGATCGCCTGGAAGCTGGAGATCGGCGCCCCAAATTGCTCGCGTTCGCGGGCATAACCGACGGCGTACTCGCTGGCCGCCAGACCGCAGCCGATCGCCAACGAGGCGATGCCGATGCGGCCGCCATCCAGGGCCATCATCGCGATCTTAAAACCCTGGCCGACCTCACCCAGGAGAGCTTCGTCCGAGAGTTCGACGTCGTTGAAGTCGAGGGGCGTGGTCGTGCTCCCGTGCTGACCGAGCTTGTGCTCCGGCTTGCCGACGACGACCCCAGGCACATCTCCCTTGACCAGAAAGGCCGAGATCCCCCGGGCCCCAGGCGCGTCGCTCGTGCGCGCCCAGACCACAAAAAGCCCGGCATGAGTCCCGCTGGTAATCCACAGCTTCGAACCGCTGAGCAGCCAGCCGCTCGCCGTCTTGGTTGCGCGGGTCCGCATACCGCCGGGATCAGAACCCGCACCAGCCTCCGAGAGTGCAAAGCCACCGACGATGTAGTCGCCCGCGCAAAGCGCATTGACATGCTCTTCGCGCTGCTCGGCGGTGCCGAACTTGGTGATCACCTCGGCAACCATATTGGAGACCGTGATCGCCACCGTCGTGCTCGCGCAGACCTTGGCGAGTTCGATTACCGCCAGCGAATAGGCCACGGCACCGGCCTCGACACCGCCAAGATCGCCGGGCACGTTGATCCCTAAGAGGCCAAGTTCAGCCGCCTGAGCGAGGCTCTCGCTCGGGAACCCGCCCTCTTGGTCGAGCTTTGCAGCCCTCGGCGCGAGCACACGCTCGGCGAACTGCCGCGCTGTGTTCGCGATCAACTGTTGCGACTCTGTCGCTTCGACGATCTGCATGGGGTTTCCCTTTCGGGCCTGTCCGCGGCGGGCCTAGAACGCCTCGCCGACCTTGCCAGTGTAGGTGTGCACGTACTCGACCTCGGGCGGTACCTCGAACTCCCACTTGTAGATGGCAGTCTCGATACAGGTTCCGAAGATCTTCGCCTTGCGCGCCTTCTTTTGTCCGGGCGGCAGTCGGCGCTCCTCGATGTCTTCCTCTAGGAGGTTTACCTCGATGATTCTGCCGTCGGTATTGATCTTGAATTCCACCGTGAAGGTGCCCGCGATCCAACGGTTGTCGTAGGCGTCCATGTCCTGCTGCAGGCAGCGGCCAAAGTCACGCTCATAGACGTTGGTGATGGTGTCTTGGATCGACGCCAGAGCCTGCGGTGAGATCGAATCGCCCTGGTCCTCGTAGACCTCATCGTTACCGGCCTGGACCATGTCTTCGGAGTACTCGCTGCCGTCAAACTGAGCGGCGAGTTCGGCCTCCTCCGAGTCCATTTTTTGGAGCTGACGCTTCGCGCAACCGCTGGCGGCGAGGACGAGCGCGAGGGTGAGCAGAGTGCTGATTCGCATGGTTTAGGATCCTTGACTCGAGCTTGAAGGTTTTGGGTGAGGCTCAGCGCTTGTCGATCACCGACGCGGCGATCACGATTCTTTGGATCTCGCTGGTGCCCTCGTAAATCTCGGTGATCTTAGCATCCCTGAAGTGGCGCTCGACCGGATACTCGGTAACGTACCCGTTGCCGCCGAATACCTGAATAGCGTCCTTTGCGACCTTGTTCGCGACCTCAGAGGCGTAGAGCTTGGCCATCGCGCTCTCTTTGGAGTGACGGGCACCACGGGCCTTGAGCGACGCGGCACGCAGGGTGAGCAACCGGGCTGCGTCGATCTCGGTGGCCATGTCGGCGAGCATGAAAGCGATCGCCTGATGATCGGCGATCCGCTTGCCAAAGGTCTTGCGATCGCAGGCGTACTCCGTCGCCGCCTCAAATGCCGCTCGAGCGATGCCCAATGCCTGCGCAGCAATGCCGATACGACCGCAGTCGAGCGTCGCCATCGCCACCTTAAAACCACCGTTGACCTCACCGAGCACCTGGTCGTGCGCGACCCGGTGATCCGTGTAGAAGACCTGGCAAGAGTGACTGGCCCGGATGCCGAGCTTGTCGTCCTTTGGCCCCCGGCTGACCCCATCGGCGTTCATGTCGATGAGGAACGCCGTGATCCCATGGTTGCCCTTCTCAGGAGCCGTCATCGCGAAGAGGATCCCGGTGTCCGCCTGGGGACCGTTGGTGATCCAATTTTTGACGCCGTTGATCACAAAATGATCGCCATCGACAACCGCACGAGTCTGCTGCGCCGCCGCGTCGCTGCCCGCGTTTGGCTCGCTCAGCTGAAAACAACCGAGCTTGTCGCCAGTGGCCAATGCCGGCAGCCAACGCTGCTTTTGCTCGTCGGTCCCGAACTTCAAGATCGGATCGCAGACCAGTGAGTTGTTGACGCTCATGATCACGCCGGTCGAGGCGCAGGCGGTCGAAACCTCCTCCATCGCCAGCACATAGGCAACAGCATCGAGCCCCGATCCATCGAGCTCTGGCGGCACCTCGATGCCCATCAGCCCAAGCTCGCCCATGCGTGCGACCAGCTCCTTCGGGTAGCGGTGCTCGCGATCGATTTCGGCGGCGATCGGCCGGACCTCGCGCTTGGCAAAGTCCCGGACCATGCGTACCAGCGCTTCGTGATCATCGGTGAGTTGGAAGTCCATCGTCGTCTCCTGCCTTCGGCCTAACGGCCCTTAAAATCCGCCCTGCGCTTGGCGATGAAGGCGGCCATGCCCTCGCTTTGATCCTCGCTCGCAAAGAGCCCCGCGAAGGCTGCGACCTCCGCTTGGTTGGCCTCCGGAAGCGCCATGTCGGCACCGCGATGGATCATCTCTTTGGCCTTCGCGACCGCCAGCGGGCCCATCGTCGCGATCTCTTGCACAGCCGAGACCGCCGCGTCGACGACCTCCGCCTGCGGCACCACTCGGTTGACCAGACCAATGCGCAGGGCCTCCTCGGCATCGATCATGTGGCCGCGCATGCACAGTTCCAGGGCCATCGCCCCGCCAACCCGCCGGAGCAAACGCTGAGTACCGCCGAAACCCGGGATGACACCGAGCTTGACCTCGGGTTGGCCGAAGCGGGCTCGATCGGCCGCGTAGATGAAGTCACAGGCGAGCGCGACCTCGCAACCACCTCCGAGCGCGAAACCATTGACCGCGGCGATCACGGGCTTGCCGAGACTCGAGAGCATCTCGCCGAACGCATGTCCGCGACCGGCAAAGACCATCGCCTCCTCGGGACCCATCGACGCCATCGCGGCGATATCTGCCCCCGCGATAAAGCTCTTGCGACCGGCACCGGTCAGCACCAAACCGCCAACCGCGGGATCCTCTGCGGCGGCCTCGACCGCAGCGATAAGATCATCGAGTACGGTCGCGTTCAGGGCATTAAGCGCCTCTGGACGGTTGATCGTCAGGACCCGTGCGGCCCCGCGATCCTCGACCAAGAGATGGGTGTAACTCGGGCTCTCGACGCTCATACTCGTCCTACTTTCGGTAGTCGTAGAAACCTCGACCGCTCTTGCGACCGAGCCAACCAGCGGCGACATGCACCCGAAGCACATTCGCCGCGCGGTACTTGTCTTCGCCGAGTTCGTGATGGAGCACGTCAGCGATCGCCAAACAGGTGTCGAGACCGATCAGATCCGCGAGTTCGAGCGGTCCCATCGGGTGGTTGAGACCGAGCTTTATCCCGGTATCAATATCCGCCGCGGTCGCAAGCCCCTCTTGCAGAGCGAAGCAAGCCTCGTTGATCAACGGGATCAGAATCCGGTTGACGATGAACCCCGGCGAGTCCTTGCTGGTGATCGTCGTCTTCCCGAGCTTCGCAGAGAGCGCCAGGATGGCCCCGTAGGTGGCATCCGAGGTCGCCAGGCCGCGGATGATCTCGACTAGCTTCATCACCGGCACGGGGTTCATGAAGTGCATGCCGATGACATCCTCGGGCCGCCCCGTCACCGCTGCGAGCAGCGTGATCGACGAGGTGTTCGAGGCGAGGATGCAGCCAGGCTTGCACGCCCGATCGAGATCGGCGAAGAGGCGGCGCTTGAGTTCGATGTTCTCGGTCGCCGCTTCGATCGCAAGATCACAGGACGCGAGACCCTCGGGACCGATGGCCGCCCCGATTCGAGTGAGCGCGGCGTCGCGAGCCACCGCTTCCAACCTGCCCTTTTCGACAGATCTTCCGAGGCGTTTGGCGATGCCCTCGATGCCCTTTTCGGCCCGCTCGAGGCTGATGTCCGCGAGTTTCACCTCGTAGCCGGCGAGGGCCGCGATATGGGCGATGCCCGCCCCCATCTGCCCGGCACCGAGCACTCCGACCTGTTTGATTGCGCTGATATCTCCGCTCATTGTGCTTTCTCCTGCTCGGAACGCTCGACCATCAACGCGACCGCTTCGCCGCCGCCGATGCAGAGCGAGACAACGCCGCGCTGCTTACCTTCGTGCTTCATCGCGTACAGCAGGGTGACCAAGAGGCGGCAGCCAGAGGCGCCGATCGGGTGACCCAAGGCGACCGCTCCCCCGCGCACGTTCAGGCGATCGCTGGCGATCCCCAAGCGGTCCTGGTTGACAAGGGAGACCACTGCGAACGCCTCGTTGATCTCCCAAAGGTCGACCGACTCAACACTCTGGCCGGTACGCTCTAAGAGCTTCTTTACGGACTCGGCCGGGGCCGTTGTGAACCACTCGGGGGCCTGAGCCGCGCCCGCGTACCCACTGATCCGAGCGAGCGGTGTGAGACCGCGACGACTCGCCTCCTCGGCCGACATCAGGACCACCGCAGCCGCACCGTCGTTGATCGACGAGGCGTTGCCAGCGGTGATCGAGCCGCTGCGGTCAAAGGCCGGACGAAGGCTGGGCAGCTTCTCGATTTTGCCGCGATTCGGCTCCTCGTCGTCGCTGACAACCACCGGATCGCCGCGGCGTTGGGGCACCGAAACCGGTACGATTTCCGCTTCGAAGAGCCCGTCGCGGATCGAGGCCTGCGCCCGACGGTAGCTCTCGGCAGCCCAGCCGTCCTGGCGAGCCCGATCGATCCCGCACTCCTTCGCGCAAAGCTCTCCAGAGATACCCATATGGGAGTCGCTGTAGGGGTCCCAAAGGCCGTCGTGCACCATGCCGTCGACGATCGTGCCGTTGCCCATGCGGTACCCAGTACGCGCCTTGGGCAGGTAATAAGGGGCATTTGACATGCTCTCCATGCCACCTGCGACGATGATTTCGGCGTCACCGGCCTTGATCGCCTGAGCCGCCATCATCACGGTCTTGAGGCCGGATCCGCAGACCTTGTTGACGGTGACGCAGCCGACATGATCTGGTACTCCAGCGGCGCGGCTGGCCTGCCTCGCCGGAGCCTGGCCGACACCTGCGGGCAACACACAGCCCATCAAGACCTCGTCGAGGTCGTCGCCCTTGATCCCGGCTCGCTCGAGCGCCGCTTTGATCGCGACGGCTCCAAGCTTGGGGGCGGTGAGTCCCGAGAGACTCCCCTGAAAGGAACCCATCGGGGTTCTTGCGGCGCTTACGATCACAACTTCGCGGGACATCACTGCTTGCTCCTCGAAAAGCGGGCGCGGCGACGACCATCCGCGGGGCGTCGCCTCCGCCAAGAGGCCGGAGAGTCGCGGTCATCGCCACATCTCAGGCCTTGCCCCAGCCGGACTATCACGGCCTGGAGGGCTGTCAACGCCTTTGTCTGAGGCCATGTGCTGACTCACATCCCGACCACGTGCGAGACCCGTTGACTTGCACGCGGGAAATCTGTAACGAGTCTCACCCGCATGCCGGGGTAGCTCAGTTGGTTAGAGCGAAGGATTCATAACCCTTAGGTCGGCGGTTCAAGTCCGCCCTTCGGCACACATCAGGAGCCGCAACTCTTCGGAGCTGCGGCTCTTCTTTTTTGATTCAGGCTCGCACGGTGCTGCCCGCCCGCCGCGCGAAGCGGTCTCCTAGTGCTCTCCCTGCTCCCCTTGGCGATCCGCGCGCAAGAAATCAGCAGCCCTCCGCAACACATCGCGCCGCCACTGAAGAACGGAGTGAGCGCCGTCAACGAGCACCGGTGAGATCCCCGGAAGCGCAGTCTCTGCGACCCCGACGAGACCATCATTGTCCCCCGGAATCGCGCGCATGTAGCCGCGTTCGTTGCCGCGCCCGCCAGCGATGATCATGACGTCTGCCGAGTGCGGCGGAGGCGCAAGAGTCTTCACTCGCTCCGGGAGCAGCTCCGTCGCGGCCCTGCCGTAGAGCCAGCGAAAGGGCGCAACATCGCGAAGGTGCTCCGCCAGCCAGGCGCCCTGATTTGGCGGTCCCAACATCACGATCCGTTGGCGGAGCGACTGGGCCGCCGCCCCCTGCCGAGCGAGGTAAGCCCGCGCGACCAGCCCCCCCATGCTGTGGGTCAAAATCCCGAGCACCGGCACCGGCCCTTCATCCAACCAAGTGCTGACAAAGCGCTCGAGCGCAAAGCCGTGCTCCTCGAGACTGCCGCCGCGGGTATCGTATCCGAAGGCGCGGGCATCAAAACCGAGGCGACGGAAGTACCAAACGATCGGCGCAAGACCCACACGACTGCGCAAAGCCCCGTGGATCAGGACCACGGGTAGCCGCGAGTTCAAGACTTGTCCCCGAGTTCTGAGCGGCGACGCAGGACCATGCTGACAAGGCCGAGCACGAGCAGCAAGCCACCGGCAGAGATGTGCCCGAACCGGAGAAAGCCCGAGATTTGGGGGCTCGCATCAAAACGCAGCGGATCTTCGAGAACCAAACGAGCCACAACAAAGGCTGCGAGCACCGCGAGGGTGACCTGACCGACGTAGCGCCGACGCCTGCGGATC
The DNA here is from genome assembly GCA_964474905.1 of uncultured Nannocystis sp. Classification (GTDB taxonomy): domain Bacteria; phylum Myxococcota_A; class Polyangia; order Nannocystales; family Nannocystaceae; genus JADJRG01. The sequence continues at coordinate 168,038 of CAYYUP010000001.1, read as the reverse complement.
AGCACCGCGAGCGCCAGGATCACGAGCCCCATCGCCGCGGCGTAGAGCTGCACGGGATGCACGGGAGCGGAGAGTTCGGCAGTAAAGGTCGGCAGCCCCGCCATCAGGTGCTGATGGTAATCGTGCACCGGAGTGCCGGCCGGAAAGCTGACCGAAAGGGCATATCCAAGATCGCCAGGCGCGACGTAACGACCAAACTCAGCACCCGCAAGGTAAGCTCCGAGCGCCTCGATGGTCAGGCCCGCCGCAAAGCCAGGCGCCACCGCGTCGAGCCAGGCCAAGGTCGAAATGCCCTGGCGTGCGCAGCCGATCGCGCTGACGATGAGCGCAGCCAACACGCCACCCGCGATGCTCAGGCCACCCGCGGCCAGGTTGAAGAGCGAGCCGCCGGCATTTGGGTGTTGCAGCAGCCAAAGGCCGCGCGCGCCAACAATCCCAGCAAAGGCCGCGAAGACAAAGATCATACCGAGTGCCTCGCTCGGCAGGCCATCACGGCGAGCCTGCTTCAGCGCAACAACCCAGGCGATCAAGAGCGCAGCTCCCATGGCCACGCCGTAGGACTGGAGCGGCCATCCGAGCCCCGGGATCTCAAAGAGTATCGGCCGCATGACAGGTCAACCAGTCATCAACGCCACGCTCTGGCCGATGCCGGGTCGCTGCCTATTCGGCGTAGACAGCCTCTTCGCGCTCCTGAGCTTCCTTGCATTGGATGCACAGCGGCGCCTCCGGTCGCGCTTGGAGCCGCTTGATCGCGATCATCTCCTCGCATTCTTCGCAGACCCCGTAGATCCCCTCGTCGAGCTTACGAAGGGAGAGGTCGATCTTATCCATGAGGAAGCGCTCTCGACCACGCAGGCGAAACGAGAACGCCTGCATGTACTCGCTAGAGGCTTGATCAACCTCGTCAAAGCGATCGTCTGGAGAGAGGACCATATCCGATTGGAGGGTCCGTTGTGCCTGTTCGATCAGGCTCCTCCGCTTCTCGTGGAGGATCTGACGAAACTTCTCTGTCTGGGCTTTCGTGAGAGCCATACACGCACCCCTGGCTGCTACTTTATGAAGACACCCGCGATTATCGAGGGCCCGGCAGGGTAGCTGAGACAGAGCTTCAGGTAAACACCCCGCGGACAAAGAACGTTACCAATTCGTCGGCCAAGCGTTCAGTATCGACCAAAAGCGCGCGGGAAGGCTCTAGGCCTCGCCCAGCGGGGAGCTCGGGCGTACCCGCCGAGGTGCGATCGGCAACGTCCGCACGGGCCACAAGCATTCGCCGTAGTACCTCGCGCAAGGCCCCGAGAGCGCTAACTGCGATGATGTGATCGTTGCAGTCTCGGGCAAAGCCGAGCGCTCGGCCCGTGCGCACCGCGAGTTCGATCAGTTCGATCACTTGATCGAAAAATTGTTGCATCTGTGCCTGACCCTCGAGGTCGAACTCCTCAGGATCGCGCAACATGATCGTCGCCAGATCATCGTGCGTGAGAACCGTGCCCATGACCCGGCGGAAGTTCGCGCGCATTTGCTCGATCGGCTCAGGCGCTCCCGCCTCGAGTGAAATCTTGCGTACCGAACCGCGGATTAGCCCGAGGAATACCGTCGTGAGTTCGGTGAAGATCTCCCTCTTACTATTGAAATAGAGATAGAAGGTTCCTCGAGCGATCCGCGCACGGTCGATGATGTCGCCCACCGAAGCCGCATGATAGCCCTTTGCGCGGAAAACGCGCGTAGCCGCCACGAGAATCTCGGAACGTCGCTGCTCGCGGCGCTGTTGGGCCCGCAGTGCACGACCGTCCACTGGTTCAGCTACCTGGTGCAAGGGCTCAGGGTCCTCTCCTAGAGCCACGTCAGGCTCGTCGCCGGAACCTGCCCCATCATGGTTGACAGTCAAACGGCCCCTAACATACCCTGAAACCCCTGTTTTTCACTAGGTTTGGAGATCGGTGATTCATGGCCAGCTCGGACAAGCGTAAGCAATCGCTCTACTTCCCGGAGACGATGCTGAAAGAGATTCAAACCGAGGCTGCGAGGCAGGATCGCTCGCTCTCGTGGATCGTGCAAAAGGCGTGGAAAATCGCCCGGCGCGAGATTTTTAAATACCCAAGCGTCAACGACATTGCCGACGACGCCGACGATGAGCGCGGCAAAAATGAGCCCTCCTCCGCGGACTAATCGTACCGAACGTTCGCTTGGGCTGACCTATGGACATCGGTCCAGTCGCCCACGCAACCGGCGGTAGAGCCAACGACGCCCGTGCCCTGAAGGGCGATGCGTCGTTTGTCTACCTTCGTGACGGCGCGACGATCGCCTATCAGGTCTTTGGCGAGAGCCAGGCGGGGCACACACCTCTGCTCATCCTCGACGGGATCGGCTGCTCAGGCTGGGCTTTTCGGCGAGTGATCCCAGAGCTCGCTCGGCACCGGAAGATCATGCTTCTCCACTACCGGGGGCATGGGATTTCACCTGATCCGCCGCGACCGTGGCGACTGTCGATGCCGACACTGGCAGACGATGCGGCCGAGGCGCTGGATCACGCGGGCATCAAGAAGGCGATCGTGATCGGCTTCTCGATGGGCTTCCCGGTCGCCCTTGAGCTCTACCGTCGCCATCGCCACCGAGTACTGGCATTGGTCTCGCTCGCAGGGCCAAGCGGCCGCGTGCTGCAGACATTTCAGGGCACACAAGCCTTTGGCCACGCGCTCCCCCTGCTGCGTGCGACCACCCGAATCGCACGAGACTTCACGCTCAAGGTCTGGCGCACATTGGTGCCGTCCAACCTGACGCTCGGCTTGGGTCTCAACTTTCAGGTCAACCTGGATCGAATCGCCGTCGACGACTTCGAGTTCTACACGCGACAGCTCGCGAAGATGAACCCCGAGCTCTTCGTCGCGATGCTCGAGGAGGCCGACCGACACAGCGCCGCGGATATCGTGCCCAAGATCGACGTACCGGTGATGGTCATAGCTGGCGCGAAAGACACTTTTGTGCCGCTGCCAACCATGCGCAAGCTCGCCTTTTCGATCCCGGGAGTGCAGTGGAAGGTGCTCGCGCAGGCTACCCACGCCGTGCCCGCAGAGTATCCAACAGAGCTCATCGAATCACTTTGCGACTTTGCCCAGCAAGTCGACGCCGATGTTCTGTAGCTGCCCCTGCGTGTGGCTGGCCGAGAAATTTCGCGACGCATAGGAGCGACCTGCGACAGCGCTCGGCCCCACTACTTGCCGCTGCGTTTGACCTGACGAGTGCTCGGCGCCGCAGAGTCCGCGGCCTCGTCCTTCTCGACGACAAAGCGCACCAGACGTTTGATCGTATTGTTGCGCTCGATGTTGCCGAGGATCTTCACGAGATCGTCGTAGGCCTTTGGATCCTTGAGCAGCTTGCCGACAGTGCCTTCACCACGCTCGAGTGCGGCAATCACCTGGTTTAGCCCCTCCAGGGTCTCTTCGAGTTCGTGCACCATCTTTCCGTCTGGATCGTAGAGGAGCTTGGAGGCGACGCTCTTGTTCTCCGGGTTCTTGAGGTCGCCGAGGATGCCGTTGATGTTGGCGATCACGCTGCGACCGTCGTCGATCAACGGCTGAAGGTTTTCGTCGACCTTGGTCATCGAATTCTTCGCCCGCTTGACGAAGGAATCGAGCCCGTAGGCCATGTTGCGGATGCTCCGCAAAGTCGCCCCGAAGTCCTGGACATAGGCTTCGTCGTTGAGCAACGCACCCACCAAGCCCTTGCCCTCGGCGATCTGTCTCGAGATCTCGTTGGCATTGCTGAGCAGACCCTGAACGTTGCGCACGGTCTTTTCGTCGCCGAGCGCGGCAGCCAGGGTGGCGATACCGCCGACGGCCTCTTCGACCTGGACAAACATGCCCTCGACACGGCCACGGACTGCCATCACATCCTCGATGAGTGACGGGTTGGTCTGGATCCTCGCCCCTGCCTGGATCGGCTTACCGCGACCCGCCGAGATCTGGACCAGCTGATCGCCCAGCAGACCGTTTTGCGAAACCGTCGCACGGCTGTCGGTACGGATATGTTTGAGGCTTTCGGCGAAGATCCGAAGGCTCACACGGATGCGCTTGTGCTGGGTCTCGTAGGCCGCGCAGACACCGGTGGTGCCGGTCCACGAAACCCGACGGTAGCGTCGACGGAAGTCGCTGGTGACGCAGACCTCGGTCTCCGTGCACTGCATGTCACTCTCGCAGATCGGGTGCAGGTCCTTGTTCGCAGAATAAGGCTCGAGCTCAGCGCACTTGCCCTCAGGCGCGCAAAACATCTGCGCATCGCAATCATCGGTCCGACCGCCGCCGTAGCGCCCGAGATCCTCGGACGCGGGGCCGCAGGTGTAGTCGAGTTCGACGAAGGTTCGGTCCTCGACGACGCCGATCTCGATGCCCTCGAGCTGCACCGGACTACCCTTTTTAAGACCGGAGACGCTGCGAAAATCCGCGTCGATCGAAACCTTCTCTTTGAAGGTGCCCTTGCCCATACCGATGATGATGAGCGAGAGCATGAAGAGCGCCCCGAAACCGAAGACAAAGAGGCCAACGATGATGTTAAGCCGGCGTTCGTCCTTACGCGCCATCGTCGACCCTCCCCTGGATGAAGTTGCGCACCTCCGGCACCATCATGTGCTTGAAGCTCTCCGGCGTATCGACGAAGGGGAAGTGACGATCGTGCAGCATCGCGATCCTGTTGGAGACGCGAAACGCGGTCGGCATGTCGTGGGTGACGACGACGCTGGTCACACCGAGCTCTTTCTGTAGCTTCAAGATCATCGAGCCTATTCGCCTGATATTGCTGGGATCGAGCCCGGTGGTCGGCTCATCATAGAGGATAACCTCAGGCTGGAGAGCGATCGAGCGAGCGATCGCCACCCGCTTGCGCATGCCTCCGCTCAGGCTCACGGGCATGCGGCTGAGCAACCCGCGATCCTCGCCGAGACCGACCATATCGAGGCACTGCCAAGCGCGCGCGGTGATCTCATCGTCTGTCATTGCCGTGTGCTCGATCAAAGCGTAGCCGACGTTGTCACGGATACTCATCGAGTCAAATAGTGCGCCGCCCTGAAAGACCATCGCGACTCTGCGCCGAAGTGCGCGAAGACCCTCAGGGTCCAACGTAGAGACCTCCGCCCCGTGAAAGAGCACGTCACCGTCGTCGGCGATCAGGAGCCCGATCATCATCTTCATGCAAACGCTCTTGCCCTGGCCGCTGCCGCCGATCACGGTGAGCGTCTCGCCCTCCTCGACCGTGAGGTCCATATCTTTGTAGACCGTATGCGTGCCGAAGGACTTCTGCACTCGCCGGAGCTCGATGACCGCGCCCATAATTAGCTGACAGGCAAGAAGAGCGTCGTCAGGATAAAGTCCATCGACAGGATCGACACCGAGGTCGCGACCACTGTGTTGGTCGTCGAGATGCCGACCGCCTCGGTACCGTACTGGGTCGTCAGCCCCTGATAGCAGCCGATGATCCCGACCAGGAGCCCAAAGACCACCGACTTGCCGAGCCCAGAGAGATAATCTGAAGGCCAGAGTTCGTCGATGTAAGTCTCGTAAAAATAATCCGCGGGCACGTCGAAGACGATGTCCGCGATCACTGCACCGCTGGCGAGCGCCAACACGTTGCCCCAGACCGCGAGGATCGGCAGTGACCAGGTCGCCGCGACCACGCGTGGCCAAACCAATTTTTTGAGCGGGTCAGCACCGAGAGAAGCGATCGCGTCGATCTGCTCGGAGACCTTCATGGAGCCGAGCTCGGCGGTCATACCGGTCGCCATCTTGGCGCCGACAGTGAGCGCGAGAATCACCGGCACCAACTCGCGTACCAATGCCAGCGACGACGCGTACCCGATCGCGTTTTTTGCACCGAAGCCGATCAGCGCCTCGCCGAATTGCCAGGTCAACACCATACCGACAAAGAGCGACATCAGCGTCGCCAGAGGCAGCGAGCGCACCCCCAACGAAACCATGTGATAGAAAATATCGTGTACGCCGAAGGGTCGTCGGACCCCCCGGATCGTCACCTGCCAGAGCAATCGACAGGTGCCGCCGACCCAGCCAAGACCTGATGTAAGGATGCCGCCAATGCTGGCGAAGAGGTTTTTGGCCGACTCGGTGAAGTTTGCCACGTCTTGACCCCTTGACCCTTAACCGCGGAGCGGGAAGGTGAAATCGGCGACGACCTGCTGATAAGCAGCACGTCCGGTCTCAAAGACCGAGGGCGCCGCGATGTACTGCAGATCGAAGAGACAGCCGTTCTTCTTGAAGACGATGAGTTCCATCTGGGTCTCGACACCGCCGTCGATCTCAGCGAGCACAACGGTGTGCACCGCATCGCGACCGGCGATCATCATGGCCTCCTGCGAGAGCACCTTCCACTCGCGAAAATCGATCCGCAGATGATCGGTGAAGGATTCGAGCGAGGAATCGCCGTGCATCTCGCATTGGGCGTTGAGGTGAATGACCGCGGGCATCGACTCGTGCACCCAAAGCACCTGCGCGCCCTTCTCTTTGGCGGGCTGCCAGCCCGAGGGCGGCAAGCCAAAGGAGAAGGTCGCCTCGTGACCAACCTTGTCGCCTGGCGCGGATCGCGCATGGTAGGTATCACCGTGACCCCGCCATCCTCCGCATGCAGCAGCAGCGAGGCCAAGGACACCGACGAGCGCCGGAGCGAGGTGACGACGGTCGCGCACCGGCGTGCAGTGTAGCAGCGATGCGCCATCAAGGATCAACCGCAAGCACCAAGTCACCTCCGAGCACTTGGTGACCCACCGAGAGGCTCGCAGCGAGGCCTTTACAGGGTCCAGAGGGGGCGATGCCGGCCGCGCCCGTGATCCACACTTCGCGGCCCGCAAGCCAGGCGAGCACCTCTGGTGCGGGGTGACAGTAGCTGTTTTTGTGCCCAGCAGAGATCACTACGGCGTCGGGATCGGCGAGGTCTAGGAGCCGTGGATCAAAACCGTTTCGAGCACCGTGATGGCTCGCCCAGAGGATGTCTACGGTGCCTGCGCGCTGGGCGGCGACCACGGCTTCGCTCGCCGGTAGATCTCCGAGTACGAGGGTTGAAAGCGCTCCGACTTCGAGGCGAAGAGCGAGGCCCCTGGCGTTCTCATCAGCGCCGCCACCGATGCTGACCACTTCGACACCGAGACCCGGGACCTGCCAACGCTCGCCGGTATCGACGGCGCGGCGACGATCACCGAAGCGTTCAAGATAGTCCGCCATGACAGCTGTCGTCGGCGCTGACTCCAGTCCGCGATCCCAGAGAATATCGATCTCGAGATCGTCCCCGGTGCCCTCGATACCATCGAGACCAGCGACCGCCCGCACGACACCGCCGATGTGATCGGCATCGAAATGGGTGTGGATCCAGAGATCGACCCGAGTGATCCCGTGCTCTCCAAGAGCCCGAAGAATCGCCTCGGAAGCCCCTGCTGGCCCCGAGTCGATCACAATCACTGCATCACTGCCGACCGCAACGAGTGACGCGCCCTGACCGACATCGACCCAATGCAGCGCCTCCTTTCGGCTCGCAGCCGCCGGCGGTGCACCGCCAAAAACCAGAGCCGCAACGATTCCTAACAACCAGACGATCCAGGCCTTCGTTCGTTTCTTCCGCATGCCCCTGCAATCGGCCCCGAAAATGGAGCGTTGCGGGTTCCTCGGTTTTTTGTGCAACAGGACCGCGCTCCGGCCGAGCACATCAACATGCTCCAGATCATGCTCGTCGCGCTCGCCATCGGACAGGCGAACGCGACCTTCCCTCTCCCTCTCCACCATGGCGATGCCGTCGCCCCCGGGGCCTGGGTCGCCTCCAGCCGCGGCCACCTCTGGATCTGCTGGCAAGGCCCGCACATCGCGAGTTCAGCAGCTCTTCCGCCAAGCGGCGATTGCTGGGCAAGAGTACCGCTGGAGCTCGCCCGCGGCGCAGCACTCGATGTCGGCACAGAACTCCGGGTTCGCTTCCGAGATCCCAACAACCTCTGGATCTACGCGCAGGGCCTGGGTACTTGGATCGTCGGTCGCGACGGCATCGCCACATCAACAAAGGACGCACCGACCGGCTCCGAACTCTCCGCCCTATCCCCTCGCCAGTGTTCGCCAAGCGGCTGGCTACCGACCCAGGAACACGGACGCTGGAGCTGGAAAAGAGCCCACTGCACGGCATCGACAAACTGTCGCCGACTCCCACGGGTTCGAGGGCGACCGACCGGAGTTCGCCTAGGTCTCGCCCTCGAGCTCGACCTGCACCGAAAAAAGCTCGCGATTAACGGACGACAAGAGGCCCTGACCGATAGCCAGATGCTCGTCTCGCTGACCTTCGCCCTCGATCGCCGACAGGCACGCGCCGCTCGTCAAGCGCTCGCCCGCTGGCGTCGGCCCTTTCGTGATCGAGGCCTACCCACGCCGCGAAGCTCGGGCGCCCTCGCCAAAGAAGAACGCCTCGCCCTCGAACGCAGTCAGTGCCGCGCCTGGGAGGGGATCCAATGAACCGCCTCGCGCTATGCCTAGGCCTCGCTTTCGCTCCCCTGAGCACAGCGCAGGCCGCACAACTCACAGAGACACAGGCTCCTCCCCCTCCCCCCCCGCAGATGCATGCGCAACCTGGGCAACACTTAGAGGTGAACATCGCGGGCGATGCCCGAGCGCTGATCGCCGCTACGACTCCACCGATCGAAGAGCTTCAAGACGCGGCCCTGCGCCGATCGACGGTGGACCCGCGAACAACTCGCCGCTGGCTCCGACGGGCACGCGCCGCTGCTGCGCTACCAAGTGTTCGCGGCGAACTCGATCTGCGCCGCGATCAGGCCTGGCAGCTCGATCAAGAGGCGGGAGATGCCGACGAACTCTCCCAGGATTCGGGCGCCGGCCAGATCATCCGAGTGCGCGTCGCCTGGCAGCTCGATCGCCTCATCTTTGATCCAAACGAACTGCGCGCAGCCCGGGCAGTCGTCGACATGGCGATGGCCCGCGAACAGGTGCTCCTGAGGGTTACCCAGCTCTACTTTGAGCGTCTTCAGCTCCTGATCGAGCTGAGCGCTGCGGACTCCGCCAATGCGCTGCAAAAGCACCTGCGGGTCCGAGAGATCGAGGCGCTGCTCTACGGCCTCTGCGGTCTGCGAGTACGGACCCGAACATCCAAGGAGGCTCCGTCATCGCACCTCTCATCGCTCAGGCGCGCGCACGGAGTTTTGCCCTCTCCTCCTTCTGCGCACGCCCTCGGCTCTGGTACTCTCGGACACCGTGGCCCAAACGCTCAATCCGCGCTTCGCCTGCGATCTCGAGGCGACCCTTGAGGTCGTCGGCCGGCCTGCTGTCGTCGGGCTGGCCCGCGAGATCAGCACCACAGGGATCTGCATCCTGACCGAGACTCCAGTCTCGCCCGGCAGCGATACCAACGTACATCTCCGCCTGATCCTCGATTGGGCGGAGAGCGAAACGTTGACGCTGCCAGCGCAAATCCTCTGGTCAACACGCACCGAGGGCCACTTCCAGATCGGCGTCGCCTTTGGTCAAATGCCGGTCGAGCGCTGGCAACGGCTGGACATCCTCCTGCGCTTCATCGCCGGGGAGATCGCCCTCGATCCGAACCGCGCCGAAGCTGCGAGCTAGCGCCTTCGTCGCCACTCCAGGCCGCTGCGGCGTGCACATGGTGCACTGCCCTGCACACTGCTAGTGCCCTATTCCGTGCATTTTGCTGCACACTAGCCCCCTCACGATCGCTCACCACTGACTCTAGGTCATTGAAATTAATAGAAAAATCAATGTCGAGCATATTGAGTACGCGTATTGCTTCAATTTCTGGCGTGCAAGCGGACACAGCTGCAATGCAACAACTCCGACACGAGACTACCGTCAAACCCCGGGCCCTCACGATCCTCGCGCGCTCGCTCTTCCGACAGATGCGCGATCAGGGCTACTCAACTGAGCAAATCATCGGATTATCCTCCGAGCTCCTCGATCTGGTCAGCAACGACCTGCGGTCAAGCGGCGATGGGCCCGAACTCGCTGCCGCCGAATAGCGAGCCCTTGCTCACGCCTCCGCCGATGGGCTCGCGGTGAAGTTGCAGTGGACTTGGCACCCAGGCGTCGGTATTGCTCAGCGCTATGGTCCAGGCTCCTCGCCTCCCGCGGATCGACGATCTCGACGTCAACAACCGTCGAGTCCTGGTCCGAGTCGACTTTAACGTCCCTTTTAACCCGGACGGCTCGATCCGCGATGACACCCGGATCCGCGCCGCCCTGCCGACGATCACAGCGCTACGGGAACGCGGCGCTCGAATCGTACTGGCATCGCACCTGGGTCGCCCTAAGGGTCAATTTGATCCAAAGCTCTCGCTCGAGCCCGTCGGCTCCCGCCTGGCAGAGCTCCTGGAGTGCGAAATCCGCCTGCCCGACGAGGTCGTTGGCGACGGCGTCACCAAGCTTGTTCTCGACAACCGCGCGGGGCAGATCGTGCTCCTCGAGAACCTCCGCTTTCATCCCGGCGAGACCCGCAACGATCCGATCTTTGCCCAGGCCCTCGCAAATCTCTGCGACGCGTACGTCAACGACGCCTTTGGCGCCTCGCATCGGGCCCACGCATCGATAGTCGGGGTCGCCGGACTGGTTCGCGAGCACGCCGCCGGCGAGCTGCTTGCCACCGAGATCTCGGCCCTGGCCCGAATCATCCGAGTCGCGGAGCATCCTTTTGTCGCGATCGTCGGTGGCGCCAAGATCTCGGACAAGCTACCGGTGCTGCTGGCGATACTCGACCGCCTCCGCGCTGGCGACGCGCTTGTCATCGGCGGCGCAATGGCCAATACCTTCCTCGCCTCCCTGGGCTCCAAGCTCGGCCGCTCGCTGGTCGAAACCGATCGTTTCATCGATTGCCGCAGCGTCCAAGCAAAGGCCGAAGCCCGCCAGGTCCGCCTCTTGCTTCCGAGCGACCTGCGGATCGGCGGCGACCTGGACGCCAGCGAAGCCACCATCGTGCCCGTCTTTGGGGCCGAGCTGGCGGCCTCCGAGATGGCCCTGGACATCGGCCCTGTCAGCGCAAAGCGCTTCGCTGAGGCCATTGCGGGAGCCGCGCTTGTCTTCTGGAACGGACCGATGGGGCTCTTTGAGAACCCGGTCTTCGCCGGCGGGACGCTAGCCGTCGCCGACGCCGTCGCAGGCTGCAAGGGCTACACCGTCGTCGGCGGCGGCGACAGCGTGGCAGCCGTACAGGCCAGCGGTTTGGCCGACTGCATCGACCATATCTCAACCGGCGGCGGCGCCTCGCTCGAGCTCATCGAAGGCGTGGACCTGCCCGGTCTTCAAGCCCTCATGCGCAGATGAGATAGCACTACCAAACGCCATGGAATCATCTAACAAATTGCCTCCTCGTCAGCGTTGGGTCGTCGGCAACTGGAAACAAAACCTGCTGCGCGCCGAGGCCGACGCCCTCAGCCGGACGCTCGCTGTCGGTCTGGGGCCCGCGATCATCGATGACGGCAAGGTCCAAGTCGGCATCGCCCCCACCTTTGTCTCGCTCGAGAGCACCCGCCCCTGGACCCGTCCAGCGGGGCCTCTTTGGCTTTTTTCGCAGAATGTCGCTGCCCAGGAGACGGGTGCGTTCACCGGGGAGATCGGCCCGGCAATGCTGCTCGACGCAGGCGCACGAGGCGCGATCATCGGCCACTCAGAGCGTCGCAAGCACTACGGCGAACCCGACGCGCTGATCGCAAACAAGGTGCGGGGCGCCTTGGATGCCGGCCTCCGCGTCATCCTCTGCATCGGCGAATCCCTCGAGATCCGGCGAGCTGGAGATCACGAATCTCATGTGATCTCGCAGCTTTCAATTGGACTCTCTCACCTCTCCCCAGAGCACATCGGCGATCGCCTCCTGATCGCGTACGAGCCAGTCTGGGCGATCGGCACCGGGGTCGCGGCGACTCCCGAGGACGCCGCGGCGATGCACCGGCGAATCCGCGGCTGGCTCCTCGAGCATTACTCGCAACCAGGTGCTGACAGATCGATCCTCTACGGTGGTAGTGTCAAACCCGCCAACGCTGACGAGTTGCTCGCAGCCGGTGATATCGACGGATTCCTCGTCGGAGGCGCATCCCTCAGCGCCGACTCCTTCCTCAGCATCATTCAGAGCGCAGCGACCGAGTAGCCATGGAACTCCTAGCGATCTTCGAAACCATCGTCACGTACATCTACGTGCCGATCGCCGTCATTATGGTGCTCATCATCCTGCTGCAGGCCGGCAAGGGCGGTATGGGCACAGCCCTAGGTGGGGGCGCAAGCCAGAGCGTCTTTGGCGGCGGCGGTGCCTCCGAGTTCATGGCGAAGCTCACCCAGGGCTTCGCTGCGGCCTTCATGGGCTGCGTACTTTTTCTCGCCTATGCGAGCGCCCATAGTGGGTCCTCTGCCCTCCAAGAGGGTGGCCAAGACGAAGAAGAGCTCGAAGCGGCCGACCCAAACAGCGAGATCAATTACGAGCGCATCGGTCCCAATCCGCTCACACTCGCTGATCCCTCGAAGCCCGTGGCAACTCCGCCAGCAACACCCCCCGTGCAGACCGAGCTTGAAGCAGCTCCGCCCGCTCCAGCGCTAAATCCCGACGGATCCCCCGTCGAGACTGCACCGAGCGACGCTGCTGACCCAGCTGATGCTGATGCTGATGCTGCTCCAGCCGACGCTGCTCCTGCCGACGCCGCTCCTGCCGAAGCGGCCGGCGCTGCCCCGACCGACACCGCCGAGGCTGCCCCAGCCGACGCTGCTCCCGCTGATGCCCCTCCGGCTCCAAGCGGCATGCCCTGATCCTTGAAACAGAGCAAGCAGGTCTGAGCGTGATGACTGAGGTCCTCGACTTTCACAAGGTTGAAGGCCTCGGTAACGACTTTTTGCTGATCGATTGGCGTGGCCAAGACGGCCCGCTCCTCGCCGACGAACTGTCGCGTCTTCAGGCGTTTGCTCCCCAGCTCTGCGACCGTCGTCGCGGCATCGGTGCAGATGGTCTCTTGGTGATCACGCCGGCACGCGACCCAACCTGCGAGGTCGCGATGATCGTGATCAACCACGACGGTTCGCGCCCAGAGATGTGCGGCAACGGCCTGCGTTGCGTATCCCTCTTCCTCGACGTCGTCGCGGGGCTCGGCACCGAGATCACGATTGAGACCGGGGCGGGTCCGCTTCGCTGCGTTTGCGTCGATGAAAGCGATACTGAGGGCGAGGTCACAATCGCGATGGGACCCGCGATCGAATACGGCCCACTTCAGCCTCAAACGGCGCCAGGGCGGGTATTTCAGGTGTTTAGCACCGGTAACCCGCACGCGATCACCTTCGTCACCAGCGACGAAGATCCCGAAACGCTCGCTCGCTCCTTGGGCCCGGCAGTCGAACTTGATCCGCTCTTTCCCGACCGAACAAACGTCGAGTTCGCCCGCATCGAAGAGGACGGATCGATCACGCTTTGGGTCTGGGAGCGCGGATGCGGGATCACAGAGGCCTGTGGCACCGGAGCCTGCGCGACCGCGGCTGCAGCCGTACGTGGAGGTCTCGCTGCGGCCGCGACAGCGCTCCGCGTGCGCTTGCCTGGCGGCTGGCTCGAGATCAAAGTGCCAAGCAACGCGAACGAGTCGATCATCATGACCGGCCCTGCCCGCTTGGTCTTCTGCGGCCAGCTGACGCTACCCAGCCCTGACGCGGGGCCATTTTGACGACGAGACCTGACGAGCACCCGGCAGCAACCCAGCACGGACTCAGATCTTAAACCCAGCCTGAGCTCCGATAGCCCCCGGAGGCAGGCGCAAACCCAAGTGCGCTGCCGCTCTGCCAGTAGCCACGCGCCCCCGCGGCGTCCGTAAAAGAAAACCACGCTGAAGTAAAAAAGGTTCGTAGACCGATTCGAGCGTATCTCGAGGCTCCCCCAAGCTCGCCGCGAGCGCTTCGACGCCGACCGGACCACCGTCAAAGCCGTCAATGATCATTGTCAGCAAGCGGCGATCGCTAGCGTCTAGACCCTCACCATCGATACCCAGGGTATCGAGCGCCTTGCTTGCGCTCTCCTCGGTGATCTCTGCGAGTTCATCGACCTGGGCGAAGTCCCGCACCCGTCGGGTCAAACGGTTGGCGATTCTAGGCGTGCCTCGGCTCCGGCGACCGATCTCTTGGGCACCCGCCTTGCTGATCGAGATCCCGAGGATCCCCGCAGTACGCTCGACGATCAGCGCGAGTTCATCGTCACCGTAGAGCTCTAAACCCTCGATGATCTGGAAGCGATCGCGCAACGGCCCGCTGAGCATCGCCGTACGAGTAGTGGCGCCGATCAGGGTAAAAGGCGCGAGGTCGATGTTGATCGTGCGCGCCTGAGAACCTTCCCCTACGGGCAGGTCGATTCGGCTGTCCTCCATCGCCGCGTAAAGGCTCTCCTCGACGGTCGGCGAGAGACGATGGATCTCATCGATGAAAAGCACATCACGCTCGCCCAAGGCCGTCAGATGACCGGCGAGGATGCCCTTATGCTCGATCGCAGGGCCTGAGGTCAGGTGCAGTTCGACCCCCAACTCATTGGCGAGGATGTGCGCCATCGTCGTCTTGCCGAGCCCTGGCGGACCGTGCAGGAGCGTGTGATCGAGGGGCTCGCCGCGGCCGATCGCCGCTCTCACAAAGATCTCGAGTTTGCGCTTGAGCGCGGCCTGACCGATGTACTCGGCGAACGACTGCGGGCGGATCTCCCCCTTGCGGGCCTCTCCGGCCTCTCCGGCCTCTCCGGCCTCAGCGGCCTCTCCAGCCTCAGCGGCGGGCTCAATGACTCGCGCCGCTGGTGGTGGCAATGGCTCAGCCACAGGGCGCTTGCGCCTGGGCGACTTCTCGGGGCCATCATCGTGGGGCACACGCATCGGTTACTCCCACTCGATGGTCGCCGGCGGCTTCGAGCTGATGTCGTAACAAACGCGGTTGATCCCGCGAACCTCGTTGATGATGCGATTCGAGATCACCGCGAGCACGTCGTAGGGGATCCGCGCCCAGTCGGCGGTCATCGCATCCGTGCTGGTGACCGCCCGGACCGCGAGGGCGTTCTCGTAGGTCCGAGCATCACCCATCACACCGACTGTCTGGACCGGCAAGAGCACACCAAAGACCTGCCAAAGCTCGCGGTAGAGGCCGGCTTTGCGGATTTCTTCGATGATGATCGTATCGGCTCGCTGCAACACCAGACAACGCTCCGGCGTAACTTCGCCGAGGATCCGTACCGCCAAACCGGGTCCCGGAAAAGGATGTCGCCAGACCATCGTCTCGCTGAGGCCCAGCTCGACACCGAGCCGCCGAACTTCGTCTTTAAAGAGTTCGCGGAGCGGCTCGACCACGTCCATGCGCATGCGTTCGGGTAGACCGCCGACATTGTGGTGAGTCTTGATAGTGACCGACGCTCCGCGGATCGAGACGCTCTCGATCACGTCCGGATAAAGTGTCCCTTGGACCAGGTAATCAGCACCACCCAGCGCCTTGGCCTCGGCGTCGAAGACCTCGATGAACGCCGCTCCGATCCGCTTGCGCTTGACCTCCGGATCGCTGATCCCCTGCAATGTCGCGTAGAAGCGCTCGCTGGCGTCGGCGACAATCAGGGGGTTGTGCAGCGCTCCGTCGAACATGCGCTCGACCTCCTGCCGCTCGCCGCCGCGGAGCAGACCGTTGTCGACAAAGATGCAGTGCAAACGATCACCGATCGCCCGCTCGACCAGGAGGGCTGCGACCGAGGAGTCGACACCGCCGCTAAGGCCACAGATCACCGTGCCGCTGTCGCCGACACGCTCACGAATCGCCGCGATCGCCTCCTCGGCGAAGGCCGCCATCGACCAATCTCGAGAGAAGCCGGCCGCGTCGAGAAATGCGGCGAAGACCTCGATGCCGCGCTCGGTATGCGTGACCTCGGGATGAAATTGCACCCCCCAAAGACAGCGCGTGTCATCGACGATCGCCGCGTGCTCGCAATGGCGTGAACGCCCGACGGTGCGAAAGCCCGGAGGCAGGCGCCTGATCTCGTCGCCGTGGGACATCCACACCGGAAGCTCTGAACCCGCAGTAAAGGCCGCAAGTGGTCCCGCGGACTCAGAGATCTGCAGGGTCGCAGCACCAAATTCCCGGTCCTCTGCCGCCAGCACCTCACCGCCGAGTCCGGCCGCTAGCACGTAGAGGCCGTAGCAAATGCCGAGGATCGGAACACCCAGACCCAAGAGTTCTGGATCGATCTGCGGCGCGCCATCGTCGTAGATCGACGACGGGCCACCGCTCAGGATCAACGCCTTGGGATCGTGCCCGCGCAACTCGGCGAGCGGCGTGTTGTAGGGCAGGATCTCAGCGTAGACCCCGAGCTCACGGATCCGACGGGCGATGAGCTGGGTGACCTGAGAACCAAAGTCGAGAACGACGAGGGTCTGATGATCGGACATTTGGGGTACCCGACCCTATTCGAGGCGGTAGTTCGGCGCTTCTTTGGTGATGATCACATCGTGCACGTGGCTCTCGCGGAGCCCCTGCGGCGAGATCCGGCGGAACACGGCCTTTTGCCGGAGCTCCGCCAAGTCCGCGGCACCGACGTACCCCATGCCCGAGCGCAAGCCGCCGAGCATCTGGTAGAGGCTGCCCGAAAGCGGACCGCGATACGGGACCCGACCCTCGATGCCCTCCGGCACCAGCTTGCGATCGTCTCGGACGCTGCTCTGGAAGTAGCGATCTTTGGAGCCGGCCTTCATCGCGCCCAGCGATCCCATGCCCCGGTACACCTTGTAGCTGCGCCCCTGGTAGAGCACCATCTCGCCCGGCGATTCGTCGGTACCGGCGAAGAGCGAACCGATCATGACGCAGTCAGCACCGGCCGCCAACGCCTTGACGATGTCACCCGAATACTTGATGCCGCCGTCGGCGATCAGCGGCACTCCGTGCTTTCGCGCCGGGCCTGAGCAGTCGAAAATCGCGGTCATCTGCGGCACTCCGACACCGGCGACGATCCGCGTCGTGCAGATCGAGCCGGGGCCAATACCCACCTTGATCGCGTCGACACCGGCACCTATCAGGGCCTCGGCCGCATCGGCGGTGGCGATGTTTCCGGCGATCAGCGAGATGTCCTTAAAAGCATCACGGACGGTGCGGACCACCTCGAGCACCCCCTTGGAGTGACCGTGGGCCGTGTCGATGACGATCACGTCGACACCCTCTTCGACCAAAGCCTCGACCCGCGCCATGGTGTCGGCGCCGGTGCCCACCGCAGCGCCGACCCGCAGGCGACCGCGGTCGTCCTTGATCGCGTTGGGATGGGACTCCGCACTGACGATATCTTTGACGGTGATGAGCCCGAGCAGCTCGCCGGTGTGGTTGACCACGAGCAGTTTTTCGATGCGATGCTTGTGCAGGACCTGCTTCGCCCGCGCGAGCGTGATGCCCTTTTCGACGGTGATCGGCGTCCGCGTCATCACGTCGCCGACCGACTGGCCCAGGTTGGTCTCAAAGCGGATGTCGCGGCTCGTCAGGATGCCGACCGGTCGACCGAAGCGCACCACGGGCAGACCGCTGATCCGATTCGAGCGCATCAGCTCCAACGCCTGGCTGAGCGTCTGCTCGGGAGAGATGGTGATCGGGTCGGTGATCATTCCGCTCTCGGTCCGCTTAACGCGACGGACCTCAGCAGCCTGATCCGCGGGACTGAGGTTCTTGTGGATCACCCCGAGCCCCCCGTGACGCGCCATACAGATCGCGGTCTCAGCCTCCGTCACAGTGTCCATTGCGGCGGACACCAGCGGGATCTGGAGATCGATCGTGCGAGTCAGTCGGGACGCGACTGAGACCTCGGAGGGGAGCACCTCGCTGAGGCCTGGCACCAATAGGACGTCGTCGAAGGTCAAAGCCTCGCCGAGCACGGTCGGATGCGATTGGTCAACCATAGCGGCCGGCGGAGTATAGGGGGTAGCGCGCGAGCATGACCAGCCTCCATGACACCTCTAAGGACATATTCGCGCGGTTTTTCTGTGATTCGAACATCGATGAGTTCACCGCCGATCTCTGCATTTCGCGGCGGCTTTGCGCTACCATGCCTTGGCTTTTTGGGTCCCGGCATCGGTCAATGGACAGCAGCCTAGTGTATCGGTCTGCATGCGCGACCCACCTCGTGTGGAGAGGGAGGATCGCGTGCGCCTGACAGCACCCGTGTGCGCCGGACTGCTGATCGCAGTGGTCCTCCTCCGCGTCGTCGTCATGCCGATGCTCGGCCTGGAGGTTCACTTTCAACGGGGTATTGAGGCCTGCTCGGGTCTCGGCTTGCTGCTCGCGGCGATCGCCTTTGATCGCGGCGACCCACCGCGCCGCCCGTGGTCCATCCTGGCAACAGGTCTGCTCCTGGTCCCCCTGGCCCGCGCCGCTCTGGCCCTCAAGATCATGATCGCCGACGTCGCAGTCGGCCACATGCTGCTGATCCTCACCAATATTCTCTGTGTGATCGCCCTACTCGGCTTCCGCAAGATCTTGATCAGTACCGGTCTGACCCCCGAGTGGACCTCCGGCACCCGCGTCCGGGCGGTGATCATTGGCAGCACGATCATCGCCGCTTCGATCGCACTCGTCAGCTACCACCTCAGCGAACTCGGCGACCCCTCAACAATGAGCACCAGCGCCCTCATCAGCGCCTCGGTCCCGCCGATCAGCATCATCGCCGATGCGGTGATGTTTGCGGTCGGGCTGCTCCTGGTCCGCCTGGTCCAACCGATGATGGGCGGCAGCGTCGCCCTACCCTACATCTTGGTGGCCGTCGGCGGCGGAGTGCTGCTCTTTGTCGATCTGTTCTCGGTGGTCCTCAAGGTCACCACCCAGGATCAATTCAACTCTCCGGTACCGCTCGCCCTGGCGACGCTCGGCTGGACCGCCTTCGCACTCGCCGGCCTCAGCCAACGACAGCTCGTCCGTCGCTCTGCTCGCTGAGCCGGCCTACTTGCGCCGCTTGGCGCATTTTCCGAGCGCCTGATCGGCCTGCTCTTTCGCGGCAGGCGTGCCCTCAAGGAGTTCGCGATGGCCCGTGACAGCCTCCTTGCAGCGACCGATCGCACTGAGCGCGGCGACCCGGCGAAGACGCGCAGAGACCAGCCCCGGCTTCAATCCCAAGGCGGTATCGAGACGGGCCAAGGCCCCCTCTGGCCCTTTGATCGTACCGAGCTTTACCAGCGCCCCGCCCCAGTCCGACCAGACAACCGCCTCCTTGGGAAGATCGGCTGCGAGGCGGCTCAGATGGGGCAACGCCTCGCCTGCACGGTCGCTGCGCACAAGAGCCCTGGCCAGCAACAGGCGCGACTCGGCGTCCTCGGGAATCGCCGCAACAATAGCTTTGTAGGCCTCTGCAGCCTCGCTGTGCTTGCCCTCTGCGCTCAGCACCTTGGCGTCGATACGCAACGCGGAAACGTCGTCCTTGCGCAGCTCACGAACGACATCGGCTGCGGTCCGAGCTGCGGTGATATCCCCCCGCTTGAGGTAGAGCGTCGCGAGCATCTCGTGGATATCGGCGTCGCCAACGTTTAGCTCCTTCGCCCGCTCAAACGCTGCGAGCGAGCCATCGAGCTCGCCCGTGTGCATGAGCGCGAGGCCGAGATTGTAGTGCGCGTCGGGGAAGTCGGGCTTCGCTTGAATCGCCCCGCGCAACGCCGCGACAGCCGCGGCGTGGTTTCCCCTGTCGAGCTCGACCGCGCCGATTCCGTTGAGCGCCGGAAAGAAGCCCGGCTTGCGATCCAACGCGCTCCGCCAACTCGCCACCGCCTCCTCTGGCCGACCTAGTCGTTGGAGAGCGACCCCCCGGGCGTAGTGCAGCTCGTGATCTTCAGGAGTCTCCACCAACGCCCCGTCGACGACAGAGAGCGCCTTCTCGGGCTCACCGCGGGCCATCAGCGTCGCCGCCTCTTCGATCGGCCCAGGCTCCGGCAGCGACTCATCTTCGATCTCATCACCGCGCTCTGGCGGCTCCGTCTTTGTCGGCTTGCAGGCGGCGACAAGGACGACGATGCAGAGCGCACGAAGGGCGAAGTTCATCGTCGGAGCTTGCCCTACAGGCGCGCGATCGGGAAGTCCTGGACGAGGATCGAGGCCCCATCCGCCAGCTTAAAGCCGACCGCCACCGTGCCCACTTGGCCGAGCTGCACCAGCCGCCGGAGATCGACAAGGGCCTCACCGAGCTCCGATCGAGTGCGCACCGGCCTGCCGATGATCTCGGTGATCTGAGCGCCCTCGAGCCTCTTGGCGTTGCGCCAAGCCTCGATCTCGGACCCGGGATGAATGCCGACAATCCTCCGCCCGCGCTCGCCCAGCTGCAGCCCCAAGAGATCCTCGGCGTCGACAAAGACCTGCAGATCGGGGCTCGCGGCCGCGATCTCCAGGGGCAGCTCTAGGCGCTGGTCGCCGCGGATCACGGTGACCTCGAGCTCCTCGCCGGGTACCGCCGCGCGGACGATGTCGACAAAATTTTGGGCGAAGCGAATACGGGCCCGCGGGCCCTCACCAAAGGCATCGAAACGGCGGCCGCGAACCTCGACGAGAATATCGCCGGGACGAATGCCCGCAGCCTCGGCGGGAAGGCCCGGATAGACCTCCTTGACGACCACGCCATTGCGATAGCCCAGCGCGTAGGCGGCCTCGCTGAGGTCGATCTTGTGGTCAGCCTCGATCCCGACCTGACCCGAGCGACGTACGCCGCCCTCGCTAAACGCCCGAAGCAGCGCGCGGATGTGATCGATGGGGATCGCAAAGCCGATCCCCTGGGCTCGCTCGGCCATCGCTGTGGTGATCCCCACGAGTTCACCCGCCAGATTAAAGAGAGGCCCGCCGGAGGAACCAAAGTTGATCGAAGCGTCGATCTGGATCAGCGAGAGGCGGTGGTTGGCGAGGATGTGGCTGCGATCCAGAGCCGCGACGATGCCACTTGAAACGCTGTGCTCGAGACCGAGCGGCGTGCCGATAACGAAGATCGATGCACCCACGGCGAGATCCGCAGAACGCCCGAGGTGGGCCATGGGGAAGGTCTCTGCGGTGTCCGCGGGCTTTAGCCGGAGGACCGCGATGTCCTGTTCGCGATCGCCGATGAGCAAGAGCGCCGGCAGCTCTCGGCCATTGGCAAAGCGCACGGTGAGAGCGACCTCCCGGCCGAGGCCATCGCTGCGGCCGCGCAGCTGGGGTGCGACGACGTGAAAATTCGTGAGCACCAGGCCCGAGGCGTCGACGATCACGCCGGTACCGAGCAAGCCGTTGTCACCTCGCAGGCTGACGACGGTGTCGCGCGTTGAAGCGATCGCATCCGCGAGCGTCATCGTGCCCCCCAGAGCTGGTCCTGCTGCGATTCCGGCGGCTTCGCAACAAGCCCCCTGCGCCGATACTTGCGCGCCAGCATCCGCAGGCGGCGGTCGACCCTGGAGACCGAAATAGACCGCAATCCCGCCCAACAAAACCCCGAAGACAGCGGTCCCCGCCGCCAACCAGAGCTGAGCCCCACCGCTTGCGCCCCCGGAATCCGGCTGAACCTGGTCCTTCATCATCGAGCCCTTAAACAAGGGTCGCACAGGAGAGATTCCCGGACAAAAGAGCCGTGCCGGTTGACAAGCAGGATCATCCCTCGTAATGCCCTCGTCACGGGCGCTCTAGACCCGCTCTGTCCGATGTTGGAGCCCCTACGCACGCCTCCTCCGCAGGCCCGCGCGCTAACCCGCGGAGTTGACCTCGTGACCGCGGATCTCGAGCGCGTCGAGTCCGAACTCGAGCGCCTCCTCGACTCGCGAGTGGCGATCCTGCCAACGATCGGCAGCCATGTCGTCGACGCCGGCGGCAAGCGGCTGCGCCCACTGATCACCCTCTTGGCGGCCACCGCTGCGGGCGTCAGAGGTGACGGCCCGGTGACCGTCGCCGCCGTCGGCGAGCTTATCCACACCGCAACCCTGCTCCACGACGACGTCGTCGACACCGGCGAATTTCGCCGCGGTCGGCCAAGCGCTCGGCTCCAATTCGGCAACGGACTGGCGGTGCTGGCCGGCGACTTTTGCTTCGCCCGTGCGCTTGCGGCGGTCTCCTCTACACGCGATCCAGAGGTCGTCGCCCGCCTCGCCGCGACGGTCACACACATGGCCGAGGGAGAGATCGCGCAGCTCGCCAACGCCGGCAGCACAACGCTCGATCGTGCCGGTTATTACACGATCATCGACGGCAAGACCGGCACTCTCTTCGCGTGGTGCGCGACCGTCGGAGGCCTCACAACGGCCGAGTTTGACGGGCCCCTTGCCGCTTTTGGCCGCGAGCTCGGCTTCGCTTTTCAGATCGCCGACGACGTGCTCGACTACAGCGCGCACGCGAACACCTCGGGCAAGACGCCCGCCCGTGACCTCCGTGACGGAAAGGTCACCTTGCCCCTTTTGATCGCCTGCGAGGCCGACGGCGAACTCGCGAGCGATGTCGACAAATTGCTGCGTCGCGGACCGCCCCTCGACGATGCCGACGTCGAAGCGATCCTCGATCGAGTGCTCGCAACCGACGCTCTGCCGGCCGCCCTTCGCACGGCTGAGGAGCACGCTGAGTCTGCAATCGCACACGTTATGGCCCTCCCCTCCTCTCCTGCGCGTACAGCTCTAATCGAGCTCGCCCGCGGCTCCGCGAAGCGTCGCCGCTGATGCGCGGAGCCCACGCACTGCCCCCATCAAACCCGCACACCCCCTCTCAACCCCAAACGAGCGTGCCCAATTCTGTGATGAGGCGCACGTGGCCACCACTTGGCCTAGAGACCACACCAGAGCGATTACTGAGTCCCCCGCGGCGCCGCGACCGAGTGCAGGCCGGTGTGCCATGAATCGCCGTTGAAGCTCGTACACAGGGAAATTCCATGGCTGTACATACGATACGCAAAGGCCTTTGCCTGCCGATCACAGGCGAGCCCCAGCAGGTCATCCACGACGCAAAGGAGCCCTCACGGGTCGCCCTCGTCGCCCTCGATTACATCAACATGAAGCCGCGTATGGCGGTCAAGCCCGGTCAAACCGTCAAGCGCGGCGAGCTGCTCTTTGACGACCGTAAGACCGAAGGCGTCCGCTACACCGCGCCCGCAGCTGGCACCGTCGTCGCTGTCAACCGCGGCGCCAAGCGAGCGCTGCAAAGCGTTGTCATCGAGCTCTCCGCCGCCGAGGCCCAGGGCACGAGCGGCGCCGACGAGCGCGTCACCTTCGCGAGCTTCACCGGCAAGGATCCCGAGTCGCTAGACGCCGCGGCGATCAAGGCGTTGTTGCTCGAGTCCGGGAGCTGGCCCGCGCTGCGGACCCGCCCCTTCTCAACCGTCGCGGATCCGACGGTCGAGCCCAAGGCGCTCTTTGTCACCGCCACCGACTCCAACCCGCTCGCGCCGAGCGCTGACATGATCATCGAGGGCGCCGAGGCGGACTTCCACCGCGGCCTGGCGCTGGTCGCCAAGCTCGCGCCCAAAACCTATCTCTGCACCGGGGCAAAATCCAAGGTCAGCCCGGGTCCGGTCAAAGGCGTGCAACACGAGTCCTTCGCCGGCCTCCACCCCTGCGGCAATGTCGGCACCCACATCCACCTCTTGGATCCGGTCGTGCGCGGCAAGCAGGTCTGGCACATCGGCCTCCAAGATGTCATCGCGATCGGCCGCCTCTTCAAGACCGGCGCCCTGGATGTCCGCCGGGTCCTCTCGCTTGCGGGTCCGGTGGTCAAAACGCCGCGGCTCCTGCGAACCCGCCTGGGCGTCGACCTGGACGCGCTCGTCAAGGGCGAGCTCAAAGACGGCGAAAACCGGGTCATCTCCGGCTCGGTGTTTGCCGGTCGCACGGCGATGGGCGAAGTGCACGGCTTCCTCAGCCGCTACCACCAGCAGGTCTCTTGCCTGCTCGAGGATCGCAAGCGCGAGTTCATCGGCTGGCTAAAACCCGGCGGCAACAAGTTCTCGTTGCTGGGCGTTTACCTCGGCCGCCTCCTCAAGAAAAAATTCGACTTCACCACCACGACTCACGGCAGCCACCGCGCGATGGTGCCGCTTGGTCTCTACGAGCGGGTGATGCCGCTCGATGTGATGCCGACCTTCCTCCTCCGGGCACTCGCCGTCGAAGACACCGACAACGCGATCCGCCTGGGGGCCCTAGAGCTCGACGAGGAAGACCTCGCGCTCTGCTCCTTTGTCTGCCCAGGCAAAGAAAACTGGGGCTTTAAGCTCCGCCAGAACCTCAACGTCATCGAGAAGGAAGGCGCATGAGTTTCCTCCGATCACAACTAGATAAGCTCGGAAAGCACGTCGAAAAGGGTGCCAAATTCGAGGCCCAGTACCCGGCCTACGAAGCCCTCGACACCATCCTCTACACCCCCGGGGAGGTGACCAAGGGCGACTCGCACGTCCGCGATGCCGTCGACCAAAAGCGCATGATGATCCTGGTCGTCGTCGCGCTGCTGCCGTGCATCCTTTTCGCCCTCTACAACACCGGGCTCCAAGCCAACGCGGCGATCGCCGCAGGTGCAGCGCCGCTCGACAACTGGCGAACCGCGCTGATGACGATGATGGGCATCGATTTCGATCCCACCAGCGTCTTCGCCTGCAGCATGCACGGGCTCCTCTACTTCCTGCCGGTGTACGCCGTGACGATGTTCGTCGGTGGCAACATCGAGGTGATCTTCGCAATCGTCCGCCGCCACGAGGTCACCGAGGGCTTCCTGGTCACCGGCATGCTCTTCCCGCTGATCCTGCCGCCGACGATCCCGCTCTGGCAGGTCGCCGTCGGCATCGCCTTTGGGGTGATCCTCGCCAAGGAGGTCTTCGGCGGCGTCGGCATGAACATCCTGAACCCGGCGCTGACCTCCCGCGCGTTCCTCTTCTTCGCCTATCCAGCGGCGATCTCAGGGGACGCGGTCTGGCGCGCAGTTCAGCCGACGATGCTCGCCGACGGCATGTCAGGCGCAACCTGGCTGGCCAACGCGGCCGCCGACCCGGGTGCACTCGCCAACGGCACGATCACCTGGATGGACGCCTTCATCGGCACCATCCCGGGCTCGATGGGCGAGACCTCAGCGCTCGCCTGCTTGATCGGCGCCGCCATCCTGATCCTCACCGGCGTAGGCTCCTGGCGGACCATGCTCGGCGTCGCCGTCGGCTCGATCAGCCTGGCGTTGCTGCTAAACGCGGTCGGCTCCGACACCAACCCGATGTTCAACGTGCCCTGGGAGTGGCACCTGGTGCTCGGCGGCTGGGCCTTCGGCACCGTGTTCATGGCGACCGACCCGGTCTCGTCAGCGTTCACCAACCGCGGCAAGCTCATCTACGGCCTGGGGATCGGCATCATGGTCATCCTCGTCAGGGTCATCAACCCGGCGTACCCCGAGGGCATGATGCTCGCGATCCTGTTCATGAACATGTTCGCGCCGCTCATCGACCACTTCATCGTGCAAGCCAACATCAAGCGGAGGATCGCCCGTCATGGCGCATAGCACCCCCTACACCATCTTCTTCGCAGGGGCCGTGTCGGTCGTCTGCGGGGTTCTGGTGGCCAGCGCGGCGGTTGTTCTCAAGCCCCGCCAGGACGCCAACAAACTCCTCGATCAGCGCAAGCAGGTCATCTCGGTGGCCGGCGTCGCCTGTGCCGAGACCGCGGCCGATCCAGCCGCGATCAACGGCTGCTACGAGGACAACATCCGCGAGGTCATCATCGATCTCAAATCGGGTGTGGTGGTCGACGATATCGACCCCGCCACCTTCGACATGCGGCGAGCGATGAGAGATCCGGCAACCAGCAGCAAGGCATCCGCCAACAGGGCCAAGGTGCTCCGCCTGCCAAAGCACGCCAAGTTCTACCAGGTCGTCGACGGCGACACGGTCAAGACCTTGATCCTGCCGATTCAGGGCTACGGCCTCTGGAGCGTGCTCTACGGCTTCCTGGCCCTCGACGCCGACGGCGATACCATCAAGGGCATCACCTTCTACGAGCACGGCGAGACGCCTGGGCTCGGCGGCGAGGTCGACAACCCGCGCTGGAAAGCACACTGGCCGGGCCGCGACGCCTACGACGATCAATGGAAACCCGCGATCAAGGTGATCAAGGGCGCCGCCGGCTCCCCCAAAGATGCCCCCTACTCGATCGACGGCCTCTCTGGGGCCACGATCACCAGCAACGGTGTCACCAACCTCGTCCAGTACTGGCTGGGTGACGATGGCTTTGGGCCCTATCTCAGCAAGTTTAGGGAGGGCAGATCGTAATGGATAAAAAAACCAAGAGCACGATCATCGATCCGCTCTTCAACGACAACCCGATCGCCCTTCAGGTCCTCGGCATCTGCTCGGCCCTGGCGGTCACCACCAAGATGGAGACCGCGGTGGTGATGTCGATCGCCCTGACCGCGGTCACCACCCTCTCCAACGTCTCGATCTCGCTGATCCGCAACAAGATCCCGAGCAGCATCCGGATCATCGTTCAGCTGACGATCATCGCCTCCCTGGTCATCCTCACCGACCAGATTTTAAAGGCGTTTGTCTACGACACCGCCAAGCAGCTCGCCGTCTTTGTCGGCCTGATCATCACCAACTGCATCGTCATGGGCCGAGCCGAGGCCTTTGCCATGCAAAACGGCCCTAGGCTCGCGGCCTGGGACGGCATCGGCAACGGCGTCGGCTACTCGATGGTGCTGCTGGTCGTCGCCTTCTTCCGCGAGCTTCTGGGCTCCGGCAAGCTCTTCGGCGTCAACATCATGACGCCGGTCACCGAGGGCGGCTGGTACACGCCAAATGGCCTTATGGTCATGTCGCCGAGCGCGTTCTTCCTCATCGGGATCTTTATCTGGATCCTGCGGACCTACAAAACCGACCAGGTGGAGGCGGACTAGGCCATGTTCGAGCATTATCTCAGCCTCGCCATCAAGGCGATCTTCGTCGAGAACATGGCCTTGGCCTTCTTTCTCGGCATGTGCTCCTTCCTCGCGGTTTCCAAGAAAGTCGAGACCGCGATCGGTTTGGGCGCCGCCGTCACCTTCGTGCTGATGCTCGCGGTGCCGCTCAACCAGGTGATCATCAACCTGCTCCTCAAGGAGGGCGCGCTGGCCTGGATGCACCCGAGCTTCGCGACGGTCGACCTCACCTTCCTCTCGCTGCTCGCCCAAATCGGCACCATCGCCGCCCTGGTCCAGATCGTCGAGATGGCGCTCGACCGCTTCGCACCGGCGCTCTACAACGCGCTCGGCGTCTTCCTGCCGCTGATCGCGGTCAACTGCGCCATCCTCGGCGCATCGCTCTTCATGGAGCAGCGCGAGTACACCCTCGGCGAGGCCACGGTCTTCGGTTTGGGTTCCGGTATCGGCTGGGCCCTGGCGATCGTCGCCCTCGCCGCTCTCCGCGAGAAGATGCGCTACAGCAACGTGCCCGACGGTCTCCGCGGCCTCGGGATCACCTTTATCGTCACCGGTCTGATGGCGATCGGGTTCCTGGCCTTCTCCGGGATCCAGCTTTAACCCGGTCCTACGACCCCCCTACGAGGAGTCACGATCACCATGATGTCGACGACAATCATCCTCGGGGTGGCGATGTTTACCTTCGTCATCCTCCTCTTGGTCTTGGTGCTGATGGGCGCCAAGTCAAAGCTCGTGAACACCGACGCGGTGACCATCACGATCAACGGCGACCCCGAGAAGGCGCTCAAGGTGCCCGCCGGTAGCACCCTTCTCAACACGCTCTCGGCCCACAAGATTTTCATCCCCTCCGCCTGCGGCGGCAAGGGCAGCTGCGGCGTCTGCAAGGTCAACGTGCACTCCGGCGGCGGCGCAATGCTGCCAACCGAGGGCTCGCATATCAGCAAGGGCGAGGCCCGCGAGGGTTGCCGGCTCTCCTGTCAGGTCAAGGTTAAGTCCGACATGGAGATCGAGCTCGAGGCCGAGATCTTCAGCGTCAAGAAGTGGACCTGCAAGGTCCGCTCAAACCACAACGTCGCGACCTTCATCAAAGAGTTGATCCTCGAGCTGCCCACGGGCGAGAGCGTTCCCTTTAGGGCCGGCGGCTACATCCAGATCGAGTGCCCGCCGCACACCGTCGCCTACAAAGACTTCGACATCGAAGAGGAGTTTCGCGGCGACTGGGACAAGTTCAAGGTCTGGCGCTACGTCTCGGTGGTCAAAGAGGGCGTCACCCGTGCCTACTCGATGGCCAACTACCCCGGCGAAGAGGGCATCATCATGCTCAACGTGCGCATCGCCTCGCCCCACCCGCGCGCACCCGAGGGCACTCCACCTGGCATCATGTCGTCGTACATCTTCGGCCTAAAGCCCAGCGACGAAGTCCTGATCTCAGGTCCCTTCGGCGAGTTTTTTGCGAAGGAGACCGACTCCGAGATGGTGTTCATCGGTGGCGGCGCAGGCATGGCGCCGATGCGCTCGCACATCTTCGACCAGTTCAAGCGTCTCAAGACCCCTCGCAAGATCTCGTTTTGGTACGGCGCCCGCAGCCTGCGCGAGGCGTTCTACGTCGATCACTTCGACTCGATCGCCGAGGAGTTCAACAACTTCACCTGGCACCTCGCACTCTCGGATCCTCTGCCCGAGGACAATTGGACGGGCTACACTGGCTTCATCCACCTCGTCGTGCTCGAGAATTACCTCAAGGACCACGAGGCTCCAGAGGACGTCGAGTACTACATGTGTGGCCCGCCCATGATGAACCAAGCGGTCATCAAGATGCTCGAGGACCTAGGCGTCGAACCCGAGAACATCATGTTGGACGACTTTGGCTAGTCCATTGGAGGCCAAGTTGGGTAGCAGGGCACGTGTCCTGCTACCCATCGCTATTTTAACCCTGGTGGGTCTCTCGGCCTGGCGCCTTTGGCCCCGCGGTCCCGAGGTCTTCAGCTTTAAGGGGCCGACGATGGGCACGACCTTCGCCATCACGGTGGTCGCTGATCACATCGATGCCGCCGAGTCTGAGGTCCTGCGCGCTGCGATCGGCGACGAACTCGAAGAGATGAATCGCCTGATGTCCAACTACCGCCCGGACTCAGAGATCTCCCGATTCAACGCCCATCAAAGCCTCGACGCCTTCCCTCTCTCGGCGCCGATGGTCGAGGTGCTCGTGATCTCCGAGGAGGTCTCTCGCCTCTCCGGGGGCGCCTTTGACATCACCATCCCGCCGCTGCTCGAGGCCTGGGGCTTTGGTCCGCACGCCGACCCCAAGCGAGATCCGCCAACAGCAGCGGCCCTCGAGGCCCTCGGCGGCCGCGTCGGTCAGGACCTTCTGGTCCTCGACAGGCGCGCTCAAACGGCCCGAAAAAGACATGCAAAGCTCCAAATTGACCTTTCGGCGATCGCCCCGGGCTACGCCGCTGACAGGCTCGCCGCGCTTCTCAGCACGCGCGGCTACTCACGCTTCATGGTCGATGTCGGCGGTGAGTTCAGTGTTCTGGGGCACAATCAAAGGGGCGAAGCATGGCGCGTTGGCATCGAACGCCCCACTAAAACGGGCACAGACGCGCCTGTTTTGCAGCGAGTCATCAACCTCGAACGCGGCGCCCTTGCGACATCGGGTGATTACCGCACGTATCGCGAAATCGACGGACGACGAATCTCGCACACCATCGACCCGCGAACCCAAAAACCCATCGCCCATGGCCTCGCTTCAGTCACCGTGATCGCCGAGAACGCTGCCCGTGCAGATGCCCTCGCAACCGCCCTCAACGTGCTCGGTCCAGAGGAGGGCCTGGTCCTGGCGACCGAGCAGGCCTTGCCCGTCATGATGATCATCCGCGAGGGCGAAGGATTCACAACTCGCACAACCCCGGCTTTTGACACCTTGCAGAGCAGCGCTGATCGGGCCACGCTCAAGGGCGTGCAATGATCACCATTCTCCTTACAGTCGGCCTCTTCGCCGCTGTCATGTCTGGCATGGCGGTCGGCGTGATCTTCTCAAAACGGCCCCTCAGGGGCTCCTGCGGTGGCGTCGGCAGCGATTGTGCCTGCGAAGAAACCGGCGATCCAAACGCCTGCGCGGACCCCCAGCTAGGCTGAGTTCAGGCCACAGCTCGACCCGCGCCGGCCTCCGCTAGAAACGAGCGCGGAGCCAGATACCGGTCGGCGAAACGGTCGCCGAAGCGCTGGCTTTTTTGCTGGGCTTACGATGGCGAAGCAAAAGCACAACGCCCAGGGTTGTCAGCGCTCCTCCGACGATGGCGAGCGCACCACCGGCGGGCGAGAAGTTGCTGTAAAACTCGCAGTTGTCGGGATCGGACTGATTGCCCTTTTTGTTGCAAAGAAATTGGTCGTCGGCGACCAGTAGGCCCACCGCACCGCCCAGCGAGAGCACGCCGCCACCGACCGCGGCGGCGCCGAGGACCCGCATTTTTTTGCTGCCGACAGCGCGGTTGAGATCGAGCTTGAGGGTCTCGGTGACGCCGGGCACAAAGGTGATTTCGCGCTCCTCAGCGACAAAACCGTCGGAGAAGACCCGCAAGACATGCTCACCGGCGATCACCGACCGCTCGATCGGGGTCACACCGACAACCTCGCCGTCGATCATGACCGTCGCACCTGTGGGCTTGCTGTCGAGGATCAAGACCGCCGGGCCTGCCCCCATCGCGTCGATCTTTGCACGCAGAAGCGCGCCCTGTGAGGAGAGCAGCTCGCCGACCTCCTCGAGACCACAGATGTCGCAACGCTCCTCGCTCGAGGCGACGACATCCCCATTTTCGGCATCGATGAGTTCGAGGCTCAGCTCGTAGTCGCGGTTCTCGACGACAACGGTTACCCGGACCAGGTGCGAGACCTCGAGCTCTGCGCGGAGCTTGCCGTAGCAGGTCTGGCGATCGCAGGGGTTGTCAGCCAGCAGGTCGACGTCTGCCTGGGGCACAATCGCGAATTCACCGCGCTCTAGACCCGCCCGTAGCCGGTTGAGGAGCCCCGCCTTGGCGTCGTCGTCGATGCTACCTTCGATCACCAGGGGCAGCACCGCGACCTTCCGGGCGTCGATCGATCCATCCCCCTCGGCCCGTGCGGGACCTGAGAGGGCGATCCAAGAGAGCAGGAGCACGAGATAGAGAAGCGGTCCCCGCATGGGCGCCAAGGCTATCACTATCCACCCCGAGACGCTCTCCCCTGTGGGTCCGCGCAATGGCTGATATCGAACGCCCTTCGCCCTAGGAATGAGGTTTGGGTTGTGGTCGCCAGTCCTGGGAATGCAAACTTAGGCCCTCAAGCGGCGCCCCGACGATGCGACATCCGCAGATGCCAACCCAGCCGACGCATACCCCCGCCGAAGACGAAGACGATCTCGACGTAGAGATCGACGTCGACTCCACGCGCAGCTCACCGACGATGCACGACGTCGGCTATCCGCGGACGGGTGGTGCCCGCTTCACCCGAGCTCCCTCCAGCGCCCGAGCCGACAGCGGCCGACCGCAGGTTCGACTCCTCCCGGGACGCCAGGTCCCGAACACTCGCTACCGTCTTGTGCGCTGGCTCGGCGAGGGCGGCATGGGCGTGGTCTACGAGGCCGAACACGAGGATATCGAGCGACGCATCGCCCTCAAAATCCTCCGGCGCGAGGCCAGCGATGACCCCGAGCAGGCCGCCCGCTTCCGCGAAGAGGCCCGCGCTGCGAGCAAAATAGGCTCGCCCAACATCGTCCAGATTTTCGACTTTGGCGAGCTCCCAGACGGCCGCCTGATGTTTTTCATGGAGCTGCTCGCCGGCACCGGTCTCGACGCCGAGATCGAGACGGCACCGATGGATCAGTCGCGCCTGATCGCAGTGCTCCGCCAGGTCTGCAAGGGCCTCGCAGCCGCCCATGACTGCGGCATCGTCCACCGCGACATCAAGCCCGACAACATCATCCTGGTCAACGAAGGCGGCCGCGACGACATCGCCAAGATCGTCGACTTCGGGATCGCGACGATGCTCACTGCCGGCAATTCAAGCGCACCCGCAGCCGGCACCCCGCAGTACATGGCGCCCGAGCAGATCCTCGGCAGCGCTGTCGACGGCCGACTCGACCTCTACTCCCTCGGTTGCATGGCCTACGAACTACTCACAGGCCACCCCCCATTCTACGAGGGCGGCGTTGAGGAGCTCCTCGAGCAACAGCTCACTGCACTGCCCGCCCCGCTCCAGGATCTGGTCGCGCCAGAGGACCTCCACCCCGCCCTCGCCACGGTCATCATGCGCTGTCTCGCCAAGCAGCCCGAGCAGCGCTACGACGACGCCCGCGATCTCGAAGCGGCCCTCTGCGAGGCCCAAATCGTCGCCGGTATCCGTACCTACTGGGATGACCTGGCGATCCCCGACGTCGATCCCGATCGCAAGGCGCTGCTCATCTCAAAGATGCCGAGCCTGGTGGAGCCCGTCGACGATCGACGCCGCTGGCTCTGGCCGATGCTCGTCGTCGTCGGCATGGTGCTCGCCGCGACCATCGCGATCGTCGTCACCCGCGAGGGGCCCCCCGAGCCCGGCGAAGAGGAGGCCGTGCTCGAGCGCGAACGCCTCGCCCTCGAGGCCGGTGCCCGCGGAAACTGGGTCTACCCCCCCGCTCCTGGCAGCCCTGACACCTCGTACATGCATGTATTGGTGCTCGAGTCCCTCGAGGGTCCGATCGCCGAACTCGGACGCGACAAGGGCCACGAGCTCCGCGGCAAGTTCTTCGACTCCCTGCTCACTCTCGGCGACAAGTACTGGGAGAGAGAGGACGGCAAATCGTTCGCTGCGGACTTCTACAGCCAAGCAGCGGTCTTTGCCTACGACCGGGACCTGGCGATCATGCTGCCCGACGAAGACGGCGCGAAGCGAGCGAAGGACCGCTCCGGCATGACCCGCGGCATCATGAGCGGCTTCCTCCGGGACGCCAGCGAGGGCTCTTTCACCGAGAACGAGGTCTACGGTGCCAGCGTCGTCGCGACCCTCGCCGAGCCCGACGAAGACGTCCGTGAGGAGAAACTCAAGAAGCTGGCCAAAAAGCCAGGTAAGCACCCGCTCTCGGCAACCCAGCTCAGCCGCCTGACAAAATTCGCAAAGACCGACGACCTCGAGAAGGAACCGGAGATCGAACAACCTCCCCCCACAAACGACAGCGGAGAGGTCCCCGAGGACAGCGCCGGCGAGGAGCCGAGCAACCCCGGTTCAGATCGCAATCCTGGCGGCAAGGGTGTCTCCAGTCCAAAGACTGCGAAACGCGACCCCAAGCAGTCGCGCAAGCTCTCGAGCAAGGCCGCCGCCGCTCTCGCAGCTGGCCAACGCAAAAAAGCAGAGGGTCTCTTCCACCAGGCTCTGGCCTTTGACAACCGCAACGCCGCCGCGCTGATCGGCCTCAGCGACATCCATTTCGACCGCAGTAACTACCAACAGGCCGTACAGTTCGCCACCAAAGCGGTGCAAGCCGCACCAAAAAAGGCCAGCTACCGGATCCGTCTCGGCGACGCCTACTTCAAGCTGCTTCGCTACCAGGACGCGCTCCGAGAGTACCGATCGGCTAAAAAGCTCGGCAGCAAGGGTGCCAGTGACCGGATCTCTAAGGTCGAGGCGCGCCTCGGCAACTAGCCTGCGGCTCTGCCGGGGCGCCGCCGTGCTGATGGCCTGCGCCCTCGGCACGGCCTCGCTTGGGCTCCCAAACGAGGCCCTCGCCCGCAACAAACGCCCCACATCGGCAATGCTCGCCGATGAGGGCATCGACGATCCGCGGTTGCGAGAGCTGCCCCGCCGCCACCGCTTCCGCCTAGCCCTGATGACCGACTACGTGCGCGCCACCAAGGCTTGCAACGTCGACGGCAACAGCTGCACTCGCTTCCACTACGCGCCCCTGCTCCTCGATTTTGCCTACCAGCTGCAGTTCCTACGATACGCGATGGTGCGCCCCAGCCTCGGCCTCGGAGGCAACGTCGGCAACAACCGCAACGCTGTACCAGTGGCGATTCAGCCGGCAATTCACGCCGGCTATCAGGGCTCCTTGATCGGCGTCGCCTTCGGCTACTCGTACATCTTTGCGTTCCCCGCCAACGCCAACGCCACCAACAACCGCGGAGGCCTCGGCCAACCCGCCCTCTGGAACAACCACGCCATCGCCGGCGAGGTCTCCGTGACCAGCAAGATCGATCGCGGCGCGCTCAACTTTGGCCTGCGGATCGGCGGCATGAGGACTCACCTGATGCACTTTGATATCGACCGAGTCCGCTGGTTCACGGTCGTCACCGCCACCGCGGGCTGGTTTTTTGGCCCGCGAAAGCGCAAGTCGCGGGGCCTTCCCGCAACTCGATAAAGCCCCTAGCATACGCCCCTCAAGGGCCCCCATTAGAGAGACACATCCATGATCAAGCCGCTGATGAAAGGAGCCGTCCCGGACATCATCGCCGCGATCGGCCAGACCCCGATCGTGCGCCTCAATCACGTGGTCGAAGGCATCGACTCCGAGATTTACGTCAAGGTCGAGTACATGAACCCGGCCGGCTCCATGAAGGATCGAGTCGGCCTCAACATCATTCGCGATGCCGAGGACCGCGGCATGCTGCAGCCCGGCGGCACGATCATCGAGGCAACCAGCGGCAATACCGGCGCTGGCCTGGCGATGGTCGCTGCGATCCGCGGCTACAAGTGCATCTTCGTGATGCCCGATAAAATGTCCCACGAGAAGGTCGACACGCTCCGGGCCTACGGCGCCAAAGTGGTGATCTGTCCGACCGCCGTCGAACCCAGCGATCCTCGCTCCTACTACTCGGTCGCTCGCCGCCTGGTCGAAGAGACACCTGGGGCGTTCTACGCCAACCAGTACCACAACCCGGCCAACCCCGAGGCCCACTACGTCAGCACCGCCCCCGAGATCTGGGAGCAGACCGGTGGCGAGTTCGACATCTTCGTCAGCGGCATGGGCACCGGCGGTACGCTCTCGGGATGCGGCCGCTACTTCAAGGAGCGCAACCCCGAGATCCAGCTCGTCGGCGTCGATCCAATAGGCTCGCTCTACTACGAGTACGTGAAGACCGGTCGTCTGACCAAGGCCTTCTCCTACTACGTCGAGGGCATCGGCGAGGACTTCCTGCCGTCGACGATGAACCTCTCGATCCTCGACGACTGTGTGCAGGTCGACGACCGCGAGTGCTTCACGATGACCCGCGATCTGGTGCGCCGCGAGGGCATCTTCTGCGGTGGATCCTGTGGCGCTGCAGTGATCGGCGCGATCAAGTACGCACGCACGCTCAAGGAGCCCAAACGGATCCTCGTACTGCTCCCGGATAGCGCCCAAAAATACCTCTCTAAGGTGTTCAACGACGATTGGATGCGCTCCAACGGCTTCCTCGACAACGACCCCGCCGGCACCGTCGCCCACCTCCTTAAGCGGCATCCCACGCGGGTGATCTCGATCGACGACGCGACCACCGTGCGCCAAGCGATCGGTGTGCTCAAGGAGCACGGCATCAGCCAATTGCCGGTGCTCGATACCCACCAGCGCCACTGCGGTATCGTCTCTGAGATCGACCTCCTCAACTACCTCATGCAACACGAGGGCGGCCTGGAGCAGCCGGTCCGCGAGCTGGTCTCCTCGGATTACGCGACCGTCTCGCCGCACACCCGCCTCCAGCTCCTCAAGAACATCTTCAACGACGCCAAGATCGTACTCGTCACCGAGCACGATCGCCTGCTCGCGGTGCTCACGAAGATCGACCTCATCGACTACCTGGCCTCGGACTCAACTTGAGTTCGGCCACTCCCCAAAAAAGAGCGCCAAGCGATGGCTGAATACGAGAAAGACAAGGATCACCTCCCCGCGAACGCCCGCATCGAGACGCTGGCGATCCACGGCGGCCAGCACCCGGAGCCGATCACCGGCGCCGTGATGCCGCCGATCTTCCAGACCTCGACCTACGCCCAATCGGGTCCCGGTGAGCACACTGGCTTCGAGTACACCCGCACCCACAACCCGACGCGGTACGCCCTCGAAAGGGCGATCGCCAGCCTCGAGGGTGGCCGCTTCGGCCTCTCATTTGCATCCGGCTGCGCGGCGACAACGGCTGTCATCCAGACCCTCGACGCGGGTGATCACGTGATCGCCGGCGACGACATCTACGGCGGTACCTTCCGCCTCTTCGACTTGGTGATGCGCCGGCGCGGCAATCTCTTTAGCTACGTCGACCCGACCGAGCCGAGCAACATCGCCGCCGCGATCCGCCCCGAAACCAAGCTCTGCTGGCTCGAGACGCCGACCAACCCGATGCTCAAGCTCGCCGATATCGCGGCGATCGCTGACATCTGTCACAAGAACCAGGTCCTTCTCTGCGTCGACAATACGTTCATGTCACCGATCTTCCAGCGCCCGCTGGAGCTCGGTGCAGACCTGGTGATGCACAGCACCACCAAGTACATCGGCGGCCACTCCGACGTCGTCGGCGGCGCCCTCGTGACCCGTGATCCCGAACTCAACGAGCGCCTCGCCTTTGTGCAAAATTCGTGCGGTGGCGTCTCTGCACCGATGGACTGTTTTCTAACGCTGCGCGGGCTCAAGACCCTGGCGCTGCGCATGGATCGGCACCAGGCGAATACCACCCGGATCGCCAGCTTCCTCGAGGCCCACGCAAAGGTCGACCGGGTGATCTACCCAGGCCTCGCCTCACATCCCCAGCACAAGCTCGCAAAGCAGCAGATGCACGGCTTTGGCGGCATGCTCTCGTTCTACCTAAAAGGCGACTTAGAGGCCGCTAGGCGCTTTCTCAAGGCGGTGCAGGTGTTCACGCTGGCCGAGAGCCTGGGCGGTGTCGAAAGCCTGATCGAGCATCCGGCGATCATGACTCATGCCTCCGTGCCCAAGGAAAACCGCGAGCGCCTGGGCATCCTCGACGGCTTCATCCGGGTGAGCGTCGGCGTCGAGCATATCGACGATCTGCTCACCGATCTCGAGAGCGCGCTGGCGACGGTCTAGCGCGCTGCCGCGATCAAAAAAAAGAGAGGGACGGTGCCTGTTGGCGACCGTCCCTCTTTTTTTAGTACGCGCCCTGCGAGCTAGGCAGCAGGCACCGGCGGGTTCGCCTTGAACCTCCAGATGAAGGACGCCTGGCCCTCCTTGGAGTCGACCGGATCGAGCGTGAGGCCGTCGATGGCCTCGACGATGCAGGCCCCGAGTGCCTCCGGAGCGGTGCTCCGACTGGCATCGATCGCCGTGTTCATGAGCTTGCCGGTTTTTTTCTCGATCGTGAAGTTGACGACGACGTCGCCGCTGACGTTTGGATCTGTCGCAAGAGCCACGTCGTAGCAGCTCTTGATCGAATCGTTGCGGGTTTGGAGCAACGATCGAGTATCGGTCTTGTAGGTGTCGGCATCGCGCGCCGCGCAGCCCGAGGCGAGTGCTCCGGCGGCAACGATGAGGGTGGTGAGCATGAATGTACGCATAATGACCTGCCCCTACTTCTCGACCCGAGAGGTTTTCTCTTCGAGAACTGTCTTTTCACCGGTCTCGGGATCGATCTCCACCTTGGTCTCGGTGACGTCCTGCTCGACGATGATGAATTCGACGCGGCGATTGACCGCCGACTCGGGATCACTGGAGTCGAGCGGTCGGGTTTCGCCCCACCCCTTCGAGGTCAGCATGGCCTCAGCGAGGCCGCCCTTCTTGACCAGGTACTCCATGACCGCCTTTGCCCGCCGCTCGGACAGCTTCATGTTGTGCCTGTCATCGCCGTCCGCAGAGGCATGACCCTCGACAGAGAGTTTCTTGATATGCGGGTGGGAGGTGATCGCCTCTGCGACCTCCGTGAGCAAGCTAAAGGAAACCTCGCGGATCACCGCCTTATTGATCTCAAACTCGATCGTATCTGAGATCGTGACCGCGTTGTTGGTGACCTCGACCCGCTTGGGCGTCTCGACAACGGGCTCGGGCTTGGGCGGCGGTGGCGGTGGATCGCCGATGACGCTCAGGGCGGTGTTGTCCGCGAAGATAGTGGGACCACAGGCGAGCAGAGGGGTGACGAAGGCCGCAGCGAGAAGCGCGACCCAGAGCCTCTGGGGCCGGTGACCGGAAGTGCGACGGTTGTGCATTCGGTTCTCCAAAGTCGATCTGACAGGGCGACGAAACGATGCCTCTGAGGCCTCCGTCGGCTGCGGCGCCATGATTAGAGCGTTCAGAAGAATCGTCAAGTCGACGACCCCACAAGTCCTTAACTAAAAGATCATCTCGCCCCGCCGGGCAACCGCGAGTAGCCTCTGGGCATGCGCAGCAGGCCGCTCTTCGGACCGCACTCTCCCTTCGCCGGAGTTCTCTTCGGGTTCCTCGTTCTCGCGACGCCAACCGCCGACGCCGCGTCAGCAGCCCCAGCAGCGGTGCCAAAGCCCGAGGAGACTGCATCAAACGCCTCCCGATCGGGGACATCTGCACCCAATGCTCCACCAGTAACTTCAGAGCCGACGGCAGCGGCCCCCACAACGGATACCGCCGCAGCTCCCCTCACCCCCGCGGAGATCATGGCGCCAGCTGTGCACAGCGACGCGAGCCAAGACACAGGGACCGTCACCGTGACCGAGCCCACCGTCGATGCCATCGGCTCCATCGACCCTCTCGATCAGGAGGAGAGCGAAGAGGACGCCCGCCAGAGCGTAGCCTTCTTTCGTACCCTCTACCGCCCCGATAGCAATCCAGGGCGTTTTACAGCCGTCTTTCGCACCACCTACAGGGTGCTCGGCAGCAACGACCAGTCGCTCTCGGGCCAGTTCTTGGGCCTCAGCGCGGACATCGGCCAATCGTGGAACACCAAGGGCTACGCCCTCTCGCTGCACGCGAACCTCGGCCGCTTCAACCTCCGCAGCGACGATCAGGTCCGGGCCGTCGCCCTGCTCGGCGCAGGTCCAACCGCCAACCTCGGCCGACTCGCGCTCCTGCAACGCGGTTACCTCGACCTCCGCGTCGGCTACGACTTCTTCTACGCTCCTGCCCGCTCGTTCACCGAAGGCATCGACGCCAAGGCCTTAACCCCCCACGGGCCCCGGCTCGAGGTGCACATGGGCCTGATGGTGAGCCCGCGACGACAGCGTCGCTTCTTCCACGGTGTCGGTGCGACCGTCGGCTATCAGGCGCTTGTCGGCGCGTTCTCTGGCGATCTTCCCTTCACCAGCGTGCTCACATTTGGCTTCAGCCACTGGCTGGGCTGACCCGGCTCGCGAGACTAGCGATAGATCGTGCCGCGAGCGCGCAGAAGGCCGGCCTCAAAGTAACTAAGCGCCGCCAAAAGGGGCTTCATCTCGGCCTCAAGGCGCTCACGTTCACGCTTTGGAACCCGGCTTTGCCGACTTAGGGCACCACGCGCGGCGAGCAGCTCTCGTGGTTCACGGTCGGAGAGGCCAAGCTCCTTGAGGGTCGCGGTGTCGTTCTCTGGGAGTGACGCGACCGTCGAAACCCAATCCCAAACAGCCTGCCGCGCGTTCACCAGCGCAAGATCGTAGTCGTCGCATCGATCAAGATCGGAGCCATCTCCGAGATCGACCCGCGCCAACATCGGAGAATTATCGGCGCGGCACCAGGCCTGCACGGCCTGCAGTGGCTCCTGCAACAGCGCGCAGAGAACCCGCGTATCCTGGCCGAGACGGGCCAATGCGGGGCTCAGATGCGCAAAAGAGTCGCCGCTGTCCTCGTCCGCGGCGGCCAGCGCCTTCTTGAGATTGGAGTTCTGGTGCCAGGCGTCGACCAGCGCCCGCAGCGGTCGCCGCATCGAGATCGTGACGATCGCCCCAACGACAACGTAGAGGGCAACGGTCACGCTTATCAATGACCCGCCCCAGCTACAAAATGAAGGGCGACGGTCACGCTACTCAACGAGCCAACCCCTCAGAGACGCTCGAGAATACGGGCTTTTTGCTGCGAGAATTCTTCTTCGGTGAGCAACCCGGCGATCCGCAATTCGTTGAGCTTCTCGAGCTTGGCGACAACGTCGATCTGGCCCCCCTGCGCGGGTGCACCAGGCCTCGCTTGACCAGGAGGATAGCCAGGGTAGCCCTGCGGCGGCTGCTGCCCCCCGTAGCCATAGCCCTGCGGCGGCTGCTGCCCGTAGGGTTGCCCGTAGGGCTGCCCCGGCGGGTAATAGGGCGAGGGCGGCAGCATGTTGACGACAA
The DNA here is from genome assembly GCA_964474905.1 of uncultured Nannocystis sp. GTDB lineage: Bacteria > Myxococcota_A > Polyangia > Nannocystales > Nannocystaceae > JADJRG01. The sequence goes on along the minus strand of CAYYUP010000001.1, from coordinate 127,977 downwards.
CAGGCGCACCGAGCGTATTCGCTCCATTGTAGCGCCGATTAAATTCGTCCCGATCCATCATCGCGAGAATGATGAATTCGATGAAGGCGATGAGCGAGGGAATGAAGGTCCAACAAAAGACCAGGTAGAGAATCCCTGAGCCTATCTGCCCGAGATAAAATTTGTGAGCCCCGACGCCACCGAAGAAAAACGCGAGAATCGCAGCTACGTTTTTATCCTTCATCCCTTATTAGTCTCAGTCCGCTCGGAGAGCTCGCGTCGCTCCTCAAGCATAAGCGATACCGGTGACCCTGGCACGGCATCCAGCTCGGAGGGAGAGTAGACCCACTCGCCAGTGTCGAGATCAAGATCCTCCGCGACCTCGCCGCGCTCCTTCATAAAGAGCAGGGTGTCGAGCACGGCGTCCCGCGTCCACCGAGTACCGTCTACGAGCGCCTCGTAGGTCAATGGCCGGCCTGCGCTCGAGAGCAGCACCGAGATGCGCTTGCTCCGCTGCACGAGCACCCTGTGTTCAGATGCGCTCAACCCGCGCTGGCCGTCCATGAGCGCCTCGGCCTGTCCTCTGCGTTTGACCAGGCTGAGAAAGACCAGACCGCTGCCAGCAGTGAGCAGGCTCGAGAGCAGCATCGTGCCAAAGAAGGCCCACGTGGTGATGGCCGCGGTCGCAGTGCCGAGCGCCACCATCACGAGGCCACCCACAAACATCGTCGTCCAGGAGAGCGGGCTCTGCATCGCCCAACGCCTGAGATCGCCACCCCCCCGGGGCGACGAGCTGCGCTCCACAGCCTGAGTTGACCCCTGACGGACCACCAGGTCGACGACCTTCTCGCGGGCCATACGTCGGCTAGCGTAGCACCCAAGCCTGGCTTCGGCGTCGCAAAGATGAGGGCTTCGCACACTCGTTCGACACTCAGCGCGGCCCGTCCGCGGATGCGTGCGCGACGAGGAGCGCGCTAGGGATCATCGCTGACCGAAGGCAGGTCTACACGACCCGCATCACCGCCACCCGCCGCCGCCCCTGAGGGGGCAACCTCGGCCGGCTCCCCCAACAGAGCATCCTCAAGGCCGCCATCGCCGTAGAGATCGAGCACCGCATCGCCGGCCGGGATCGCTGCTGGCTCAGCGTGCTCGACCGGCTCGGTACCGGCGACAAAATACTCTTCCATCAATTCCTCGGGATCGCCCTCGAGGACTGCGCCATCCGCACCCATCACCGGCTCGGGTGCCAACAACCCGGTGCGCTTGTCGATCGTGCGGACCAACACCGACGCCGGCGGATCGAAGGAGAGCGGCGGCTTGCCGGACTCCGCTGCCTGCATCGCGTACAACCAAATCGGCAGCGCCGCCCGCCCTCCGGTCTCGCCGCGCCCGAGCGGCCGCGGCCGATCAAAGCCGACCCAAGCAACCGCCACCGTGCGCGGAGTGAAGCCCGCAAACCACCCGTCGCGATGCTCGGCCGAGGTGCCCGTCTTGCCAGCAGCAGGCCGCTTGAGCGCCTTCGCCCCCCTGCCGGTGCCCTCCTGAACGACGCTCGTCATCATGCTCGTGAGCACAAAAACGACATCGTCACGCAGACCCTGAACAACCGCGCGATCCGGGAGCCAGGGCTCGCCGCCGGCGATGTCGATCCGCAGGATCACGGCAGGCTCGATCCGTGACCCGCCGCGGGCGAGCGTCAGGTAGCCGGACATCAGATCAAAGGGCGTGAGCTCCGAGACACCAAGGGCGAGGGAAAGGTTGTCGGTCAACTCCCCGTCGATGCCCGCCGCCTGAGCAAAACTCTTCGCGGCCTCGAGACCCACCGTGTCGAGGAGCTTGATCGCGATCGTATTGATCGAGTGGGTAAGCGCAACCCGAAGGCGGATCTCTCCGCGATAGACATCGCCCTCAAAATTGGTCGGTTTCCATTTCTCGTAGATCTCGGGCGAGTCCTCGACCAGCGTCGCAGCCGTGAATTGCTCGCTCGCCAGGGCTGCCCCGTAAACAAACGGTTTGAAGCTCGATCCCGGCTGGCGCTTCGCGTATCGCACCCGATCGAAGCCGGCGCGCTTGTACTCAAAACCGCCGACCATCGCCAATACCTCGCCGCTCTCGGCCTGGGTGACAACAACCGCCGCCTCCGGCCCCGAGCGGATCTCTCCGACCATCCAGCCCTCAGGCTGACCGTGCTCGCCCTCGGTTGCGCTGATCGTCACCACGGTAATGCCGTCGATCGGAAATTGCTCGGCGAGGGTGAGTTCGGGATCGTCGTAGCGCGAGCCCTCGGGCACCCGCAGCATCACCATCTGCTCGCCGACTTGAACCGCGACCGTGTCTGTGGGCAGCGTCGTGCCCGGCTCCGGCTCGCGGACAACACCGGGATGCATCGATCCGAGCGCGGGTGTACCGGTGGTCTTTTTGAGAGCTCGCTTCTGGCGCTTCTCGGAGACCGGCTTGACCCGATGACCGTAGCCCTGACGCATGTCGAGCGCGATCAAACCGCCGCGGAGCCCCAGACGCGCACTCCTCTGAACCTCGAGATCGACCGTCGTGACAACCGTTGCACCGAGCCGGAGCAGACGCTCTTCGCCGTAGATCTGGACCAGCTGCGCCCGGGCGGCGTCGACAAATTCTTGGGCCTCCGAGAGGGGCGCCGAAGCCCCCCGCGGTGCGACCACAAGGGGCGCTTCGATGAACTCTTGAGCCTCCCGCGGCGCGGCAAATCCGTGGCGGACCATCTGCCCGAGCACATAGACCTGACGCGCCTTCGCCCGCACCGGATCCTTGTGCGGCGACGCCTTGCTCGGCGCCTTGGGCATCGCCGCCAGCAAAGCAGCCTCGCCAAGATCGATCTCGTGCACGCTCTTGCCAAAGTAGAAGCGGGCCGCCTCCTCGATGCCGTAACGCCCGTGCCCGAAGTAGATCTCGTTGAGATAGAGGCCGAGAATCTCCTGCTTACTCAGCGCCTGCTCCAAACGACGGGCGAGGATCAGCTCTTGGATCTTGCGCTCGAAGGTTCGCTCGGGGCTGAGCAAGAAATTTTTCACCACCTGTTGGGTGATCGTCGATGCGCCCTGGCGGATCTTGCCCGACCTAATGTTGGACAGCATGGCCCGGACCATGCCCGCGTAATCCATGCCCTCGTGGTTGTAGAAATCAGCGTCCTCCGCCGCGAGAAATGCGTTCTCCACGTGGCTAGGGACATCTCCGAGGTCGACTAGTGTGCGCCGCTCTTTGTAGAGTTCGCCGAGTACAACGCCATCTCGGCTAGTGATCCGCGTGACCTGGTACGGCCGATAGGAGCGGATTACGCCGACGTCGACGGCTTCCACACCACGGCCGTAGTACCAAAAAATCCCGGCCACACCGACGAACCCGGCGAACACAGCAAACAGACCCAGACCCAGGATCCAAAGGGCGATACGACGGAGACGGCGACGGTTCATGGCGATCGCTCGGCAGCCTGCTGGTTGATGAGAGCGGTCACGAGACGCTCATCGAGCGACCGAGCGTACCAGCTGACCCGCAGGTCTGCTCGCACATCGTCGCTCAGATCCCCAGGGCGTGCCAGCCATCGCCGACGTCGGCCGGTGATCTCGAAAAGCGCGACCGCGGTCGCGACCGAAACGTTGAGGCTCTCGACCATGCCGTGCATCGGGATACGAAAGAGCAGCTCCGCCTGGGCCCTGGCCGCAGGACTCAGGCCGTCGCGCTCATTGCCGACGAGCACACACAGCGGCCGATCGACCGGGACTTCTGAAAGCGGAATCGTCACGCCCTCCTCGACGCACGCCGCCGCGATCCGCATTCCCCGCTGGCGCATCACGGCCAGGAAGGACTCGATCGACACGTGATGCCGGTCTTGGATCCACGGCGATGCCCCCCTCGCGGTCTTTCGCCCACAAAGCACCCCCCCCTTGTCTGAGATCGCGTGGATCTCGGCGAGCCCGAGCGCCTCTGCAGTGCGCACGATCGCGGCAGCGTTATGGGGGTCGTGGGGATCCTCGATCGCGACGGTGACCGTGCCCAAGCGAGCACTGAGCACATCTTCGATCCGCGCCTTGCGAGCCTCGCTCAGGTGCGCACTCAGCAGCTCGCTCGCCCGCTCACGCCCGCAAATCGCGGCCAGCTCGTGCACGGGGCCATCGCGGTCCATAGAGGCGCTTTACCACGGGAAACGGCCCGCGATACCGGCGAGCACGAGACCCGCTCCGCCGACAAATCCGGCGCTCTCGACCTTCGCTGCGGCGGTCCTGCCCGGGATTCGCCGGGTCGCGTAGAGCCAAGCGGCGCGGGCCGTGACGTCCAAGTAGGAGAGCACGGGCACCCTCAAATCGAAGCTCGCGAGCGTGCCGGCGGGCTCGATCACGTTAAAGCCGAGGGACCCGCGATGAGCGAGCAGCAGCGAAAGCTCGACGACCTCGGTTTCGACACCTGTACGGGTCTCCCAGGTGTGCCCAAGCGGCCCCGGGCGGAAGCGATATCCAGTCTCGACGAAGGCGCCCCCTTCGTGAGCGAAACGGATCGCCCCGTAACCACCGATGCCACTGAGATCATGCGTGCCAACAAAGGCCCGCTTCGGTTCGGCGAACGTCGCGACGTCGGCGGGCAACCGCGCCGCGCTCGCGACAAAGGGCGCCTGCCAACGTTGGATCCCGTAAAAGACATCGAAGTAGGCAGGGTCGTAGCTGCTGTCCCCGGCGGTCATCTCTGCCCGGATTCCGAGACGCGCGCGATGGTATCGACCAACCATCAGCTCCGCATCGATGCCGACATGCAGCCCTTTGCCGAGCCCGGGCATCAGGTTGAGGTCGAGGTAGGGCGTCACCAGGTAGCGCCAACGATCGGTAAAGCGATAGCTGAGATCGAACCCAAGCGCTGCGACGCCGCTCTGCTCCTCGCTGATCGGTCGATTTTGACGATCGATCGCGAGCCCGTCACCGCTCGCATCGACAGCGATCTGTTGCGGCGCCAAAGGATCGCCGACAACGCTAAAACCAAGGCTTGCACCGGCCCAATCGGTGGCAATCCGGCCACCAAAGATCTGATCACCGGCGAGGTCACCGATCACAACGCCCAACTCGATACCCGCGGGCTGCTCCAGAAGATAGCCCTCGACCCGCGCCTGAAGATCGACCCCCGAACGCCGTCGGTCGAGATCGAGGCTGTTGGCGTATCCCATGACCAATGATCCGTGGCCGAGCTGGACCCGCCCAAGGCTGCCGATCCGCAGATCAACACTGGCGAGCCCGCGCTCCGCAAAGGCGAAGGCCTCCCTGTAATGAAGGCGCTGCAGGATCGCGACGAAGTCGCCGGCCTCGTCCCAATCAGTCCCGCGAATGACCATGCCCTGAGCGGGATCCCGATCGTAGAGCCGAAGCCGCAGCGGCCCGCCGATTTGCAGCTCCAGGGGCAGAATGTCGTGCAGATCGAAGGCCAAGACGGGAGCCAAGCTGACGATCGGATCCTCGGTGATAAAGCCGAAGCTGAGCCCAAGCCCAATCTCACCGTGCACCCGCCGTTGACGCTGCTCTGGGGGACGCGGGGCCGAGTCGGCAGCGATCATCACCTCGGCAGCCTCCGCCCCCTCGGACGCGCCGGCGGCGAGGGCAACAGCGACAGCGACAGCAACGAAGCCACCGCAGGGGCGCGTCAAGGGCCCTCCTCAGAGCGCATGAAGTCGTCCATCGCCGGAATCCCAGGCGCGTCCTGAGCTGCCGGATCACCGCCCTCATCGTCCTCGTCGAGCAGGCCGTTAAAGAACTCAGGCGAGGTGTCCCGAGGGGCAGCTCCAACTCCCCCGCCGAGCAGACCGGAGCCTGCGCGCTGCTTAACCGAAGCCTCCATCAAGCGCTTGATCTCGCCGAGACACTCACCCCGAGAGCGGGCCTCGCTGCGATCAAATACCAGCTCGGTGTCCTTCCAGAGTTCGTAGGTCTCGTCATCGATGCGCCCGCGCGAGTGCATAAAGCCGAGGATCCGCGCGTGCTTCTTCTTGAACTTTGACGAGAGCTCGCCCTCGCAGTAGTGCACGTGACGCTTGACCGGACTCGGCAGCATCATCGCAAGATAGGCGGCCTCGGGCGGGCTCAGCTCTGAGGGGCTCTTGCCGAAGTAATGCCTGGTCGCCCGGGTTACCCCGTAGATGCCCGGGCCGAACTCGATCACGTTGAGATAGAGTTCCATGATCCGCCGCTTTGGCAGCGCCCGCTCGATGTACCAAGTCAGGAAGAACTCCTGCAGCTTGCGCGCGAAGGTCCGCTCGTGGCTGAGCAGCACGTTTTTCACCGTTTGCATGGTGATCGTCGAGGCTCCCAAACGGATCCTGCCGGCCTGCAAATTGCGCCGAAGTGCGACCTCAAACTGCGAGGTCAAGAAGCCCTTATGCCGCCAAAAACTGCCATCCTCGGTAGTCTGCACCGCGGCAACCATGTACTCCGAGATCTCGCTGAGCGGCGTGTAGTCGCCTGACCCAGGGTGCAGCTCGACGACCACCGCACGTCCATCCCGCATCACCGCGCGATGCGTAAACGGATGCATCAAACGTGACGCGGCGACCCTCGGCGGAGCGCTCTTTACCTTGCACTTGTCGATCCCGACCTTGCCGGTGAGCGACACCGACTCGAGATCCGAAAAGTCGATCTTCGCCGCGGCTGACATCTCAAAGTCTCCGGCCAGCACAAAACCCTGCAGGCTTGGCACCAACTCAACAGGGATCGCCCGCAGCAGCTGCTTACAGGGCACGGGTGGGATCGACAGGTTGATCTCGTAGCGACGACCCTCAACTGCCTCTGGATGGCGAACAAGACCGTCGACTTCGAGCACCACACCACCGCGCTCAAACTTCGCCTCGCGCAGCACCAGCTCGGATTGTCCGGGGTCGATGCTCGCCTCGATCTTGAGGGCAAAACCGACATCCCTCACCACCTCCGAGGCGAGCATGGCGTGCTTCACGTTCAAGCCTTCGATCGTCAGCTCGCCGCGAACATCGGCCTTTCCCTCCGCAAAGTGGAGGCCAATTTTACCGCCCACGGTGGCGTCCTCAGAATCGACAAGCGGCAGACGTTCGAGCACCTGTGGCACCTTCGCCAGCTCAAACGCGGCCATGTCGAGCTTGATATCTCCGGCACGAAGATCCCTGCGCACGGTGCCGGCGACGGACCAAAGTTCGCCCTCGTCGACAGTGCCGCCCTTCCCTTTTGCCGTTTCACGATCCGAAAATCCCCCCGCCAGATCGAGCTGAAGCTCGGTGATCTTGTTGTCCGTCAGGGAGACTTTGCCGTGCACATCCGCGACTGAAATCTCTGGCGTCAACGGGGTCGCACCGCCCTCAATCTCGAGCGTGATCGGGAACACTAGACCGCCCTCAGAGGATCGCTCGAGGTCTGTCCGCAGACGGCGCAGCTCCAATTCACGCCCGCCCCGGCGCACTCGCCCGCGCTCGAGATCCAGCGCGACCTGCCCCTTATCGACGTCGATGCGGGCGTTCAAGGTCCCGACCGCGCTCACATTTCGAGAGGGCCAACGCAGATCCACCGCCATCGCCGCGATGTCGATGGATGCAGGTCGCACGCGCACCCGACCTTGCTCCTGCTCGCCCTTCGAGGATGCACTTCGACGAGCCTGCAGCTTGTCGACGAAGTCTCGAAAGTGGCGAAGATCACCCGTGATCGCGCCACCGCGTGTTTCGACACGATCGACGGCAACTTCACCGTTCCAAACGCTTCCTTCGACGAGGTAGACCGTGACTTCGTCGAATGTCAGGGCACTCTCTTCGCCGACTTCGATCCTCACAGTGCGAAGCTCTAGGTGCTCAAAGTCGAATTTGAGGCTACCGAGTTCGAGATCCGTGCCCAGACGGGCCAGAGCTCGCTCCGTGATCGCGTCCTCAACAAAGGGTCCAGCCCATTTCGGCGCGGTCGCCACGGCCGCAACTCCGAGGCCCACGACAGCGACCACACCGAGGCCGAGGATCCACCAACGCCGTCTCTTACGCGGCGGGGCTGTCTGCGAATTCGCCATAATTTGGTCGGCCAAGCTTACCCAGATCGCCGCCATCCACCAACATCATGCGAAGTCCTCGGTGCAACGCGTTAACGCAGCGAAGGCCCGCGGGCGCGCCCGCGAGCCTTCATGATGTGAGCCGCTACTGGGTCAACCGCCGCGACAACGGATCGCAAAGAAGACCTTGCCGCCAGCGTGACGAACACCACCGATCAAGAGGATTCCATTGCTCTCGATCCTGTAGTCGGTGTCGACGAGCACCCGCTTCTCGGAGGCCAAGAGCGCGTGCAGTTTAAGCTTGGAGGCCTCCGCTCCGAGGAGCCGAAGCTTGAGCTGGTGACCCGACGCCATCGTCGCAGCACCTGTCTCTCCGAGCTTGAGCTGGAGTGTTTTGCTCTCCAGTAGACGGAAGGTTTTAAAGGCTGCGAACTGATCGTCCCGAAGCTGACTCGAAAGGAAGCCGAGATCCTCGGGGATCGAGCCCTCACCAGTCTTGGTGGCGAGGATCGTATAGATCTCACAGGTCGCGCTTGCAGCCTCGGCCCGAGCCGACGTCGGGCTCAACACCATCGCCGCAGTGGCTGTCGGTAGAAGCAGGCTCGACGCAAAGATCGAAGTAAAGAGCCTAGAAAATATGGTCGTGCGGTGCTTCATAGCGATCGCTCACTATCCGTGATTTCGTCATCTTCAGTGATCCAGATGACCGTGGTGATGCCCTGCTTGCCCTCGATGCGATCGATGCGTCCGGTCTTGCCACCGAACTCGATTCGCTCGATCTCCGCCTCACTGTTAAAGACTTGATCGTCGGCCTGAACGACGGCGGCGATCCTGTCGGTTGGAGGTGAGATTGGCATCGGGTCGTCAGCCGCCTCTACGGCGGGTTCGTCATTCGACGCGACCGCGACCTCAGTATTCTCTCCGATTTCAGACTCTCCAGTGCCGACGTACATCGCGAACGCAGCGGCAACTCCGGCGAGCACAGCGGTCGGCGCCATCAGCGGACGCTTGAAGAAAGCTGCGAGCCGACCCCACACAGAGGCGTCAGTATCGGCGGCCTCTTGAAGCCTGGCGTCGCGTACCAAGGTCCGCTCGACCTCGTCCCAGATCTGCTCGAAGCGCGCCTCGGGAACCTTTTCGGCCTCTGCCTCGAGGCCAGTGACGATCGCCTGCCGGAGGAGCGAGAGCTCACCGAGCGTCGCCTGGGCATCGTCGCCTAGCGTTGCCTCTAGCGCAGCTCTCTCCTTATCCAGGAGTTCGCCATCAAAATAAGCGTGGAGATTTTCGTTATCGCTCACCGGAGTCATGGCATCACCGCCTCAGCCGACTTCATGGATTTCTTAGACTGCGTCGCGCCCTCTTTGTTCGACGTGCTCGGCGTGTATTCCAACTTCTCGGTTAGAATTTTTTGCATGTTCCGCCGAGCGTGGAAGAGACGGCTCATGATCGTGCCCTTTGAGCAGCCCATGGTCGTCGCCATTTCGGCGTAAGACATGCCCTGGAGCTCGCGCATGATGATCACGGCCCGGTGCTTGTCACTCAGGTACTGAAGACCATCCTGGACCGCATCGAGGATCTCTTGGCGCTGGAGCAGCTTGGCCGGATCGCCCATCCCCGAGAGCGGACGATGGTGTGTACCCAAGGTCTCGCCGCTCTTTGACTCGTGCCGGAGCTTGTCGTCGAACTCGAGGGCCCGATGGCGCTTGCTCTTGCGCAAGTGATCGATGCAGAGGTTGGTCACGATCCGATAGAGCCAGGTGTAGAAACTAGAGTTGCCCTCGAACTTGCCGAGATACCGGTGAACCTTGATGAAGGCCTCTTGAACGACGTCGAGTGCATCCTCTTGATTTCGGACGTAGCCGTACGCAATTGAGTAGACCTTGCGCTGGTAGCGCTTCATCAGGAATTTGAAAGCGCGCCGATCACCAGCGCGGCAAGCTTCGACCAACACTTGGTCATCAGCATCAGGAGAAACCACGATTTTTGTTGGACCCTTCGACGCGTGTTCAAAGCGGCTATTCACAGCGGTTTGCGCACACGTACGTTGAAAAATTGGGGCGTCTAGCGACTACAGTAAGGAGTGAGCGCGACGATCGCGCGGTGACGGGGCACAGCGAGACGGTTATACACAAGGGCGCTAGCGATGGCCGTGCGCCCTTCCTTTCTCTTGAGGCTCGTAGATCGAGCCCGGATGATAACACTGCGTCACGAGCTGGCGATGGCGCTCGTCATCATCGGCGCTGGAGCCACAGGGATCGGCGCGCTGGCGCTCGTACTCACAGCCCTGACGCTGCGCGGAGACCTGGTCGCACTGGCTGCTGTGATCTCTGCATTTGTGCTCGTCACGATCACCCTCGCCCGCGCTGCACGTCGTTTTCAGACCCGCGCCGGAGGGTCACTTCGGATCGCCCGCACGATCGCCGAGGAGCGACGCTCTGCCCTGCCCTGTACCGCACGGGCCGAGCTGCTCGGCGCCCTTGAGACCTGGTGGATCCTCGCCGGCCGACACCTCCCAAGCCCCGCGGTATTGGGCTCCCGTCAACTCGCCGAAGCCTACGTCGAGCGCGTCGATGCCCGCCTTCAGACCCTCGGTGATGTCGCCCCGCTGCCGCCTCTCTCCACCCGCGCCCTGCTCTCGCCCCTCGCTCTCGCCCTGGCTCTGGCGGGCATGACCTTGAGTTTTGACAGCGTCCGCAAAGCAGTGCCGCTGCTTCTGCGCGCCGTCGACGGGCGCCCGGTCGCCCCGCCTGGTCCGCTCTGGAGTTCGCTCTCTCTGACCCTGCACTACCCAGAGCACACCGCCCGTGCCGCCCGAATCATCGAGAACCCGAGCGGCCCGATGCGACTGCTACGGGGTACGCGGGTCGCGATCCAGCTCCGAGCCGAACCCGGCACAGAAGCCATCTCCTGGGTCCTTGGCACCGATGGTGCTGCACTGAGTGAGGACACGGCGGCACAGTTCATCGCTCTCCACAGAGAAGAGTCCGGCTTCTTCACGGGCGACTTCACGGTCGAGATGGCCGGGACCTGGTCGATCGCCGCGACGATCCAGGGTGCCGAACGGAGCTCTCCTCCCGCAAAGCTGGAGATCGAACCAGACCTCGCACCAGAGGTCGAGCTCCTGCCGCTCGCGCACAACGATCGATCGCCGAGTGAGCTCGACAGCGTCGAACTTCGCTTCCGCGCCCGCGATGATTTTGGCCTCACCAGCGCCGAGCTAGTGATCCGCAACGGCGACAAAGCGCCGACTCGCCTCGATCTCGGCGTGCCTCCGATCGCTCGCACATGGAGTCATCGCTACGATTGGGACCTATCGAAGATGCCGCTCGAAGAGCGCTCAGAGATCGAATTTTGGATCGAGATCCGCGACAACGATCCAGAACCCGATCCAACCTCGGCAGGCCGCACCGGCAAGGTGACGCGATCGACACACATGCGCCTCACGCTCCACGATCGCGAGACTGAGCACGCCGCGAACATCGAGTCCCTCCGCGAACTCCGCGACACCGCAGTCGACCACCTAGCCAGACGCATGACAACCCCCGCGTTCGACCACACAGCGGAACTCGGCGCACAGGCTCGCCTGGACGAAGCGCGGAGCCTTCACGCAGAGTGCGGAGACCTGCTGGCGATGCTCGCGACCTGCCTCGATCGCCTCGCGGTTGATCCTCTAAGTAGCGAGCGAGACACGACGATGCTCGCGTCGATCCACGGCCGCCTCCGCGAGGTCTTTGTCCGCGAAGAGAAGTCCCACGAGCGCCTGCCTGTGGGGGCCGAAATCGGCGCTCCTGGACGTTTGAGGCGCCTGCTCGCCACCTTGGCCGGCACCAATGCTCGGCAGATCCGGCAGCTCGAGGACGAGATCATTCGCCTCGACGATCTCGTCGACAACCAGATCGTCGCGCGCATCGAGGGACTGGTCGCCCGCGTCGAAGCCTCGCAACGCAAGCTCGTCGATCAACTCGAACGTCTCAAGGCCGGAGACCGCAGCGTGACGCCGATGATCGAGCAACTCCACCGTCGCCTGCGCGAGGATTTGCGCCGGCTCCAAGACGCGCGGTCGCAGCTCAACAAAGAGGTCGACTCCGAGTTTCTTAACCTCGATGCCCTGCAAGCCATGCAGGCACGCATGGAACACGAGGACCTCAGCGAGCAACTCCGACGCGGTGATGTCGACGGAGCACTCGAGCGGGCCCGCGAGCGTCTCGAAGAACTCCGGGACCTCCGTAATTCGGTCCAGGATCGCCTCGATGACGCTCCCGAGACCCAGGTCAGCCCCGCGGAGCGCTCACGTTTACGGCTCCTTCGGGCGCTCTCGCGACTCCAGGACAGCGAGCGAGGAGTCGCAACCGAGAGCCGCGACATTCATCAAAGCTGGCGCGAGCAGGTCAGCAAAGAGACCCTCGCGAGCGACGAGGCCAAAGCGCTGCAGGCCGCTGCAGCCAAGCTGCAACGGAAGCTCCGCAAGGTGAACGACGCCCGCCTCGGACGGCAAGGTCGACGCGCTCTCGGTGACGCCCAGGAACAGCTCCGGCGCCTCGCGACCACACGCGGCGCGCTCGAGGCTCAAGAGTCCGCAGCCGCCGTGGATTTGGCGATCCACAAAGCCCTGCGCAGCGCCAACCCTGGCGAGCCCGAAGCGAAGCAGCTCGCAAAGCTTCGCGCTGCGGCGGCCAAGCTGCGAAGGCGCACCGCCGGATCCGTCGCGCCGCCCGAAGAACTCCTCGCACCCCCCGAGGGGGAGCGCCTCATGGATCTCGGCTCCCGACAGGCCGGGCTCGAGGCCCACGCCCGCGAACTCCTCCGCTCACCCGACGCTGCCCAGCTGCCCAAGGCCGGTACGACCGCTCTACGATCGGCTGCCGAGGGCCTCCAGCTCAGCCGAGATGCCCTCCAGGAGCGGCGCACAGGCGAAGCTGTACGCGCCGAAACAAGCGTGATCGATCAGCTCCAACTCGCCATCGACTCTCTGCGTCAGACCGCAAAACAGCCCCGCGGAGGCCCCAGTCGGGCCTCTACTGCCAGCGAGCGCGATCGTTCGCTCCGCGATGAGGTCATGGAGGCGATGCGAGAAGAGGCCCCCGAGGGCTACTCCGAGCCGGTCAAGCGCTACTACGAGGAGCTCCTCCGATGACTCGCCGCGGGCTTCGATCTTTCCTTACCGCCATCCTCTTGGGGAGCGTTCTCCTGGGTCGACCGGCATCGCTGCACGCTGCACTGCCGGCCTTCGAGGAGAGCCTCTTCGCCTGGGATCTCGAGGGCGCGAAGTCAGCGCTCGCAGAGCAGGATCCCGGCCCCGCTCGCCAGGCCCGTGAGGGCATGCTCGCGGTCTACAGAGCCGACTACGCCTACGCCGAGGAACTCCTGACCGCGGCCCTTGCCAGCCCGGATTTCCCCGAGGATCCAGCCGCCCAAAAGGAAGCGCGCCACTACCTCGCGCTCGCCCGCGGATCGCAGCGGGCCCTCGGTGCTGCGATCGTCATGCGGAGCTCCGATGGCAGCGTCGAGGTTGTCTTCGCCGATGCGAAGGACACCCTGCTCGCTCCCTATCTCTTCGGTGCGATGGAGGTCGCCCGTCAGGTTCTCGGCTCGGAGCTCGGCGTCACCCCCGATCAGGTCGTCCGCTTCGAGATCCTGGATGACCCCGCGAAGCTCGCGTTGGTCACCCCGCTGACCCTCGATAACATCTACGCGACCGGCACCATCGGCATCACCAAGTACCGGCGGATCGTCATGGTCTCGCCGCGCGTGCTGCTTTACGGCTACCCCTGGCTCGACACCGCCGTGCACGAATACGTGCACTATTTGATCACCCTGCGAACCCGCAACCTCGCACCTGTATGGCTGCAAGAGGGGCTCGCCAAGCTCATGGAGTCGCGATGGCGGAGCACCAAAACGCTGCCGCTCGCAGCTGCCAGTCAACGTCTCCTCCGCGAAGCGCTGAAGCGCGACGATCTCGTGACCCTCGCCGAGATGTCGCCGTCGATCGCGATGCTGCCTTCGCAGGAGCGAGCCGCCCTCGCCTATGCCGAGGTCGAGACCATGCTCAGCTTCCTTCGGGAGCGTCGCGGCGCCGCCAGTTTGACAGCCGTACTCGATCGAGTCCGCGACGGAGAGGACGCGGAGGCAGCGTTTGCTGGGGCATGGGGTGCAGAGTTCGCCAACTTCATGGCGAACTGGACGAACCACGCCAAGCGAATCACGGCGACCGGTGGTGCGGCTTCGTTCACGAAGCGGCGCTTCCGCGACGACGATGCCGAGAGCTCCGGCGAAGATCCGTCGCTCTTCGGCGATGTCTTCTCTCACCTCGGTGGCGGCCGAGCCCGACAACACGCCCGGCTCGGCGTGCTCTTAACCCTCCGCGAGCACGAGCGCGCCGCGGCCCAGCAGTACGAGAAAGCTCGCCGCGCAGATGCCGAGGCCCGCAAGGACCCCAAGCTCGCCCGTCGCCTCGGTGAGATCTACCTCAAGCTTGGCGAGCCGGCGCGAGCACTCGCGCTGCTCAAGCTCGCGGCCGCTGCCGATCCAGAGAACGCAAATCTCGCCGCGGCAGAGGCGAGCGCTCGCCTTCGATCCGGCGATCGGGCAGGTGCTCGCGCAGCCATCGAGCGCGCACTTCGGGTCAATCCCTTCATCCCGAGCATCCACTGCGACCTCGCGGAGCTCGCCCGCGACGATCGCGAAGAGACCCGCGAACGCGCGCTCTGCCACGAATGATCGATCGCGCGACCCCAATCCACCGAGCCATCCATGCGAACACGAGCCCAGCACATGCACTCGACCCGTCATTCCAATGCCCGAAAACACACAGCGATGCTCGACAATGGAGCTTGCACCTGGAGGCCGTTCCAGCGAAAGCTATCAGGCGAGTGTCTCAGGCGGCCTATAGCCGTACATGATCGCACTCGCCACGGAGGGCACGATGTTGACGCTAACCCGTAAGGTGGGCCAGAAGATCCGTATTGGCGACGAGATTGAGATCGTCGTCCGCGAGATCCGAGGACGCCAAGTCCGACTCGGAATCTCTGCACCAGCGGAGCTCCCGGTCTATCGCGAAGAGCTCTACCTACAGATCGCAAAAGAGGCCGCCGAGAGCGAAGGCGGCGGCGATCCTCCGAAGGACCAAGGCTCGGACGAGTGAGCACCGCGGCCTATCGCCTGTCCCAAGATACAGGCTAAGCGACGACGCTCCAGCGCCCGTTGAGGAGGGCAGCGCTGCTGATCGGCAAAGCGTCGAGCCAGGCCTCGGCGCGTGCGCTGGCATCGACACCCAGGAGCACCCGTCGAGCCCCTTCTTGGCTCGTCGCCCGGGTCTCGATCAGGACTCGCATACCCTCTTCGACCCGACGCAGGATCCACGGGAGCCAACGGCTCGGATCTTCGATCGCCAAGACGATCACTGCACCCTCCTCGAGGGTCCAAAGATCGCGGTGCACACTCGTCGTCGTTGCCGCCTCATCGATCACCAACACGGAGCGCTGCAGTGCCCTGGCGATCGTGTCGCCTAGGCCCTGACCCGAAGGCAGAAAGCAGAGCGAACCCGGGGCCACCGATGCCGCAAACTCGCTCGGATCATGCAGCGCTGCGCCCCTGGTTGCGCCCGCACCAAGACCGCGGATCTGCGGCAGACCGCCGCGCTTGAGCGGCACTGGATGCATCCGCGTCGCCGTGTCATCGAGATCCTCGACCTCGATGATCACCTCGATGTCGTCGATTTCTCCGATCTCATCGCGGACATCGTTGGTCGCCCAGACGTCCGTTGGGAAGATGACGATCACCTCATCCGCACCGAGACCATCACGATCGATCGCCGGCTGGGCACGAATACTGATCGTATCGGTACCTGTCTCTGCGACCACCCGCCACTGCTCACCACCGGCGCTCAGATCGATTTCGACCCGCCGGCCAACCGCTAACTCCGCCTGTTGCTCAGGACTTAAGATCTCGCCGAGCGCCTCGTAGACCTGCCGATCTGTGACCAGACCGTCGATGCTCTCGGTGCCCTTGGAGTGCACCAAGGTGAGCGGCCGCTCGGTCGCGATCAAAACCTCAGAAGGCTCGCTCGATACCACCTGCTCGAGAAGATCCGACAGCAGTCCCATAAGTGGACGATATCAGACCTTGTGCTCTTTCGCGCGCGCGCATTTCCCGCCGTCAACTCCGATCGGGGCCGCCCATTCGCGGGCGCGCGAGCTCCGTTCAATCTACTTCGCAGGGCTGACTGAACGCGCCAGCGACTGCGGCTGCATGAACTGACGCATACCCGCGACACTCCGGCTAAAGCCAAACCCAGAGCTTTTCCAGCCGACCCAGGGACCGCCCGCTGCGGCGCTGAGACCTCGATTGATGCCTATCATGCCGACCTCCAAGCGCCTCGCGAGCTCCTCCAATTCAGTCCCAGACTGCCCCCAGATGCTCGCACCGAGCCCGTAGTGGCTCTCGTTGACCCAAGCGATCGCCTCTTCTGCGCTCCCGCAGACCTCGACCGCGACCACCGGACCAAAGGTCTCTTCGCGAACCAGCGACATCTCGCGGTTGAGATCTGTGATCACTGTCGGCTCGAGATAGAACCCAGGCGTTCGCGCGGCCCCCTCGACAAGAAGCCGGGCCCCCTTCGCCTTGGCATCCGCGAGCTGAGCCAGGACCAAAGCCCGCTGGGCCTCACTCGCCATCGGTCCGATCGTCGTCGATTCATCGAGGGGATCTCCCACAGAGATCTCTGCGACCCTCGCCATCACGAGATCGAGAAAACGATCGGCGATCGACGCGTGCACGATGATCCTCTCGACACTGATGCAGGCCTGGCCCGCGTTTGCCGTCGCCTGAAGCGCAGCGTGTCGAGCCGCGGTATCGAGATCGGCCCCTGGCAACACGATCATCGAATCGTTGCCGCCGAGCTCGAGCACCATTCGCTTAAGGCCCTCGGCAGCGCTCCGCATGATCGCCTTGCCGGTGGCGATCGATCCGGTCATGGCGATCATTTGTACGTCGCTCTCGACCAGTGTCGCCCCCTCGGCTGCCCCCCCCTGGACGATACCGACGAGTCCCGGAGGCAGAGCCGCAGCGAGCAGCTCGTGGAGAATCGAACCTGTCCTCGGGGTCTGCTCTGATGGTTTGAGAACGACGCCGTTACCGGTGAGCAAAGCCGAGAGAAGCAGGTTGCTCGGAGTCGCGACCGGGTAGTTCCAGGGAGCGATGACCGCGACGACGCCGAGCGGACGCCAACGGGTCGTCACTTCGATGCCCCGCTCACAAGCAACCGTCTCGGCGATGGCCTGACGCGTACGCTCTCCGAAGGCCCTGAGCCTGGCACCGACATTCTTGACCTCGCCCCTGGCCTCGCGCAGCGTCTTGCCCATCTCAGCGGTGATCTGCGCGGCCAAAGGCTCCGACACCGCGGGATCTCGCAGGCTCGACGCAAAGCCTTCGAGGGCTTCGATCCGCTGATCGAGGGACTGCAGGGCCCACGATCGCGAAGCCGCCTGTGAGCGCGCGACGATCGACGGAATCTCCGCCAAGGGCGTCCGCTGTACAGGCGCGAGCAGGGCTCCGGTCGCGGGGTTCGTCGGAGTCAACGGATTCGGAGAGGAGGACATCACAGCCGACTATAATCCATCGTCGCTCTCCGGCGATGGACCCCGACCTCTGTGCTCGATCTGCCCGACCTCCCACGCTGGCTCCTCGAGCTGCTCTTCGTCGCTTACGCCCTGGTGATCGCGGGCACGGTGATGCTCGAGCGACGGCGCCCGACGTCGACGCTCGCGTGGATCCTGGCGATGGTCTTCTTGCCGCTGCTCGGTCTGCTCGCCTACCTCCTGGTCGGCCGTAGACGGGTTCGTAGGCGCATCCGACTGCGGCAACGCCGACCGCTCCGACCCCTCGATCAAACCCGCCAGATCGCGGCCATCGACGACATCGACGGACTGCCCCATCTGCAGCGCGGCCTCGCCAAGCTCGCGCTACGAACCACTGCGACACCGCTCCGCCACGCCCACGAAGTGCGGATCTTTAGCCGCCCGGGCGATGCATTCCAAGAGATGGAGACCGCGATCCGCGAGGCGAAGCGCTCGATCTGCCTCGAGTTCTATATCTGGCGCGGAGATGCGACCGGCCGACGCTGGATCGATCTCCTGGTCGAACGCGCCCTGGCCGGGATCAAAATCCGCCTGCTCTACGACGATTTCGGCTCACTCGGGACCCGCCGGGAACTCTTCGATCGCCTGCGCAGCGCTGGCGGCGAGGTCCACCCTTTCGGGCCCCTACGCCTGCGCCTTCGCCCGAGCCAAAGCCGGATCAACTTCCGAAACCACCGCAAGATCCTCACGATCGACGGCGAAACCGGCTTCCTCGGCGGCCTCAACATCGCCGACGAATACGCCGGTACTGGCCGTCCCTGGCAGGATTTGCACGTGCGCCTCCGCGGTGATGCAGTCTTTGGCCTCGACGCGATCTTCTTAGAGGACTGGCTCAGCGCCCAAGCCCGCGATGCGATCGACCTCAGCGATCCTAGCTGCCTGCGCGAACTCGGGGTCGAGGAACTCTACGCCCGCGAGTGCAATGGATCGACCGGTCCCTTGGTACAGGTGATCCCGAGCGGCCCCGACAATCCATCGAGCTACACAATCGCCGCCCAATTCACGGCGGCGATCTCGGTCGCCCAAGAGCGCTGCTGGATCACCACCCCGTATTTTGTGCCCGACGAGCCCCTGCTGCGGGCAATGACCACCGCGGCCCTGCGTGGCGTTGATCTCCGCCTTCTCGTGCCCTCAGCGGCGAATAACGACGCACGACTGGTCAGCCTCGCCAGCCGCACCTACTACGACGAGCTGCTCGCCGCCGGCTGCCGAATTTTTGAGTACCAACCGGGCATGATCCACTCGAAGTGCATGCTCGTCGACGACCAGCTCGCCGCGATCGGCTCGGCCAACATGGACATCCGCTCCTTCTATTTGAATTACGAAGTGACCGCGATGTTCTACGACAGCGACGTCACCGAGCAATTGGCTGCCATCTTCCTCGACCACCTCGAGCACACAGAGGAGCAAAGTACCGCCAGCCGCCTCGACCTAGGGCTTGGGCAGCGCCTCGCCGAGGGTTTTGCCAAGGTTCTCTCGCCGCTGCTTTGAGGCCCTAGTCCCCGCGAGAGACCCCATCGCTCGCTCGCACGAGCGCCACAGCGACCGCCGAGGTCAGGACCATCAAGGCTCCCGCAGGCACCACCAAGATCGGCGGGCCCGGATCTGTGGGGCCGTGCCAAAGACCGCCGGCGACAAAACCCAGGCCGACGAGCAAGGCCCCCATAAAGGCCGCCAGCCGGATCCGGTGAGCCCAGGCAGGCGGCGTTTCGAGACGCTCGCAGGCCCACCCGAGCGCGACATTAACGAGCCCGAGCAGCGCCCCATGGGAGTGACCCAAGCGGAGAAATTCGCGGCGCAGAGCATCGTCGATCCAGCCCTCCGCGCGCAGCCCGTACATCGCCTCGAGCCAGAGACCCATGCCCAAAAAAGCGGCGATCAGGGCGATCGAGGCCCGGAGGTGGCGGTCTGCGGACACCCGGAGAACCTAGCAGCCCCTGCCACAGCCCGCCTGGTTCGTTGTCGTCTTCACTCGCCGATCCAGAGGAGCTGTTGCTCTTGATGATCGAGCAACCACCGACGACGATCCTCGTGCTCTGCGAAGGGATCGGCGCCGAGCTGCGCACGAAGGGCGTCGACCACCGCGAGCCGCCCAGGAGCGTCGCCGAGAAAGTCGTACTCGTCGATCGTCGCCCGAAGCTGGGTCTCGCCAGCCTCGTCGGCGACCTTTGCCAGACCGCGCGCTGCCGCAAGACGAACCGCGGGATACTCATCCTCGAATGCACCCAGAAGCCAGCGCATACGCATCTGAGAGCCGATTGGCGTCGTCGGCTGGGCAAGAGCATCGGCCGCGAGCACCCGTTGAAGCGGATCCCCGCCCCGCAGATCAAGCAGCACACGCGACGCCCAGGACTCTTGCACGGCCTGCTCGGCGGCGGCGCTGCCCTCGAGGCCGAGCTTCGCCATCGCCCCCGCAGCCCAAGCGCGGCTCCGATCGACATGACACTGAGTGCAAGCGTCCGGCTGATCATGGCGGCCCACCAAAGCCCCCGGATCGGGGGAGCTGATCCGATGGCTGATCATGCCCTGCACCAGGCCGTAGGTCAGTCGCGGCATGTGGCACGCGGCGCACTCGACCGTCGCTGTGTGACCGCCGTGGGAATCGGGGATCGCAGCCCCGTCATGACAGATCCGACAGGTCGCATTGCCCTGACGATCAGGGCGCAGCTGCATCGAAGGATCGCCCCCGTGCATCGAGTGACAGTCGCCGCAAGCGAGCCCCTCGCCGTCGGCATGACAGGCTGAGAGCAACAGCCCCTGGTACTCATAAGCACTCAGCCGAGGCGCTCCATCGGGCCAAAAACGCTGTTTAAATGGCATTTGTGACGGGTCTCCGAGGATCGAGTCAGCGAAGATCGGCCGCGAGACTTCGGCCAAATCCTCGCCCGGCAAAAAGCCATCACCATCTCGAAGAACCGCTCCGAGATCACGAGCGATGCGATTGCCGTGACAACGCCCGCAGACCTCGCTCGATCGATCCGGAGTGAGCTCGCCTGGATTGGTGATCGATGCATCGCCCGCTTTGGCCTCGCTGACAGTCGCCAGTAGGATCCGCCTGAGCGGGCTGCTGTGACGCTCGATGTGCGCACCTGCGGGGCCGTGACAGGCCTCGCAGGCGATCCCAAGTTCGCCGACCGAGGTCGTGAAGGAGCCATCAGGCTCGGCCCCGGGACGCGGCTCGGTGTTGTGACAGAAGACGCAGTTATCGTTCCATCGCGAAAGGTGGCGCAGGTAGTCCTTCGCGTCACCCCGCATGCCCTCCGGCTCGAGGAACGCACCATTTAAGTGGATCCACCTGTCCTCTTCGACATGCCATGCGAGCGGCAACCGCCAGACCTCGCCGACGCCGCTTCGATCCATGCGAGCGAGGTACTGCTGATAGCGGTGGGAGCCGACGGTCATCACCACTGCGGCCGCGAGCAGCGGCTCACCGGGATCGTCGAGCGAGGCAACACGCACCCGCGGACGCCCCTCCACATCCCGATCCATCGTCGCCCGAAAGCCGAGATAGTCGAGATGCTCACCGGCGAAGGGGGCGAGCAGCGCCTCTTCCGTAGCTCGCTGGGTCATCGTCCGGTGGTACGTGCGACGCCAGCTGGCGTGCTGCTCGGGGTGGCAACGGACGCAGGTCGCCGATTGCACGACGGCCCCCCTGCCCCCAGGGACAGGACCCCAGGTTTCGTCATCTGTGATCGTCGAGACGAGCAGCGCCGCAGATGCTGCCGTAAAGGCGAGCGCCGGACCGAAGAGCCAGAGCGCCGCCGCACGCGATCGATCGACCATAACGACCTATGCAGGCAACAAGCGGATCTCAAACTCTCGGTTGTAGAGCGAGAGACGAGTGACACGGTCACCCCGCGGAAAGGGCACCGGCAGCCCCGGCGTCAACCGACGTTGATCGAGCAGGGTACCGTTTTGGCTCTGCAAATCGGCGATCCAGAGCCGACCGCGGTGCACGTAGGCGCAGGCGTGATAGCGGCTAAGCCGCGAGGAGGCGAGCACCACTTGGCAGCTCGCGTGACGGCCAAAGACCAGCGGGCCGTGGCGCAGATCAAAGCGCTGACTCGCCTGCCCCTCGATCGTGATCTCGGCGATCGGCAAGGGCAGCGGATCAAAGAGCGGCTCGACCTCGACCTCCGAATAGAGGCCGTCTGCGGTGGCCGCTCGCTTGAATTCGTCGGCCATCTCGACCCCCGAGTGGTAGCGCTGGCGTGGCTCCTTATCCATCGCCCGCAACATGAACGCGTTGAGGCTCGGCGTCGGGTAGATCTTTGCCTGCGGATCGTCGTGCAACATGCCCGTGCAGAGGCGCTTTGGGATCTCGAGGGGCGGCACGGGTGCCTCGAGATGCTGGCGGAGGAGATCGGGAATCGTCCGCCCTTCAAAGGGCCGGTGACCCGAGAGAAGCTCGAAGATCATCACCGCGACGGCGTAACGATCGGTCGCCGGCCCGACATGTTTGGAGTCTCGGAATTGCTCTGGACTCATGTAGTAGGGGGTGCCAAAGACCGATCCGGTCGCCGTCGCCGTCTCTTGGCTGAGCCACTTGGCGATGCCCAGATCGATGATCACCGGCTCCCATCCACCGAGCGAGCCCCGCAAGAGCACGTTGTCCGGCTTGAGATCGCGGTGCACGATGCCGACGCTGTGCAGCTCGTCGAGGCTGCGGGCGACGACGTCGAGAAAGCGATACACCGCCCAGCCATCGCTCGGACCTATCACTGCAGAGGGCGGCAAGCCGTCGACAAACTCCATCGCCATCCAAGTGCGTCCGAGATCATCGACGCCCCACTCCTCGACCTTGATCACCCCTGAGAGTGAAACACCCGCCATCAGTTCGGCTTCGCGGCGGAAACGGATCGCGGCCTGGCTCCCGTCTCGGAGCTCCGCTCGCAACCACTTGACGACAAGCAGACGACGACCCGCGACATCGAGGCAGAGCTGCACATCCCCGACCGCGCCCTCACCCAGCGGCCGTATCTTGCGGTAAGGGCAGGCAGGCACCCTTCTAGTGTACGGCGCCCGCCCAAAGCGGACCAGGGCGGAGCACCTGCAGCGCGACAATTGCTAGGGCAGCTCGATCTGGATTCCGGTGTAGGACTCGGCGACGAGCGCAACCTTCGAGCGCCCGTAGGAGAGCATCACCAGGCCCGACTCGGTGAGCTTGATGGGTGCAGACTTACCAGAGCCCACAGAAACGCTCTCTTCGACGCCGCCGCCCTCGATACTGACCTCGACATCCCCAGACCTCCTGCGAAGGCTGAGCAGCGTCGTCGGCTCGGGATTAAACGAGACACCAAAGGGGAAGAGTTCGCGGATTTGCCGCTCGATCGTGTCCATGCGCTGCTCCGATCCGGGGCCGCGAAAGAGGTAGGTCGAGCCGAGGTTTTTGGACTGCTCGCGAGCCCAAACGATCTCGCTGAGAGCTTCGCCGTAGCGGAAGATCCCAGTGGTGTAATTCGCGAGGGCCGAGCGGCGCAGGATCTTGATGTCCTTGCGGCTGAGCCCCTCAATCGGGGTTATCGCAAGGATCGCGGCGGCCGCGACGTGCACTTCGGGCATGTCTGGAGACGACTTTTGAGCCTTGGCCAACGCTGCCTTGGCGCCGTCGACATCGCCGACATCGAGGCGCTCGTAGACCTGCAAGCTGGCGATGATCGCTGAGACCTCGCCGTAGCCGCGGGTCTTTGGCGACATCGCCTCGACAACCCGGACCGCGAGCGAAAGATCACCGCGCCCCGCGAACGCCAGCGCCCGCAGCAGCTTAATTTTTTCGTCGTCGGGGGACAGCTCGCCCGCCCGCGCGAGCGCCTTGTCGGCGTCCGCGATCTCACCGGAACGCAGGAACGCGACACCACGCTGGGTGTAGAGCTGCTCCAAAAAGCGCTCCATCTCCTTGCGCAACGACTCGGGCAGGGTTTGTCGGTGCTCATCCCCAAGCAGCGGCTCGAGCCGGTCGATCGACGTATCTCCCTTGCCGCGCTGCCAGAGCTTGCGGGCGACCCTTAGCTGCAACGAATACCAGGGCTCACCGCCGGATCCCGGGGGGAACATCGCCATGTAGCGATCGGCGAGAACAAGGTCGCTGTCGGCGATCGCTCGCATTACGGCGATGTCGCGGATCCTGACAAAATCGGATTGGGCCTGACGATCCTCGGGGCGGAT
Source organism: uncultured Nannocystis sp. (assembly GCA_964474905.1). Classification (GTDB taxonomy): domain Bacteria; phylum Myxococcota_A; class Polyangia; order Nannocystales; family Nannocystaceae; genus JADJRG01. The sequence continues at coordinate 104,197 of CAYYUP010000001.1, read as the reverse complement.
CGTCAGCACCGCGTCTTCGATCGCCTTTGCGGCCTCGCTGTGACGGCCCAGTTCGCCCAAACAGCGGGCGATCGCGAAGGCCGTGGTCGGATCGGCGAGGAGTTGGAACGCACGGCTGTAGTCGGCGTGTGCGGCCTCGAACTTCTTGCTGGCCTCGTAGGTCTGGCCGCGCTTCTTGAGCAACACGGAGAGGTAACGCTCGCAGAGATCACACTTGCCGTAGCCCGCTTCGCCGCCGAGGATCTTGATCGCTTCGTCCATGCGTCCGATCGACGCGAGCACCCTGGCGAGACCGTCCTGCGCCTCTTCGTCGGAGTTATCGAGTTCGAGGGCCTCGATGTAGAGCTTCTCCGCCTTGGTCGGATCGGACTTCGCCGTCGACTGGGCGAGCTCCACCTTCATGGTGACCAGCTCTTCGCGGGCTAGGCCACGATCGAACTCATCCTTATCTTTTTCCATGGACTCGAGATAGAGCGACTCGGCCTTGTCGAACTCGCCGTAGTCCTTGGCCTCCCGAGCTTTATCAATATAGGTGGCACACCCAGCCGCGCCGATGAGGCCGATGAGCGCAAGTCCGCCGAGGCTCTGCCGCGCCGCTCGGGCGATACGACGGACAAAATCCTGGATCTGTGAGTGGCTATGTGTGCGCAGCTTCGACATTGGGCGGCGACAATGTAGCAGCATGTGGAACCCACCTGCACTTTGTCGCAGCTTCCGCGCGTTCGCGCTCACTCCAGAGCAAGGCTCTTGCAGGGCGCCGAACCTGCGTGCTAGGGGCCCACGATGCGGCTCCTCGGCTGGTTCCCAGAGGCGGCTCGGCTGCCCCTCGGCTGCATGTGCGGCGCGCTCATCCTCGCTCTTAGCAGCTGTGGCTCGCCCGCGAATGATGTTGTCGAGAGTTCGGCAAAGCGAGCCGCTCCCTCGCCGAGCCACGAGATCAAACCCAAGACGCCGCCCGCAGAGCCTCGCCTCGCCCCCGAGCTGCGCAGTGCCGGCCCAGGTCCAGTCTCCGAACTCATCGCCGGCGAACTCGCAGCCGCACGCACCGACCGGCGCCGGCTCATCGTCTACGTCGGAGCCCCCTGGTGCGAACCCTGTGTCGCCTTTCACGACGCGCTGCTCGCCGGTGAACTAGGCGATGCCCTGCCCGGCATTCGCTTCCTCGAGTTCAACATGGACGATGATCACGATCGTCTCGCGGAGGCCGGCTACACATCTCGGCTGATCCCTCTTTTTGTGGTGCCCGCGAGCGATGGCAAGGCCGGTCCCAGGCGAATCGAAGGCGGCATCAAGGGCCCCGCTTCGGTCCCTAATCTGGTCGGCCGACTGCGACCCTTGATCGCCGATTAACCGGGCTCTACGCCCTGTTTGGACGTCTCGGCGACAACCTCGAGGGTCAGAAAAATGAGGCTTATCCAGAGCACGTTCGCCAAGAGTAGGTGCACGATCTGCATCCAGCCAGGCGCCGAAAGCAGGATATTGACGACCCCCGCGAGCACCTGCGCGATCACGGCGGCAGCGACAAAGCGAGCCCACCAGAGCGTCGCCCCCTGGGGCCTGCGGTCCGCGACCTTCTGGGTGACGACGAGGGTGAAGAGGCCCATGCCGAGCGCGAAGATCGGATGCATCATGCGCAGGCGTTGGAGGAAGTGAGCGGTCGACGATTGATCTGCGCTCAAGCTCTGGAGCAGCGCCCCTGATGGATCTACGGGGTAGAGCGTATCGCCCAGGGCCGTGACGGCACCGGTCACGCCGACTAACAGGAGCCCGAAGAGCGTGCCCACGAGCAGCCAACCTAGGCGCCCCGAACCGGGCGTGCTCTCGCGAAGCTTGATGCTTGGCCGACGACCTGCCCAACAGGTCAGGGCGACGCCACCGGTGAGCAACGAAGTGTTGATCAGGTGGATCGCCATCCACACGGCGCGGGCGATCGAATCATTGTCGGCGACCAACCCCTGCAGCACGAGACGGGCACCGACCAACGCCTCTGAAATGGTGAAGATCAGCGCCAAGACAGCGCCCGTGCGAGCCAAGTGACGGCGAGGAAAGAGTCGAAACGCAGCGATCACCAGGGCCAAGATCACAAAGCCGTAGATCCCCGAGCTCGCCCGATGGCTGAACTCGATGATCGTCGCCATCGATGGCAATCGCGGCACAACCTGCCCGTGACAGGTCGGCCAGTGCTGGCCACAGCCTGCGCCCGATCCGGTGATCCTCACCCAAGCGCCAAAGAGCACCACGAGGATCGTGTAAATGAGGCTCAGCCAGGCAAGCCGGGGGAAGAATCGTGAGACAGCGCGGGCAGACACAATCACCTCGGCGATCGCGTTGGCCAGCGATCGCTAGGCCTCTGATACGACCTTTCGCCGGGGACGGCCACTCCTGCGACAGAGCTGCGCCCCGCAAAGACCGGGCCCTCGATTTCTCGATCAAGCCCAAGGCCCTTCGTCGTCAAAAAAACACCCGATCAACCCGCGTCGGCCGAATAGACGGCTTGCAGAGCGAGGCGACGGGCCAGCTCAGCGCCCAGCTCGGGGTGCTCTCGAAGCTCGGGATCCCCCTCAAGGAGGCCCCTCGCAGCCTCCCTCGCGGCCACCAGGAGGTGCAGACCTTCCCCCGCGAAACCGTAGTAGCGCAGGCGTGGCACCCCCGCTTGACGCGTGCCGAAGATCTCACCTGGACCGCGAAGCTCGAGGTCTCGTTCGGCGACTTGGAAGCCGTCGCAGGTGTCGACCATCACCTTGAGGCGCTCCGCCGACTCCGAATTGCGAGCGGCCGCAGTGTGGAGAACGCACCACGAGGAGTCCTGACCGCGACCCACCCGTCCGCGGAGCTGATGGAGCTGAGCGAGACCAAAGCGCTCGGCGTGCTCGATCAGGATCACCCGCGCACCGGGCACATCGACGCCGACCTCGATCACCGTCGTCGCCACCAACACCTGCACCTCGCCATCGCGAAAGCGATTCATCACCGCCTCTTTGTCGCGGCTGATCATGCGGCCGTGGATCACCTCGATCGGCACGTCGGGCAAAAGCTCGCGAAGAGCCGCCGCGGTCTCCTCTACATGAGTCACATCGAGCGCTTCGGAGGCCTCAACTAAGGGGCACACAACAAAGCCCTGCAGGCCCCGCGCGATCCGCTTGGCAACCGTTGTACGTGCCCGCTCGAGGCCGCTCTTGCCCGCGTAGAGGGTCGTCTCTGGGGGGATTCGCCCGGGCGGCATTTCGTCGAGAAGCGAGACGTCGAGTTCGCCGTAGGCGGTCAGCGCCAGCGAGCGTGGGATCGGGGTCGCGGTCATCACCAAGAGATGCGGTGCAAATCCCTTGTCGCGGAGCAACGCCCGCTGCTCGACACCAAAGCGATGCTGCTCATCGATAACCACCAAACCGAGCTGACGAAAGATGACATCGTCGACGATAAGCGCGTGCGTGCCGATGATGAGATCGAGCTCTCCGCCTGCGAGCAGGGCGAGGGTGGTCGCCCGGGAGGCCCTGCGCGTCGAGCCCGTGAGCAAGGCAACCCGGATCCCGGCGGCCTTGCACCACACCAACAGCGTGCGCAGATGCTGCTCGGCGAGGATCTCCGTCGGCGCCATCAGGGCCGCCTGACCACCGCCAGCGATGATCCCGAGACAGGCAGCAAAGGCGACGACCGTCTTGCCCGAACCGACATCCCCCTGCAGGAGACGCAGCATCGGCTGCCCGGAGCACATGTCCGTTTCGATCTCGGCGATCGACCGCCACTGCGCACCGGTCGGCTCAAAGGGAACGCAAGCCCGAAGACGTTCGCGATCACCGACCGCCTCCGGCAGCGGTGCCATCGCGACCGGCAGACCGCGCCACTCCTGACGCCGACGCAGCAGAGCGATTTGCAGGAAGAAAAACTCGTCAAATGCGAGGCGACGATGGGCCTCTGAGGTTCCCGCCTGGAGCGCCCGCAGCTCCGCGTCACTCGCAGTCTCGGAGGGCCCATGAAGGCGCTCTAGTGCCTCTAGTTGGCCCGGTAAGCCGTGTTTGTGTGCGAGTTCGATCGGCAAGGCATCGACAAAACCAGCGCCTCGGAGATGATCGAGCGCGGCCCGGCAATAGCGGGCGAGGCTGCCCTGACCGATGCCCTCGATCTCAGGATAGCGGAGCGCGATCGCAGGGCCCGGATCGTCGGCATCACGTGCCTCCGGGTGCACCATCGAGCACTCGCCACGGAACCACTTGACCGTACCAAAGAGGCAAATTTTCTTGCCGGTCTCGACCCGCTGCAGCAACCCGCCGACCCGATGAAACCACCTGGCCTTAAGAGCTAGTGGCGAGCCCTCTTCGCGCTCCTGTTCGACCTCGAGGGTAGCGAGATAACGCCCGCGAAAGTAGCCCTGACGGAACGAGCGAATCGTCGCTTCGACGGCCGCGAATTCGCCGTCGATGACTTGGTCGAGGCGCCACCGATGACGACGATCCTCGTAGCGTTTTGGCAGCAAGAACGCGAGATCCTCGATCGACTCAATCCCTCGTGCGATCAGTTTCTCGGCGGTCTTTGCCCCAATTCCGGGGAGTCGCTGCAGGCTAGCAATCGTCGCGGCGTGGCGCCTCGCCAGCGCCTCCTCGGTGTCCAGCGAAACAGCCGCAACCGTCGGCTCTGTGGCCTCAGCAGATGCGCCGCCGATTTTTTTCGCTGTCTTCTTGCCGGTTTTCTTGCCGGTCTTCTTGCCGGTTTTCTTCGCTGTCTTCTTGCCAGTCTTCTTGCCGGTCTTCTTGTCGGTCTTCTTGCCGGTCTTCTTGCCGGTCTTCGCGGCCGCCTCTTCGTTGGCGGGGGCGTGTAGCTCAGTCGCAACTGAAGCTGCCATCACAGGCGATTGAGCTCGGCGTGCCGATCGCCGCGCAGGACCCAAATCCCGGTGGGGTGCGCGTCTGCGCGACTCCTGCGGTGCACTCGCCCGTACTGCCGCGACGATCCTCAGCCCATGGGCGACAACCCGCGAACGATCGTGTTGTCCGCGTTCTTCGAAACGATCGAGACCGCCGCGAAAGTGACGGAGCTGCTCGTGCCAGGATCCCAAGGTGGAGCCGGCGAGCAGACCATCGGCGACCGCACGCAGCTTGGGTCCCAGCCCCTCCTCCATGATGGCCGCAAAGCCGTCAACTGCGGCGCCACGAAGCAACTCGTGGAGCCCCTTGAAAATCTCCGGCGACACCCCAGGTACTGGCGTCGTTAACCTGGACTCTGTACTCATGCTGCCCGATCCTTGGGCGTAGAAGAGCGAAGAGCTAGCCGGATCACGGCCAGCCCCCGCTCACATGGCCCCTAGGCGGGGGCGTTGAAGGAGAAGCGAAGCTCGTGTTCGCAGAGGTAATACACCGTCGACTCTGCGATCCGGTGGTTGTCGACGCGTTCACCGTTGAACTCGACGCCGTTCGTGCTGCCGAGATCCTTGATGAAGTAATCAGAGCCACGACGGACGATCGCGCAGTGGCGACGCGAGATGTTCGCGTCACGGATCGGTAGATCCGAGTACTTCGCTCCGCGACCGATCACAAACTCATCCTTGTCGACCACGTACCACTGGTTCTCGTAGCAGAGGTAGAGCGGCCGCACCTGTGCTGGCGCCCGCGACGAGGGCGGCGGTAGGCGTGGCGAACTTGCGGTCGGCCGAGGCAGCGATGGCCGCATGCCCGAAGCGCCAGGTCCTGGAGCAGAGCTCGGCCGTGGCAGGCCGCGGGGCACCGGCCGCTGAGCGGTCGATGAACTCGGCGGTGGCCCCGGTCGCGGTGTGCCCCGGGACGACGGCGAAGACGACGGCGACGGCGGTGGTGGCCGCGCGTCCTCGGCACTCCGCTTCTTACCGGCCTTAAAAAGCTGAAGAAGGGCCGCCTGGATGATGTCGTCCGGAGAGATCTTCCGGCGCTTCGCCAGCGCCTCCACTCGCTTCCAGAGGTCATCTCGGCATTCGAACTTGCGCAGCGTCTTGCTCATGCACTCCCCCAGGGGCCGCTCTGAGCCTCGACGGACTCAGCTCAGGCGGTAGGTACCCCGCATCGTAGGTTCGAAGGGCAAAAGGATCAACGGCCCCGAGACCTCATGCGAACCTGGGTGCCCGGCGAGCACCGGGGTATGCTTGCGCGGATGCAACGGCACAGGGCAGCCCGATGGCGCCCGCCTACGCGTAGTGCGTGTTTCGCGGTGATAGCGCTCTGCTCTCTCGCGGGCCCAGGGGCGGCTTTGGCATTTCCGGGGGACGCCTCGCGTTTAAGCGGTCCAGAACCCCAGGGTGCGGCGACACGCGCAATTACCGCGATTCACCACAACCCGGCGATGCTCGCCAAACTCCCAGGCCTACGCCTCCAGCTCTCCACCGATGGAGTGCTCGATCACCGCATGATCCGGCGTGAAGACGTCGACGAATTCGGCAGCCCCACCGGCACCCTTGGAGAGCGCACCACGCTCCTCAACCCGGGCTTTGATTACTTCATCGGCGGCAGCCTCTACCTCGATCCCTTCGCGATCGCCTTCTCTGTCTACGATCTCAGCTCGACCTACCAACTCGGCTCTGACCCCACCCTGCGCTACCACCTCGCCCCCGAACTCGATCGCCCAGCAGCGCTCTGCACCCGTGAAGACAGCGAGATCTGCCGACTCAACGGCGGCGCCGTGACAGTTCGCACCGATATTTCGCTCGCCGTCGCCTGGGACCTTTTGGGTCGGATCAAGCTCGGGATCGGCTTCCACCTGCCGCGCCTGCGATCGCGCTTCACCTACGACAATTCCACGGTGGTCAGCGGCAATCGCATCGAAGAGTCGGTGCTCCGCTGCAACCGCGTCGAGAACCCCACCTGTGACGAGCGCCTGGGCTTTCGCGGACGCACGCTCTGGCTCCCCGACTCCGGTGACCGCAAATCGGGCTTCGACATCGCGCTCACCTTCGGTGCCGCGATCGATCTCACCGATCGGATCACTCTGGGCCTGCGCTGGCGTACTCGACCGCTGCTCAACGCCGGCGAGATCACACTCAGCGGCGAGGCGGTTGTCTGCCGCCCGGAGGAGATCGACATCGCCGCCGGTGATGTCTTGCCCTGCTCGGCGGCCACACCGATCGACGCGACGCTCAGCCAACGCCTGCCCCAGGAGATCGCGACTGGTGCCTCCTTTGTGATCGGGCCGAGCAGGCTCCTCCACCTCGACACCAACTTCTATTGGATCGATCTCTGCGCTGACTCGCTCCTCGGTGACAAAGGCGTGCGCTCCTGCACCGATCCCGGCTCTCAACGCCTCAGCTTGGTCGGCCTCGACCGCAACAGCGTGCTGCTCCCCGAATCGACCCGCTACCGCGGCCTCCAAGACCGATTTGGCGCCGATCTCTACGCGACCTACAGGGTCAGCTCGACCACAGCGGTAGTCGGCGGCGTGCACTCAAGCACACCCGCGGTCCGACCCGAGGCGTCGTCCGCCAGCGCACACGACGCTTGGCGCTTGGGTCTGACACTCGGCACGACTCTGCGGATCCGCCAGAGCAACCTGCAACTGGTACCCGGCTACGGCCTGGATGCCTATCTGCCCACGCGCGTCCGAGCGAGCAGCGCCTCCTTCGATCCGAGCGCCGGGCTCACATTTGACGAGAAGGTCGGCGACATCAACAGCACAGAGGCCGCTCGGATCCTCGAGGGGCGAGGGCGGCCGAGTAACGCGGGCCTCTACACCGGCTTCACCCACACCTTCACCTTTGCCCTGCGTTGGTCAGAGCGCACGCTCGGCGTCGACTGATCTCGAGCGAAGGCGACCCCGCACAGGACGACGTCGCCGCAGCTGGCAAGGCCCGTCGACGCCGCGTAAACTACCCGTGTGCGACTTCGGCCGTTTCTTCTCGCCGCCCTCATCTTTGGTGCTGCGGCCCTTCCCGGCTGCGCAAACTCCAAGCGGAATTCATCGGCTCCCGCGTACCCCGAGGTCGAGGTGCCAGCGGGGATCACAAACCTCGACGAGTTCGCAGCCCACACCAATGACTTCGCACTCCTTAGCCTCGATCACCCGCAACGCGAGGCACTCCGCCAGCGTCTCCTCGACTACCTCATCGACTATCTCGATCGATCCGCCAGCACCGAACATTTTGAAGAGGCAACTACGGCGCTCAACTTCATCACCGATCTCTACGCGCCACAGGAACTCCGGAGCGCGCCGCACAGGCCCGATCCCGCGGTCGCAGCCGCCGCCCACCGGGTCTACCTAGCCGCTGCCCGCCACGGCCACGAGTCGCCGGCGATGCTGGCTCTCGCGGTCGAGCAACAGTTCGGCGGCAAGAACACCCGCAAGCAAGCGCTCCACCAATGGCAGGATCTCGAGGATTGGATCCTGCGCAACGGTGTCTTCTCCGACGAAGCCATCCTTCGCCACGAAGAGCTCGAAGAGACCCTCGAGGAAACCGCCGCGATCTTCCCCTCTCCCTTTGTCGTGCAGCGGCTCAACGACCTCTATCTCGCCCGCTACCAGGCCGCCCTCGATGCGATCGAACGGGGCAGTGAGATGGCGGCTGGCGCCCAGCAGCGCGCTGAGGTCACCGGCTACCTGCTCATCCGCCTTCACCTCCGCGCTGATGATTTCGCAAGCACGCTCGCCGCCCTTAAAAAGATCACGCCCGACATGGCCTCCGGCAAAATGATGGAGTTCATCCAAGAGGCCGAAAAAAGCGAACGCAGCGCCAACGCCCTGCTCACTCTGGCGACCCAATTCATCCCCGAGAGCCCCGACGGACTCACGCGGATCCCCCCATCGTTCTTCGTCCAGGGCTGGGGCATCGTCGACAACCTCGCCCGCCGCGCCCTCACCCGCTTCCCAGACGATCCCTTCGCCCACCTCCTGCTCGCCCGCGCCCTCCGTCAAGACGGGCTCATCGACGCCTCGATCCACCACTTCGAGGCGACGATCGCCATCAAAGAGGATGTCCGCGAGGCCTGGGACGAACTCGCAATCCTCGATCAGGTAAGCCTCGAACGCCTCTCCGAGTACGATCCTCAGGCGGCGGAAGCTCGTCTCCGCGAGCTCGAGGCCCGACACAGCCGAGCGGTCAAACTCTGGCCCGATCGACCGATCCGGCCGGGCCTACCCGAGGCCTACGTCGCCGTCGCCCACGGCCTCTACAACAGCGGTCAGATCAACCAGGCCAAGAAGCTCTTAGAGCGCAGCCTCACCATCGAGCCGGTCCCCGAAGCGCTCTACCTGCTCGGCACCATCGAACTCAAACAGGGCAAGCTCGGCCCAGCACAGACGCATTTTTCGGGCCTCGTTGAGCTGCCCTTCAACGACCAGATCGAGCGCGTGCATTGGGAGACCAAGGCCCACAGCTTCCTCGCTGAAATCGACAATCGCCGAGGAAAGACGCAGGCGGCAGACGAGCAGCGTCGGGTCGCACTCAAGCAGTTGAATTCGCTGATCGCCTTCCCGAGCCTGGGCGAGCAACAGCGCAGCGAGTACTTGATCGAGCGCGGCAAAATCTTCTTCGCCCTCGGCGACGTCGGTCTCGCCATCGACGACTTCCGACAAGCCCGCGCCACAGCTCCAGATCGCGTCAGCTCCTACACCGAACCAATGCTCCTGATGGTCAGTCGCGGCTATTACGACGAGGCCCTCGAGATCTACCATCAAGCCCTCAAACGCGACGAAATTCGCGACACCCTCAAGCTCTACTTCAGCCTCTGGGTCAACGACCTTGGGCAACGACAGGGCCGCAACACAGACCGCGACACAGCCGCCTTCCTGCTGGCGTACAAGGCCGATACATGGCCCGAAAAGCTCGCGCTACATGCTCGCGGCAAGCTCTCCTACAACGACCTGCTCGCAAGCGCCTCCGACAATGGAGAGCGCACAGAGGCACACTTCTACGAGGCACTCCGCCAGTGGCGGAGCGGCGCCCATGACAGCAGCACAAAGCTCATGAAAAAGGTCCTCGACAGCGACATGATGAGCTTCTTCGAGTACGACATGGCACTCCACTACGTCGGCCATGGCGAGCTGCCGATGCGTACGCCCTCGCGCGGTACGCAAACCAACCGTGCGCGCATAAAAAAAGCCCCTGCAATGCAGGGGCCTAAGTAATGACTTGAGGCCTGGGCCGGATTTGAACCGGCGAATAGAGCTTTTGCAGAGCTCTGCCTTACCACTTGGCGACCAGGCCACTTTAGCGACCGCGTAGGTACCACGAAAAGAAGCGACCGGGCAAGAGAAAGTCCCGATCGCTTCGTACGGGCTGCTGGCAACAGCTCGGCGGTTGTCTCGGCCTAGAGGCCGTCGAGCGGATCGTCCGTCTGCGTGACCTCGATCGCCGGCTTCTTCTTCTTTGTCTCGCCAGAGCCTTTTGAGCCGCCGCTCTTTTTCTTTCGCTTGCGCTGTTTGGCCACGTTGTCGTTCATCTCGCGCTCGAGGGCAGCCTTCTGGGCAATCAGCCGATCCTTCTCGGCACCGTCTTGCATGTCTGCAATCTGCTTGCCGAGCGCCTGCTTCTCCTGCTGCATGCGCTTCTGATCGTCTTTGAGCTCGTTGAGCTCGGCCATCATGGCCTCTTGTGCCTTGCGGTTCTCCGCGTCGCGCTTCTCGGCTTTGGCGCGCTCCGCAGCCCCAACCGCGTTCTGCTCTTGGATCGTCGTCCAGCCGTAATAGGCCACGCCGATCAGGGCAATCCCGAGAAAGATCGGGGTGATCTTTAGCCAGAGCGGACGCGCCTTTTTCTCGGTCATGAGGATCTGTGCGTCGAGACGCATCTGCTCCTCACGGAGGCGGGCCTCCTGCTCCGCACGGCTGCGAAGCTCCGCCTCTTGGAGACGCAGTCGCTCTTCGCGGTCATGGGCCTCCTGCTCCGCCTGGAGCTTGGCCACGCGCGCAGCCTCCTCGGCGGCAATGCGCTCAGCCTCCTCACGAGCCTTTCGCTCGATCTCTTCACGAGCCTTGCGCTCGGCCTCCGCTTTCGCGACGGCTTCGGCTTCAACGCCCGCGACACGCTCGGCCTCGAGGTTCTTGAGCTCAGCAAGTGCAATCAGTGCAGAATTTTCGTCGCGATCGGACATTTTAGTAGATTTTCCTCTCAGGTCTCGTTGGCTCGGACGCGGACGGCGTCATAGGACTCCCGCCACCAACGCCCGAGACCAGGCGATCGATCTCTCGCTGAGAACGATCTCACCTCCAGCGCTCTCCCTCAAGTGGCTTGCGAATTTCCTGTGGCCCCTTCTCAAGCCACGCACGGCTGCGCACAACGCAAAAGGGGCGCCCAATGGACGCCCCTCCGCACTTCGCAAGGTCGCGAATCTAGAATCGAACCGAGATCTGTGCACCCTGCTGCTTGGCCTGGAACTTCTTGAACTTGGCCTTTTTCATCTCCGCAGCGACGCAATTCCCGAGCGGCGAACCGTCGGCAGTCGCAGATACGACCTTGCCGGTCGAGCCTTGGATGGAGAGCTTGACGACGACTTTCTCGCCGCCCTTGCTCTTGCTCTTGCACTTGCTCTGCGCTGATTTCTTGGCGGAGCTGTAGCCAGCCTTGATATCCGCAGCGACGAGCTTCTTGGGCAGGCTCGAGTCGGGAGGAGCGGATGAACCTCCGCCGCCTCCGCCGCCGCCGCCGCCCTTCTTGCACTTGGAGGGATCGAGGAGACAGTCGACCGAGAGGTCGTCGGGCTTCTTCACGACCTTCTTTTTGGGCGTATCGACCTTGGGATCACTGCCAGCGTCGGCCGGCTTATCGCTGCTGCCGCCCTTTTTCTTGCTCTTCTTTTTCTTCTTTTTGGACGGCGTGCCCGCTGAGCCCGCCTCTTCGTCGTCTGGCTCCACGTCCAGATCATCGTCGTCGTCGTCGTCGTCGTCGTCCCTCTTCTTTTTCTTCTTGGACGGACCGTCGTCGTCGTAGTCCGGCACAGCGCCCGGCACGATCTTGATGATCTCGGTGGTCTTGCCCTCCGGCGGAGGCCGTGTAGCCAAGTAACCAGTGATCCCGATCAGACCCAACGCCAACACGCCGATAAGCGCGTAGAGTGGCCCATTGGAGGATTTCACCGGCTCTGGAGCGACAATTGGTACGTCCTTGTCGGGACTGTCGATGCTGAGCGGCGCCGCTGCGAGGCCGCCAAATCCGCCGCCAAAGCTGGGGATCGCCGAGTCGCCGAAGCTCTCCGCGCCGCCGGAGACTTCACCGCCACCACCGCCGTCAGAGTCACCGAGCATCGCGCTCATCGCACGAATATCGATGAGGCCGGAGCCCTCGCCCTGTGCAGTCGTCTGCGAGGCAGGAGCGCTCGAAGCCGGTGCGACGGAGAAGGACGGACCCGAAGGCGTCGACGGCTGCGCCGCCGCCTGTTGCTTAGGCGCCCCTCCTCCGAGAGCGACCGCCGAGAGGCTGTCGAGCGAGAAGAGAACCGAGTTTTCGTTGCGCGCGCCGGTCAGATCATCGATCCGCGGCGAATGCTCATCGGCATCTGCATCTGATTCAGGCTCGGGCTCAGGCTCGCTGAACCCAGAACCGCCGTAGTCGTCATCACTACTGGCCGCAAAGGGATCTGCCGCAGCGGCTGCCGCTGCCGGAGCTGCTACTGCCGCTGCTGCCGCACCATCATCCCCAGCTGGAGCTGACGCCGCCGCAAGACCCGAGAACGTATCGACCTCGCTGAGGGGCAGCCAATCGTCGAACCCCTCCTGCCAGACTGAGGTCTCGCCATCGATCGAGCCTGCGGCAAAACGGTCGCGGACATCCTGCTCCGCGAGTGGCCCGACGGTGTCCCCGTCGATCGCAAGGTGCCAGCCCGGATCTGCTCCGTCCTGCTCTTGCTCTTGGCCGTGATCATGATCCGCCTCTGCTGCTGGAGGCTCTTCGGCCCCAGCACTCGTCGTCTTGTCACGGACGATGATGACATTGCTGCATTTTTTGCAGCGGATCTTGAAGGTCTTACCGCGAACTTTTTCGTCCGCAATTGAGTACTTGGCTCCGCACTTGTCGCATTCGATCTTCATGAGCGTGCTTCCTGGGAGTCGCCCTCCACGGTGCCGCACCACGTCCGCGGGGCGGTCAGTATAGGGAAAGCGGGAAGTGGGTACAACATCCCACGGCACCCCGTGAGGGGGGTTTTTGTCGATCGCAAAGCGCCGCCGTGCGACGCTCGTAAGGCCACTAACCCGGCCTTCATGGGCTCATCACCCACACTTTAACGGTTTCGCGCACGTCTCGCGTGCGGGAATGGACAGCCTCAATACCGTTATCTTGCATGGATCGACACATCAGCAGGCCGGCGCGACGGCCGAACAGTTTCGACAGCAGCGGGGGTCTAGAACGCCTCGTCGATGAAAACGGTCTGGTCACGCCCAGGCCCAACCGAAACCAAGGAGATCGGTACTCCCGTAAAGTCAGAGATCCGATCTAAGTACGCGCGTGCGATCGCAGGGAGATCCTCTAACTGCCGCGCCTCGCTGATTCGCTCGGCGATCTCTGGCTCGCCCCAACCCGGCAACAACTCGATCTGCGGCCGCGCGCCCTCGAACTCGTCGCGCCCCGGCACGACACCATCTTCGTAAGCGATGCAGAGCCCGACCTGCGGCATCTTCGCGAGTACGTCGAGCTTGGTCACGCAGAGACCCGTCAGACCGTTTCGACGAGCGGCATAGCGGAGCGCCGGGAGGTCGAGCCAGCCGCAATCACGCGGCCTTCCCGTCGTCGCCCCAAACTCATCGCCCGCGCGGCGCAGGAGTTCGCCGAGTTCGCCGTCGAGGCGGGTTGGAAAGGGACCTGCGCCGACCCGAGTGGTGTACGCCTTGGAGATCCCCCAGACGCCATCGATCGCGGTTGGACCGATTCCGAGGCCTGCACAGGCACCGCCCGCGAGAGTCGTCGAGGAGGTCACATAGGGATAGGTGCCATGATCCAGATCGAGAAGCGCCCCTTGGGCCCCCTCGATGAGCACCCGCTTACCGCTGCGGATCGCCTCGTCGATGAGCGCCCCCGAATCACAAAGGAAGGGCCGTAGCCAGACAACCCAGCCGACAGCCCGAGCGATCTCAGCGTCGACATCCAGACGATCCTCGGCGCCCAAGCGCGCGAGTTCGGCGTTGATGTGCTCCGCATTGGCTGTGAGCCGCTCGCGTAGGCGGGTTGGATTCAGCAGATCTCGGATCCGAATCCCCCGCCGCGCCGCCTTGGCTTCGTAGGCCGGCCCGACACCCCGACGGGTCGTGCCGATTCGGGTGCCTCCTGCACGATCCTCGCGGCTCGCGTCGATCCAGCGGTGGTAGGGGAAGATCACGTGGGCATCAAGTGAGACCCGAAGCTCGTCCCCCAGAAGCATGCCAGTCTTTTGCAACGCGGTGATCTCTTGGCGGAAGACCTCGGGGTCGATCACCATGCCCGCACCGAGCACACAGAGCGTGCCTGGATAGGCGCAACCCGAAGGCACCAGGTGAGTGATGATCTTCTGACCGCTGACGACCAGGGTATGCCCCGCGTTGTTGCCACCGGCAAAACGGGCAACCAGATCGGCGCGGCTAGCCAGCGCATCGACCACCTTGCCTTTACCCTCATCGCCCCACTGGGCACCTACGACGACCAACGTGCTCATGGCTCGCAACTCCATTCTTTGCCCGCGACCGGGCCGCTGCGACCCATGGATAGCCGCGATCGTAACAGACTCGCCGGTGTCATTCGGCTGACCCGCGGCTGAGGTCGTGAAAGACCAGGCCTGTGGGAATCTTTGGGAAGAAGAACGTGCTCTTCTGCGGCATTACCTCGCCACTATCACAGACCGCGACGACATCCGCGACCGGCGTGGCGTTGGTGAAACACACCAGTTGAGCATCGCCCGGTCGCTCGTTCTGTGCGAGCGCGAGCGCCTTCTCGGTCGACTTGTAGTAACGAAGGTTGCGCTTGGAAGCCTGCGCCTCGCGAGTGATCCCAAAGCCGCGATCAAAGACCAGCTCATGGAGAAGCGCGAGGTCGAGGCGCTGCAACGCCTCCGGTAGCCCATCCATGCCAACGCTCGCCGGATCAAAACCTGCCCGAAGGGTCAGGATGGCGATTTGACCCGATCCGGGGATCGTCAGGCCAAAGGCGGCTCCCCCCTGCCCTGCCAACTGGAGGCGCGCACGCAGGGCAAGAGCGTCGCCCGGCAGGGGCTCCTGGACGATCTCAAAGACACTCGCGAGTTCTGCGAGCGCAGCCGCGAGGTCGAAGCCTTCGACGCTGTGCACGACGCGGTGGGTCGGCAGAACCACGAGCCCGGGATCGTCGAGGTTCGACAGGTAGATCATACCGAAGCGCGCGCTCTCGCCTGCACCCGCAGCTCTGAGTTCGTCACTGAAGCTGCACATCGTCTCGTAACGGTGGTGACCATCGGCGATGTAAATCGATCGATCCGCGAGTAAACGAACCACCGAGTCGACGGCCCCCGCATCGGCGACTCGGAAGAGGCGATGACCGGTACCGTCGAGTTCTGCCTCGAGGACAGGCTCGCCGAGATGGGGACCGAGCGCGGCCTGGACGTGGTGCTCTGGATCAGAAAAGAGGCCGAAGACCAGCTCCAGGTGGGCCTGGCAAGCGTGCATCAGCTTGAGGCGGTCCTCTTTAGGACCCGAGAGCGTGCGCTCGTGCGGCAACACCGGCCCAGCTCCAAACCGGGTCAGCTCGATCAACGCGACGAAGCCCCTCCGGGTGTAACGCTGCCCCTCGGACTCAAAGGTCTGGTGATAGACATAGATGCCCGGCTCGGGGTCGCGAAGCAGCGCTCCGCTCTCCTGCAACGCAGCGAAACGGGCCGCACCGTTGGCGTATCGCCCGTCCCCCTCGCCCTCTGGGAGGATCACGTGGATGCAGTTATTCGGCGAGCGAGCACCGATTTCGGCTCGCCCTGCCGCGTCGACAACATCGTAGGGGGGCGCGAGCAATGCGTTCGCATCACCGGCGCGATCAAGGTCGTAGCGAAGGGCATGGAAGGGACGAATCAACGCCATCGCCCGCCTCATACCGCGCAGCCGCCCCGAGCGTCCACCTATCTCCACCGACCCTGCCGACATCTCTTGCGATCACGCGGGGGTCCCCTGATCAGCGAGGGGCACAGCGAGGGGCACAGCGAGCTAACGCCCGTCCGCCGATATCGCGCCGGAGCTGCATGCCTTCGAACGAGAGCTGCGCACAGGCCTCGTAGGCCCGGTCGATCGCCTGACACAGATCAGCCCCGCGAGCACAGACCCCGAGCACCCGTCCGCCCGCGGTCTCCCAGCCCTCCTCGCCCAAGCGCGTACCGGCATGAAAGACCTTGAGTTCCTGGCACGCCGCCAGCCTGCTTAGGCCCTCGATCGCGACGCCGTACTCGCTGCTCTGCGGGTAGCCGGCAGAGGCGAGCACAACTGTCGCACAGGCCAACCCGCGGATCTTACCGGCACTAAGGCGACCTTCCGCAGCCGCGAAAAGGTGCGGGACCACCGGTTCTTGGGCGCCAAAGAGCAACGTCTGCGCCTCGGGATCACCAAAGCGACAGTTGTATTCGATCACTCGTGGAACGCCGGCCGCATCGATCATTAAGCCGACAAAGAGAACACCGACAAAGGGTGAGCCCTCGGCTGAGAGGCCCGCCAAGGTCGGCGCGACGATCGTCTGCATCACCCGCTCGTACACCGCAGCATCGACCACCGGCGCTGGCGAGTAGGCCCCCATGCCGCCGGTATTTGGACCCCGATCGCCGTCACCAATACGCTTGTGATCCTGGGCCGCGACAAAGGTCCGCGCGCGCACGCCGTCGGTGAGCACGAAGAACGAGGCCTCCTCGCCCACGAGCCGCTCCTCGATCACGACCGTCGAACCGGAGTCACCGTACGCCTGTCCCTCAAGACAGCATCGCAGCGCCTCCTCGGCCTCCTCAAAGCTCTCGCTGACGGTCACGCCCTTGCCAGCAGCTAATCCACTCGCCTTGATCACCGGCGGCGTATCAAAGCTGCGGATCGCCAGCAAACCCGCCGCGATGTCCGTGACCGTCACTGACCTCGCGGTGGGGATCCTATGGCGCAGCATAAAGGCCTTAGCCTCCGCCTTTGATCCCTCGAGACGAGCGGCTGCGGCCGAGGGACCAAACGTCGCGATACCGGCGAGACGCAAACGATCGCCCAGCCCGGCAACGAGCGGCTGCTCCGGACCGATGATCACGAGATCGATCGCCTTGCCGACAGCGTAGGTCAAGAGCCGCTCGTGCTCGTGTGCCGCGATCTGCACGCAGGTAGCGTCCTCGCCGATGCCTGCGCTGCCCGGAGCGACTCGCACATCATGTCCTTCGATCCGGCAACGCCAGGCGAGCGCATGCTCGCGCCCACCGCTACCTACGATCAGGATCCGCAGCGCGGGTGTTTCGCTCATCGGCGCCCCCGATTCCATGACCAGGCCATCGCACACATCCAGGGGCTCATCAACCGCTGCATCGGCCTGCTCCTAGTGTCGAAAGTGCCGCTCGCCAGTGAACACCATGGCGATACCGTGCTCATCAGCAGCGGCAATCGACTCCGCATCCCGGATGGAACCACCGGGCTGGATGACCGCTGTGATCCCCGCAGCGGCAGCCGAATCGATGCTGTCGCGAAAGGGGAAGAACGCGTCCGAAGCGAGCACCGCACCCGCACCGCGCTGCCCTGCCCTGCGCGTCGCCTGCCTTACAGCCTCGACACGGGAGGTCTGACCGCCACCGATACCGATGCTCGCACCGCCCTTGGCGATGACGATCGCGTTTGAACGCACGGCCTTGCCAACCCGTAGCGCGACCTCGAGATCGAGGAGTTCCGCGGCATTCGGCGAGCGCTTGCTGACGACCTTTGCTTCGGCTGCCGCGACCATCAACACATCCTCGCGCTGCGCCAACAGGCCCCCCGCGATCGACCTCAGACGCAGCGGCGGCACGGCCCCTGCGGGTGCGAGCAACTCCGCCATCTCGAGAACCCGCAGGTTCTTCTTCTTGCGGAGGATCCTCCGCGCTGCGTCGCTAAAACTCGGGGCGATGATCACCTCGAGAAAGGTCGAGACCAGCTCCTTCGCGGTTCCCTCGTCGACTTCCTCGGAGAGCGCGACGATGCCTCCAAAGGCGCTCTCTGGATCGCAGGCGCGCGCTCTCGCGTAGACCTCAGAGAGGCCCGCCCCAGCTGACGAGACCGCGGCGCCGCAGGGCGAGACATGCTTGAGCACCGCAGCTGCCGTCCCGAGCGGCGCCAAATCGCGGAGCAGCGACAGCGCACCGTCGGCATCGAGAAGATTGTTGTAACTCAGAGGTTTGCCCTGGAGCTGGTTGGCGCCGGCCAGGGCGACCGCCTCGTCGTTGCCAGCAACCCGAAAGACGGCGGCCTCTTGGTGCGGATTCTCGCCGTAGCGCAGCGTGCCTGCAGCCTCGCCCACCATGAAAAGGCGCGGCGGAATCTGTCTCGGCGGACAGGCAACACCTTGATCGTCAAACGTTTGGAGGTAGTTGGCGATCGCGGCGTCGTAGGCCGCCGTATGAGCGAAGGCCTTGCGCGCGAGATGGCGACGAAATGCCTCTGGCAGGCGATTGTCGTGCTCTCGGAGCACCTCGCCGAGACGCGAGTAGTCCTCCGGATCGACGATGACGCCGACCCGCTGCCAATTTTTGGCGCCTGCCCGCAGCATCGTCGGCCCACCGATGTCGATGTTCTCGATCGCCTGATCGAAGGTCGACCCCGGGCGCGCCACGACCTCTTGAAAGGGATAGAGGTTGACGACGACCAAATCGATCGCGGCGATTCCGTGCAGCTTGCGCTCCGCGTCGTGCTCGGGGGTCGGAAGCGCTAGGATCCCACCGTGGATCTTGGGGTGCAGAGTCTTGACCCGACCACCCAGAATCTCGGGAGCATCGGTGTACTCGCTCACCTTGACAACGACGACGCCGAGTTCTTCGAGCGCCTTGCTGGTGCCACCGGTGGAGAGCACCTCAACCTTGGCATCGATCAAGACCTGCGCGAGTCGATCCAACCCTCGCTTGTCGGAGACGGAGACGAGGGCTCTGCGCAGCGGGGGGAGCTCGGGGGTCGAGGAGGCCACCGGCGCCGGTTATCACCGCACGATGCAGCGGTCAACCACGCCCTTGGCGGGCACTCAGACCTCCTTTGAGAGATAGGAGAGCATGTCTTCGCCACCGGCCTCGCGAAGCTTGATCAGCCCCCGGACCTCGACCTGACGGATGCGCTCGCGGGTCAGGTTCAGGATCTCTCCGACCTCCTCGAGGGTGATGCCACCCTGGGTCGCGACATCGAGGGCGCAGCTGTTGCGAAGCTCCCAGACCTCGAGGTCCGGGAAGTTGATCTTGATGCTGCCGGTCATCGGGTTGACGTCGATGTAGAGGTGGTACTTGCACGAGACGTAAGGACAGGGGCGCGAGACGTTGGCGCACTCGCCCCGACTCGTCGGTCGCCAGTAGGAACGCTCGGGATAGAGAAGCGCGCCGATGCGAAGTTCCTCTTTGGTGAGACGCTTCATCGCGATCGTCTTCGCGCGAGCGCGGCGCACGAGCGGCTTCGGATCCCCTGGGATCGGCGCGAATGAATCGGCGCTATCGCCTGTGTGAGATGCGGCGGGATCAGTGGTCTTGGTGGTGCTGGGCATGAGTTCCCCTCTGTGGGACCGCCTGGTCGGCCCCATTGCGCGCCGCGAATCGTGCGTCACGGCTTCTAGCTGCGGTTTGTCGATGGTCGGTGGCGAAGTACGGATTTAACTAAAGGAGTTCGGTCGGCGAGGCAGCGCCGCCCCCACGGGGACGTCGCACGCCTTGGGCCGCCATCAACAGCTTCTCGAGGCGGAGAGCCCCGGTCATCAGCAGTTTGGCGGAGCCCTCGATCGCGCGGAGTTCATCGCTTAGACGATCGCGGCGGGGCGACGGCGCCTCTGCCTCGAGCTTCTCGCGAAAGATTCGGACGAGCTCATCGATCGACTCGTCGAGCGTCTCGATGCTGTCCTTGAAGGTGAGGAACTTGGCCTGGATCTCGTCGATCGTGTAGCGCTCGGCCATCAACTTCTTGATGGCGTTGATCCGACGGATGCAGCGAAGCGGGTAGACCCCGTGGGAACCTAGATGCTTGCCCTTGTGACCGACCCGGCGCGAGCGCGGCACCAGACCGAGCTGCACATAGCGGCGAAGGTTCGCCTCACTAAACCGGACCTTGTTGTCGGCAAAGGCCGAGACGATCTGCTGCGAACTCAGCCCCTCCGGAAAGGTCGACTCGATCTCTCGGATCTGAGCTTCGGTGAGCGAGACGGGCATGGGTGGCGCAGTGGCGAAGGGTTCACAGGCCTTCATTGAGTTGAAGGCGCAGAAATCGAGTCACGAAGAACTGATCTCTTTGGAGGATCAGCGCCTCTGACAGGGAGCAATGTAATCCACTCAATAGATCTGAGGAAGCACTTTCTACCCAAGCGATCAACTTTTGAACGATCAACTTCTGCATCACTGTTCAGTGCATACTGTCCCAATGGACAGGTTCAAATTCTTCGCATGAAGCTCGCGCCCCCGCGATTCAAGGCCGGCAGACAGGTGCACGCACACATCTTGCGATCCCTACTGAACACCGAGCCAGGGCTCCTCTGCGAGCTATTTTGACAACATCGCGAGATCTCTTCGGGGTCGAGGAGATCGCGTCAGGTGATCTCCCCGAGGCGTTTCCTTCTCCGGCCCTGCAAGCTGATCTCTTGAAGAGATCAGCTGCGGAATTAAGAGCGCGCTCGCATAGAGACACAAGATGTAGGGCCCCGTTCACCGAGGTGAAGCGACACCTTGTGTCTCGCGGGAGAACTACGCTCTATCCCCGATTCCGAAAGAGTGAAAACGCGCCTTCGTCTATCGATGACAGGATCGCTTGAAACGATCCTGCGTGCATCTAGGAGATCTCAAGCACGAGATCTCAACCCGTGGGGACCAAGCTGACGCCACTCGGGGACATCTTGGCGTCGTACTCGCGACCGCTCTGGATTTTGATTTGGCCAGCTTCGATCCACGGATCCGCCAATTCCACCCGGTAGGCGATGCGGAAACGACCAGGCGGGAGATCAATGGATTTCACCGGCTCGAGCAGGAGCTGCCAAGTGCCGCCGGCCCCTCGGATGCGCACGTACACGTAGAGAAAGCCCCCCACCCCGCCAGCTCTGAAGCGGACTCGGGCCGGCGCCACAGCGTTCTTGGGTTGCGCAGGACGCTCGACCTCCGGAGAAGGATCGCCGGCCGAAGCCCGATCTGCACCCTCCAACGCCGCAGGCGGGCGAGCGAGCCGTGGATCCAAAATTTGGCGCTCCGCGATCCGGCTCGGCCACGCAGGCGCGACGGGCCCAGGCTCTCCAACGGCCGGTCCGAACAGGGCTGCTTCCTCTTTATCAGCCCCCCCAAGACCCAGGGCCAAGGCCCCAACACCGAAGACCACCGCGAGCGCGCCCACACCTAGGAGCGCAGCAGCTAACCACCAACGCCGCGGCCGCACCTCCGGCACGTAGAGGGACCTTGCATCGCCGAATTCGCCGCCAAAGATCGGCACCGGAACTGCGCTCTCAGAGGTGTCCACCTCGACGCCCGATCGCGGCGCCGTCACCCCAAAGCAGAGCCGACAGAGCCGGGCGAGCGCCAAGGTCTCGTTGCGATATCCAGACCAACTGCGCAGGAGCTCGAGGCCCTCGATCGCGGAGCCCAGGCGCTTCGAGGGTTCGGGCTCTAGCAGACGCCGGCGCAGGGTCTCGAGCTCCACCGGCACGTTGCGACGCCGCAAATCTGGGATCCCGCAGTTCTGGGCCTGAGCGTAGATGGCAGGATCATCATCACCAGCGCGAAATCGAACACCATCCAGAAGCTCGTGAAAGATCGCTCCGACCGCGTAGAGATCAACCGTTGGAGCGTTGCTCACCCCGCAGATCTGCTCGGGCGGCATGTAACGAAGCTTTCCCTTAAGAAAGAGCCCCGAGGTCTCCTCGCGGGCCAGCCGAGCAATGCCAAAGTCGGCGAGTTTGACCTCGCCAGAGATGCTGACCAACACGTTCTGTGGCGAAACATCGCGATGGATGAGACCCAAGGGCTCGCCGTCCCGGGTCACCGTGTGTGCATACGCGAGCGCCTGCAGGATCTCGCCGATCACATGCGCCGCGAGTGCGTTTGGAAAGGGCAAACGACGCTCCCGGGCGAGGTGGGTCAACTGATCGAGGTTCGGACCGTCAACCCACTCCATCGCGATGTAGGCGACCCCCTGAAGGGATCCAGCATCGAAGACCTGGACGATGTTGGAGTGGCCGAGCAACATGCTGAGCCGCGCCTCCTCGACGAACATACGACGGTAACGCTCGTCATCGACCCGAGGCGCCGTCAGGAGCTTAAGCGCCACCGCCTTGGTGATGTGATCGCCCGCCAGCATGCGGGCCATCCACACTTCGGCCATGCCACCGCTGCCGAGACGACGCAGAAGCTCATAATTCGCCAGTCGTTGCATGGCTAGCGTGCAGGTTGACGATCTCGGCGTAGGACTGTCAAGCACCCCCATGCCCCAAAAGTCGACCGCCGCGGCCCACCGTTGCACCCGTTTTCGGATCTTTTACGAGTCCCCGCTCGCGGCGCCTCCACCCTCTAGGCCCCCTAGTGGAGCCCCGCCAGCACAGGTGTAGCGATCGCCATCCGCCATCGCACAGGGTCGTAGAGCTCTGCTCCGCCGTACTTGAAGCTCTTCTTTTCGTGATGCCAGACCGGTCCACGATCGAGGCAACCGTGGAAGCGATCGGCCCGCGAGCAGTAGATCCGCAGATGAAAGTGGTCATCATGCGGAGGTGCGTCGGCCGGCTGCCGGAGTACCTCTTCGGCGTACTCGATCACCCACTTCGGTCGCTCGCTGGCGATCGCATGATCGAGCAGGAGCTGGCGGAGCGCCGCCGAAACGAAGACCCACTGGATCCGGATGCTGGGATCGCCCAAGAGTTCCTCCAAGAGCCGCCAGTTACGGTCGACATCGAAGCGTCGCTCCTCCCACTCCGCCTCCTCATAGACAGTGCGCCGCGGGGCGTAGGCTTTGCCCTCGCTGTCGTAGTGGATCATCTCGATCGTCGGTGGTGCAAGCGGCGAGCCCTTAGCATCGACCGCGTAGAAAATAAGATCGATGTCGCGACCGCTCTGATGACTGTGATGCCAACGGGAGCGACCGCCCGCGAGTGGGCTGAGATCTGCGATCCCGAGGAGTGCATCGGCATCGCTCGCGTGCACCGCCCGGGCAGCCCTCGCGACGGCGTCGATCAACTCTTCGACGCCGTACACATTGCCGCGAAGGCGCCACTCTTTTGGCACCTCAAACCCAGGTCCGTCCTCTGGCATCGCCGCCGGCCGCCTTAAGCGACCCCGGTTGCTGTGGCCAGTGGAGACGCTCGTACCGTCAGTCCACAGGTTTGGGCCCGCACAGCTCAGGAAGAGCGTCGCAGCAACTCCGACGAGGCCCCAGATGTGCCTTCGAGCGCGCACTCTCATTAGAATAGCCGCCTCGCCGCGACTACGAGTAACCAAAAAGTAAGGGCGAGCCCGTCTCCAGGCTCGCCCTCCGTCTGCGATGGGGCGCTAGTTCTTCTCTTCGAACTCAGCGTCGATCACATCGCCGTCGTCGCCCTCGCCCTCGCTCGGAGCTTCCTGCTCGGCGCCCTCAGCCCCTGGCGCACCGCCTTCGGCTCCGCCCTCGGGGCCACCGCTCTGGCTGTACATCGCCTGCGCCATCTTGTGGGAGGCTGCAGTCAGGGTCTCCTTGGCCGCGAGAATGCGATCGTTGTCCTCGGACTCGAGCGCCTCCTTGGCCTCGCCGAGCGCCGACTCGACTTCGCCCTTTTCGTCCTCCGGGATCTTGTCGCCGTTCTCGGACATGAGCTTCTCGGTCTGGAGGACCATCGCCTCGAGGCCGTTGCGGTTTTCGACCGCCTCTTTGCGCTTTTTGTCCTCCTCCTCGAACTCGGAAGCGTTGTCGACCATCTGCTGGATCTCGTCCTCGGAGAGGCCCGAGCCAACGGTGATGGTGACCTTTTGCTCCTTGCCGGTCGCCTTGTCCTTGGCCGAGACGTTGACGATGCCGTTGGCGTCGATATCAAAGGTGACTTCGACCTGGGGCACGCCGCGCGGCGCCGACGGGATCCCCGTGAGGCTGAACTTACCGAGAGTCCGATTGTCCCCAGCCATCGCCCGCTCGCCCTGAAGCACGTGCACTTCGACCGAGGATTGGTTGTCGGCCGCGGTCGTGAAGGTCTCGGAACGCCGGGTCGGGATCGTCGTATTGCGAGAGATGAGCGTGGTCATCACGCCGCCGAGAGTCTCGATACCGAGGCTCAGCGGGGTCACATCGACGAGCACGATGTCCTGCACGTCGCCAGCGAGCACTCCCGCCTGAACCGCAGCCCCCAGACCGACAACCTCATCCGGGTTGACGCCCTTATTTGGCGAGCGGTTGAAGAACTCATTGACCGCCTCTTGGACCTTGGGCATGCGGGTCGAACCGCCGACGAGGAGCACTTCGTCGATCTCGCTCGGCTTCTTTTTGGCGTCCGCGAGCGCCTTCTTGACCGGCTCGATGGTCCGCTTGATCAGATCGGCAACCATCGACTCGAGCTTGGCTCGCGACAGCTTGATCTGCATGTGCTTCGGGCCCGTCGCATCGGCGGTCAGGAAGGGCAGATTGACCTCGGTCTCCATCGCATGGGAGAGTTCGATCTTCGCCTTCTCGGCCGCGTCCTTGAGCCGCTGGAGCACCAGCTTGTCGGCGCTGATATCGATCCCGGTGTCCTTCTTGAACTCGTCGATCAGCCAGGTGCTGATCCGATCGTCGAAGTCGTCACCGCCGAGGTGGGTATCACCGTTGGTCGAGATAACCTCGACAACGTTGTCACCGACCTCGAGGATCGAGATATCAAACGTACCGCCGCCGAGGTCGTAGACCGCGATGACCTGCTCGTCACCGGAAGTCTTGCCCTTGCCCAAACCGTAGGCAAGTGCGGCCGCAGTCGGCTCGTTGACGATCCGCTTGACCTCGAGCCCGGCGATCCGGCCGGCGTCCTTGGTCGCCTGACGCTGAGCGTCGTTGAAGTACGCGGGGACCGTGATCACAGCCTCCGAGACGGCCTCGCCGAGGTAATCCTCTGCGGCCTTCTTGAGCTTCATCAGGACTCGCGCCGAGATCTCAGGGGGCGAGAAAGGCTTGTCCCGAACGATGATCTGCGCGTCGCCGTTAGAGGCTCGCTTCACGGTGTAAGGGGAGCGTTTGATCTCCTTGGCGACGTCGCTATAGGGCATGCCCATAAAGCGCTTGACCGAGAAGATTGTGTTCTCCGGGTTGGTGATCGCCTGTCGTCTGGCCTGCTGACCGACGAGGACGTTGCCGTTGGCCTCAAAGGCGACGACTGACGGGGTCGTTCGTCCACCCTCCTCGTTGGGAATGACCTTCGGCTCATTCCCTTCCATGACCGCAACGACGGAGTTGGTGGTACCGAGGTCAATTCCAATGATCTTTCCCATGACTCTGTGGTGTTCCTTTCCGGGCTTCCGGGCTTCCGGGGGACGAAGTTAAGTCCCGATGTTGGGCTGTCAATCGAGCCCGTCAGTTGAATTAAATCCGCTCGCCAAAGCCGCGGATTTCGGGTCAGTTCGGGCTAATTCGGCCGATATCGGCTCGTTCTAGCCCTACTCAACGATTTCGTATCTGGCCGCAGCTCGGATAAGCAGGCTGCACAGAGCAGGCCTGCTTGCACGTGCGAACGTGAGGCTACGCTCAGCTAGCCGAGGAGTCCGGGGAGTCGTGCTCCTCAGACTGCTCGTCGGCATCGTCGACTTGCTGGATGAGCACCTTTCCGAAGACCTCCCTCACGTTCTTGACGCGATGGATCTCGAGCTCATTGAGGATCTCTTCGGGCACATCGACGAGATCCTTTGCGTTGCGCTCGGGCAGGACGATGCGCTTGATGCCCGCCCGGTGGGCCGCCAGCATCTTCTCTTTGACGCCGCCAACCGGTAGCACGAGGCCCCGCAGGGTGATCTCACCGGTCATCGCGACATCCGGGCGCACGCAGGTGCCGGTCAACAGCGACGCTATCGCGGAGAACATGGCCACCCCAGCCGACGGCCCATCCTTTGGGATCGCGCCCGCCGGCACATGCACGTGGATGTCGTGATCGTCGATCAGCGACTGAGCGATGCCAAGCTCGGCGAGGTGGCTCTTGACGTAGCTCATCGCCGCTTGTGCGGACTCTTTCATGACGTCGCCAAGCTGGCCAGTGAGCATCAAGCCGCCCTTACCGGGCATGCGCGTCGCCTCGACAAACATGATCTCGCCGCCGACCGGAGTCCAGGCGAGACCGGTCGCAACACCAGGCTCTGCAGTCCTGTAGGCCACCTCGGGCAGGTATTTTTGCGGCCCGAGGTAGCCGCTGACCGATTCCTCATCGACCGCGAGTTCCCCCTGGAGTTCGCCCTCGACGACCTTTACCGCGACACCGCGAATGATCGCCGAGACCTCCCGCTCGAGGTTTCGAACCCCGGCCTCGTGGGTGTACGAATCGATGACCTCGAGGAGCGCGTCGTCGGTGAAGGTGAGATCTAAACCGGCGGACTTGAGGCCGTGCTCGCCTATTTGCTTGGGCACCAGGAAGCGTTTGGCGATCGCGAGCTTCTCCTGCCGCGTGTAGCCCGGCAAGCGCAGGATCTCGAGGCGATCCTTGAGCGCCGGCGGGATCGGATCGATGTAGTTCGCGGTGGCGATAAACATCACCTTTGAGAGGTCAAAGGGGACCTCTAGGTAGTGATCGCTGAAGGTGTGGTTTTGCTCGGGGTCGAGAACCTCGAGCAACGCCGAGCCAGGATCGCCGCGGAAGTCGTGACCGAGCTTGTCGATCTCGTCGAGCACGATCACCGGGTTGTTGGTGCCCGCCCGCTTGATGCCCTGGATGATGCGACCCGGCAGCGAGCCGACGTAGGTCCGCCGGTGACCGCGAATCTCGGCCTCGTCGCGCACACCACCCAAGCTGATGCGCACGAACTTGCGGCCGATCGCCCGAGCAATGCTCTTGCCGAGCGAGGTCTTGCCCACGCCCGGAGGCCCCAACAGGCACAGGATCGGCCCCTTTTTCGAGGCGTTTAGCTTGAGCACCGCCATGTACTCGAGGATCCGCTTTTTTACCTTCTCGAGATCGTAGTGGTCCTCGTTGAGAACGTCGCGGACCGCCGAGATGTCGAGCTGATCCTCTGTTGAGATCGCCCAGGGCAGATCGGTCATCCACTCGAGGTAGCTCCGCGTGACCGTGTACTCGGCACTCGAGGGCTGCATCGACTTGAGGCGATCGAGCTGCTTGCGCGCGACCTTTTCGACCTCTTCGGGCATCTGCGCCTCGGCGATTTTCTTGGAGAACTCGTCGACGTCACCGCCGTCGTCGTCGATCTCGCCGAGCTCGCCCTTGATCGCCTTGAGCTGCTGCCTGAGCACATACTCGCGCTGCGAGTGGCCCATCACCTCTTGCACCTGAGAGTTGATGCGCTCGCGCACCTTGAGGATCTCGAGTTGCCGAGTAAGGAGTGTCAGCACCTTCCGCAAACGCTCTTGAACGTTGTTTGCGGCCAGTACCTCTTGTTTTTCGTGGATCTCGATGTCGAGGTTGGAGATCACAAGATCGGCGACTTGGCCGGGGTCGGTGACGCTGTCGATCAGGGCAGCTGCTTCTCGGGGCAGGTCCGGCACC
The DNA here is from genome assembly GCA_964474905.1 of uncultured Nannocystis sp. Lineage (GTDB taxonomy): Bacteria > Myxococcota_A > Polyangia > Nannocystales > Nannocystaceae > JADJRG01. The sequence continues at coordinate 76,494 of CAYYUP010000001.1, read as the reverse complement.
AAGGCGATCAGGCGCTTGGCCGTGTCCTTGATGTTGAGCATCAGCGCTTCGCTCTCGATCTCGTCGACGACGACATCCGCGAGCTCCGCGACCTTGGCCTGGAGGAAAGGCTCGTCGGCGACGAACCCTTCGATCTTGATGCGCACGACCCCCTGGAGGATCACGCTGTAGTTATCCTTGGCCAGCTTGATCACCTTGAGGATGCGGGCCGCACAGCCGATGCCGTAGACATCGTCCTCGGCGGGCTCTTCGGTGCGCGCATCTTTTTGGGTGACGATGCCGATGATCGGTCGCTCCTTGGCGATCGCCTCTTCGATCAAGCGCACTGACTTGGGTCGGCCAACATCGATGGGAATGATCGACCCCGGAAAGAGCACTGAATTGCGCAACGGCAGGGTCGAGAGCACCTCAGGGAGCTCGCGTGAGTCCCCTAAAGCGGCAGGTTCTGGCGAAAATGAGGCTTTATCGGTCAAAACGTCGCCGCCAACGTATCACCGGTGCTGACCCTGTCAACCGGCCGCATGCGCGCCGATAGGGACCGCTCGTGGGCGCCGAAATGGCGCTCCTGCGGGCTGCTCTGGCGGTGGTAGAGTTGGCTGTGCGCGCGCTCTGCCTCGTCGTCCAGACCGGCCCAGATCGCGGCCGTAACATCCCCCTAGACGGCTCTCTGCTCTCGATCGGCCGCGGCCAGGATCAGGCGCTGCAGCTCAACGACGGGGCCGTCTCGCGCCATCACCTGACCGTTCGACCGAGCCCCGGCGCGGACGCACTCCTGATCACCGAGATCACCGGCGTCAACCCCTGCTGGACCCTGCGCAACGGCCAGCGGATCGAGCTGCGCGCCGGCGAGGCGCTCCAGATCGGCACCGCTTTCACCCTCGGCAATACGACTCTGCGGGTAGAGGAGATCCGCAGCGCCCGACCTCGCGCCACCAAGGGTCCGCCCAGCCGCACCGTCGAACTCGACGCGACCCAGGTCATCGGTCGACCCAGCGGTGGCAATCACCTCGCCGCGCTCGCCGCCCTGGGCGATCGCTTGGCCCGCTGCGGTTCACTCCAAGCGGTCTATCGCACCGCCACCGATTGGGCCCTGGAGGCGATCCCGTTGACGCGGGCGCTCCTACTCACCAGCGACGGCGACGATGTTCTCGGAGCCGCGAGTGCCGGTAAGATCGGCGATCTCGCGCTGTCCTCGGCGATCCTGCGCAGGGTGCTCGGTGAGCGTCGAGCCTTCCTGCTGGGGGATCTCCTCGCCGAGCCCGATCTCGCCGATCGAAAGTCGGTGCAGATTCGCGGGATCATCGGCGCGATGGCGGCCCCGGCCGAGCACCTGATCTTCTATGTCGAGTGGGGACCCGCAGAGGCCCGCCGCGGCCAACACAACGAAGAGACGCTGCTCCTCTTGGTCTGCGCCGCCCAGCTCGTGGCGGCCATCGGCGACAACGCAGAGGAGCGCAAGCAGCTCAAAGCCGCTGCCCGCAGCCGCGTCGCCGGCTCGTCCACCAACCTGCGCATGATCGGCGCTTCGGCGGTGATGCGGAAGCTCGCGGTCTTCCTCGAAAGGGTCGCACCCACCCAGTCGACGGTGCTCATTCTCGGCGAAAGCGGCACCGGCAAGGAACTCGCAGCGGGCACCATCCACGCCCTCTCGCAGCGCGGACAGGCGCCCTTTGTCGCCATCAACTGCGCCGCGATCGCCGAAAACCTCCTCGAGAGCGAACTCTTCGGACACGAGCGCGGCGCCTTCACAGGAGCCGTCAGCCAGCACGAAGGTGTGTTCGCGAGGGCCCACGGCGGCACTCTCTTTATGGACGAGGTCGGCGAACTCAGCCCCGCAGCCCAGGCCCGAATGCTGCGGGTTCTGGAGACCCGCACGCTCACCCGCGTGGGCGGCACAAAAGAGTTTTCGGTCGACGTGCGCTTGATCGCCGCGACCCATCGAGACCTCGCAAAAATGACGCGCGAGGGCACCTTCCGTCAGGATCTCCTCTACCGACTCAGCGTCATCCAAACCCGCCTGCCGCCACTCCGCGAGCGACGCGAAGACATCCCCGCGCTGGCGACTCACTTCGTCGAGTCTCTCAGCGAGAGCATCGGTCGCCGGGTCACGGAGTTCACGCCCGCAGCCTTGGCTGTGCTCGGGCGCTACGGCTGGCCGGGCAATGTCCGCGAGCTGCGCAATGTGATCGAGCGAGCGCTCGTTCTCGGTGATGGACCGACCCTCGACATCGACGATCTGCCCCCCGAACTCGCCCATGCGGCCCCCCTCCCGGCACCGCAGGGCTCAAGCTCAGGCACCGCGCAGGTCGTCCGGCCCCTCCGCGAACTCGAGCGGGAGGCGATCGATGCCGCGCTGATCGCCACCGGTGGCAACAAGGCGCGAGCCGCCGCGCTCCTCGGCATCGATCGCTCGACGCTCTACCGCAAGCTCAAGGATCACGGACTGCGCTGACTGGCCACGCGGGCTAGCCGCAAATCCACGAGTTCGTGGCCCGTCCGGGGGACGGCGCGAAGCTTTTTTAATTCCGGCGCATAAAAACTCCGCGATCCCTCGCAACAACTCGAAGCTGCGGTCGAACGCTGCGGATATGCGATCGTGCAAACCCCTCAGTCTCACCCTCCTCTGCACCGCCTTTGCCTGCGCTGCCCCTCCGCCCGAGTTCGAAGACCCAGGCATCGTGATCCCTGACCTCGGCACTCCGCCTTCGCCTTGGGATCAAATTCCCGATCACGACCGAGGACAGGTCCCACTGCCAACGACGAGTGCGAGCGGCGGTGCGACCAGCCCCACCAGCCCCACCGGCCCCACCAGTCCCGGCACATCAACGGGCGATGGCTCCGTCGTCGACCTCCACGGTCTGCTCCTCACAGAGATCCTTCCAAACCCCGAGGGCAAGGATGGCGGCGCCTCTTCGCCCGAGTTCATCGAGATCATCAACACCGCTGCCGAAGCGCTGCCGCTGGCGGAATTTTCGATTCTTGCCCGGGGCTGGCCGCGCATCGACGCCGATGAAATCGGCCTCGAGAACCGACAGCTCGCCCCGGCCGAGAGCCTGGTGCTCTTCCGCTACAGCGATCTCGATGAGGCGCCCTTTTCCGGGGTCGTGCACGAAGGGTCGACCCTCGAGGTGCACTTCGTGACGGCCGCAGGTCTGCGAAACAGCGACGGCGCAGTCATCCTCCTGGGCCCCGAAGACGAGGCGCTCGACGCCGTTATCTACGGCGGCCCGCCTCCGCCGAGTCACGACTTCCCTGGGGCCTGGCAAGGTACAGCGACGCCTGCCCCGGCCTCCGGTGAGTCACGCTGCCGGCTCGACCCATTGGATGACAGCGACAGCGCTGAGGATTGGAGCATCTGCGCTCCGAGTCCCGGCGACCCCGGCGAGTTCGGCGAGAGTGAGTCGACCTCCGGCACGGACAGCGACGGCACCACGGGTTCGACAACCTCCGATACCAGCGGAGACTTCCCGGTCGACGCGACCCTCGTGATCACCGAGGTGCTGAGCAATGCCCCCGGACCAAGTGCCCACGAGCGAGAGTTCGAGTACGTCGAAATCCTCAACCTCGGTCCTGACGACGTCGACCTCGATACCTGGACGATCGCCGACGCCGAGGACATCGACGCGCCCGGTCGCGATCCGCTGCTCTACCGCGAAGGTGATGGCGGCTGCGAGCCTGCGACTTGCCTAGCGGTCGGTGAGCGGGCGCTGCTCGTCGGCACCGCGTACATCGGACCTGTTGGCGATGCCCTGGTCCTTGAGACAGATGACACGACGCTCGCCGACGGCGGACTTACAGCGCACGAACCAGTGGTTCTCCGGGACGCAGACGAGCAGATCGCCTCGACCTACCGCATCTGGGACGACGCCTACGCCGAGCCCTACCCGATTGACACCGAGATCCCGCTGCACCGCCTGAGTTCAGAGGCCGAGGATGAGCCGAGCAGCTGGGACTACGGTGCGCCCTCTCCAGGGCTTCCGTAGTCCATCGGCCGATCGCTAGTCCCACTCATTGCGTTGGCTGCGACGCGGTCGCTCGTAAAAACGATCGCCGTCTTCGATCTCGTTGAGCAGCTCGTACTCCTCTTTGCCGAGCTGACGCCCCCAGTCGCGTCCGACCTCGCGCTGGAATTCCTGGAAGCTCGTGAAGCTCTGGCGAAAATAGCTCATGTTCAACTCCTCGAGGCGCCACGTCCCCAATCGGGTCTGTGGCGGTGTTCTCTCGACCGCGTCGCAGCCGATGAGCCAGTCGTACACACCATCTTACATGTAGGCAATAAACCTACTCGCTCCGCCCCGGGCTCGACCGGGCTGCTGCCAGGGCCGCGCATGGGTGGTAAGGATGGGCTCGAAACCCATGGTCGATGCCGAAATTCATGATCCCCCGCACGCGACGATCATCGCGGTCAGCAACCAAAAAGGTGGCGAGGGCAAAACAACAACCGCGGTCAATCTGGCCGCGAGCCTGGCTGCCAGCGAGCGCCGCGTTCTCCTGATCGATCTCGACCCCCAGGGCAACGCCAGCTCCTCTGTCGGCTACTCGCGCGATCAGGTGACGGTCGGCACGTACGAGCTAATGCTCGGCCAAGCGAGCCTCGACTCCGCGATCCAGCCGACCGAGCTGCCAACACTCTCGGTGCTACCGGCCTCCGCAGACCTCACCGGCGCCGAGATCGAGCTCGTCGCCATCGAGCGCCGCGAGTCGGTGCTGCGCCGCGCGCTCGAAGCAGCAGGAGCCAGCAACCGCTGGGACTTCATCATCCTCGATTGCCCGCCCTCGCTCGGTCTCCTCACTCTAAACGCGCTCGTCGCCGCCGATGCAGTCCTGATCCCGATGCAGGCCCGCTACTTCTCCCTCGAGGGGCTCGGCGCGTTGCACGGAACGATCGAGGCGATCCGCAACTCCTTCAACCCGCGGCTGGTGATCGAAGGCATCGTTTTCTGCATGTTTGATCGCCGGACCAACCTCGCCAAGCAGGTGGTCGCCGAGGTCGAAGAGCACTTCCCGCAGTACGTCTTTAACACCCGGATTCCGCAAAATATCCGCCTCAGCGAATCGCCGAGCTTCGGCAAACCCGCGATCCTCTACGACATCGGTAGCAAAGGCGCGATCGCCTATCTCGACCTCGCCGATGAACTCCTCCAGCGAATGGAGGCCCGCAGCAGCGCTCCACCCGAGGCCAAGGCCACACCTGAAGCGAGGTCCCCCGCATGAAGAACCCAAACCGCCGCGCCCTGGGTCGCGGGCTCGGAGCTCTGATCCCAAACGCGAGCCCACAACGAGAGAACCGCGACGCTCGCCCTTCTGGACTGCGCACGCTGCCCATCGAAGCCCTGCTCGCCAACCCCGACCAGCCCCGCAAGCGATTCGCCGAAGCGCCGCTGCGAGAACTCGCCGCCAGCATCGGCCATCACGGGATCCTTCAACCGATCGTCGTCGCGCCAGTTCCCGGTAGTCAGGGCGAATACCGGATCATCGCCGGTGAGCGACGATGGCGCGCAGCTCAAATCGCCGGCCTACAGGCGATTCCAGTCGTCATCCGCGACAGCCCGGAGAGCGAGCATCTAGAACTCGCGGTGATCGAGAACCTGCAGCGCGAAGACCTGGATCCCATCGAAGAAGCCCGCGCTCTGCGTCAGCTCCTGGATGTTCTCGGCTGCACGCAGGAAGAACTCGCCGCCCGGATCGGCAAGGAGCGCAGCACACTCTCCAACGCCATGCGCCTCCTCAAGCTCCCCGAAAAAGTGCAGGCCTTGGTCCAGGATGGCGTGCTCGGCATGGGACATGCCCGTGCCCTGCTCGCTCTCAATGATCACGCGTCGATGATCGAGCTCGCCCTCGCCGCCAGCCGCGACGGCCAAAGCGTACGAGCCGTCGAGCGAGCGGTCCGAGAACGTCTTCGACCGCCCGTTCCTGAGGTCGAGATCGACGAGGCCGCACAGACCCATGCGATCCATGTCCGCGATCTCGAGCAACAGCTGCGCCGGAGCCTGGGCGCAAAGGTCGTACTCCGCGCGAACAACAACAACTCCGGCAAGATCGAGATCCCCTACGGGACGCTCGACGAACTCGATCGAATCCTCGATCAACTGGTCACAGACAGCCGCTAGTCAACCCTGTCATCGGTCACCCGCCGCACGCCAGGCGACTCCCACGTCATGGTGCTTCTAGTTCGCCGGCTTTAAGCCGGCGCGTCGCTCCGCAGCTTCGACGCAATTACTCAAGAGACAGGCGATCGTCATCGGCCCGACGCCCCCTGGTACCGGTGTGATCGCCGAGGCCCGACGCCGCGCACCTGCGTAGTCGACATCCCCCGCGAGCTTGCCGTCATCGAGGCGATTGATACCGACATCGATGATCACCGCGCCCGGACGCACCCACTCACCGCGGATAAAATTGGGCCGCCCGACCGCGGCTACCAGCACCTCTGCCTCGGCCACGAGCCCCGGCAGATCGACCGTGCGCGAGTGGGCGATCGTCACCGTCGCATTGGCCTGGAGTAGGAGCTGCGCAACCGGCTTGCCGACAATCGTCGACCGACCGACGACCAGCGCACGCTTGCCCTCGAGATCGACACCCGCGGCCGCGAGCAGCCGCATGCAACCCTGGGGCGTGCAGGCGACAAAGCGCGGCCGACCGACCATCAAGAGGCCGAGGTTATCCGGATGAAAGCCATCGACGTCCTTGCGCGGATCGATCGCAAGGAGGATCGCCTCAGAGTCGACGCCGGGCGGCAGAGGCAGCTGGACGAGGATGCCGTCGACCTCGGAGTCGCTGTTGAGCCGAGCGAGCAGATCGAGTAACGCGGAGGTCGAGGTGCTCGCGGGAAGCCGATGATCGCGGGTCGCAATCCCGCACTCCGAAGCCCGACGCCCCTTGTTGCGCACATAGATCGCAGAAGCGGGATCATCCCCCACGAGAACAACTGCGAGACAGGGCGTGACGCCCTTGCTGATGCAGGCCTCAGCGCGATCCTTGACCTCGCCGAGGAGCTGCTTGGAGAGCGCCTTACCGCTAATTTTTGCAGCACGGTGGTTCATGTTGAGGTCGCCTTCTTGCCCTCAGATTTGGCCGCGGGCTTGCTCTCGGTCTTGGCCGCGGGCTTGCTCTCGGGCTTGCTCTCACCTGACTCCGAAGCCGAGCCGCCGCTCTCGCTGGGCTTCGAACTGGCGTAGAGATCCTTGTACCAACCACCGCCCTTGAGGTGGAACGCAGCACTCGTCACGAGGCGACGAAGCGAACCGCCGCAGTGCTCACACTTCTCCATCGGCGGATCGCTAAATTTTTGGATGTACTCTTCGTCTTTACCGCACTTGGTGCACTGATACGCGTAGATCGGCATCGCGGCGGCACTGTAAACCGCTCGTCCGTCGGGTCAAGGCCTAGGACACGACTCCTGTGACCAGAAAGACCGCGACGCCTCCTCCCAAAGCGGCCACCGCGCCCGTATCCCAACTTCTCCGCGCGGCAAAAACGCCTGACAGAACCTGCTAGGCTGATGAAGGTGGCAGTATCGCGACGGCAAGCCCTAACGGGCTACCTTCGGCAAGCCGGGTTACTCGCCGTTGCCCTCGGCTCCTACTGCTTGAATGGCGCGTTTTCCGCACACGCTGCTCCCGGTGATGACTGGTCCATCGAGCGCAACGATCGTCAGCCTGAGCTCATCGAGCAACGCTTTCGCAAACTCCGAAGCCACCCCTTCGACAGCAAACAATGGCGCTCGCTCGTACGAGCGCTCGGTCACGAGCAACTCGCCCAAAAAATCCGACGAGCTGCTCGCAGCTCCCCGACTGATGTCGGTCTAGCCGTCCTCGAAGCTCGCAGCCAGCTCGCCACTGGCGAAGCCAGGCTCGCGGCAGAGCGCCTCGCCGAGATCCGTCCGCGCGCAGGTCGCTGGCGCAGTCGAGTGATCAGTCTCGAGATCGACGCATGGCTCGCCGCTGGCGATGTCCGACAAGCCATCGATGTACTCGAAGGCAACGCGGGCAACAAGCGCGAGCCGCTCAAACGGGCGTACGATCTGGCAGAGCGCAATCAGCTCAACAAGGACGCCCTCCGCCTCGCCCATGCTCTCGATCAAGGTGACCTCAAAGACAGCCTCCGCCTCGCTCGTGCTGCACTCGCGGTCGGTGATCTAGAGCAGGCCAATAAGGCCTTCACCAACGCCGATCAGGCCGCCACTGGCGCTCAAGCGCCCTCGATCAAAATCGAGTGGGCCCGCGCAAAGCTCCGCTCCAACGATGCTGTTGCGGCCGCCTCTCTAGTCTGGCAAGCGATCGACGGCACCCGCAAGCCGCAGGATCGCGAGACGATGTGGGCCGCGCTCTCCGACGCTCACGAGCACGATGTCAGCGGCTCCCTAAATCTCGACCGTCTCCGCCAGTGGCTCGCTCTGCCACTTCATTCGCGAGAGGGCGCCGCTTGGCGAGCTCTCGCGCGTCTCGAAGCCCTCGCAGGCCGGGACCCAACCGCGAGTTGGCGGCAAGCCGTCGCCGCCGATCCCCGAGATCGAGAGGGCCTCCGCGCCCTCCTGGAGGCCGTGGAGTCCGCCGGTGACACCCACAAGACCGCAGCCGAAATCCGTCGCCTCGGCGCAACTAAGAGTCCAGATCAAGCGCCCATCGCCCTCGAGATCGCGAGTCGCATGATCGCCAATGGCCACCGCTCGATCGGCTTGTCGATCGCCACTGATGTCGAGGCCCACAGCGGTCGATCAACCGCAACGCTTGTCGCCCTCCTCGATTTCTACAACCTGAACCAAGAGTCAGACAAGGCATTGGCGATCGCGAAACGCATGGCCGTGCTCCGCCCTCGCGATCCCGAGGCGAGGATCGCCCTGGGCGAGCAGCTTCTACAGCGAGGGCAAGTCGCCGAGGCGCTCCACGAGTGGGCGAAGCTACCCAAACTGATCCGCCCGAGCCACCGCGGCTGGGCACGACACGCGGAGCTACTCGCCGAGCACCGCCACCCCGACGCGATCCTCTCCCTGCAAAAGGCGTTGGCAGCCGCCCCTCACGAGCCCGCGTACCTCCGACTTCGGGCTCTGCTCGAGCAGGACAGCCGCGTTCCCCAGCGAGCCTTGACCTCCTGGCAAGAGATCCTCAAGTACGCCACACGGCCCGAGCACCGCCTGCTCCGCGACGAAGCACGGACGCGTGTCGTTGATCTCATGGTGAGCGGCACATCGGGCAAGACGGCCCGACGACGACGCGAAGCAGAACGCGATGCCCTCAGCACATTCGCCAACGGAGCACCTACCGCGCAGCTCGAAGCGGGGCTCTTTCTCGCCGAGCTCTACTCCCGACAAGAGCGCTACGAGGAGGCCGAACGGGTGCAAGAGCGACTCCTCGCGCTGCTGCCCGAAGGGCCCGAGAGGCTCGCGGCCCTCGCCCTCGCCCAGCGACGAGCCGGTCACGGTGAAGCCGCGATGGCGACACTCGATCGCCTCGTGAAGGTCGACCCCAAGCGCGGCAGCGATGTGCTCACAGAACTCGCTGATGTGGCCCTTGATACAGGTGACCTCGAACGAGCGCTGCACACGGCGACGCTCGCGGCCGCTGGCGGGGCCAATTCCTCGCGGGCGATCGTCCGCCTGGGCGAACTCTACGAACGCCGCGGGGATCCAAAAACAGCCGCAAAGACCTATGAAAAGGCGCTTGAGCTATCACCTGGGGATCCTCTTGCACGCCTGCGGCTCGCCAAGTTGGCGGTGGCAAACGGTGAGATCGAGCGTGCCGCGAGACTCTTTCGAGAGATCATCGAGACCGGTGGCCCCCCCGAAATTACGCAAGAGGCAGGCCGTGGTGCCCTCGATTTGGCCGAAGCTTCCGCTAATACGATCGCAGTCGTCGAACTCGCGCTCCTTCGGGCACAGCGCGAGCCCAGCAACGAAGAGCCCCGAGAACTCCTCCTCGATGCACTCGATCGCAGCGATTCTCCGTCGCTACAAACATGGCTTCGAAGCACGCCCAGTTCGGAGCGCCGTGCTGCCCTCACCCGAGTCCTCGTGTACTCGCTCAACCGCGACTCGATCGGCACACGATTGCGAGCCGCCCTACACCTCGGCCAGCTTGATCTCCCGGGATCTGCGGTCCCTCTCGCCCGGGTCGGCGCCCAGCTCACGCCCCCTCGCGACGCCCCAAGACCGGTCAAAAATGCCTACGCACAGGCCCGCGCTGCGGCGCTCTTCGCCGCCGGTGCCCAGCGAGATCCGGCTGCCCTGCCCATCTTCTACCAAGTCATCGCCAACCGCGGCGCTCCTGCGGATGTCCGCTATGCGGCGGCCTGGGCTGCCCTAACGTCTTCCACCGAAGACGATGCCCTCGCCCCATTCCTGCGCAACAACGACGATGACATCCTCAATACACTCGTCTGCGTGGCGGTCGCCCAAAGGCCGGAGCTCGCACACACACAAAACGCCCGCGCCAAACTCAACATGTGGATCCAAAGCCCCCGCAGGCGCACGCGATCGCATCGACGGGCCTGCGCGATGGCGATCGCCGCGACCACACCGGACCGCGACCTCGACGGGATCATCCGCCAACTCGGCGCCAGCGATCCCCACAGATCAGCGATCGCCGCCTGGCGACTCGGCCGAGTCAAGGTGCCCAACGAAGCCGTGGTTACCGCCCTCTTGCGGCGATATCTCGGGCCCAAAGGGCTCGGGCGCGACGCCGCAGGGGCAGCCCTTGCACATCTCCTCGGCAACTCCAAACACACCGCGACCCAACCATTGCCCCAACTGCAAAAGAAGAGCTGGGAGCTGAGCCTCACCCGCTGGCTCACCCAAGAGACCAGCCCGCGCTACGATCCACTGCGCCCCGCCGACCTCGAAAAATGGCACAAGCCGCTGCAAACGGCCCTCGATGCTGCTGCAAACGGCACCAGGGCCGAGCGCCAAGCGTATCGAGAGACCACCGCAAGGTGCGAAGACGCACCAAGTGCGAGCATCTGCCTCTACCCGCTCGTTCGCGGACCGCTCGACCCGCGGGCCAACAAGCACAAGTCGCCTTGAAGTCGCGACAAAGCGCGAGGCAAGCGGGTAAATCCTGCGTTCTCGCTCCTCTCGCGACAACCAGCATCGCGAAGCTCGACGCGCGTTGACAAGCGCACCCCTTGGGGCAGAGGATCTCGCCGTGATGCAGCTCGGCCTCGCCTGCCCGGTTTGTAGCCAGCTCAACGTGTTGCGTACGTCCGCGTGCGTCCGCTGTGGGGCCGGACTTAGCCCAGCCCAGCCCGCCGGGGCCCCGGCGATGGGTCTGCCTGCAACCTCGCCCGCTGCCAGGCCTGCGGCACCGCCAACGCCGATGTCCCAGACGATGGCCCCCCGCTTCGATGCCGCCACAGGACAGGCCGTCGCCTCTCCTGCGCAGCCGACAAAGCCTGCTGCAAGGACCATGTTCTTTGGGGCACTCCAGCAACAGGCCGTCGTACCTCGTCTCGTGGTGATCAAGGGCGAAGGCGGCGACGGAGTCACGTACCACCTAAGCGGCACAAACCACGTCGTCGGCCGTGGCGGTTGCGACATCCGATTCGCCGAAGATCACTTCTTAAACCCCGAACACGCCCGCTTCACGGCCCAGGACAGCCGCCTCTTCGTCCAGGATCTCGAGAGCTCGAATGGCGTCTTCGTGCGGATCAAATCGCCGACTCCAATGACGCACGACGACTGCTTTCTGGTCGGCGAGCAACTCCTACGCCTAGACGCCCGCCCGCTGCCGGACGGCCGTCCGGACCACGAGGGCACCTACCGCTACAGCAGCCCGCGCCCTGATGGCCTCTTTCGAATCGTCCAACTGCTCGCCGGCGGCGGCGAGGCCAAAATCAGCTCCGCACGCGGCGGAAGCCTGACCATCGGCCGCGAAGGCAACATCGTCGACTTCCCCGACGATCGATTTATCTCGGGCCGCCATGCACGTCTGGACGTCGCCTCCGACTCTCCGCACGTCATCCTCACCGACACCGGCTCGCGCAACGGAACCTTCATTCGGATCAAAGGCGCTCAGGAACTCTTCCACGGTGACTACCTCTTTGTCGGCCAGCAACTCCTCCGCGTCGAAATCTCTTAGCTCCCGAGGCTGCTCGTGATTGTCTGCTTGAACTGTGGCAAAGAGAACCAGGACCATTTCAAGTTCTGCCTGGGATGTGGGGCAAAGCTGCCGGGCCCCGGAACAGGAGCCCCACGTCCGGCCCCACGCCCCCCGGTGCGCTCGCCCGCGACACCAAAGACCGGCAGCCGTACGCGTCCCGAAGCGCCTCCGCCTTCCGTGAGTGCGCCTCCGCCTTCCGTGAGTGCGCCTCCGCCTTCCGTGAGCGCCCCGCAGCCATCACCTCCCAAGCTTCCGCGACTCGTACAACCCGCTCCGCCTCCGCCACAAGTCGCAGCCCTTCGCCAGACAACAGCCCCTCAGCAAACAACAGCCCCGCCACCTAGACGCAAAGCCCGACAACAGGCCACTCCTCCAAATACACCTTCACAGGGGACCCCTTGTGGCTCCTGTGGCATGGCCAATCCGGCAGGATTCCGATTCTGCGGTGGCTGCGGATCCTCCCTGTCCCCAAGCCCGCAGCCAAGCGCTGCTCCTGAGACCACGCCCGCGCCCACAACCCCAGTGGCACCGGCAACTCCCAAACCCAGCGGCACCGGCAACGCACGACTCACCTTGATCCGGATCGACGGCTCAGAGGGCGGCTCGATCGATATCCAGCGCGGCCCAATGGAGTTCGGCCGCAACTACGGGGCCCCTTTCGACGCCGACTTCTACTTGAGTCCAAGACACTGCAAATTCACAGTGCAAGAGGGTGGCCTCATCATCGATGACATCGTCGGGGCCAACGGCGTCTACCGAAAACTCGACGGACGCACGAACCTCGAGCACAACGACACGTTCCGCGTCGGCCAAGAGCTGCTTCACTACGAAGACCTGCCCGAGCCAGCGCCCCTCCCCGACGGCACAGAGCGAATGGGAAGCCCAAATCCGGGCTACTGGGGCCGAGTAAGCCTGATCCTAGAGGGTGGTATCGCCTCCGAGGCCTATCCCATCGAGGCCGATGAATTCACCATCGGCCGCGAAAACGGAGACATCACCTTCCCGCTCGACGGCTATGTATCGAGTTCACACTGCCGAATCATCGGCGACGACACAGGGGTCTTCCTCGAAGATCGCGGCTCATCCAACGGTACCTACGTCCGCCTCCGTCCAGGCACGCTCGTGCCCTACGGTGCGCTCATCCTCGCCGGTCAGCAGCTCTTTCGCATCGATCGGGCCTGATATCCCGGCGGCGGATCGAACATAGGCTCACGGGCCCGCAACAGGACCGGATAGCCGATCAAAGGCGTCGATCGGCAGATCCTCTACGGGCTCACGGTAAGTGAACGCGTCGTTCACAACGATTTCCTCATCGTCGCCAAAGCGGAGCGTCACATCGCAGCTCCCCGCGGTATCTGCACGTGGCGCGCGCACGCGAATCAATCGATCGCTCTCGATCACGATCGCCTTCGCAGATCGCTGGCAAACATACACAGTGAGCGGACTGCGCCCGGCAAAGGAACGACCGCTGATCCTCAGTTGATCACCGCCACGAAAGGCCCCTGTGCTGGGTGTGACCACCAAGGGCTGAGAGGGCTGACATGCCGCCAACAAGGCGCCCACGAACACAACAAGACCGAGGACGATCCGCACGCTGGCAACCATAGTGGCGAGCTTGCCCGCCGACAAGACCGAGAACAAAGGAGACGACGGACATGGCCCGTCGCCTCTTGGTTTGGTGAAGAATCGCGTCAGACCTCGCGCCGCTTGAGCTCCCGCCGGATCTTGCCGAGCGCCTGCTCTTGAAGCTGTCGGATCCTCTCGCGAGAGAGCGAATACTGCTCGCCGATCTGCTTGAGCGTGTGCTCTGTATCGGCAGCCAGACCAAAGCGCTTGCGGAGGATATCGGCCTCGATCGGACGCAGCATGTCGATGACATCCCGGACTTGGTTGTTGATCGCCTCTACCTCGAGACGATCGCCGGGGACCTCGGCATCTGTATCCTCGAGGAAGTCGACGACCCGTCGTCCATCATCATCAGATACTGGGCGATCAAGGCTGATCGCGTGGTCGAACATCATCGTATCCATGCGCTGGATCTTTGCGATCGCGAGGCCTGTGTGCTCTGCGAGTTCGACATGACTCGGCTCGCGACCGTGTCGAGTCTCGAGCTCGCGGCGTGCCCGCACGACCTTGTGATGAGCGTCGATCATGTGCACAGGCAGGCGAATCGAACGACCCTTATCGGCGATCGCCCGCGAGATCGCGTGGCGGATCCACCAACTTCCATAGGTCGAGAAGCGAAAGCCCTTGCGGTAGTCGAAGCGATCGACCGCCTTCATGAGACCGATGTTGCCCTCTTGGATCAGATCCTGGAGCGGCATCTTGCCGTGGTTGAAGCGCCGGGCGATCGACACGACGAGGCGAAGATTGGCCTTTACGAAGTGGTTTTTGGCCATACGGCAGGCGCTTGAGGTCCGGCGACAACGCTCGCTGTAGGCCTTGAAGGGCCGACTGCCCTTGCGCGGCAGAACGATCGCGAGGGTCAATGCATCCCGATGACCTGCGCCGATCGAATTGAGATCCGCGTTGATCATGTCGGAGATGATGCCGTCGAGATCGAGATCCAGCATCTTCTCGGTGAGCTCTGCACTGGCGGCCTCGAAGACCTCTTTGTTGTGACGGGTATCCCGATCACGCAATTGGCGGGAGGTTTTGCGCACCAGGCTCAGCTCTGCCCCCGGCACATCGTCGGCGTCGATCTTGGTCTCGATGAGCGCCACAATCGCGTCAATGAAGGGCGGGTACGAGAGCAACGCCCGCCAGTGCTCACGCCGTAAGTTGGCGATCCGCGTCGCCGCAGCCAGCTCCTCCTCAGGGGACATGACCTCAAGTTCAGACATGTCGCGAAAGTAGACGCTGAGGAAATTGCCCGATGCATCGCTCGCCTCGGAGCGCTTATCGCGAGCAGCACCCTTTCGCGCAGGAGGTTTGCGAGCCCGCGAACGCGAGCGAGCGAGCCTGGGGGGAGATCCGCGAGTTACTTTGCGCCGTGCCATGATTGCCTCCGAGTTGGACGCCGCAGATGCGGCAGTTGGTCGAGCCAGGTTAAGAACGATTACGAAACAGAGATTCTTCGCTCTTTATGCCCGCGCTTTTCTTGCGCGCTTTTTTGAGCCTGTTGTTCGTCAGAACGAGCAACATAATGTCGACGCAAGTCAAGCCAAGAGTAGAACGCATCTTCATCGCAAAAGCTTCATTGCGACCCCTCCTAGAGGCTTACGGGGCTGCGCCCCAGCCGCACGTCCTGACGTTGCACGATCAGTGCCGTGGTTCTGAGACCCCGATACGGGCCCAGTGGTTGCAGCGGCCCGTGGGTCGAGCATGGCGGACGTGTCATGGCACGACATCACCGCCACAGTCGGACGGGAGTCACACCAGGCCCGAAGCGGGCCCGTCGGCCAGGATCAGTCTTTTCGCTGAGCGCAGATCCAAATGTCTGGAGAGGCGCTGCCAAAGAAGCGCCCGCGAGTCGATCGACTCCCAGAGACCTCGAGCACGCGCATGCCACATCCAGAGATCATCTTGCCGAGCTCCGTAACCGTGTATGCACGGATATGAATGTGGTGCTCGAACTGGCGACCATCCTCAAAGACGATCGTGCGATGGACCTTGAGACGATTAGCGAAGAAATTCATCTCCGCCACATCAAGCACGAGGCAACTCCGACCCTGCCACCATGACCTACACGGAGCGATGCCCATCATGTGATCACGGTTCATGACCTGAATGATGAGTTTGCCCCCGGGGGCCAGCCTATCGACCATCTGCTGCAAACAAGCTCTATTTTGGTCGTCGTCGAAGTAACCGAAGGTCCCACCCAAGCAGGTCACGACATCGTAGGTCGACTCTGTAGGCAGATCCCGCATATCTCCGTACAGGAAAGCGAGACCCGCTGAGTCTGCAAGGTTTCGCCGCGCGCCCTGGACGAGCTGCGACAGCGACATGTCGAGGCCCAAGAGATCCTCGAAGCCAGCCTTTGCGAAGCCGAAGAGGTGACGCCCATCGCCGCAGCCAACATCGAGAACGGAATTTTCCGGGCTCAAGTTTGCGCTCTCGATCATGAACTCGACATCGAACTCCGCGCTCACATCCGAATCGCGCGGCAGGATGAAAGCGTAGTGATCGGCAAAAACCTCTTCGTACCAGAGCTTCTTCTTGCGATGGCTTCGGTTCTTTGCGGGCGCAGGTGTATCGCTCGCGGGCTTCGGTTGGCGTGCACGCGAGACCGGCGGCGGTGTTCGGGGTGAAGGCGGAGGAATCGGCGGAGCTGGCGGGGGCTTGCTGGCCTCCTCGACCACCTCTACAACGGGCTCGAGCACCTCTGCGTCCTCTAGCAGCACCTCTGCGTCCTCGAGCACCTCCGCGTCCTCGAGCACCTCTGCGTCCTCGAGCACTTCCGCGTCCTCGAGTACCTCCGTGTCTTCGCTAGTTCCCGCATCGTCATCGCCATCGTCATCGTCATCGTCATCGTCATCGGGGATAAAACCACCGATCACACCTGAGACTGCGGCGAGCGGCTCGGGCTCCGGGGCTGAGAATTGGTCGTCCTCCTGATCATCCTCGTCGTAGAGATCCGCCCCAATCGGCCGCTCGATAGCGTCGGTGGGGGGCGGAGGGACAGTCGGCCCGCCCGCCCGCGTGAGCGTCGGAATAAAAACCCCTCCCCCAGCCGGATCCGGAGCTGAATCCGGCGGGGTGAGCTCGATCTCGAGGCTGTCATCGCCGAGCACGGCATCGTCTTGCTCGGCTGTGAGCTCGCCCAACTCCCCCTGGACAACTCCACTCGGGGGGGGCGGCGCCAAGTCTGCACCAACACTATCGGTCTCGGCCTCGGCCTCGAGCACAACTTCGGGCGCTGCTTCGGGTCCCGATTTTCCCCGAGTCGAGACCATCGTTGGCATCACCAGCTGGGGCGCTGTGTCGATCCATGTGAGCAGGCCGCGAGTCTGCTCGTCGAGAGCATCGAGCGAGCGCTCAGTTCGTGCCACACCACGCGGTGCAGATCGAAAGTCAACAAGCCACTCCTCAGCCGAGAACGTCCACGTCATGGCGATCCGCGTCCTTTAAAAATTGTCTGACCCTGCCGGAGCGGCGCGGGTAAGGGCAGGTCAAGCGCTTCGACACCTGGCTCTGTCACCAGGACCACTGTTGATCCGAGGTGAAAGACCCCGATCTCATCGCCCTTGCGCAAACGAGGCTTCGGCTCGCAGGCAACACGCTGGATCTCGCGGGGATGCGGAGCCACATGACGGTACACGCAACTCATGTGACCAACCCCGAAGGCCGCAACCATCACCACGGCCATCTTGCCGTGGATCGTATCGAGTACATGCACGAGCCGCTCGTTGACCGTAAAGAGGCCTGGGACCCGATCGAGCGCCGCATCCGTCACTGGAAGCAAACGTCCAGGCACCAGGATCACTTGCTCTGCGAGCGAGTCTACCGGCGCGTGCACCCGATGGTAGTCGCGCGGATGCAGGTAGATCGTCGCCGCCAAGCCGCCCTCAAACGTATGAGCGAGCCCCTCGTCCGCGACGAGTTCGGCGATCGACAGCGAGTAGCCCTTCACATTAACCGTAACGCCCTCACGGACCCGCACAATCTCGCGGAGCAGCCCGTCGCAGGGCGAAACGATCGCTTTTGTCGCGCGATCGATCGGTCGTGCGTCACGTCGGAGACGGCGGGTAAAGAAGGCGTCGAAAGAGTCGTAACCGACGCTGTGACAGCCAGGATCAACATCACCGAGATCGACGTCGAAGTAGCGGACATACGCCGCGACTGCCGGTTTGCTGATCGCCCGCGGCAAGCGTGCCCTGGAAGCCGCGCCGATGAGCTTGCTGGCAACGATGACCCCCCAGTCCGGAGACACGTCGACAAGCGAGGCAGCGAGACGCGCTCTCCACGGAATTGGCCGTTCCGTCATCAGCGCTCAGCCTATCCGTACGGCCGAAGCGCCGCAAGCGACGTTCGATGTCCGGGGTCGCTTCGGGCGTCGCCGCTCACCAAACCGACACCAATGCGGACCCGATGAAGACACGCGCGGGATCAGAAGGCCACGTAGGGCCGTTCCGGCGGGATCACTTCGAGAGCACCGACCACGGAGGCTAGCGCGTCGACGCCAAGCTCGGCCAAGAGCAGCCTCAACTCCTCCGTGATCCGCGCGATCGCCCCAGGATCCGAGAAGAGCGCGGTCCCGACCTGCACCGTGCTAGCCCCCGCCATCAAGAACTCTAGAGCATCCTCGCCGGTCATGATCCCGCCGATCCCGCAGATCTGCAGCTTTGGCAGGGCCTGAGCGACCTGATGAACCATGCGCAAAGCGATCGGCTTTATCGCGGGTCCTGAGAGGCCACCGTAGGTCGTCGCGATCCGCGGTCGCCGACGACGGACATCGATCGCCATTCCCGTCATCGTATTGATCAACGAAACCCCCGCGGCTCCAGCCTCCGCAACTGCCTGGGCCATACCGACGATATCCCCCGCGTTCGGGCTGAGCTTGACGATGATCGGCACCGACGAAACCTCGACGCAAGCCCGTGTGAGCCGGTGTGCGACCTCGGGCACGGTTCCAAATTCGATGCCGCCCTTCTTGATGTTTGGGCAGGAGATGTTCATCTCGAGGGCATCGACTCCCTCACCTGCGCTGAGCCGACGGGCACACTCGACATAGGTCTCAAAGTCGGTGCCAAAAAAATTAACCCAGACGCTGATCCCGAGCTCACGGAGGAAGGGCAGCTTGTCGCGAAGAAAGACCTCGACGCCGACGTTTTCGAGGCCGATCGAGTTGAGCATGCCGGCAGCGGTCTCACAGATCCGCGGCAGCGCATTGCCAAAACGAGGCTCCGGCGAGATGCCCTTGGTAACAACTCCACCGAGACGCCGAAGGTCCGTAAAGGCGGCAAATTGCTGGCCGTAGGCGAAACAACCAGAAGCCGCGAGCAGCGGTGAATCGAGCCTCAACCCCGCAAAATCCGCGTGCAGATCGACATCGGAGGGCGACAAGGAGCGGGATGGTTCTCTCACCAACGGACCTCTTTCGCGTCGAAGACCGGACCGTCCGTACAGCAATATCGGTAGGGGCGAGGTCCGTGCACCGGTACCGCGCAGCCTAAGCACACACCAAACCCGCAGGCCATGTTCTCCTCGAGACAGAGGTAGGTATCGATGCCCCTCGCGAGGCCGATCGTGCGAACCGCCTGGAGCATCGGCGTTGGCCCACAGGCGAGGATTTCGACCGTCTCACCGTCCTGGTCTGCAGCTCCGAGTCGCGCCTCCAATAGATCCGTGACCCGACCGTGCACACCGACGCTGCCATCGTCGGTCGCGAGCGCATAAGGCACCCGCCAAGCGTCGAGTTCGTCGGTAAGGAGCAGATCATCGCGACCTCGACCTCCGTAGAGCACTTCAACACTCGCAGGTGTACCCGCCCGAGCCGCCCTACGAGCCTGAAAATGAAGGGGCGGAAAGCCGACGCCGCCGGCAACCAGGAGCTGCGTACGACCGGAGCGAGGCGCCGGAAAACCCCGCCCTAGCGGACCTGTGACCGTCAAGCAGGCGCCCGGATCAGCGACTGCGAGACGCGCCGTGCCCCGACCCAAGACCTTCGCCAAGATCGAGAAACGTCGATCGTCCATGACCTCAAAGACAGAAAACGCCCGCGGATTAAGGAGGTCGCGCCCCCAGGCTCCGCGCAGCATCACAAACTGACCGGGCTCCGCCGTCTCGATTGGAGTCGGCGCATCCGCGATCACGGAGAGCACAAAATAACCCCCACCGAGGCTGCGCCGCTCTTCGACTTTGGCCTCGAAATGTGCCGCAGACACCGGAGATTCATACGGCACGCGCAGGACGCCGACAATGCCCAGCAGCTCACGACGCCGTGACCCCACTCGCACCAGCCGTCGACCTCAGCGGTCCGGAGAGAGCTGCAAGTTCATCAGGATCGCGTCATCAACGGGCTCTTTGTAGTAACCCGGCCGCCGACCGACGACCTCAAAATCGAGGCCGCGGTAGAGCGCAAGAGCACTGGTATTGCGGCTCGCCACCTCCAGTTCGATGCGAGAGCAAGATCCCACTCGCGCACTGGCGATCAGATGGCGAACGAGGGTACGGGCAATACCCGAGTTTTGCAGCGAGCGGCGGGTCGCGATCCGCAGGAGATGACAGGCGTCGAGGATCCGCCAGGCGCAGACAAAAGCGACGACCTCGCCGCTCTCGCTGATCGCAAGATCGAGCCAAGAACTCCCCCGCGCGAGCTCTTCGACGTACATCGCCTCGGTCCAAGGGCGGCCAAATCCCTCGACCTCGAGAGCGATGATCGCCGGCAGATCCGTGGCGGTCGCCGCCCGTACTCGCCAAGGTACAGGCCGAGGCTCGGACGGCTCAACAGGTCGCATTTTCGATGCGCTCGGCGAGCAGTCGCGTGAGGCCTTGACCCCGACCATCGTCGCCGAGACCTAGGCCGAGCGAGGCGCTCGTCAGGGCCAGCGCCGAGGTGGGAAGATCGAGCGAGTTGGCGATCTTACGCGAGATGACACCGCGTTCCGACTTGCTGAGCTTATCGGCCTTTGTGCCGACGATCCGCGCCGGCAGGCTGCGCTCGCTCGCGTACTCGAGCAGCTGACGATCCTGGACGCCCGCCCCCCGGCGCACGTCGATCAACACCATTAGCTCGACGAGCACCGCCCGCTCCTGAAGATAACTCTCGATCATCGGCCCGAAGGTCTCGCGGATCGAGACATGAGCCGCGGCGTAGCCGTACCCCGGTAGATCGACCCAACGAAAGACGCGATCGCCAAAGCGCGGGTGACGAAGGATGATCTTGAAAAAGTTCAGCAGCCGCGTACGGCCGGGCGACCGGCTGACCCGCGCGAGGCCGCGCCGACAGGCGAAAGTGTTGAGCAGACTCGACTTGCCGACGTTCGAACGACCACCGACCGCGATCTCCGGGAGGGTCGCAGGCGGACAGTGAGCGAGAGAGGGCGCCGAAAGTTCGAAGGTGGCCGAGACCACTCTCCAGCCTGGGCGTGGCTTGCCTGGGGAGGTCATCGTGAGGCCGGCGACTATACAGGAGGCCCCGCCCCTTCTACGCTTACCGCCATGGAAGTCTATGGGCTCACGGGGGGGATCGGCAGCGGCAAATCGACCGTCGCCAGTGTGATCGAGGAGTACGGGATCCCAGTCGTCTCCGCCGATGAGCTCTCACGGATGGTCGTCATGCCCGGCTCAAAAGGCCTGGAGGAGGTCGTCTGCGTCTTCGGCGAGGAGGTCCTGACGGAGAACGGCCACCTCGATCGGGCCAAGCTCGCGACGATCGTCTTCAGCGATAACGACAAGCGCCTCGCCCTCGAGAGAATCCTCCACCCGAGGATCCGCTCGCGCTTCGAAGAGGTGCTCGACGCTCTCGAGAAGGCCGGACAAAGGCTCGTGATCTACGAGGTCCCGCTGCTCTTCGAGAACAACATCCAAGAGAACCTCAACGGGGTCATCGTCGTCAGCGCCCGCGACGATCTGCGGATCGCCCGAGTCAGCGATCGCGATGGTTTCTCAGCCGACGAAACTCGCGCCCGAATGGCCGCACAGATGGACGATTCGACCCGTCAATCCCTCGCCGACTACGTGCTCACCAACAACGGCGACCGCATGGATCTGCGCCGCGAAGTCGAGCTGCTCCTGGGCGAGTATCTCAAGCTCGAGCTGCCCTACCGGCGAACCCCGGCGCCCCCCGACCCCAACGTCGCCAGCGGCTTCATCGACGATTGAGCCCGGGCCGCGATGATCCGAGTTAAGCTCGGACGGTCATGGATCCCGCAGAGACCCTCCCCCTCGCAGGCATCACCGTCATCGATGCGAGCCGCATGTTGCCCGGGGCTGTGCTCGTCCGCATGCTCCTCGATCTCGGCGCCCGCGTGATCAAGATCGAAGACCCGCGTGCCGGCGATCTGATGCGCCTCACGCCGCCGCTCGTCGACGGCATCGGCGTCGGTTACTGCGCCTACTTTCGCGGTGCCGAGTCAGTGACACTAAACCTCCGCTCAGAGCCCGGCGCAGCCGCCCTGCGGGAGCTCGCAGCGCAGGCCGATGTGCTCCTCGAGAGCTTTCGGCCCGGTACTCTCGATCGCTGGGGCCTCGGGCTAGAGGGGCTGCGTGCCGCCAATACGCGCCTGATCACCGCGTCGATCCCGGGCTTCACCCACGGCGATGCAGTCGGTCATGATCTCAATTTTGTCGGCCTGAGCGGGCTCCTGGATCGCCTGCGGAGCGATGAGATTCCCGCGGCCCAGCTCGCTGACTGCACAGCGGGCAGCCTCGCCTGCTCTGCGATCCTCGCCGCCCTTCTCCGCCGCAGCAGCACTGGCGTCGGGCTTCACGTCACGCAGCCCCTCGCGGGGGCACCGCTGCACTTCATGACCTGGGCCTGGGCCGAAGAGACCACAGAGGGCCAGGCGACCACCGACCGCTTCCTCGGGGGCAAGATCGCAGCCTATCGCACCTACACTTGCGCAGACGGCCTGGACCTCGCCGTCGGCTGTTTGGAGCCGAAGTTTTGGATCTCTTTCTGCCAAGCGATCGGCCTCCCCGAACTCGCGGCTCGCGGCCACGATCCTGGAGTCGACGGCGCGTCGACGATCGCTCTGCTTCAGGATCACCTGTCTAAAGAGACACGATCGAGTTGGCTCGATCGCCTGACGGAGCTCAATCTTCCCGTCACTCCGGTACACGATATCGCCTCTGCCACGAAGGAGCCTGTCTTCAGGGCCTGCGGCCTGCTCGAGGAAACCCCCCTCCCAGACGGCGGCACCCTGCAAACCCCGGGACCGAGCCTGCCGTCGCTCGGCCGCACTCCTGCTCAGCCCGCCCCGAGGCTCGGCCAACATACACGCGCCGTGCTCGAAGAATTCGGCGTCGATCCAGCACTCATCGACAGGCTCTAGCTGAGCCCAGAGCTAACGTCTGCTGCGCTCGGCGATCCCCCGGAGCAACTGCTGCGCCCGTTCGAGGCTCTCCATCGTCTCGCTGAGCGAACGCGGATCACCGACGTGCAGCTCACGCTCGCCGCGGTGAAGCGCGCCGTCGACCTTCGCGAGTGCCTCACGCCCAAAGCGGGTGCCGTTCATCACCTCGCGAACCCGCGGCACGCAGCCCTGGACGTCACGCATCAGCCGTTCGACTTGGCGACGACGGCGAGCCAGTTCCTCGGAGGCCCGGGCCTCGAGCATGTAAGCGTGTGACTCGTCGATCAGACACTGGAGTTCCGCATCGGAGAGCCCACTGGTCGCGGTCACGGCGATGGTCTGTTCGTGTCCAGTCTCGAGATCCTTGGCGCTCACACTGACGATGCCATCGACCGAAATCGCGAACGAGACATCGACCTGGACCTTGCCACGCGGCGCCTTACGAAGGCCTGAGAGGATAAATTCTCCGAGCAGCTCGTTCTCGATCGCCCGTGGACTCTCGCCCTGCAAAACGAGGATCTTTACCGTCGTCTGATCGTCACGGGTGGTTGTAAAGACATGCCCGGCTTTCGTCGGCACCGTCGTGTTCTTCTCGATCAGGCGATGGAAATATCCGCCTGCGATCATCATACCGAGGCTGTGCGGCGTGACATCTAGGAGCAGTACTTCGTCGGTCTCTTGGCAAAGCGAGGCCGCCTGGATCGCCGCTCCAAGGGCGACGAGTTCGTCGGGGTTGACCCCGTGACAGGGCTCTCGATCGAAGAACTCTGCGACCTTTTGGCGGATCAACGGCATCCTCGTCATGCCGCCAACAAGCACGACATCATCGATCGAGGCCTTATCGAGATCAGCGTCGGCCAGCGCCTGTTCGCAGATCTTGATGGTCTTCTCGATCAAATCTTCGGTGAGGCTCTCGATCTGCGAGCGGGTCAGGATTTCGCCGCGCAAGTGGTGGACCTCACCGCTCGGGCTGGTGTGCAAGAAGGGCAGATCGATGGTGACCTGCTCGTGCTCAGAGAGGTCACAACGGGCTTTTTCGGCAGCATCGCGCAGCCGTTGCATCGCCATGCGATCGGCACGGAGGTCGATGTCACGCTCGTCCTCGAAGGTCTCGATCAGATACTCGACGACCCGTTGATCGAGGTCCTCGCCACCGAGGAAGGTATCACCTCCGGTAGCGATGACCTCGAAAAGGCCGTCGCCGATGTCGAGGATCGAGATGTCAAAGGTGCCGCCACCAAAGTCGTAGACCGCGACTTTGTGCTCGAGATGCTTGCCGTAGCCAAAGGCCAACGCCGCAGCGGTCGGCTCGTTGATGATGCGGATGACCTCAAGGCCGGCGATCCGACCGGCGTCCTTGGTCGCCTGCCGCTGGTTGTCGTTGAAGTAGGCGGGCACGGTGACGACAGCGCGATCGATCGGCGCGCCGACATGGGCCTCGGCGATCAGGCGCATCTCTTGGAGAATGCGCGCGGCGATCTCAGAGGTGCTGTAGACCTCGTCGTGAATCCCGAGGCGAACATCACCATTTGGGCCCTCAACGAGCCGGTAGGGCACAAGCGAACGCGCGGTCGTCGTCGTGGGCGAATCCCACTTGCGGCCGATCAAGCGCTTCGCCGCGTAGATCGTGTGGGTCGGATTGGTGACGAGCTGGCGCTTGGCGAGGTGACCGACCATGCGACGTCCACCCTCCGAGGTCGCGACGACCGAGGGCGTCGTGCGATAGCCCCCCTTGTTGGCGATCACCGTCGGCTCGCCGTTCTCGACGATCGCTACGCAGGTGTTCGTAGTCCCGAGATCAATGCCGACGACGTACTCCATAGGCGGATATGCAGGCTAGACCCCAACGCCCGCGGGATCCACAAACTTGGGCGGGAACGAGCAGAAAGCCAGAGCCCACCTCCCCTGCCCGGCCGAAGAGCGCTACTCTCTCGAGGCTCGAGATGCGCCTCCGATCCGCCTTCTACGCGCTCCTGCTCGGCCTCGGGCTCAGCCTCAGCGCTTGCAAGCCGCCGCCGACGGTCCGCCCCCCGGATCCCGCGGGCTTGCGGCCCCTGGATGAGCTCTCCGAGTTTGGCAATACCCTCATCTACAGCCTCTTCTACCGGCGGGCCGCGACGATCCGCAGCTGGATGACGCCGGCCCTCAGGGCCCAGGTCACGGCTCGCGGCCTCCTCGATGCAGGCTCCCGGATCGCCAAGACCCACGGCCTGCCACAAGCCTTGGTCGAGTCCAAGATCCACCGCGAAGGCGAACTCGTCTGGTACAGCGAGCTCGTGCTCCACCGCCTGGCGATCGAACGCGCCGACGGTGCTCCTGTCCGCCTGATGCTCTACCAATTCGCGGTCGATCCAAAGGGTCGTCTGGTCCGCCTGCTGGTCCGCGAACACGTGCGCGTCAGCGACATCCGCCACCCCGCCGAGCACTACCTGGCGATCAACCGCTTCCACTTCCCGAGCACCGGCGAGTGGACGATCATCCACGGTGGCCGCCGCAAGTCGACCAACTATCACCACAACAGTCGGACCCAGCGTTACGCCTACGACATCGTCGTCAAAAAGGGCGGACGGGCGCGCTCCGGCAAGGGCAAACGCAAGCATTGGAGCTACGGCAGCCCCTTGACCGCTCCCACATCAGGCGTGGTGATCACCGCGATCAATGACGTACCCGAAAACCGCCGCGGAGAAACGGGCAAGGGCGGCGGCAACGGGGTCGTGATCGATCACGGGTTCGGTGAGTTCACCTCGCTCTGGCACATGATCCCGGGCACCGTACAGGTCGCGGTGGGCGATCAAGTGGTCGTCGGCCAGCGCCTCGGCAACGTCGGCAACAGCGGCCACTCGAGCGGCCCTCACATCCATTTCCACGCGTCGACGGATCCGCGAGACAAGTCGCGCGCGATGGGTCTGCCTGCGCCCTTCGTCGACGTTTACATCGATGGTTCTTGGGTCGAGAAAGCACTGCCGGTCCGCGACCAGCGGATCCGCAGACCAGAGCTCAAGCCCGAGCGGCGCGCCCCCAAGCTCAGCACCGCGCCGGTAACCTACTTCGATCTTTAGGTGGTCTGTCGTCACCTCGGCGCCTTTCTTCGCCAGCCGCTGGCGATGCGCTAGGGATCCAACGTGCGCGACGCCCTCGACAACTTCCTTGATCAGCTCGAACGCGCTGCCGGCCGCTCCCAGCATACGATCCGGGGCTATCGGCGAGACCTGGGGGTTTTTGTCGACGGTATCGAGGCCCGTCACGGACGAGCAGCGATTCCAGGGGACCTCCAGGTCCAAGAAGTCCGCATCCACCTCGCCGATCTCTTTGGTCACCACGCCCCCTCTTCGATGGCCCGCGCGCTCTCGGCGATCCGATCGTTCGGGGAATTTATGCGCTGCGAGGGCCTTATCCCCGACAACCCCGCGACGCTCGTACGCCGACCCAAACAATCGCAACTGCTGCCGACAGTCCTCCCCGTCGAGGACATCAAGGCGATCATCGATGGACCTCCAGCGCTCGCTGACGACGCGATCGGTCGCCGCGATCGGGCGCTTCTCGAGGTGCTCTACGGGTCAGGTCTTCGGATCTCTGAGGCGCTCGGACTCGACCTCGACGACCTCCGATGGGAACGCGACGACCTCACAATTTGGGTCCGCGAGGGCAAGGGCAAGAAGGACCGCGCAGTGCCCCTAGGTTCGCGCGGGAGGGTGGCACTGAGGGCCTATCTGCAGGTCCGCGAGCAGCTCGGCGGCCCCAAGGCGGACTCGCAGGCGCTCTTTCGCAGCCGCCGCGGCCGTCGCTTCGGGGATCGCAGCGCCCGGGAGCTGGTCTACCGCCGCTGCCTCGCCACCGGCGCCCGCATCCGCATCGGACCACACGGCCTCCGGCACTCCTTCGCAACGCACCTCCTCGAGAGCGGCTGTGATCTGCGGACCATCCAGCAGATGCTCGGCCACTCGAGCCTGTCGACGACCCAGCGCTACACCCACCTCGATATGAGCAAGATCGCGGAGATCTACGAGCGTGCCCATCCCCGCGCCCGCAAGACACGAACGCCAAACCGAGCTGAGCCGAGCTGAGCCCGGCCGGTGCCGACCTGCGCCTCCGGGGATGTTTAGTCCTCGCAGCTCACGTGCACGTCGACGACCTCGCCGCGGCGCACGACCCCGTAGCGATCGCTGAACTCAAACGCAGCGCGCTCGACCTCACAGTTGCCGCGCCCGTCGCAAAGCGGGTTGTCGGCGTTGAAGGTGAGCTCGATGGCGATGACGCCGGCGCTTTTCAAGGAGGTCATCTCCCAGGGAGTCGATCGGCGATCGGCGTCGTGATCACCCCAGAGAACCAGGTCTGCGAACCCCGAGTCGGCGCTGGTGATGCGGCCATCACCGTCGCTGTCGAGCTCTGCCAAGGCCGCGAATCCCTGCGTCGCCCGCTCGCCACTCGCGAGGCGGGAGCCCGACCCGAAGAGTTCATCGCCGGCCTCGATCGAGCCGCTCCGATCGCGATCAAACGCGAGCCAAGGTGTATTGGCGGTGGGCCACGCCGGCGACAGACAGACACCCGTTGTATCGATATCGAAGGTCGAAGCGCTCGCAGGCACGGCCTCGTAGGTGACCGGCACGTCGTCAAAGACCAAGACGAGCGGCGTGCTGCCGCCCTGATCGTCGCTGGTGCCGTCGTCATCGGAGCTGTGATCGATGAGCACCGGCTCGCCATCAGAGAGCCGGCAATCCGAATTGTCGGGGTGAGGAATGCACGCGGCCAACTCCGGATCGACGCAAAGGCTCCACTCGAGCTGCTCCTCGGGATCGACCGGGAGCTCGGCGATACCGCAGTAGTGGAAGCCGCCGTCGCACCCCTCCCGATCTCCGACCGCGAGGCAGGGCTCAAACTCGAGCGCTGCGAGTTCGTCGCTGGTATCCGCCTCCTTCTCGACGCCACAGGCGAGAGCGAGGGAAGAGACTGCAGCGAGAAGAAGAAGAGTGCGGAAGTTGTCCATGACAAAGGAACCTATGAGCACAAACTGTGCCACTCCTAGAATAGCCCCTGTCGGTCGCAAACAGGGCCTTATCCCAAGTACAAGGGCGAACAGGACGGCATCGCTGTCAGCGTCAGGACATGCCTGTCATGCAAGCGGCCCGATCGCAACCTTGCTCACCCTTCGCCGCGGAGGCGAGCCAAGACTTCATCTGCGGCCCGGTCACCGGCCTCGATCGCGCCGTCGAGATAGCCCACCCAGCGGGTCGCAGTCTCGGTACCGGCGAAGTGGATCCGACCGACGGGCTCCCGCAGAGCGCCGCCGATCTGACTGAGCAGACGAGGCGGCATAATGCAGGCGTGCCCCCCACGGCTCCAGCGATCGGCGCTCCAATCGTGGTCTACGTAGGCGACAGGCTCGGCTGCTTCGGCGCCAAAAAGGCGGACCAGATGCTCGATGCATGCCTGCTTCCGGTCCGCCGGGCTGAGCCCACCAAGCTCCGCGACTTGGTCACCGACCGCAAAACCGATCAAGGCTGGCGTCGAGCCGTCCTCCGCGCAACCGTCGAAGACCATGCGCAGCGGCGCGCCGTTGCTGACGACCTCACCGGAGAGGCCAGCCCGCCGCCAAAATGGGCGCTTGTAGGCGACCACGCATTTGATCATCGCCCCCATCGACATGGTCTCGTTTAGCTGCTGCCGGGCCGCGGGAAAACCCGGTGTGACCGAGAGCTCGCGGATAAGCACAGGCGGCATCGCCAGGATCACAAAGCGCGAACGCAGCGCAGCTCGCCCCTTTGAGCGCAGAACAACGCCAGCATCTCCGTGCTCGATCGCAGAAACAGGAACTCCGAGGAGCAACTCCTCCGCTCCCAAGCCCGCGGCGAGGCGTTCGCTGAGCTGTTGAGCGCCTCCCGAGATACGAAAGGTTTGAGCGCCCTCGCGGACCTCGGCGAGACGGGTAAAGGATCCACCAGCGCGGGTGTAATGGAGGAAGTAGAGCAGCGAGATCGAGCGGGGCTCGACCGCAAAGATCGCATGGATGGCGATTTTTAACATCGTGCGTGCGGCCGCTGTGCGCACGTTGCGAGCAACCCATTCGCCGACCGAGATCGCGTCGTACTCCGCCGCTCGCTCGGCGCCCATCGGATTCCCCCGAGGCACGTCACGGGCCATGCGCTCGAGGCGTTGGATACTGCCACCGAGATCGGCGAGCGCGAGGATCGGGATCCTCGGCAGGAGCCCGCGATAGGTCCGCAGATCGCCGTCGATCTCGAGCAGCTTTCGTCCTTCGATATGCTGACGAAAAAGCCGAACGCCGAGCTCTTCGACCAACGCGAGAGCGCGCTCTTGTTTAGGCCCGAGCCACTGGCCCCCCAGGTCCACGCGCGCCCCCTCGAGACCCACACTGAGGGTGCGCCCGCCCACCCGCTCGCGGGCCTCGATGACCGTCACAGAGGCCCCGCCAGCGCACAAACGCCGGGCAGCGCACAGCCCAGAGAGGCCGGCGCCGACGATGATCACGTCGCGCTCGGAGCACCTATCCACGGGACCAAGCTACCACATCGACGGCAATTCGCAGGACAGCGACCCCGTGCGTGCCTCCTTCGAGATCGGTGCTAGTCGCAGAGTCTTCCGCTGTGTAAGCCTGCGCATGATGATCGCGGCAGCGCATAGCCCGGACGCGGTCGCCCTCTCACCAACCGTCGGTTGGCTCCTCCTGCTCTGCGGGCTCTCCGTCGGCACCCTGGCGATCGTCGGCCGCGAGAGCTGGCGTCGCCTTTGGCTGTCGACAGAGGACCCGCGACCGCTGGCTCTCTTTCGGATCATCTTTGCGCTGCTCGTGCTCATCGACATCGATGGCCTCGGCGCCTACCTGCCGCTGCTCTTTAGCGACGAGGGCTTCTTCACCACGAGTACCGC
This sequence comes from uncultured Nannocystis sp., assembly GCA_964474905.1. Classification (GTDB taxonomy): domain Bacteria; phylum Myxococcota_A; class Polyangia; order Nannocystales; family Nannocystaceae; genus JADJRG01. The sequence goes on along the minus strand of CAYYUP010000001.1, from coordinate 46,562 downwards.
CCAGGAGCTCTTCGCCTCCCTGCAATTTGCCGGCTACGGCGACGGTTTAGCGGGCGACCCGGCGGGCTTCTTTGGCGTCGCCGGTGTTCTCCAATTTTTTAAGGGGACCCACTTCTCGTTCCTCTATTTCTGGGACACACCGACCGCGCTCTGGATCCACCTCGCGGCCTTCAATCTCGCCGGCATCGCCCTCGCCGTCGGCTACCGAACCCGGACCGCAGCGGTCGTCACCTTCGCGCTCTTCAATTCGTTCCTCTACCGCAACATGATCTTCTGGGAGGGCACCGAGCTAGTGCTCCGCTGCCTCTTCTTTTATCTGTTGCTCGGGCGCAGCGGTCATGCGCTGAGTGTCGACAACTGGCTGCGTTGCCGACGACTGCGGAGGGCAGGTCGGCTCTCCCTGCCCGGCGGCCCCGGTGATGGCGCAGGCTCGCCGCCGACCACCGACCATGCCCACGGCCTCGCGGCGATCTACCGGAGAATCCCCGCCTGGCCGCGGCGCCTGATGATCCTCCAGGTCGCGACGATCTACCTCTACACCGGCGCCGCAAAAAACGGCGCGATCTGGACCGCCGGCGATGCGCTCTACTACGCGCTCAACCTCGACCACTTCTACCGCTTCTACCCGCAGCCGCTCTCGGCCCTCTTCGGCACCAACCTCTTCCGCCTGATGACCTGGGTGACGAAGGGTTGGGAGCTGCTCTTTCCGCTGGTGATCGTCGGCATGGTCGTGCGCTGGCGCCTTCACCTGCGCCTGCCACCGCCAAGCTCGAGAGAACGACGGATCGGCGCCTTCGCCTGGATCGTTCTCGGCCTCGGCTCGCTCGCGATCCTGCTCGTCACTCTGCCCGTGCACGTGCTCGCCGATCCAGTGCCCGGACGGCCCTCGATCGCCCTCCTGCAACTAGGACTCGGAGTTGCTTGGCTGCTCGGCATGTTGGCGATCTGGGGCCTTCGCCGGGCGCTCCGACGCGGCGAACGAAGCCTCGGATCCTGGACCCTCCGCGCCGACACCCTACTCGCCTACACACTCGGCCGAAGGATCTGGCTTGGCCTCGCGGTCGTCTTTCAACTGCTCCTTTTTTTGATGATGAGCATCGGCGTCTTTCAGCCGATCATGCTCGCCGCCAATCTGCTCTTCCTCGCCGGTCCCGAGGTCCAACAATTACTTCGTTGGCTGCGGATACCCGGCGCAATGATCCCCGCCGAAAACCCGAGCCTGCCCCACCTCGCCCGCGATCCGACACCGCTACCGAGGGCTGTGCTGGTCGCCGCGCTGGCGCTCGCCCTCGTCGGCGTCTTCGCTCAGGTGTTCTCCCAGGGCGCTCTCCACTGGCGACTCTTTGGCGCCCTGATCCTCGGCGGCCTCGTCGTGCTCGTGCACCGCCGCCGACCAGCAGCGCCCACGATCGACCCTACGAGCCCCCTCGCCTACGGCCCCCTCGGCCGCCTCCTCGTCATCGCCCTAATCCTCGCCCACAGCGTCGCGGTCGCCCTCTGGCTCGTACCCGACAAGGGCTCAACCGCCGCCTTTCGCGAGCCTGCGCGTCGGGTCTTTCAACCCTGGTTGAAGGTGACCCAGACCTCGCAGAGCTGGAACATGTTTGCCCCCAATCCGCCGACCGCGAATTCTTTTTTGAGGGTCGTCGTTGTCGATCCCAGCGGCGCGGCCTTCGATCTGAACACCGATGTGTACGCCATCGGCAACCGGCGGATCCCAGAGTTCGGCTACGATCGAATGCGAAAGATCAACCGCCGGGTGCTCGGCGAAGGCAAGCGCTATCGGCCCTGGATCGCCCGCTACCACTGTCGACGATGGGCCTTGGACCACGGCGGTATCGTGCCCCGCGAGGTCCGCCTCTACCGGCTGCGCTATGCGATCCCCTCCCCCGAAGAAGTCGCCAAAAACGGCCCGTACAGCCCCAAAGAGCGCCTACAGAGCCATGGGAGTGAGCGCCTCGTGCTCAGCGAACGTTGCGCCAATGCGGTCGAAGCTCAGCCGAGCGATGCACTCCGCGTGCGCTACGGCCTGCCACCAGCACCGCCCGGGAGCTACCAAGAAAATGCCCTTCACCGCTTCGCCGCGTGGACATCGAGGCTTACTCGCGCACGTCCAGGGGCAGCACCACCGTGAAGGTCGTGCCCTCACCGAAGACGCTGTCAAACGTGATGTTGCCGCCGAGGAGCTTGCAAAAGGCGCTGGTGATCGTCAGCCCCAAACCGGTACCGCCGTAGCGCCGAGTCGTCGACTCGTCCGCCTGCGTGAAGGCATCAAAGAGGCGCGCGTGATTCTCTGGTGAGATACCGATTCCGGTGTCCTGAACGATGATCTGCAACCTGTCGTCGAGCTTTGTCGCACGCACCGTGATGGTGCCGTCGTGGGTAAATTTGGAGGCGTTGCTCAGGAGGTTGAAGAGGATCTGACGGACCTTCACGTGATCGGTATGGATCTCACCAAAACCATCTTCGGGGAGTTCGATCACCAGCTCGTTGTCGTTGCCCGCGGCCATCGGCATCACCGTCGCGACCACATCCTCGAGCAGCTGCGGCAGGTTGATCGCCTCGATGTAAACACCCATCTGCCCGGCCTCGATCTTGGAGAGATCGAGAATGTCGTCGATCAGCGCGAGCAGATGCCGAGCGGCACCGACGACCCGCTTGAGGTCCTCTTCGTGGGCATCGCCAGAGGTCTCGGCGATCTCTTCGGAGAGCAGCTCGGAGTAGCCGATGATCGCGTTTAACGGGGTGCGCAGCTCGTGCGACATGTTGGCGAGAAAGCGGCTCTTTGCCTGATTGCCGGCGATCGCCTCGTCGCGTGCCTGACCGAGTGCGTGGTTGGCGACCGAGAGCGCCTCGTTGGCCTGTGAAAGCGCAACCGTTCGCTCTTCGACCCGCTTTTCGAGTTCCTCGTTGGCCCTCCGCGCCATCTCCTCGGCCTGACGGAGCTCGGCGATGACCTCCTGTTGCAGCGCCTCGCTCTTGGCTCGACCCTCCTCCAAAAGCCGGCGAATCTCCTCGGAGCGCACGACCTTGCGCTCCAACACCCGGTTCTTGCGCTCGAGCTTGCGAACCTGGGCCTCGAGAGCCCCGATGCGATCGTCGGTCAATCCCTAGTCCGTTCCGAGCAGCAGGGTAATGAAGGTCTCGTTGTGGAAATGAGGCGCTTCACCGGCCCGCAGCGGGCTGACCTCGCCGTAGGCGTAGAAGCCACAGAAGGGGAGATTACCGATCGCCGAACCACGAAGAAGCGTGATCTCTTCGGAGATCCGAGTACCCAGCAGCTGCTTACGAGCGGCGCAGGAGACCACAAGCGCCGCCCTCGGATGCTCGCCCGAGTAGCCGGCGATCGCCCGATCGACCGCGCTTTTGGCCGCCGCGATGATGTCGTCACGCTTCGCGCTCGTCACCTGGACCATCGCGCCCTCGGGGATCGTGCCCGCGAAGACGACGTGGCCGGCCTCAGTATCGTATTCCTGCGGCTGCGGAGCGCGGAGATAGAAGTGCTCATCGCCAAGCAGCACAGCCAGTGGGTACTCGCCCGAGGGCAGCACGTGCGGGCCGAGAGAGTGTTGGTAAAACTCGATCGCTGTCATCTCGCCGACCCGCGAAACCACGTTGCCGGAGACCGCGGTCACCCGGCCAGGTTGGCCGATCGGAGTCCAACCGCTGGCGACCCCGTGCGAGACGATCAGATCACCGGCAACTAGGAGCACCGGGACCGCATCCGTGACCACCTCGCGGCCGCAAAATTGCAGGCACTTGACGAAGCGCCACTGATCTCCAGCAGTGCCGCCGATCACCGGCAACGCTTCGCCGAGCAGGCTTCGAAGCGAACGCACCAGGGCTGCGACGTCGCAGGTCAGGCCCTCCGGGGTGGTCAGGCAGAGACGGGCCTCGCCGACCAGACCGACACGGGCTGCCTCGACGGCCCGACGCGCAGCTGCATCGCCATCTGCCGAAACACCCTTGCCCAGCCCAACGCCGACCGAGATGGCGTCGCCAACGAAGAGCAGGAGCACGATCGAGTCCTCGCAAAAGCCGTTCTCCGAGGAGAACTCACCGTCGGTCGAGCAGCCGATCAACGCGATCCCCTCGTAGGCATCACAGAGCGCGTTCAACAACTTGCTGTGCTCGTGCTCGATGCCGGCGAAGACGACCCCGCCCTGCACCGGCGCATCGCCGGCTCGCTCGGCCACTAGCTCGAGGAGCTCCTCGATCGCGCCTTCGGTGTCCGGATCCTCGCTATGAACAATGACTAGATCGAACATTGATTACCTGATGTCCTCATCTGTGCGACGACTCTTGCACAAGCGTAACCAGTCTCAGCACGGGCCGACAACGCGTTGCAGCCGCCTTCAGGGCGCACTAATGCGCGACAGAATGCGCTTATTCGCAGGTTAGGTCGGTCGTGACGATGGCACCGCGCGCGCGAAGCTCCAGGATCGCATCGCAGTCGCCATTGTCGAGCGCCGTACTCCGAACATCGATCGTGTCGCCATTTCGAAAATTTGGCAGCTCTACAAGCGGCCCGAGATCGTTGAGCGCGGTCCCCGACACGTCGATCGAAGCGAGTGTCGGAGCCTCCTCAACACCCGCGAGAGATGCCAGAGGCGTGTCCTCTAGAGACAGCGCCGTCATCTCCTCGAACATCGAGATCTCCGCGAGACTGCTGACCCCAGTGCCATCTGCCTCGAGGCGTCGGAGGCCGGCGAGGCCCAGGAGCCCGCCGAGATCCGTGATCACCGTTTGATTGATCAGTAGGGTCCTGAGACCCGAAGCGCCGGCGATCTTCGCCAGGGTCGCGTCGGTCACCGCGGGCGAGCCACTGAGGTTGAGCACCTGGAGGCTGGCAAAATCCGCGAACACTCCGAGATCGCTCGGCGTCAGCTCGCTCGCCTCGATCTGCCGGAGGAGCGCGAGAGCGCTGAGAGGTGCGAAGTCGACCACACCAGGCACCCCGCCGATGCCCAGCCAATCGAGGTTTTCGAGGCCGGAAAGCGGCACGAGATCAGCGATGCCTTTGTTGTCGCGAAGATCGAGGCGACGCAGTGCACCCAGGCCCACAAGCGGCGAAGCGTCGCTTATCTGGTTGCCGCGCGCGTGCAAAATCCGCAGGCCGACAAGCCCCTCGACGCCTGCCAAACTGGTCAGCCGGTTGTCCTCGACGTCGAGCCGAACGAGCGAAGGCAGAGCAGAAAGCCCGCTCAGGTCGCTCAGCTGATTGCCCTCGAGATCGAGCTCTAGGAGCTGCGGTTTGTCGACAATGCCCGCGGTGTTTACAAGCGCATTGTCGCTGGCCGCAAGGTCCCGCAGCGCCTCCAGAGAGGCGATCGGAGCCAGACTTTCGATCGCGTTGCCGTTGAGGTCGAGGAATTCGAGAGCGTGAAGCCCCGCCAGCGCATCGACCTTTTGGATCCTGTTGCCGGCGAGCGTCAGGGCAAAAAGATTGTCGAGTTCGGCGAGTGCCCGCAAATCCTCGATCGCGTTGCCCCCGAGGGCGAGAGTCTCTAATTCGCGGAGTTCGGCGAGCGGCCCCAGGTCGTCGATACCGGTCGCAGTTGCATCGAGGTGCCTGAGCGCCGACAGAAATTTTAAGGGCCCGAGATCGCTGACTTGAGTGCCCTCGATGACGATCTTCTCGAGAGTATCGACACCGGCCAGCGACCCGAGATCCGTGATCGGGTTGTCGCTCAGTTCGACCTCGCGAAGCACTGGCAGGCGCGAGAGCGCGGTTAGATCGGCGATCGAATTGCCCGCGAGACCGAGCGTCTCGAGGCCGTGAGCGCACTCTAGACCACGAAGATCGCTGATCTCGAGATCGACGCCGCGGAGGCCCCGCAGCTCTGCGAGCTCTTCGGAGCGGATCACCGGCGTCACCTCGGGCCCGCCCTCCTCGGGCTCCGGGGCCGCGGGCAAGAGCTCGATCAGCAGCGCCCGCAAAGCCTCGTCGGGGACCTCCACCAGCTCATCGCAGACCACCGGCGGCAGGTCCTCGGGCGCCGATTCGCCACAGGCCCCAGCCACCGAGAGCGCGAGCACAATCGACAACAGCGGCGCCGAACGGAGCATCGCCATTAGCTTACTCCGCGATCGAAGCGTGATCCATCAGTCGCCGAAGAGCGGCACCGGCACCAACGTCGAGCCCTCCAGACGTTCCTGGAGCGACTCCAGATCGCCGGGCTTCACCCCGTAGGTACCGATCATGACGATGTGCCCCTTGAACCTGTGGCGCTCGTGAAAGTCCACCAGCATGTCCATGGCGGCCTGCAATGTATTGCTGGAGGTGCTGCGATTTGGCACCACCGCGAGGTACATCGTCATGTCGTCAGGCGCGCACTCGGTCAGCTCCGTGAAGAGCCGAACCGTATTGCCCTGGATGCCCTCGCGCCGGATCGAGTCGCGATCGATCTTGTAGATGTATTCGCTGCGCACCGACTTGGTCATGTGAAAGACGACGATCTGGCGATAGGGCACCTGGGAGGCCTTGCTCTGGGCCCTCGCGAGATCGATCGCCTTGGTGATCAGCTGACCGATGCGCACGCCGCCGACAGAGACCACAATCGTGCGGTCTTGGGTCTCGATCTCCGACGACTCGACGGTGGCGATGACACGCCTGTAGTAGCCGTGGGCAGCCCGCATGATCGACCGGTGGTTGTACGCGAGCAGCACCGCGGCAACCATCAAGAGCACCATCGTCACCAGCGTCTGCAGCTCACCGATATGCTCGCGGTTGACCTCCCACATGCTCAGCAGCGCATAGGAGAGAACGCCGACACCGACGAGCGCACCGATCGGCACCTTGACGCCGCCGACCGTGACGTTCCAGGGGGCTGTGTAGATCCGGCGATCGTCGCCCTTGTAGCGACGCAAGAGGATGAAGGCGACCATGCCCGAGAACATCACCAGAGCGAAAGTCGCCCCGTACCAGCGCTCGAGCTTGTGCAGATCCCAATCGGCATTGATCGCCAAAAAGAAGATCGCCGCGAGCATCAGCCCGTGGATCCGCGAGACCGAGCCGCGCGCGTTGGGGGTGAGAAAGAGCCGCGGCAGGAGGTTGTCGCGAGCCATCGTTTTCCACAGACCGCGAGCACCGGCAAAGCCCGTATTGGTGGCACCGATCAACATCAGCGCCGCGTTGGCGACGATCACGACGTGCCAAATTTTGCCCAACCAGGCCGAGTTGGTGACCCCGGTGACCGCGTGATTGCCGAGGGCCGCGAGCAGGTACGAAGCATTGCCGAGCAGCTCCTCCGGCGGAAGCACGAGAAAAAGCAGAAGCGAGAGCGAACCACCGACCAACAACAGGATCGAGAGCATCCAGCGGTAGATCTTGGCGACGTCGACGCTCGGGTTCTCGAGTTCCTCGGGGATGTTCATCACCGACTCGACCCCAGAGGCGCCGAGGATCGACGAGCCGACACCGGCAAGAAATAGCGGCGCCGAGAGCAGCGCCAAGCCGGGCAGAAAGCTCGGCAGCTCGACACGATCGCCGTGGGCGTGGGCCGTGGCTTCTGCGAGCGCGGCCGCGTCCACCGGCGCCCCCTTCGTGAGCACGCTGAAGTCCGCACCGTTGATCACGAGATAGGTGATGCCAAAGAGGATCGTGATCGCCATGACCACCAGGTTCACCAAGAAGATCGTGCGCGAGACCTTGACGCTCTCTTTGAGCCCCTGGTTGTTGAGGATGTAAAGCAATACCAGCGGCGCAAACATGACCACCGCCTGACTGCTCATGATCGACGAGAGGATCAGCGCAAGCAGGCTGGTACCGAGCACGGTGACGGTGATCTGTTTCCATTGCTTGGGCATCACCCAAACACCAAAACCGATCGACGGGATCGCCGAGAGACCGATCGCCAACGCGGTCGCCGAGTCGCCCGAGACCAGCGACATCACATAGTCGCTGTAGGAAAGCAGGCTGACGATCGCCGTCGCCACATACGAAAATGAGATGATCACGCCGACCAGCGCCGCGGTGATGATCGCCAGCTTCCCGAGGTGGGAGAGCGCGTAGCGGGTCATCACATAGGTGCCGCCGTTGGAGAGCGTGAGCAGCACCGCCTCGATGTAGAGCGGCGCCAGCAGGAAGAGCAGTAGGTACAGCGCGATCTGGAAGAAGGGCGTCGCATAGCCGACACCCGCCGCCAGGAGAAAGCCCGAGGCGTAATAGGGCGAGGTCAGCGGATCTGGACCGACGAGGAAGAGGCCCTCGCGCCAGCTCAAGCGTGATTGTCCTGATTCGTGTTCGGCCGCGTCCGCGCTCATTGGAGGTACCCGCGCCTGGTATGCCCCCGCGACGAATTCCCTTCAACCGAGATCCTGCATGCGCGCACGCAAAAGTGCGCAGACGCCCACCTAGTGCCCACTAGCGCACAAACGAAGAGGGCGAGGCCCGAATGCCCCGCCCCTTCGCCAGCGAATTTAGCTGCTCAACCAGCCGCCGGCGCGGCGTCCTTGAGGAGGTCGCCCTTCACCTTGTGCATCTTTTGGAATGCATCGTCCGCGATCACATAGAACCAGCGATCGAAACGGGCCTGCAGGAGCTTCGCGTGCTCCAGTCCAGGTCCCTCGATCGGCGGCGGTAGCTCGGCGCCCTCGGCTGCCTCGGCGGGCTTGACTGCGCCCGCGTCGTAGCGCGGATCGTAGGCAACATCGACGAACATGTAGCGGTTGGCGTTTTTCTCGCCCTCCCCTTCGGCGCTGTCGCCCGCGCCGACCCCCTCGCCCGCGCCTGCAGTGAGCGCGAGACCAGAGTCAAAGGTGACCTCGCCGAAGTAGAGCGTGTAGACCACGCCATCGTCGAGAACTGCCCGCAGCTCGCCCTCGTTGCCGAAGAGACGAGAGCCGTCAGGTGTGACAAAGAACCCCTTGGCCTGAAGCGCGTTCAGAGTCAGCTGAGCCGGTCGCGGCCGCACACCGACGATGTTGAGGCGATCGATGGCCCCGATCACCTGGGAGATTTTTGAGCTGTCGAGTTCCTTGCCCTCGGGGATCTTGGTGTCATCACTGAGCACCCAGGCCTTTGCCTGGCTCGGATCCTCGGCGGGTGTGCGGAACTCGAGCGCCAGCGGATCACGGCCAGTGACCCGCCCCTCTTTTTCGTCGACCTTGTAGATGTCGCTGATCAGCTTGACGACCTTGTCGCGCTCGATCTTGAGGAGGTCCTTTTCGATCCAGTCGACAAAATTGGTCGAGACGTCGAGGGTTAGCTTGACCGCGTAGACCCTTTTTTGCCCCGGGAAACGCACGTAGCGGTAGCCCTGCTTGTCGTCGAGCGTCTTGCCGACGATCACGTCGACGAGAGTGCTGCCGCCCGTATCCTTGATCGCGATCCGCTGACCGCGACCGGTACCGTCGGCCTTGTCGGGATCCTCGACGCCGAAGGAGGCGTGATCCTCGGTGCGATCGGAGCGGACGATGTCGCGGCGCACATCGATGAACGAAGCGGCCGCCTTGCCCATGCGCTCGGTGCCGTCGGCGGGGTAATCGTTGTGGCTTGGGATCACCCAACGACCCTCTTTTTGTTCGACCTTAAAAGAGATCATGCGCGCGGCCTGATCGTCCCAGGAGGTCACCTCTAAGCTGGCCGCAAGGGCAGGATCTTTGAACTCCGGGAAGAGCAGATCGCCGGTGTCCTCGTAGGGCTTGGGCTCAATTTGCATGGGGCGCATGGCGATCGCCCCGGCGAGAGAGACGAGCGCGATGGCTACCGAGATAAGCGTCGTGCGGTTCATGCGGATGCCTTCTTTCGGGCGCTGGGGATGGCTTCGTGCTCACGTCGACGCCGACGACCGAAGATGAACGCGCCCATCAGGAGCGCGGGGATCGGTGGCAGTAGGACGGCGATCAAACGGATTTGGTTTTGCACAGCGTCGACCTCGCGCAGAGCTTCGGCCTCGATGCGGGCGATCGTCTTCGCTTTGTCACGGGCGATGACCTCTCGCTTGGCATTGAGGCGCCGATTTTCGGCCGACTCGGCGCTCTTAAGCATCACCGCTTTGGTGGTCTCGTCGAGGTCATTGCGCTCGTTGACCGCCTTGACCGCAGCATCGAGCGCCGCTTGGGCCCCGGCGAGATCGCCCTCGGCGGTCTTATTTGCCGCCTGGATCGCTTCTTCGCGCTTTCGGCGGGCGTCCTTGGTCAGATCGTCGACCCGGGTCAGGCGACGGTACATCGCCCGTCGCTTGCGCAGATCGACCAGGCCCTCGTCACCGGAGAGCGCGTCGATCGAGTTCATCAGGAAGGAAACGTTGTCGAAGCGAATGTCGTCGAGACCGTCGCCGTCGATGTCACCGCCGCGCTCGTGCATCGCAAAAAATTGGTCGCCGAACATGTCGAGGTCGGCAACGACGATGACGTTCTTCGCCTTGGCGCCCTCGCCCCCCGAGGTCTCGCCACCAGCGATCCGAGCCGCCAATACTTCGGGCGGGCTCATCTGCCGCGTCGTCGGTACGATCGGCCCCTGAACCCCGAAGAGGATGTGCTTCGTGGTCATCTGCTCGAAGGTATTAAAGCCGCTTTGCGGGCCGGTGGTGAGCAGCGGCGTAAACTCGCCCTCGTGACCGGCAACCGGCGTTAGAGCCCCACCAAAGAGCACAACGACCTCGCTGAGACCGGCGACGATCGGATCGGCATTGTCACCAAAGGGCGCACTGCCGTCGGCTCGCTCGGACACAAAAACCACATGCGGCGGTGCGTCGATGAAGCCCGGATGCGGGTTTTCGGTATCGAGCGCGATCTTCTCGGGATCCCACGTGATGCCGACATGGCTGAGGAGACCGACGTAGTCGCCCTTGGCCTCGCCGGGCGGTTGCTGCATGCCCATCATCGGGTTTTGCCCGGGCGGCGGCAGCTTTGGCTCGGAGGGCGACAGGCGCAGGTCAAAAAGCGGCAGCGGATCGACGGTCAGCAGCGCCGGCAGACCGGCGTCGACGTAGGTCTTGACGTGGTCCATCTGCGGCTGGGTCAGGCTCGCGAGCTGCGGCACAAAGAGCACGTCGACGTCCTCGGGAATCGGCGCGTCGGGGCTGAGCGAGCGCACCTCGTACTGCTTGCGCAGCTCGCCAACCACCCGCCAGGCCGGCTGCTGCGAGCGGGCCTGGAGGTTGAAGTTGCCCATGATCGTCGCGTCGGTACGGAGCACGCCGACGACTTTTTTCTTTTCTTGGGTGACCGTATTAAGAGCGCGGACCAGCTCGTACTCGACCGAGAGGCCGCGATCGAGAAAGGGCAAAACCTCCTCGTGCGGACCCGAGACCACCGCGAGACCCAAAAAGACCTGCGACTCGCCGACCCGCCCCGCCTCGCGGCTGACCACCGGCCGCGGCGTGATGCCGTAACTCTCGATCGCCTCTTGGGCCTCTTCGGAGTGCAGCGCCGGCTCGATGATGCGGACTGTGAGCCCGGCTCCGCCGATCGCTTTGACCTCGCGGAGGATGTTGAGCAACCGCGAACGCACGGCGACATACTCACGCGGTACATCCTTGGAGACGTAGGCGTGGATGACGACCGGACGGGTTTCGTCGATGCCCCGGATGAGCTCTTGGGTCGCGACGGTGATCTGCGAGAGCCCCTCGGCGGTGACGTCCGCGCGCAGGTTGGAGCGCTGCGCCATGTAGACCAACGAGCCCGCCGTAACGGCGACGCTAACCCAGCGGATGAAGCGATGATGTCGGTGGTGAAGCGGCATGGCTACCAGTGCCTCCGGTTGAGGAGAAGGGTGCAAAGCACCAGGGCGACGACGATGCCGCCGCCGAAGTAGGCGACATCGCCGAGACGGACGATGCCCTCGCCCATCGGCATGAAGTGAACCTGGGCGCCGAGCAGCCCAAAGGCATCGGTGAAGCCCGACCAGACACCGCCGAGCCAGGCGACCAGGCCTAGGCCGGTGCCAACGAGAGCCGCGAAACCAGCCCCGCGAGAGCGACCCGCGACGACCAGCCACACGAGCGCCGCAGCGCCAGCGAAGACGAGGGTGCCGAGGATGCCGCTGCTCCAGGGCTCGCCGCCGGCGAAGACCAAACCGGCGCAGCCGACCGCACCCAGGATGAAAGCGACGGTCGCGTTGCCGGTGAACATCGAGCCGACCATGCCGACCGCGACAAAGAGCGCGCCCATCAGCCAGTAGCCGAAGTAGGTCGCGAAGATCAGCCCCAAGTCGGGTTCGCCGAGGTAGAGCAGCACCGCCAGATTCGCGAGGCTAAAGAGCAAGCCGACGCTGTAGATGCCGAGGGCGCCGAGGTACTTGCCGAGCACCACTTCGCCGTCGCGCACAGGCAGGGTCAGGAGAAGCTCGTCGGTGCCCGCCCGTCGCTCGTCGGCCCAGGTCGACATCGTGATCGCCGGGACAAAGAACATCAGGATCGGCGCGATCGCTCGGTTGAGCGTCGCCAGGTCGGCGAGGTTGCGGCCAAAGAAGCCATCATCGAGGAAGGCCGCGGCCGCCGAGGTGCCGATAAAGAGGGTGAGAAAGACGTAACCCGTCGGGTTGCCGAGGAAGGAACGAAGCTCCTTGCCGGCGATCGAGTCGACAACGCTTGGACGCAAGCCAAACATTTAGGCGACCTCCTTCTTTGTTGTGGTCGACCCCGTAGAGGCCGCCATTAGCTCGTAGAAGCGATTTTCTAGGGTGGAGTCGCCGCGGAGTTCGGCGACCGTGCCGGTAAAGACCGAGCGACCCTCGCGGACAACGACGACCTCGTCGGCGACCGCCTCGACCTCTTGCAAGATGTGAGTCGAGAGCAGGATCGTTTTCTCTTTGCCGAGGTCGCGGATCAGAGCCCGCACCTCGCGGATCTGCAGGGGATCCAGACCCGAGGTCGGCTCGTCGAGGATCAACACCTCGGGATCGTGGAGCAACGCCTGAGCCATGCCGACGCGCTGACGAAAGCCCTTGGAGAGCTTGCCTATCGGCTTTGACATCACCTCGGCGATGCCGGTTTGCGGGGTGACGCGCTTGATCGCCGCGTCGATGCCCGAGAGTCTGCGAACCCGGCCGACAAAACGCAGCAACTCGTGGGGCGTCATGTCGGCGTAGAGCGGGCCGTTTTCGGGCAAGTACCCCAGGCGCTCGGCCATCGGCAGGCGCTGCTCAGGATCGTGGGGGTCGAAGCCGGCGAGACTCGCTCGCCCGGAGGTCGCCGCTAAGTAGCCGGTGAGGATTTTCATCGTCGTCGACTTGCCGGCACCGTTGGGGCCGAGGAAGGCGCAGACGGTGCCGCGACGGACACTAAAGGTCACGTCGTGCAGGGCGACGAAGTCACCGTAGAGCTTTGAGAGGTGCTCCGCCCGGATACAGATGTCGCTCTTGGACGAGTCTTTGCTTGTCATGGCTAGGCTCGGGTTCGTATCGCCAACGCTTGTACTTTGGATAACGCCAGCGCAGGCAGGTTGTCTTTATTGAAGGTTGACCTGGACCGCGATGGGCCCATTTAGAAGTACCGGCGCAGCGTAACCAAGCCGGCGATGTATGTATTCCCTCTCCGCGAGCTTGACAAGAAGAGAGCTGGAATTCGCGGTCGCGACCGGCAGACTCGCCGCGGTCTTGGAAAATTCGGTGCCCACGTCGCGATCGTGGCATCCTGCGGGGCCATGTTTCGCCGCTCGACCGCGCTCGCTGGCCCCCTCGCCCTCGCCCTCGGCCTCGCAGGCGCCTGTGGCGGCCATACGACCCAGGATCCGACAACGTCGGCGTCCGCTTCGTTGACCGCAAATCAGGCCGGGCCCAAGGACGAAATACCGCCGGTCGCCGCCGCGCCTGCGCCCGTCGAGCCCACAGCCGAGCCCATTCCCGAGCCTATTCCCGAGCCCGAACTCTCAGCGATCGACGCCGGTGATCTGCGACCGCTCACTAAAGACGAGCGCGCGCGTTTCCTCGCCGGGGATGACGATCCGCTCGCGCCCACCGAGATCCACTACGTCAAGAGCAACGAGATCCGCCACGATGTGTGGTTCCCCTATCTCGCAGATCGCGGCGGCGCCTATGTCGGGGTCGCCTCCGATCAAAATTACACGCTGATCGCGGCCTCCCGCGCCAACCTCGTTTTCTTGATGGACATCGATCAACGAGTCGTCGATCTGCACCAGATCTACGGCCTCCTGCTCGCGGTCAGCGAGGATGCCGAGACCCTGGTCAACCTCTTTGAGTCGGGCCAATCGAGCGCCGCAGTGGCGATCCTCGAGGGCGCCCTGGCCGACGCCGATCCAGGCAAACGCAAGCGCATCGTCCGCTCCTACAAGGCGAGCCGCGAGACCGTCTACCGCAACCTCGTAAAAGTCCTCCGGCGGACTCGCAACGGTGCTCCGAGTTCCTGGTTGTCCAACCCCGAGATGTACAACCACGTCCGCAAGCTGTGGATGGCGGGGCGAGTGCGGACGATGGGCGGCGATCTCACCGGCGACAACACTCTGCATACCGTCGGCAAGGTCGCGGCCGATCTGGCGATCCCGATCCGAGTTCTCTACCTCAGTAATGCCGAGGAGTACTTCCGCTACGTGCCCTCGTACGTCGCCAACATCAAGGCGCTCGGTGGCGACGCGCGCAGCATCGTTCTGCGCACGATCTACTCCAAGGACTGGGTGCACGCGGACGCCCTCTGGGGCTATCAAGTGCAGTCGCTTCCCGACTTCCAGGCGCGCCTTGGCGACAGCAAGAACCGCTCGCGAAACCCGATGATGCGCCTCGCCGAGAAAGACGGCAGCCTCCAGCGCACGACCTCGGTCAGCGGCCTCAGCCTGCTCGCGATCCCCGAACCCGGCAGCGCCGCCAAGGCCCCCACAATGCCCCCCAGCACCGACAATTGAGCGGCCGATCCGTGAGCTAGCCCCCCGTTCGGATCCCCCATGGCGAAGGCGGGGCGGCACCTCCAGAGCTGGTAGATTGGCGCCGTTATGGTCGACCCGGTCGAGCTCCATCCGCGTGCCTTCGCCGATCACCTGCAGAGACTCGGACGCAGCCGCGCCTACGCGATCAGCGACCCCTCCAGCACAGCGATCGAGGTCTCCGATCCGGCGCTTGCAGGTCTCGCCAACTTCCTGCGCGCGAGCCCAGATTTCAACGGACACGAAGCCGTGTTCCTCGGCGTCGGTCGCAAGAGTGGCACCCTCTTCGGAGCTTTTGTCCACGATACCCACCGCGGCCAGGCCCAGGGCGGCCTCCGCTTTTGGCCCTACCCCACCCTCGCAGCCTTCCTCAGCGACGGCCTCCGCCTCGCCCAGGGCATGACCCGTAAAAACGCGCTCGCCGGCATCTGGTGGGGAGGTGGCAAGGGTCTCATCGCCCGCGACACCGACGCCCCCCACCGTGATCCCGCCTACCGCAGCGTCGTCTACCGCGAATACGCGGCCTTCTGCACCTCGCTGCGCGGTGTCTACTTGACCGCCGAGGACGCCGGAACCGGCCCTTCGGACATGGCCGAAGTTTTCACCGGGACGCGCTTTGTCACCTGCATCCCGCCGACGGTCGGCGGCTCCGGAAATCCCTCCCCAGCGACCGCGAAGGGGGTCGTCTGCGCGATGGAGGGCGCCCTCGATCACCTCGGTCTGGGCACGCTCGCCGGCAAAAAGATTGTGCTCCAAGGGACAGGTAACGTTGGCTCGGCGATGATCGAAGAACTCATCGCCCGCGACGTGCGAGCGATCATCGGCAGCGACATCAACACCGAGCGGCTCGCCGCGCTGCGCGAGCGCTACCAGCGATGCGAGACCTCGGTCGAGCTCCGCCAGAGCGCCCCCGGTGACAACAGCATCCTCCGCGAGCCCTGTGACATCCTCGCGCCCAACGCCCTCGGCGGCGTTCTCAACCCGCAAACCATCCCGACGATCGGCGCCGCCCTGATCTGCGGCGCCGCCAACAACCAGCTGCTCGACGCCGCCCGCGACGGCAGAGCCCTGCGCGCCCGCGGCATCGTCTACGTGCCCGATTTCCTCGCCAATCGCATGGGCATCGTCTCCTGTGCCAACGAGCAGTACGGCTCCGTCGACAACGATCCGGCGATCGAGCGCCACTTCGGCCGCGAATGGGACAACGCCGTCTTCAACGTGACCAAGCGAACCCTCGCCTTCGCCGACGACAGAGGCATCACGACCGCTGCCGCCGCGACCCATCTTGCCGACGAACTCGCCCGCGCAGAGCATCCGATCTGGGGACACCGCGGCCGCGCGATCATCCGCTCACTTGTCGCCTCCCGCTGGCACGAGCGCGAATAGAGCCTCGCTCCGAGGATTGGCGCCATCCCGTAAGCGCCCCCTCTTCGCTGGGATCAGAGTTGACGCTCGCGCGCGCCTACGGCTATGCCGATCAGCATGGCAAGCGAGCTCCGGTTTGACGGCAAAGTCGCGATCATAACCGGCGCGGGCAACGGTCTTGGCCGCTCCCACGCCCTCCTCTTCGCCAGCCGCGGCGCCAGCGTGGTCGTCAACGATCTCGGCGGTGACGCCCACGGCGGTGGCAAGGGATCCGCGGCGGCGGACGTGGTGGTCCAGGCGATCCGCGACGCTGGCGGCACGGCGATCGCCAACTACGACTCGGTGATCGACGGCGCCAAGATCATCAAAACTGCCGTCGACGCCTTTGGCCGCGTCGACATCGTCGTCAACAACGCCGGCATCCTCCGCGACGTCTCTTTCGCGAAGATGAGCGACGCCGACTGGGACTTGGTCTACCAGGTGCACGTTCTCGGCGCCTTTAGGGTGACGCACGCAGCCTGGCCGATCATGCGCGAGCAGGGCTACGGCCGGATCATCAACACCGCCTCCGCAGCCGGTATCTACGGCAATTTTGGCCAGGCCAATTACTCGATGGCCAAGCTCGGTGTGCACGGATTCACCAATACGCTGGCGATCGAGGGCCTAAAGCGCGGCATCCAGGTCAATACGATCGCGCCGATCGCCGGCTCGCGCATGACCGAGACCGTCATGCCCAAAGAGCTCGTCGACGCGCTGCGCCCCGAATACGTCAGCCCCCTCGTCGCCTGGCTCGCCCACGAAGAGTGCGAAGAGACAGGTGGGCTCTTTGAGGTCGGCGGCGGGTTTTTCTCCAAGCTGCGTTGGCAGCGAACCGAGGGCGTCACGATTCGCTTAGGCCGCGACGTAAGCCCCGATGACCTACAGCGTCGCTGGGGCGAAATCGTCGACTTTGGCCGGGTCAGCTACCCAAAGGAGGTCACACAGGCACTCGCTCCGGTGATCAAGAACGTGCAAGCGGGACCGAGCAAGGGCGGCAACCGTTTCATCGATGTCGACCTCGCGCTCGGTCACGAGGCCGAGCCGGTCACCTCCTCCTACGATCCGCACGACCTCTCGCTTTACGCCCTCGGTGTCGGCGCGGCCGCGGATCCCCTCGATGACGACGAACTCCGCTACGTCTTCGAACTCCACCGTGAGGGTTTTGTGCCGCTGCCGACCTACGCGGTGATCCCCGGGGTCAACGCGATCCTCGATCAGGCCAAAAAGGGGACCATGGCGCCCGGCCTCAACTTTGGCCTCGACCGTCTCCTGCACGGCGAGCAATACACCGAGATTCGCCGGCCGCTACCACCCAAGGCGACGCTCCAGCACCGCGTCCGGGTCAAGGACATCTTCGACAAGGGCAAGCACGCGACCATCGTCTTCGCGATCTCGAGCACCGACGAGAGCGGCGAAGAGCTGATCTACAACGAGCTGACCGCGCTGATCCGCGGAGCTGGCGGATTTGGTGGCGAGCGCGGCCCGAGCACCGAGCAAAACGTGCCCCCGGATCGCGAGCCCGATGCGGTCGTCGAAGAGTTGATCAGCGCCAACCAAGCGTTGCTCTACCGCCTCAGCGGCGACTGGAACCCGCTGCATGTCGACCCCGAGTTCGCCGCGGCATTCGGCTTTGAGCGGCCGATCCTGCACGGCCTGTGCACCTTTGGCTACGCCGGTCGGGCGATCCTCGGCGAGCTCAACGACGACCCCCGCAAGTTCAAGAGCATCAAGGTTCGCTTCGCCGCTAGCGTGTTCCCGGGCGAAACCCTGGTCACCGAGATGTGGGTCGAATCACCGACTCGGGTGATCTTCAGGGCCAAGGTCAAAGAGCGCGATACGGTCGTCATCTCGCACGCCGCCATCGAACTCTACGGCGAAGTGCCCGAGGCAAAGCCCGCAGCGAAACAGTCAACAGCGATCGCCGCGGGCACACCAACTGCGGCTGCTGCGAGCGATGTTCCGACCTCCGCTGACGTCTTCGCGGCGATCGCGGACTACGTCGCGACCAGCGAGCAGTCCCGCAAGATCGGCATCGTCTACCTCTTCAAAATTCGCGATCCCGAAAGCATTTTTACCCTCGATCTGAAGTCCGGCGAAGTCGGCCCCGGCCTAGCCGCGAAGCCCGACTGCACCCTTGAAATTAGCGACGCCGACTTCATGTCGATGTGCGCCGGGGAGGTCAACCCCAACGACCTCTACTTCGGCGGAAAACTCAAGATCAGCGGCAATGTGCTGGCCTCGCAAAAGCTCTTCTTTTTGCAAAAGATCGACCCCGAGCGGGTCCAGGCGCACACCAACGCTCGCATCGGATCATCGACGCAGGCGGCCCCACAAGCCCATCCTGAGCCGTCTGGGCCGACCTCTGCGGATATCTTCGTGGCCATGGGGGACTACGTCGCAACCAATGCGGATGCCAAGAAGATCGGCATCGTCTACCGGTTTAGGCTCGCCGATCCGGCGAGCGTCTGGACCCTCGATCTGAAGGCCGGCGAGGTCCGTCCGGGCGAGCAGGGAGAGGCCGCCTGCACCCTCGAGATGAGCGACAGCGACTTCATGGACATGTGCGCTGGCAAGGCCGATCCGCAGCAGCTCTACTTCGGTGGCAAGCTCCGGATCGCCGGCAACGTGATGGCCTCGCAAAAGCTCACCTTCCTGCAAAAGATCGATCCCGCAGCGGTCGAAGCCGCGGCCAAGGCGAGGCTCGCCGGCGGCGACAAGTCGACAGCCGCAGCCCAGGCTATGGCCCCGAGCACACCCGCGGGCCCGAACGCGCACGAGATCTTCGCCGCCCTCGAGGAGCAGCTCGCAGCAACGCCAAAGCTCGGTGAAGCACTCGACGCGATCATCGACTTTGTGATCGAGTCGCCGGCAAGCCGCTGGACAATCACACTCCAGGGCGATCGCAGGCAGGTCTCGGAGGGCGCCGCAGCCGAGGCGACGACAACGCTCACGCTCACCGAAGAGGACCTCGCAGCGCTCGCCCGCGGCGAGACCGATGCGCGCGATCTCTACCAGCACGGTCGCCTGCGCGTCGACGGTGAGCTTGGGGTCGCCCAGCGTCTGGGCTTCCTCAGCGGGATCATCTGACAACCAGCGTCGCCCGGCCGTTGGCGCCGAGCTGCGACGCGCACTACGTTCGTCCCCGAAGATCAAAAGAATTAAGGAGAGAGCACGATGGGCAAGAGGGTCAATGTAATCGGCGTCGGCATGGTCAAGTTCGCCAAGCCCGGCAAGAGCGACGAATACAACGTGATGGCGGCGGCAGCCGGCCGTGCCGCCCTCGCGGATGCGGGCGTCAACTACGACGACATCGAGCAGGCCTACGCCGGCTTTGTCTACGGCGACAGCACCAGCGGCCAGCGGGCGATCTACGATATCGGGCTCACCGGCATCCCGATCTTCAACGTCAACAACAACTGCTCCACCGGCTCGACCGCGCTGATGCTCGGGCGGCAGGCGATCGAGGGCGGCATCGCCGAATGTGTGCTCGTTCTCGGCTTTGAGCAGATGGAAAAAGGCGCGCTCGGCTCAAAATTTACCGACCGCACAACCCCGATCGAACGCCATGCCGAGCTCATGAACACTGTCCAGGGCTTCTCGGCCGCGCCCCCTGCGGCGCAGATGTTCGGCGGGGCCGGTCGCGAGTACCGCTGGAAATACGGCACCCGCCGCGAGACGTTTGCCAAGATCTCCGAAAAAGCGCGCAAGCATGCTGCCCGCAACCCTCTCGCCCTCTTCCGCGAGCAGCTCACGGTCGAGCAGATCCTGGCCTCTCCCGAGATCTTTGATCCGCTGACCCGCTATCAATGCTGCCCGCCGACCTGCGGCGCGGCGGCGGCGATCTTGGCCTCCGACGAGTACGTGCAAAAGCACGGTATCGACAACCCGATCTACATCGCCGCCCAGGCGATGACCACCGACTACGCCTCGAGTTTTGAGGAGCGTTCGATGATCAAAATGGTCGGCTACGACATGACCAAGAAGGGCGCACAGCAGGTCTACGAGCAGGCTGGCCTCGGCCCGGAGGACATCGACGTCATCGAGCTGCACGACTGTTTTACCAGCAACGAGCTGCTCACCTACGAAGCGTTAGGTCTCTGTCCAGAGGGCCAGGCCGAAAAATTTATCTGGGACGACGACAACACCTACGGGGGAAAATTTGTCACGAACCCCTCCGGCGGTTTGCTCTCCAAGGGGCACCCGCTCGGCGCGACTGGAATCGCCCAGTGTGCCGAACTGGTGTGGCAGCTGCGCGGACAGGCCGACAAACGCCAGGTCGAGGGTGCACGGGTCGCGCTCCAACACAATCTCGGGCTCGGTGGCGCCTGCGTGATCACGATGTACCGCCGGGACTGAATTCCAGGTCACGCAGAGGGCAGGATGCGACCGCCCTAGATGCACAGATTCGCGAGTCTGGCGATCGATCCAGGTTGCGATAGACTTCCACTCCGTGAGCCGCCGCATCCCCCCCGCCCTGCTCCCTTCGTTGGCCCTGACGCTGCTTTTTGGCTGCGCTGAGGGCCAGCATTACGACACCGCCACAAAGGCCGACACCGCGATCACTACCGCCGGCAATAGCCAAAGCAGCAGCGGTAGCGACGGCGACAGCGACAGCGACAGCGAGGCCACCTCCGAAAGCGGCGAGGCCACCTCCGAGAGCGGCGAGGCCACCTCCGAGAGCGGCGAGGCTACCTCCGAAAGCCACGGAAGCAGCGACCCCAGCGGCGACATGACCTGGACAACGAGTTCGGGTGGCTCCAGCACCACTGACAACTGCGGAGGCCCCTGCGATTCGCCTCCCAGCAGCTGCTACGATCTCGTCGGCGAGTGCAGCGGCAGCGAGTGCCTCTACTATCCGCTCGACAACGCGAGCGAGTGCGACGACGGCGATGCCTGCACCAACAACGATGTCTGCGACGGCGAAGGCGGCTGTCAAGGCAGCACCATCGACTGCAGCGCGCCGGCCCACGCCAGCGGTGGCACCTGTGTCGACGGCGCCTGCCAGGGCTTCGCGTGCGAGGCACCCTGGGAGAATTGCGACGGCGATTGGGACAACGGCTGCGAGGTGCCCGAGGGCGTCGCCAACCAGTGCGACATCAACGGGCTCAACGCCGAGGGCGGCTGCTGGACCGCCTATTGCGGCACCAGCAACGACGCCAAGGGCCATAACTTCGGTGACTACTACTGCATTGACTGCTCGACCTGTCACTTCGCCGGTGAAGGCATGATCCAGTGGTGCAACCACGACACCGGCAACTGGTATCCGCCCGAGATGAACGACTGCGGCGTCTTCCTCGATCTCGTCTGCGGCCCCTGATGCCCTAAGAAGAGGCCGAAGTGTAGAGCCGCAGCGAGCGTCCCCAGGCGATCCAGGCGAGCCCCACGAGCACCAAGCTCGTCGCCACGGAGACCGCTGCACTCGCCAGATCCAAGCGACCGAGCAGCCCCTGCGCGGGCCTGGTCGTCATCACCGCAAAAGGCACGACAAAGGTGAAAAATGCCTTGAGCGGGCCCGAGAACGCCGATGCAGGCCAGCGGGCAAAATCTAGAAGCGTCTCAAAGAGGTACGTCAAATTTTGCAAGCGCAGCGCCCGAAAACTCAGGGCCAGTGCGAGCACCCCGAGGGCGTAGAGCGCGACCAACCCCGCGGCAAAGACTGTGAACGCGAGACCAAGATCCGCGGCACTGGGCGAAATGCCGAGTTTGATCAGCGACAGCGTGCAGAGGCCAACTCCGGCGACCACTTCGAGTAAACTCCAGGGCCTAAAATCCGCGACCAGGCAGAGCAAGAGCGGGTGAGCTGGCCGAAGAAGCAGGTAGTCGAGAGTGCCGCGACGGATATGCTCCATGCTGGCGATAAGAGCAGGTTGAAGAAACGCGCTAAAGATCCCCGAGACGATCATGAAGATGCCGCTGAGCACCATCAGCTGCCAGGCGCCAAAGCCCGCAACCTCCGGCCGATGCTCGATCGCAACTAAAAGCGGGACGACGCCGATCGCTCCCCAAAGCACCCCGACAACCCCATCGGACCAAAATCCAACCCGGTATTCGAGGGCCTCGAGAGCACTCAGCCGGAGCTGGGCACCGACCAACCGAAGGCTCACTCGCAGTCTGCTCTTTCTCGCCATTTTTCAGGCACCAAAAGCGCTGTAGGCCCGCAGTCCCCGGCGCCAGGTGAGGATCGCGAGGCCAACGCTGAGCGCGACCCAGAGCCATTGCAGGGTGAGGAAATACAGCGCCTCGCGGACCCCCAGTTGGCCGAGCAAAAGCTCGACCGGAAAGCCCAAGAGCGCGTGAAAGGGCAGCACGCGCACGGCCCCCGCAAGCCCTCCCGGCAACAGGCTGGTCGGCAATGCGTAGCCCGAGAGAACCACGAAGAAGCAAGTCCAAATCTCGAAGAGCGTCGCCGATCGCTGCCACCAAAATGCCAAACTGGCGATCACCGTCTGGATCGCGAAGTTCAAGATCCAAGCGCCGAGCAGCGCCGGCAAGGCCAGCATCAGGAGCTGCGCATCACCGGTGATTTCGAGACCACCTGCGGCGATCAGGACGACGATCGCCAGCGGTAGCGCCAGCAACAGACGCACTGGCAACGCCGCCAAGTTCTGCATCATGTGGTGGAGGATCGGCGATACCGGCCGCAGCAGGAGCACACTGAGTTCGCCGAGCCGGATCTGCCGTTCGAGATCCCAAACGACCCACGACGCAGTGAGCTGCCGGACCACAAAAGCGGTGACAAAGTAGGCGACAAACTCGGCCTCGCCATAGCCACCAACGGGCCCACCTGCGCGAGCAATACCCGCCCAAAGTGCTAACGCGACCAGAGGAAAGGTCGTCGCCAGGATCCAAATCGCAAGGGATGCTCGGTAGGCGAGGGCCTCGGCAAACCCCAGGCGCCAAAGCGCTGCGAGCACGGAGAGACGACGCATCGCCCTCAAACGCTCTTCCCCTGCGATCGATCGAAGAGCTCACGCATGACCTCCTCGAGCGGCGCGTCGCGGACCACGAGTTCGCGGCTTCCCGGCAGGGCCAGGAGCTCCGGCACGACCCTCGCAACCGCATCCGGCGTGACATCGAGAACCAGGCGCGCGTCGTCTCGTTCGATCACCTCGCCGAAACGGGCGAGCACCGCCTGCTCGGGGATTCTGTCGGCGGCGACATGGATCCGCCGACGCGGTCGTATCCTCCGGGTGAGTTCGCCGATCTCACCGTCAAAGCGCAGCCGCCCGCCGTCGATAACAACAACCCTCGGACAGAGCGCAGCGACGTCCTCCATGTAGTGGCTGGTCAGCACCACCGTCGCGCCCTGCTCTTCGTTGTAGCGGCGGATGAATTCGCGAAGCGCTAGCTGCATCGACACATCCATGCCGAGGGTCGGCTCGTCGAGAAAGAGCACGCGCGGGCTGTGCAGCAGCGCCGCGATCATCTCGCATTTCATGCGTTCACCAAGGCTGAGCGTTCGCACAGGTTTGCCGATGAGATCGGCGGCGCGGAGCAGCGTCACCAGCTCGTCGAGCCGCCGCTGATAATCGGCCCGGGCGATGTCGTAAATCACCCGGTGCAGCTCGAAAGTGTCGACCGCGGGCAGATCCCAGCTGAGCTGGCGCTTGTGCCCCATCACCATGGCGATCGAGCGCAAGAAATCCGGCGCCCGCAGCTTTGGCACCTGTCCGAGAACCTTGAGCGAGCCCGCGCTCGGATGGAGCAGGCCGGCAAGCATCTTCAGCGTCGTCGTCTTGCCAGCGCCATTGGGACCGAGCAGACCAACGCGCTCCCCCTCCTGGATGGTCAGCGAGAGGTCGAGTACAGCGTCCACGGTCTCGTTTTGGCGACGGATGAGCGCGCGCACAGCGGCGCCAAAGCCAGCCCCGCGACGTGCGACCGTAAAGCGCTTAGAGAGCCGCTCTGCGGCCACGGCGGGTTCTGCCACGGCCGCGAGCCTACCCTAACCGCGCCCCCGCTTGCCGACCCCCTAACGGAGGGTTATTCTGGCCGGCGACCCGGAAAATGGGCGCAGCGGCTCCATTTTATGGGCCGACAGGAGAACATCGTGAGCTTCTACAACCAACAGCAGCAGCAACCCCAACACCTCGGCAGCGCGATCGAACTCGGGCCTCCGGTCTCCGCGACTGGGGTCGAGGAGCGCGCGAAGTTCATCGAAAGAACCTATCTGCACCTCGCCGGAGCCATCCTCGGCTTTGTCGGCCTGGAGTTCCTCCTCCTCAGCTCCGATACCGTCACCTCCTTTGTGGCCAGCACGCTCTTCAGTGAGAACAGCAGCCAGTACACCTGGCTCATCGTTCTCGGCGCCTTTATGGCGGTGTCCTATGTCGCCGATAAGTGGGCCCGCTCGGCGACTTCGCTGCCCCTCCAGTACGCCGGCCTCAGCCTCTACGTGCTCGGCGAGGCGATCATCTTTGTGCCTCTCCTGATGATGGCGCAGTACATGAGCGGTCCCGAGAACCCGATCATCTTCACCGCTGGTGTGTCGACGATGGCGATCTTCTCGGCGCTCACCGGCATCGTTCTCTATACCAAGAAGGACTTTTCGTGGATGCGCAGCGCCCTCGGCATCGTCGGCCTCTCCGCCGCCGGGCTGATCGTCGCCAGCATCGTCTTCGGCTTCTCGCTGGGCATCATCTTCACCGTGCTGATGATCGCCTTCGCAGCCTGCTACATCCTCTACGACACCTCCAACGTCCTCCACCACTACCGAACAGATCAGTACGTCGCGGCCTCCCTCAAGCTATTCGCCTCGGTCGCACTGCTCTTCTGGTACGTCATCCGTCTCTTCATGGCACTCCGCGACTGAGTTCCACGACTGAGTTCACCCTCAGGATCACCCGGAGGGCGCACTGGCACAGCCAGCGCGCCCTCTCTTCGTTAAACGAGGCACTCGCGCCCGGTCCTCGCAGCACGCGCGCACCTGTCCCGTACACTCATGCGCACGTGCCAACGCGTCCCGCCATCTCCAAGCTCCTGCGCCCCCTGCTGCCCCTGATCTGCGCGCTCGCCTGTACCACGCCGCAACCCCGTGAGCACCGTGAGCACAGTGACAGTCGCGAGCCCGCCTCGCTACCCGCGCAATCCCAGGTGCGCGCGACCGACGATCCCCACTCCTACGCCCGCGCCGAGCAGGTCGTCGTCCGCGACCTAGCGCTCGATCTCCAGGTTCGCTTCGCCGATCACAGGATCGCAGGCGCCGTCACCTACCGTATCGAACGCCTCGATCCATCCGCGCCTTTACGCCTCGATACCCGGGATCTGCAGATCGACGGGGTCGAGGCTGCGGGTCCGCCAAGCCCCGGATCTGAGCCCGCCTGGAGCCCCACCAGCTTTGAACTCGGCGACGCCGACAGGCGCCTCGGATCGCCGCTCACCATCGACCTGCCAAAGGGCAGCGATCGGGTCCGCATCCGCTACCAAACAGCGCCCGAAGCCAGCGGTCTGCAGTGGCTGGCACCGGCGCAGACAAGCGGCGACTCGCCCTTTCTGTACAGCCAATCCCAGGCGATCCACGCGCGCTCCTGGATCCCCTGCCAGGACAGCCCGGCAATCCGCACACCGATGCGGGCGACGGTCTCGGTCGACCGGCCACTGCGGGCATTGATGGCCGCCAACGACGACGGCATCACCAAGGACAGCGAAGGCACGCACTACCGCTTTTCCCTCGACCAGGCGATCCCCGCCTACTTGCTCGCGATCGCGGTCGGCGATCTGCACAAGCGCGAGCTCGGCCCGCGCACGGCTGTCTGGGCCGAGCCTGCCGTGCTGCCCGGAGCCGCCGAAGAACTCGCCGAACTCGAGACGATGCTGCCAGCGATCGAAGCCGACTTCGGACCCTACCGCTGGGGGCGCTACGAAGTGCTGATCCTGCCGCCCTCCTTCCCCTTTGGTGGCATGGAAAACCCGATCGTCACCTTCGCGACGCCGACGATCCTAGCCGGCGATCGCTCGCTCATCTCGCTGATCGCCCACGAGCTCGCCCACTCCTGGTCGGGCAATCTGGTGACCAACGCGACCTGGGATGATCTCTGGCTCAACGAGGGCCCAACGACCTATCTCGAGCGACGGATCATCGAGGCGCTCTACGGCCGCGAGCGCGCCGAGATGGAAGCCACGCTGGGTAAACAGCTGCTCCTGGAGTCCCTCGCCGAGATCCCAAAGAGCGAGCAAAGCCTGCGATCGAGTGAGCATGGCCGCGATCCCGACGCGGTCTTCTCCGACGTCGCCTACGAGAAAGGCGCGCTCTTTTTCCGCCTCCTAGAGGACACCTACGGGCGCAAGCGCTTCGATCCATTTCTCCGCGCGTGGTTCGACGAGCACGCCTTCACCAGCCAGACGACCGCCGCCTTCGTCGAGTTCACACAAACACGCCTGCTCGACGTCTCGACGCCGCTACCGGGCCATAAGGCCCCGGATCTGGACCTCTGGATCTACGGCCCTGGCCTCCAAAGCGACGTACCAAATCCGCGGGCCGAATCGTTTATCGCCGTCGAGGCCGACGCTGCAGCCTGGAGCACCGGAACTCTCCAGAGCCGTGCCCTCGGTGAGAAGTGGAGCCCACTACATTGGATGCACTTCATCGATCGCCTGCCCGCCGACGTCTCTGCGACCCAACTCGCCGACCTCGACGCTCATCACGAGCTGACCCAGAGTGACAACCGCGAACTCCTTGCCGCCTGGCTCGAGATCTCGATACGAGCGCGATACAAGGGTGTAGACCAACGTTTACGCTGGTTCTTGACGACCATCGGGCGGCGCAAATACCTGACGACGCTCTACCGTGCGCTCCTCGAGACCGACGGCAATTCACGGCGCGCTCGATCGATCTACGACGAAGCACGACCTACCTACCAGGCGATCGCCCGCGTGACGATCGAAGCGATGCTTGGCATCGACAACGACGCCCGGTGATTTCGGCTGGAGACTCGCTCGAGCTTCCTCTACTCTGCGTTCATGCGTATTTTTTCGATCCTTATACTTAGCTCTGCGAGCCTCTCTCTCGCTTGCTCTTCGATGATCGTCGAGCTCGACACGAACACAACTCAGACCGCAGCGAGTGGCGCCTCCTCCACCTCCGGTACCACCAGCACAGGCACCACGACATCGCCTGAGAGCACAAACGGCGCCAGTGGTAGCGTTTCTGACTCGGCACCCGCCACCGGCACCACCGCGGATGAAACCGGAACGTCCACGGGCAGCGGCGAATCCACCTCGATGGGCGACACCGACACCACTGGCGACAGCGACACGACCGGCGCCGGCACCACCACCGGCACCACCGGCACCACCGGCACTACCGGCACCACGACTACCGGCACTACTACCACCGGCACCAGCAGCACCGGCGGCGACGAATGCTACGACCTCAATGAAGCCCAATGCGAACAGGACGTCGGCTGCATGGGTCTGTTCGCCAAGAAGGTCAACCTGGTCAAGCACTGCACGTTCCCCCTCCTCGAGTTCCAAGGCTGCATTCCAGAGAGCGCCTGTGGCGACGCGATCACCTACGCCTGCCCAATCGACGTCGACCCCAAACAACCCTACGAGTTCCTCGACACGTGCATCCCCTTCGACTTCGAGGGGTGCGATACGCCGCTGCTCGGGGGCGATTGCAAGTAGCGCGACGATGCGCGCCGCCGCCGCGAAATTCGAAGGATCGAACACGAACGACGATCGTTCACGGAACACGGTGGCAGACGTCGTTCGCTGCCCTACACCCTCGCAGGATGCCTTAAAAGTGCGAAAGCGGCCTCACTTTCTTTGTCCGCAGAGCACGCATCGTGTAACACGCCGGCGACGGTCAACGAACCTATGACCACACGGATGAACACCACCATGCGACGCGCGATCCTTTCCATGTCACTGGCCACGCTGGCCCTCGCTCCTCTCTTCACCGGCTGCAGCGGCGAGCCCGAGAAGCCGCTCGCCGAGAAGGCCGAAAAGCTCGAGGCGCCGGTCAAGCCGAAGAGCCTCGACGCAACGACGTTTAAGATCGACGCCGAGGGCGGCAAGCTCAGCTTCGAGATGGACGCACCCTTCGAGAAGATCCGCGGCCGCGTGCCAGCCAACGCGATCAGCGGCGAAGTGACCGTCGACTTCATGGACGTCACCAAGAGCACAGGCCTCGTTCACGTCGACATCACCGACCTCGAGCTCTTCCAGAGCAAGGCCGAAAAAGAGGGCGAGTACGGCGAAGAGACCAAGAGCGACCTGCAAAACGAACACGCCCGCGCCTGGCTCGAGATCGGCGAGGATGCACCCGAAGAGGATCGCAAGAAAAATGCTCTCATCGAGTACTCGGTGCAAAACGTGCTCTCGGCCTCCGAGAAAGACATCTCAAAGATGGAGGGCGCCGAGCGCAAGGTGACACTCAAGGTCGAGGGCGAGTTCCTCCTCCATCAGCGCAAGGCCAAAAAGGCGGCCGAGCTCGAGGTCGTCTTCCACTTCGACGGCGATACGCCCAAGTCGATCGAGGTCAAGACCGTCAAGCTCCTGGCGATCGGCCTCGAAGAGTACGAAGTGCAGCCCCGCGAGGCCTTCGGCAAGCTCGCCGCAAAGACCCTAGGTGCCCTCTCCGACAAGGTCTCCAAGGAGGCCATGGTCGGGGTCGAGTTCACCGCGACCGCCGGCGCCAAGAGCCCAAAGCCGGCCGCACCTGCAGCCGACAAGGCGCCCGCCCCCCCGGCCGACGAAAAGGCCGCCAAGTAGGCGACACACATTCATAGCGACCAGGAGAAGACAATGGACATCAAGACAATTTATACCGCCCTCGCGGTGCTTGGCACCGGACTCAACCTCTCTGCCTGCAAGAGTTCGCAGGCAGATGCGACCGAAGTCCCGGGCTCCGAGCAGGGAGCCAGCGACAAGAGCTGCGGCGGCGACAAGGGATGCGGCGGTGAAAAGGGATGCGGCGGCGACAAGGGCGAAAAGGACTGCGGTGGTGAGGCAGGCTGCGGCGCCGAGCACCACGCTGATGAGGATAGCGTCGACGCCGAAGCAGGTGCAGACGCCGAGGCGAGCACAGCCGAAAGCGCCGTCGCTGGCGACTCCGAGGCCGACGCCAGCAGCGACCAGAGCTCTGAGACCATCGCCAAAACCGAGGCCACGCCAGAGCCGACCAAGACCAAAACCAAGACCAAGACCAAGAAGAAGAAGAAGAAGAAAAAGGCCGCCGAAGAGAAGTGCGGCGAAGGTACCTGCGGCTAGGCCGTCGATACCAACGACCCAATACGGGCCGCAGCTCCGATGGGCTGTGGCCCTGTTCAATTGCCCGATCAACGAATAGGATCCCGCCAGTGGACATCAAGACAATCTCTGCAGCACTCGCCGTTCTCGGCAGCGGATTCCCGCTTGGGGCCTGCACTTCGCAGTCCGACGTGACCGAGATCCGCACGGCGGAGAAGCCAGTCCAGGCCGACAAGGCCGACAAGGCCGACAAGGCCGACAAGACCGACGCCAGCGCTGACAAGGCCGCCAAGGCCGAAATGAAGTGTGCAGAAGGGGGCTGCGCCGAGGGTGCCTGCGGCGGCAAGGCAACGCCCAAGACCGACGGCAAGGCCGAGATGAAGTGCGGAGGCGGCTGCGAAGGCGGCTGCGGAGCCAAAGCCAAGGCCGCCGAGGCCTGCGAGGGCGACTGCGACAGCAAGGCCAAGGCCGAGATGAAATGCGGCGCCGAGGCCTGCGAAGGCGGCTGTGGAGCAAAGGCAAAGGCAAAGGCCGCCGACAATACAAACCCGGCCAAGTGATCCGACGGAGACCCTGATGGACACAAACTCACCCACGGGTGTCGGCCTAGGGCTCCGCTGGGCGTTCATCGACGAGGTCGCCGAGGGCAACGCACCCGCCTCGATCCGCTTCTTCGAAATTTCTCCCGAGAACTACATCCGTCGGGGCGGCTACTTCCCCAGTGCCCTCGAGGCGGTCGCCGCCGACTACCCGATCCTGACCCACGGTTTGATGCTCGGGATCGGCGGCGAAGAGGCACTTGAACCGGGCTATATCCGCGACCTCCGCTGCACTCTCGACAACCTCGGGGCCGCGCGTCACAGCGATCACCTGTGCTGGAGCGATGCCGATCGCCGCTGCCTCCACGACCTCCTGCCCCTGCCCGTCGATCGCCGGATCGTGCCAGCTGTCAGTGACCGCATCCGCCGGGTACAGGACCTGCTGGGCCGCCCCTTCTCGGTCGAAAATATCAGCTACTACGGCTCCCCCGGCTGGTCTCCGAGCGAGTCCGCGATCATGGGCATCGCCGAGCGCGACCTCCTCGCCGAGCTCCTGGAGAGGGCCGATTGCAAGCTGCTACTCGACGTCAACAACGTACTCGTCAATGCCCAAAACCACGGCTTTGATCCCTATGTCTACCTCGAGGGTCTCGACCTCTCCCGAGTGATCCAACTCCACGTCGCCGGCGGCGAGCGCTTCGCTGATCGCTACGACGGGCTCATCATCGATACCCACGGGACCAGCGTGCCAGCCGAGGTCGAGGCCTTGATGGCCTGGGTGATCGCCAGGACTGGACCCCTGCCGGTGATCTACGAGCGCGACAACAAGATCCCAGCGCTCTCAGATCTCGGCCGTGAAGTCGAGAAACTCCAGCTCACCTACGAGCGCGCCCTCGAGACCTTTCACAAGGGCACTCTCCACCCGGGCCCAGGCCGCCGCAGCGAGGCACCTGATCGCGGCTTAGACGACTTAGGTGCACTCCAACGAAGCTTCGCGCGGCGACTCCTCGATCTCCCGGCTGGCGATTCTTTGCGCACCGAACCTGACCATGAAGACAGCACACAGGCTGCTCTCAAGGCGATGGGAGTTCCCCGAATTGCTGTCTATCGCCAGCTCGTACGCAGCTCAATCCACAGTCTCCTCAGCGACATGCTGCCGCGGACCCTCGCTCGCATCGATGATACGCGGACCGACTGGATCAACCGCTGGCTCGCCGACACCGGACCTCGCTCGCGAATCTTCCGCGAACTCATCGATGAGTGGGTCGCCTGGGTGAGCCCCCGTTGGCTCGCCGATCCTGAGGTCCCTGACTACCTGGTCGATCTGCTGCACCACGAATCGGTCGAGATGCTCGTCAGTGCGGCTCCGGTCGCAGATCCCCCCGCTGGCATGAGCGAAGCCTTCGCGCTCGAGAGCCGTTTGGTCTTTGATCCGAGCGCCCGGATCGAGCGTTACGCCCACGCGATCCACCAGCTCCCCGAGGATTGCGACGATCGCACGCCAGCGCAGGTTAAGGCGACCGCGCTGCTGATCTATCGCGATGACGAACACGAGGTCCGCTTTCTCCACCTCAGCCCGCTCGCGGCGGCCATCAGCGATCTTCTACTGTCTGGAGAGACCGTTAAACAGGCATTGATCCGCGGCACCTCCGCGATCGGCCTCGACCTCAACGATGAGGTTCTTGGGCGTATGAGCGGTCTCTTCGCGGACTTCGCAACCCGCGGGATCGTCCTCGGCAGTATCCGCGAGCCGCTGGCCTGAGCGACCACCGGAGAGCCTAGCGGCCCTCGTCGCCTCCGTCGCTGTCGTCGTCATCACCACTGTCGACGTTTTCATCGTCGCCCACGTCGTCGACCGCTGCGTCGATCTTGCGGTGATCGCCGACGAGCCCCAAGACCCGCTCTAGCACCGGGCATCGCTCCGCCCCGACCGTCTCCTGCAGGCCGCGCAAGTCCTCCAAACTGAAGGCGAGCGGCTTACCGGTGAGCTGCTGCATCTTTGCCCGCCGGAGGTGCACAGGCTTGCCCCCCGTCGCTCCCTCGTCGACCTTGGCCGCGAGTTCGCACCAGTTTTCGAAATCATGACGCCTCGCCACCCGGACGATCTCGACGAGTGCTGGGCAGCTCCACTGCCTACCGGTTTCGTCGGCATACGACTCGCCGATGCGGGCCATCAGTTCACCGCTGGGCACCCGTCGCAGACCGCTGCGCACCGTTGAACCCCAGACACTGCTCGGGGCCCACCCCTCCTCCAGGCGCGCAGAGAGTGTGCTCGAGTCGGCCTCGTCCACCGCGATCGTGGCGCTCACCCGACAGAGTTCATCAGCGTCGTCCCTCACCGGCTCGACCATCAATCGCTCGATCGCCGGACACTGCCATGCGGTGCTCGCCTTGCTGGTGATCAGCTTGCGAAAGACCCCGTAGCTCGCGATCTCGCCGTCCCGACGCATCGACTTCTGGATCGCCTGACCCTGCCTAGATTCGGGTTTCCACCCCTCAAAGAGGTCCTTCACCCGCGCTGATGGCGACTCATCCCGCCGCTCCGCCAAGGCACTCGCCCGCTTGCAAAGATCGTCAAGATCCGAGGACGAGCAGCCCGTGACCCCCAGGGCCAATACCACCACCAGCCAACGTGCCATACATCGATCATAGCGCACTAGAGCCGAGCGAGGAGAGTGACAGTGGCCCCTGAGGCGGGCGCCTACGCTCGGCTCGTGGGCCTTTACCGCGACCCTTCTACGCCGACCTTCGGGCAGGCATCCGCCATCACACATGCCTCGCACTTCGGCGCACGCGCGGTGCAGGTATAGCGTCCAAAAAGCACCATTGCCGGACCAAAAAACGTCCACTCCGACTCTGGCACAAGAGCCATAAGATCGCGCTCGATCCGGTCCGCCTTCTTCGCCGTCGACAGCCCCATGCGCGGTGCAACCCTGCCAACATGGGTATCGACGATGATCCCGGTCGCCATGTCAAACGCTGTGTTGAGGACAACGTTGGCGCTCTTGCGACCGATGCCCGGGAGCCCGACCATCGCCTTCATCGAGCGCGGAACCTCGCCGCCGTGGTGCTCGACCAACGCCTGACAGACCCGTTGCACGGTCTTCGCTTTTTGGCGAAAAAATCCGGTCGCCTTGATCGCCAGCTCGAGTTCCTCGCGCTCGGCAGCGGCGAATGCAGCAGCATCCGGGTAGGTCACAAAGAGTTCCTTGGTCACCCGATTCACCCGCTCGTCCGTACACTGCGCCGCGAGGATCGTCGCGACCAAGAGCTGCTCAGGCGTCTCCCAGTCGAGCTCGTAGCGGGCCCCGGGGTGGGCCTCATGGAGACGAGAGATGAGCACATCGATCTCGACAGCATCCGTGGAGGAGTTCATGCCGCGATCCTACACCGCAGCCAAGCGCCGAGGAGCACGCGTCTGATTCGCCCCGCACAGGCCTCCGAGGATGCCCCAAGTGCCCACCTGAGTCCGCGGATCGAGAACCTCAGAGACCTCCGCCGCCTCGCGAGCGCCGCCTCGCGAGCGCCGCCGACCTGCCGACAAAAACTCCGATCGCATGCGCGC
>CAYYUP010000001.1:0-12943 GCA_964474905.1 uncultured Nannocystis sp. | reverse complement strand
CGCCGCCTCGCGAGCGCCGCCGACCTGCCGACAAAAACTCCGATCGCATGCGCGCGCACAGGCCCCTACTCCGCACGATCAGCGCAGCGCGATCATGGTCCGCCAAGGCTCGAAACCAGCTGCTCCTCCAGACAGACGCGCGGACCCCAGATCGGTGGCACGTCACGACATGGCCCTACAAACATGTACCCAGCGCGCAAGTGAACGGGCGAAGCGGCGGCCGTGTGGCCCGAATCTCGGCGGCCGCGTGTACACTTGATCCAGCACGCGGCGACAAGCGTTGCAGAGGGGGATCTGTGAAAGGAATAATCTTCACTGAGCTGCTGTCGATGGCGGAGAGCGCCCTCTCAACCGAGATCGTCGAGGAGGTGATTCGCTCCTGCAAACTGCCATCAGAGGGCGCCTATACCTCGGTCGGGACCTACTCCGACGATGAGCTGAGCACCCTCATCGCCGCATTTTCTCTGCGCCTCGAGATCTCGACAGCGGCCTTCACCCGAGACCTCGGCATCCACCTCTTTCAGGCCTTTCTCCGCAGCCACCGCGGTTTTTTTGCCGACATCGACGGGACCTACGATCTGCTGCGTCGGATCGAAGACGAGATCCACATCGAGGTGCGCAAGCTCTACGCCGACGCGGAGCTGCCGACATTCGCTTGCTCAGAGCCTATCCTCGGCGATTTGCTCCTCGAGTATCGATCCAAACGCGGCCTCGCCTACCTCGCAACCGGACTCATTGCCGCCTCCATCAAGCACTTCAATGAGTCGATCGAGGTCCGCCAAGAGGACATCTCGGGCGAGCACAATACCCACGTGATCTTCACCCTACACCGGAAGTAGAGGCCGATTATGGACAAGGTAGAAGCCCTCCGCCATCGCCTCGCTCGCGTCGATCGGGCCCGCGCAGAGGCAGAGCGATACGTCGAGAGCAAGACCCGCTCGCTCTACGAGGCCAACCTCGAGCTCAAGCGACGCGCTGCCGAACTCGAGGCGCTGCTAGAGGAGCAGAGCGCAGAACTCCGAGAAGCACGGGACTCAGAAGAACACGCAAATACCACTAAGTCGCTCTTTGTCGCCGCGCTCAGCCACGAACTACGCACGCCTCTCGACGCGATCATCGGCTACGGCGAAATGCTCACCGAGGACCTCGCCGCACTCGAACTCGAAGACCTCGCCCACGACGGCCACCGAATCCTCAGCGCTGGCAACTATCTGATGGTCCTCCTCAACGATCTCCAGGATCTTGAGAAGGTCGAGTCCGGCGATCTCGAGATTCACCTCGAAGAGGTCGCGATAGGACCGCTCTTTGCGACGGTCGCGGAGATCATCAGCCCCCAGCTCGAGGCCAACCGCAACCGCCTCGAGATCGACATCGCCGACACCGCTGCCACGGTGCACACCGATCACACTCGCCTCCGCCAGATCCTGCACAACCTCCTGAGCAACGCCAGCAAGTTCACCTACGACGGTCAGATCCGGGTCGAGGCGTTCCCCGAGATCCGCGGCGAGTCGCTCTACCTGATCATCGAGGTCCGCGACTCCGGGATCGGTATCGCCGCCGAGGATTTGCCGAAAATCTTCCGCCGCTTCGGCAAGACGCATCAGGCCGCGACCCGGCGACACTTCGGCAGCACCGGCCTCGGCCTCGCACTCACGCGGAGGCTCTGCCAGCGCCTCGGCGGTGACATCAGCGTCGCCTCCAAGTTGGGCTCCGGCTCGCGCTTTCGTTTCTGGATCCCGCTCGATCCGCCGCTCCAAGCCTGAGCCGTCGCACGGGTCCGTGGTCAGTAGTCCTCGAGCAACTCTTCGACTGGCAGGCCGCGGCTGCAGTGCTCGGTGACAATACGCTCGACCTTTGCCGCATCCATCGAGGGATAAAAACCCCGCGGAGTCTCGAGTTCATCGGGATCGGGCTCGCGCTCGGCGTCCTCCCCCGAGGCGAGTTCGCGGATAAACATGTTGGGTCCCTCAGAGCAGCGGCCAAAACAGCCGTAGTCGACGATCACGCAACGCCTCTGGAGATCGTCGTCGGCGGCGAGACGGCCCGCGATCAGCTCTTTTAGGAGCTCGCTTTCGTAGGTCACGCCACAGCTCGGCCCGTCGCATACGAGGATCTGGAGGCGAGGTTTTGCGCGCTCTTCGGTGCCGGCCATAGCCTGCTTAGCTAGCGGATCCCCAGCGAACCGGCAATCTTCGCGCGGCTCATCCGTGGCATGGGTCACAGGCGACGGACCCCGCTGCTGGCGATTTTTTTGCCCCAACGATCGCCGGTTGTTAGCGTCCAGACATGAGCCTCGCTGGCCCCCTCGAACCAGGTGCGCGCCCGAGCCGAAGACGTGCGCCCCAGAGCCGCGGGCATCACTGCTCCTGCGAGCTTCTCATCGAACTCTGCACCCACGAGACCGTGCGCAGGCTCCTCAGCGAGTACGGCGTCGGCGATAAAGAGCTCGCCCACCATCACGCAGAGCTGCACGGCGAGGTCAGCAGCGAGCCCGCAGATTGGCGACTCCGGCTCGTGCAGCGCGGTGGCAGCCGCAACCGCGGAGAACTCGACCAGCTCCTGGCCATCGTGCGTACCGCCGAGAGCCACGCCTACCAGCTCCTCGAGCGGGTTGGGATCGCCGGAGCGCACCTTCGCAAGCGTGTGATCGAGCAGATGCGAGTGCTCGGCCCGACCACATTGCAGAGCCCAAACGCGAGGCCAATGCGCCAGAGCGTGCGCTCAGAGCCGAGCCATCGCAGCGAAGCGAGCACGAGCACGAGCACTGCTGCGCAACCCCGCCGCCGCTCGCAACCTGTGCTCGGCGGAGGCCAAGGCCGACGTCGCCAGCACAGCGAGCCCAACAACCCGCAGGACCCTCGCAGCGAGCAGATCGAGCCCGACGATCGGGCGCCGGTCGAGAGCCGCCCTGCAGATAACGACGAGAGTGTCGCGACCGAGAAACAGCGGCGTCCCGCGATCCAGGCGATCGATCCCGCCGAACTTCAGCCGCTGCACGGGCATGAGGCGTTGCTCGCTCGTCTCGCAGACTCGCTGCTCCGCCGTTCACCCAGGCCGCCGCTCCTCCTGGGCGCCCGTGGCAGCGGCCGCTCGCTGGTCGCATCCCATCTCGCACGAGTCCTGGACCGCCCCGTCTTTCACCTGAGCGCCCCGAGTTACACCACCGAGGTCGAGCTGCGGCGAGACCTGTCGATCGTCGCCAAGAACTCCGGCGTCGCCATCCTCGACGACCTCGATCGCCTGCTCGCCGATGCGCCGCCGGAGTTCCTCGGCGTACTCAGCCAGATCTGGACCAGCGGCCGGCCTCCGGTCTTAACGATCCTCTCGCACGAAGGCCGAGGCCGTCTGGCATCGTGGCTGCCCGGGCTCGGCGCGACGCTCGATGTGATCGACATGCCGACGCTCGAGGGCGACGACTTGCGGGCCGCCGTCAAGATCGCAGCCCCCGCGATCATCGAAGAGCACGGGGTCCGCTTGGCCCCCAACGCTCATCTCGGGGAACTCGCCCGCCTGGCAGTCGACTTCCTTGGCGGACCCTTAGCGCTGCCCGGCCGAGCGCTCGATCTCCTAGATCTGAGCTGCGCCCGAGTCGCCCGCGAAGGTGACGAGAGGGTCCACCGCGAGACCTGGGTCGACATCGTCTGCGAGCGCACTGGGGTCCCCCGCGAGCGGGTGCAGGGCCAGGGAGGTCAAGACATGCTCGACCTCGAGGCCGAGCTTGGCCGCCGCGTCGTCGGTCACGAAGATGTCCTGCACACCATCGCTCAGCTAGTCCGTCGCAACCGCGCCGGCTTCGGCTCCCAGCGACCGGTGATCTCGGCGCTGCTGCTTGGCCCCAGCGGCGTCGGCAAAACCGAGATCGCCAAGTCGTTGGCAGCGGCGCTCTTTGATCGAAGCGACGCAATGCTCCGCCTCGACATGAGCGAGTACGCCGAAGCCCACGCGGTCGCTCGGATCGTCGGCGCGCCACCGGGCTACATCGGCCACGAGCAGGGCGGTGCGCTCACCGACCCGCTGCTCAAGCAACCCCACTGCGTGATCCTGCTCGACGAAATCGAGAAAGCCCACCGCGACGTGCACCAGCTCCTGCTGCAGGTCTTCGACGAGGGTCGGCTGACCGACGGCCGCGGGCGCACCATCGACTTTCGTCACGCGCTGATCATCATGACCTCGAACCTCGGCGGCGAAAACCTGATCAAGGCGGCACCCCGTCGCCATCGCGGTCGCGGAGGCGACGCAAGCGGTCCCCGACTCGACGAAGAAGCCGTACTCGCAGCCGCCCGCTCCGCCTTCCCGACCGAACTCTGGAACCGCATCGAGGCGCCGCTCATCCTCCATCCCCTCGACCGCCGCGAACTCGCCCGCATCTGCCACCGTCTGGTCAAGAGTTCGAGCGAGCGCCTCTTCACCGAGCGCGGCATCCAGTACCAGCTCAGCGACGAGGCCTGTGATCTGCTGATCGATCGCTGTGGCGAAGACGCAACCCTGGGCGCCCGCCCGCTCCGCCACCTCCTGGCGCGCATGGTCGAGCCGCTGATCGCCGATGCTGTTCTCCGCGGCCGGATCCGGGCCGGACTGCGTCTCGACATCATCGTCAGCGACGACGAACTCAAGCTCGAGACGAGCCGCGGCCTCGCGCTTGCCCGCTGATCTCAGGATCGGCTGCGGACAATCTTCAGGGCTCCGAGGGCGCGATCTCGACGTCCCGGAGGATCTCCGCCAACCGCTCGCTCAACAGCCGGTAAATGGCCCTGGTCGGACCGTTGAGCGCCTCTAAGTGACCGTCGATCGCCGCCCCGTCGCCACGCGCGACCGGACCGGTGACACCCGCGGGCACGCCCAACGCCAGCAGGTTTGACAGGGACGATCGCAGGAGCGAAGCCATCGCCTGCTCCGCCGGTCGACGCGGACAAGCCTCGGCCTCGAGCACCGCACAGGCCTCCCCGTAGAGCACCCCGAGATGGTTGGCCGCGAGCGCACAGGCGCCGTGGTAAGCCCGCCTCCCGCGCTCGTCGAGCCCGCTGAGATCGATCGTCGGCTGGCCCCCGACCATACGCCCGGCGATCTCGACCGCCACGTCGTCGCCTTCGACCCCAAAGGTCGCCGCTCGGAGACGCGAATGGGCGAGCTGCTCCCGCCGGAGCGAGCAAATCGGGTGCAGAGTGGCGACCGGATGGCCAGCGCCCGCGAGCTGACCGAGCGCGCTCTCGCTAACGGCCGGCAATGCGCCCGCAGCATGCAGCACCGGCACCGGCACCGACCCCTTAAGCCCCATCACATCGAGCCTCTTCGCCAATGTCGCTGCCACCGTGGGAATCACCGGATCACCACAGAGCACCCAGATCGCATCGGGCCGCGTCTCCCCCTCCTCCAGTGCCAGCGCCCCCTCCCCTGCGACGAGTGCACGTGCGCCGATCATCCGAGTGGTCCAGCCGCGGCCGCGCAACCAGATTTCCGCATGCATGGCCACATGGCCATGTCCTATGAGCCATATACACCCAGGCGAAGGATCGACGAGCAGCGGCAGTAGGGCCGCGGGCACGCTCGCGGCCAGACGCTCCCGGGCCCCCGGCGCCGAAGGATCCGCGAGCAGATCCCGGATCGCCGTCGACGAGACCTCCGGCAGCGCGCACTCTTCGGGATTTGAGTACCCAGAGCGAGCGATGATGATCGGTGGAAAACGACGCCGCAACTCGTCGACCCGGTGCCATCGATCAAACTCGCCGCGAGCGACGATATCCGTGCCGATGACCAGGCGAACATCGTAGCCAGGCGAACGCTCGGCGAGCGCTTCTAGCAGCTCTATCGTGTAGCTGGGTCCCTGCCCTCGCCCCGCCGCGAGTTCGGCCTCAAGATCGCTGACGATCACTTCGTCGCCGTGGCAAGACATCGCCGCCCTGGTCCAACAGAGGCGGACATCGAAGGGCGCCATCGATTTAGCGAAGGGATGTGACCAGCAGGGCGCGACGACGATCCGAGTCGCCAGCCCGCGCAGCCGGAGATAGCTCGGAATCAGAGCGTGACCGATATGCGGCGGGTTAAAAGATCCGCCGAGGACCGCGAGCACGGGGCGAGACATGGCGCTGATACTAACGCCGAGTTCCGCCAGCGCGCCCCCGCCCGCGGCTCACTCGGGATAGCGCAGAAAGGGCCGACGACGGGCGAGGAAAGCCTGACGCGCCGACTCCTGCGACGCGACTAGCTCGGCGACGGGGATCTGAGCCTCGATGGCCTCGCGCAGCCACGGTCCACCCGCGAGCAGATCGATCGCCGGCCGGTCGTCGACAAATTCATAGGCCTCGGTGCGCCAACGCATCGCCCCCTCGGAGAGCCGCCAAGAGGCCCGAAGGAGCGCCCACGAGCAGCGCAGCGATCGCACCTCGGCGGCCTCGCGGATGTGGATCTGAACACCACCACAGCGCTCACCGCCGAATTTATGGAAGGTCGGCTTGAAGGTGCAGGC
The DNA here is from genome assembly GCA_964474905.1 of uncultured Nannocystis sp. GTDB lineage: Bacteria > Myxococcota_A > Polyangia > Nannocystales > Nannocystaceae > JADJRG01. The sequence continues at coordinate 6,480 of CAYYUP010000001.1, read as the reverse complement.
TCGAAGGGTGAGCCCTGGCCGATCCTCGGGATCGATCGCCGCTGCAAGAGCTCGTCCGTCGATAAAGGGCGCGCCAAAAATCTCAAAGGGGCGGGTCAAGCCCCGGCCCTCCGAGAGATTCGTGCCCTCCCAAAGACACTGGCCCGGATAGACCAGCGCGGTCTCGACGGTCGGCATGTTTGGCGAGGGCAGCACCCACGGGAGACCTGTCTCTTGGAACATTTGATGCCGATGCCACCCCGCACACTCCAGCACCTGCAGGCGCTCGCGACCGGCGACGCCGCGCTCACTGAGGGCCATCGTCACCAACTCCGCAGCGCTTAGGCCGTGGCGAGTACTGACGTCGTGGAGGCCGACAAAACTCTCCTGTCCGGGCTCGATCGCGCCGCCCTCGACCGCTGCCTCGAGACCACCGAGCGGGTTTGGCCGGTCGAGCAGAAGCACCCGCATGCCGGCTGCAATCGCCACCTCGGCGGCCAGTAGGATCGTCCACACATAGGTGTAGTAGCGGGTGCCGATGTCCTGGAGATCGCAGACCAGCCAATCTGCCCCATGGAACATCTCCGGTCGCGGACGCAAGCTGTCGAAGTCCTCACCGTAGAGGCTGTAGCTGGGGATAGACGCCGATCCATCACTCACCGGCTCCATATCCTGAGCGCTCGCGTCGAGCCCGTGCTCAGGTCCCAAGAGCGCCACGAGTTCCGCACCCACAGGTCCGCCGAGCACCTCGCGGGCGTGTACGAGGTCCCGATTGATCGCGGCCGGATGACAGAGCAACGCCACCGGCACACCGCGGAGTTCAGGCCCCTCGCCTGCGCCGAGGCGATCGAGACCGCTGAGAACAGGAGAGCGCAGAGAGGCAACCATTCCCTGATCCTAAAGAGGTGCGATGCACACCCCGAATTTCTGCCCCGTCGGAGGGCTGCGTAACTTTTTTGCCTACATAGACGCACACGTGCAAGTCTCCGGCTTCGATGCGTGATCCCCTGGCTCCGTTGCCCTGTCCCCACCTGGATCCCAGCTATTGGGAGTGCACCCTCGCCCCGCGGACGACGCTCGCCGAGTACCCACCGGATCTCGATCGAGATCTGCGCGTGATCGATGGCGAGCCCTCCTTCGAGCCGATGCGCCTCCTCGGACGCAACACCGGCGATACGCACGGCATCGATCGTCGGAGCCGGCGCCGTCATCAGCTCGGCAGCACCGCCGGCAACGAGCACGGTTCTCGCCGCCTGATCTCCGCCGGTCACCGACCGCTGCGCCTCGCGCTCGGCCTGACGAGCGCCCACGGCTGGGCCCTCGTCCAGACGATCACACTCGGCTCCGCGGGCGTGCTTCTCCACCTTTTAGATCTGCTTCGTCGCGACTTGGACCCCGAGATCGAAGCACTCGGCCGCGGCGCTCTCCGACAGCTGGCGCCTATCCTCGAGGCTCCGCTGCGCCGACACGCAGTGCACAAACCAGGCTCCCCACTGGCGACGATCAGCGGCTGCCTGCTCGCACCCCGGGTGATCGCCGATCTCTCCGCCTGGGCCTCCTGCCCGAGCTCCCGCCGCGGGTCCTGTAGCGCAGCGTCGACCGCCCACGCGATCACGCTGCTCATGCCCGCAGCCGACGGACCCACGCGCATCGAAGGCGAGCTGGTGCCGATGACGGATCCTCGTCCAGAGGTCATCGCGGTATCCCTCTCCGAACGCGGGCTCTCAGCACTTCGCTCTTCGCTGACCGCGGCTCCGCGCGCATAGGCGGGGCACGGCGACCCGATCGCGCAGCCCAGCGCGGATTCGGCTGACTTTTACGGCCCCGGTCGACCCACCGTTGACGCCATCCGGGCTTGTCTCTATCCTGCCGCTACTCTCTCTTCGCCCTCTTTTTCTCGAAACACACACTCGGGACCCGGCCTTGACTCCACCGAAGAAACCAGGAACTGATCTGAGCGCCCTCAAGGCTCGCCTTGCCAAGAAGAACGCTCCAGCGGCGCCCAAGCCCGCAGCGGGGGTTCCCGCCCCTGGTGCGCCGCGGCGAAAGCCCAGCGCAAACATCCCCGCCCCGGGGCAAAAGGCCCCGCCCAAACCGGCCGCGGACATCCCCGCCCCCGGCGAGGTCAAGCCCAAGCCTTCGGTCGAGATCCTCGCCCCCGGCGAGGTCCGTAAGCCTCAGGCAGCCGCCCCCGCGCAGGCACAACCGGCGCAGCCAAAGGCAGCCGGCGACGCATTCGCTGGAGGGACCGCTAGCTTCGACCCCAACGAAGGCCTGATCGCCGATGTCGGCGGCGACTTTGCTGCCAAGAGCAACAAGGGCATCGTCATCATGGCGGCGGTTGGCGCCCTCATCTTCGGCATGGCCCTGGGCTGGGTTGGCAACAGCATCTCGTCCAAGGGTGCACTCGTCGAGAGCGGCAAGAAAAAGGGCCTCGACATGCTCGGCGAGGTTCAAGAGGTCGCCAAGCTCCGCAAAAAGATCTCGCTCCAGATGGCGGACTTGGCCAAGAAAATGGCCAAGGATCCGAAGGCCGGCGCCGCCGAGCTCAAGGCCCTCAACGAGGCGACCTTCGAGCAACACCCCAAGATCGATGCCCTCTTCGGCTGGCAGCTCGCCGCCGTGCACAAGGCCGGCATCAAGAAGACCTTCGAGCTTTACGAGGAGGCCAACGGCCTCAAGACCGATCTCTCGTATCTCTCCACCTTCGTCGAGAACTACGCCGATGCACTCAAGGCGGGCTCCGGCCCCCGCGTCTTCGCGATCAAGTTCGTGAAGGGCAGCGCGGTGATCGTCGCGCGCATCGGTGCGGTCTGCGGCGAGGCTGCCTGCGAGCCCGGCAGCGAGGGCAAAGCGACGGCTCTCCAGATCATCGACAAGGTCGGCGGCGAGCCAGTCACCGCCCAAATCGGCACCGACGAGGGCCAGGTCATGCCGGTCACCCCCACCGGCGGCATGTACGGCTACATCATCGGCCTCAAGCCAGAGAACAACGCCGCCGCCGTCTACGGATCGCTGCTCAAGCGGGTTCAGGGGCGTCTCGAAGCGATGAACACGGCCGAGAGCCGCGCTCTCAAGGCGCTGAAGAACTACTCGGACGATCCCGACATCGATGGCTCCGGACAGTCCGATCCGGGCACCTAACACCCACGTTTGGGTGCTCAATCCCGCGAGAGCCGGCCTTTTAGGCTGGCTCTTGCGGTATTACGCGTTTGGGGTCCTGGTTTTTGGGCTCCTTGTCGTCATCGCCGGTCATCAGCTCTTCCGCCACTACGCCGCGGACCTGCCGGATCTCGAGACGATCTCGAGCTACGAAACCTCGGCCCCCGGAGTCACGCGCATCTACGGTGCAGACGGTTCCCTGCTCGCCGAACTCGCCCGTGAGCACCGCTCCTACGCCAACATCGACGACATCCCGGCAGAGCTCCAGCACGCCTTTCTCGCCGCCGAAGATCGCCGCTTTTACGAGCATCCCGGCCTCGACTTTCGCGGCTTGGCACGGGCAACTGTCGCCAACCTGCGCTCTGGCAGTGTCGTCCAGGGCGGCTCGACGATCACCCAACAGGTCGCAAAGGGCTTCCTGACCAACGACCGGACCCTCGAGCGCAAGCTTCGAGAGGCGATCCTCTCGCTGCACCTCGAATCCCGTCTGGGCAAAGCGCGGATCCTCGAGATCTACCTCAACAAAATTTTCTTGGGCCACGGCGCCTACGGAGTCGCGGCCGCGGCCAGTCGCTACTTCGGCAAGCGCCTAGACGAACTCACGCTCGCCGAATGTGCCCTGATCGCGGGGCTCGCTCGGGCCCCCTCGCGCTATTCGCCAGTCGCCAACCCCGAGCGAGCGCTGCGTCGACGCGCCGTTGTTCTGCAGACGATGGTCGACGCTGGCTACATCGACGATGACGAGCGTGACGCCGCCAAACAGGATCCTCTTGAGCTCAGCGAGCGCACCGACGTCTTCCGCCTGCGAGCGCCCTACTACGCCGAACACGTCCGGCGCACGCTGATCAAGACCTTCGGCAAAGAGGCGGTGCTCGGCCGCGGTCTCCAAATCGAGACACCAGCTGAGGTCCAAATGCACGCCCAGGCCCACGCCGCGATCGGCAAGCATATCCGCCGCCTCGATCGCCGGCAGGGCTGGCGCGGCCCCACCGCTAACCTGCGCAAAGAGACAGCTCGTCAGCGCCTCGTGCAGCGCCTCCGCGAGAGCTACGGCAAGAGCCCCTTCACCGATGACCCCAGTCGATGGCGCCTCGCCCTGGTCACCGAGGTCAAGCGCAACAAGGTCCTGGTCACCACCGGACACGACGTCGCCCTGCTCACCCTCAAGCATATGAATTGGGCCGCGAACTACGATCGCAACAGCGGCATCAACGACCGAACCATCGAGAACTGCGAGCGTGCGCTCGAGCCCGGCGATGTCATCTGGGTGCGACCGCTGACCCATCGACCTGCGAAGAGCAAATCCAGGGACAAGAGCAAGAGCAAGAGCAAGGCCGAGGCTCCGACAACGCCCGCAGCTCCGACGCTATGGCTCGATCGAGCCAGCGGCCTGCAGCTCGTCGAACTCGGCCAGCCACCGCGGGTCGAGGCCGCGCTCTACACCTTTGACCACCAGAGCGGCTATGTGACCGCGATGGAGGGCGGTGCCGACTTCGATCGCTCGCAGTTCAACCGCACGACCCAGGCCTGCCGTCAGCCAGGTTCGGTGTTCAAAGCGATCTACTACGCGCTCGCCCTCGATGGCGACACCTACAACATGGCATCTGTTCTCGAGGACAGGCCCTACGAACCCGAACCAGGTGAGGAGTGGAACCCGCAGAACATCGGTAAAACGCTCGACGGTCGGGTGCTCCTGCGAACAGCCTTGATCCGCTCCCTCAACCTGCCATCGATCCGGCTCTTCCAGTCGCTCGGCGCCAAGGCAGTCGTCGAGTGGGCTCGCCGCCTCGGATTTAGCACTGAGCTTATCGCCGACCGGGCGCTCTCCCTCGGTGCATCCTGCGTGCACACCGATGAACTCAGCCGCGCCTTCGGTATCTTCGCCCGCGGCGGGACCTGGATAGACCCTATCTATGTCCGCAGAATCACCGATAAAAATGGCACTCTGCTCGTCGACAACCGGGCTGTGCATGATCCTGCGCTCGACATCGCCGGCCGTCTCAATCGCTTAGCCGCCACCGCCCTCGCACCGAGCGAACAGGTGATCGACGAACGCACCGCTTTCCTGATCAGCCGCCTGCTCCGTGACGTCGTCACTTCAGGCATCGGCTACCGCGCGCAAAAGATCGGTGTGCCGGCGGCGGGCAAGTCGGGCACCGCATCCAAAGGCGAGAACACCACGGACACTTGGTTCGTCGCTTTCACGTCGCGCTTCGTGACCGCAGCCTGGATGGGCGACGATACCTACGAGCGCTCGATGGGCATCGAGGACGCGAGCTACACCACCGCCACCCCCCTGTGGACCGACTACATGATCGACGTCGTCGCTGGTGTGCCGCACGAAGCAGTGCCGCGCCAGGAGCCACCGGGATTGATCAGCCGCAACGTCGACGCCCGCACAGGCGGCGAGACCACCCCAGAGGGCCCCTCGGCGCTGCTCTTTTTCAAGACTCGCCACCGCGCCCCGGATTCCGATGCCAACGCTGAGTTCGAAGCCGACCCCGTTCTCGATCCAGGGCTCGACCCCACACGCGACCGGCCTCTCGGTGTCGGCGAGCCTATCAACCTGGGCGACTGACTCTCGCGGTTCACGCTGGAACTCAGCCGCTCGTATGCGGCGACCGCATCCCGGCACTCGCCGACGCACCCCTCACGTAACAACGCCGCGCGGGTCAGAGACCTGCGCGGCGTTGACATCGAGACCGACGCTAGAGGTCGTCGTCGTCGTCGCGGCTACCACCCTCGGTGGTGATGATGTTGCCGTCCTCGTCGTAGGCGACATCCGAACCGCCAAGAACATCACCAACGTCTGAAGAGAAACTCTCTTCTTCCTTCATGTTGGGCAGGCGCTCGCCGATCGAGTCCTCGATGTTGCCGTCGAGCACGGTGACCATGTAGACGCCGTGCACAGCACTGAGGTCGAAGGAGCGAATCCTCTCGCCGTTTTTGGACTTCCACTCGTTGTAGGTGAGGACCGGCGCGGCCGTCTTGGGGTCTTGCTTGACCTTGGCCTCGGGGCTGATCCCAAACCACTTCTTGAAGGTCTCCTCGACGACGGTGTCGTAGGGCTTGCCCCACTTCTCGGTCTGGTAGGCGTAGACGACCTTCCACAGGCCATTGTCCTTGAAGAAGAAGAACTTGCGGAGGTAACGGCCCGAGCGGGTCCAGACCATCTCCTCGTCGGCGTCATCCTCGAACTCGAACTCGATGAGGCTGACGTTCCACTTGTGGTTGGCGTTGGACTTGAACTTGACCTTACCCCGACGCAGATCCTCGACCTGGTCTTTGCGCCACTCGCGGTTGCGATCCTGAGCCATCGCATCCTTGGCCTTCTTTTGC